>CAVZJH010000049.1:0-92575 GCA_963775535.1 uncultured bacterium | reverse complement strand
TTTGCCCTCCCAACGCACCAATGATCGGCCCACGCTGCGGCGAGCCGAAGTCCGCCGCCCGCGTGCCTAGGCAATCCTGCGAGTCTAGGCAAACCAGGGGCTGGCCGGAGAATAACTACGCACATTTGGCCGTAGGACGGGCTGGCTCGGCACCATGTATTAGGGTCGGCCCGTCAATTTGCAGACGGCCTGGGAAGGCCGTCCTACTAGGTTTGCCGGTCCTTCGTGGAATGCCAGAGAGGACGTTCCCTTCCGTGGAAGGAGCGTTATAAGCTGGCCGCTTCCACGCCTATACGGTTGAAAGGAGATGCCCATGGAAATGAGTCGCGTCCTCTCACCATCGGGCGGAGTGGTCGTCGCCTTGCTGCTTGGCGAGTGTTGCTTTGGAGGCCCGTGGGGCTCCACCGTTGGCGGAGGTGATCGCCAGCGTTCCCAACCGGATCAATCCCTGGGCCGCCGAGGCAAATCCTCTGCCGCCCATCGAGCGTCTGTTGGGCGTGGACCAGCAGTTCTGGGTCAAGGTCGGGCCGCCGGAGGCCTCGCTTTCGGTCTCGGTGGTCGAGCCCCGGGGGAAATCGCCAGTCGCCGCGCGGCACGATCCTGGTGCTCCACGGCGTGCTGGACCGCAGCGCCGTCATGCTCCCCGCGGCCCGGGCGCTGGCCGATTCGGGCTACCGCGCGGTCCTGGTCGATCTCCGCGGGCGGGGCCGCTCGACCGGCAAGTACATGACCTTCGGCCTCCAGGAAGCCAAGGACCTGTCCCAGGTGATCGACGCGCTGGAGCGGAGGGGTCTGCTGGCCGGGAACCTGGGCGTCTACGGCATCTCGTACGGGGCCACGACGTCGATTCACCTGGCCGCCGTCGATCGCCGCGTCCGGGCCGTGGTGGCCGTCGAGCCGTTCAGCACCGCCCGCGAGGAGGTGCCGCACTTCGCCCGAGTGATGGCGCCGGGCATCGGCCTGCTGATCTCCGACAAGACGTACCAGCAGTCGCTGGACGAGGCGGGACGGATCGCACACTACGATCCCGACGAGGCCGACGCCGTGAAGGCCATTCAGCGGACCTCGGCCCCGCGTGCTCATCATGCACGGGACGAACGACTGGGTCGTGCCGCACCAGCAGAGCGAGCGTTTGCACGCCGCCGCCTTGGATCACAGCGAGTTGGTATTGGTCCCCTACCTGGGACACGTGGCGCTGTGGGTCGATCCGGGCGGGCACGTGGCCCAGCGGGCCCGCGATTGGTTTGACCGTTGGATTGGCGGCGAAGGGAAAATGTAGCGGTCGCAATCGTTCAACTTCGCTTGCATAGGCTTCTATGGCATTTCTCCCTCTCCACGAACCTCCAGAACTGCAAAGTCTTTCGGGACAGCCATACGTAGAACGGAATTCACTCCGTTTCCTCGCCGAAAGGCGAAGACAACGGAATAAATTCCGTTCTATGAAAAAAGACGATTAGTTCGGTCCTCTCTGAAACTTCTGACCTCCCCCACGCGTCCAAAGTTTGGTGTTGAAGCAGGTCCCAATGGATTCGCGTCGCCCAATGGGCCGAGCGAGTCATGCACTGACGATTGTGATGTTACAAATTCGTTACCAACCGCCCGGCAAACCTGTAGAATACGTGAAGACGAAACGTGCGTCCGTTAACCCAAAACAGGAGGCAGAGTTATGAAGCTCCGGTTTTTTTTTCTGACCACGGCAATTGTTTCGTGCTGGCCCGAGCGATAGCCCACCAGTCCAACGATGTTCCGGCTTGTCCCAAGATAAAGGTAGCCTTCATGAAAAGCCATCGACCACGCATAGGAGTTCTGCCTGCCGTCTGTAACCACTCCCTGCGGCGTGATGTCCGGAAGGATACTGTCCGGCACTCCTGAGTAATCTGCACGGCTGGCCTGTGATCTTCTGCCATCCGAAGTAACCCTGAGCCTGGGCGGGAGCGCATGCGTAGATCGACAACACGCCCAAAGCCACAAAAACGAGTAGGATTTTACTGATCGACTTCATTTTCTCCTCCCTGGAAAATAACGCAGTTGTTTTCTTCCCTTCGCGGAGAGCCATCTCGGGGCGACAGTAGTATCGCTGGATACTGCCGACAGCGTTCTTCGGCATGAAGAATGCGAGAGGGGTTCGTCCGCGATTCCTGAGCCCAGATTAGGGTGCAATGCAGATGCACGAAAAGAATGTTATTGATTGAAGCATCACCTCCTTGTGTAAGGTCGGAGGGGGCGCCCCATTGGCAGACACACTCACAACACTTGTTTCCCTGTGTATGCCAGTTGTTATGTGGTTGTGTCGCGAATCGGTTCATCATACCCATATCTGTGACATCTAACCACGAGCCGCCACATACTTTGTCCGCGTGCCCTTGCTAGACACACAATGTTCAACTACAAAACCGACAAAGGGCCGTACATCAAAAAGCCCCGGCGGAATAATCCGTCGGGGACAATGCGAGAACGGCCGGAAAACCAGGTTCCGGATACTGCGTGGTAGAAGTGTCCGGACTTGATGCAGGGCCCGCCGATAATTCGGGCAAAGCGCTCGCCCTACAGCCTTGCCTTCTTGGTATCGTGGCTTGCCTCGGGCGGCGGCTGTGAGTGTCTCGCTCGGTCGCTTCTTCCGCTTGACCATCGCCGTCTCCGGCAGCGGCAGGTTCAGAGCTGACCTGAGACCGTGGGCCAGGTAGCCCGCGCAGCTTGCATACGCGCCGCCGCTTATCGCGCGACCGGTGCGCTGATCCACCGATTCGCAGGCAATTCCGTCGTCCAGCTCGGAACGCCTGAGGAAATCCAACGCCTCGTTCACCCTGCCCGAGAAAAGGTCATTAACAACACTCAATACCGAAGGTCCTGGAGCAGCACAGCCCGATGGCTCGGCAAACGGCTGCCCGCAGCAAGAGAGCGGATTGTGCTCGGAATGAATCCAGGCTACCGTGTTCTTATAGACGGGATTATCGCGCGTACAGAAACCGAGGTAATCGAAAAGCTGCATGCTGCCTGCGGGGTCATCGCCCAACTCGTGATTGTCACACAAATCGATTGTGTGCGCAAACATATCCCCCAAAGGCCCCCGCACGACGAAGTTCTGTTCGATGGCCTCTTTCACCTGGTTCGCCAGCAGACTGGCCTCGTAAACGCGGTCCTGATCGTGAATGTGGTCATAAAGCCCCGAGATATCCAGCAGTGTCCGCCACACCAGCACGTTTGAATAACACACGTAAGGGTATCTGCACGGCTCACCCGATGGAAGCAGCAGCGTTTCAAAAAGCGCCACTCCCGGATGCCGCTGTGCCGCAAGTATCTGCTGCAGCGTGTTGATGCCGGTCTGGACCCGGCGGTCGAAAAGTATCGAACCATCGCCGGTCACCTGAACGTAGGTGTAGAGTGCTCTAACCGGGGCGCAGAGCTGGTCTAGCTGCATACCCGGCTCAAGAACGTTGCCGCCGATGTAGCGTGACCGCACGCCGACATTTGGAAGCTGGGTCGTAAACGCGTGCACCAGCATGCTCTCGCGCCTTGGCCCAACTGACCTGCAGAACGGCAGGGAGCGTCCACAGCATCGCGTCCCGGTCGCTGTATGACCCGCAGTGGTCGTTCCGGAACTGCGCGCCGTCGTCACCACCAGTTCCTCAGTGTCGATGGTTTCCGCCTGGCAGAAGAAGTAGTTGTAAAACGAGTTAACGTTGAGCAGCCGCCGCACATAGTCGTCCTTGCAGTCGATTCTACGCTTGTCGAGCCATATCTTCAGGCTCTGAAGCGTCCTCTGCCAGCCCTGAAGCCGGAGTTCCTGGGCGGACGCAACCGCAGACACCTCGTCCAGACCCACTCCGACGTATACCGGGACTGTTATTTCCTCGGACGGCTGCAGAACATACTCGTCCACCAACTCATAGCACACACTCTGTCCGGACTGCACACAAACTTCCCCACCCATCCACTGAGCGGTTTCAGAGCCGGAGTTCGGGTCCCATATACGAGCGGGCATTACATCCTGCGATACAAAAGCCATCGCAAACAACGGCACGTTTCCACGGAACTCGATAACCGGAACCCCTGCCCGCCAGTTGCTCATACTCGCGCAGGCGGTGCCCGTCATCGGCGTCGCCAGATTGGCAACGCGATGGCTGGATTCCCAGCAACCGTTCCAACCAGCCTTAACCTTGACAGCGCTTTGGGACTCATTCTTCAGAACCAGAACACAAACGAAACCCCTGCGGTCGAGCGGCGCAAACATAACGGCGTAAGCGACCAATCCGCACGCCGAGGAACTGAAGCGGGGAATCCAGTGGGACACCAACTCGTTTTCGATGCTTCCATCAAATAGTTTCGTGCCGTCGACTTCAACCATCGGCCTGAGCAGCGGGCGCTCCGCCGAGCCGTGCATCTCCACGCAGCCGCGAAGACCGCTGTGCATGAAGCTGACGTTGTCTATGCCCGCCGTGGCAGTGGAAATATCCGGAATCGAGACAAACCCGTTTCCAGTGCACAGCCTCTTAACAGAACTCTTCTCAGTCACTAATCAACCTTCCGCAGTAGTCTGGGTCATGGACAATGCAACAACGGCTCGATGGCGAGGCCACAGCAGTGTCCCCAAGCATGCTGCCTGCAATCCGGACTGCCAGGATCACTGCTTGATCTGCGGGTTCCACCACGCGTTTGTAAATGCTCCCTGCATCTGCTCCTCAGTGGGACTCTGGCCCAGGGCCTGGAGCGTGGCACGGGCGATATCGCCGACAAATACGATCTGAGCGGATTTTGCGCCGCTCGGGACGGCAACACATCTGCCCGTAACGAACTTGACCTCGGTATTTGCGCCAAACCCTTCCTGGGCAATGGCCACCGCCGCCGCCAGCACCCTGCTCTTAGTCAGGGGGGTGGTCATCGGGAGAGAGAAAGTAACCGTCGCCACACCTTGACGCGGGTCCGCTATAACATCATCAACGCTCGCGCCGCTGTCCTGGACGCTCTTCGACGTTGCAATACCCGTGCGCACCGCGGCTTCACCCGCGGTACGCATGCCCGAATTATCGAGCTGCGCCGTGCCCGCCAGTGGCTGCGAGGTGGCAGTCCTGCCGGAAGAAGCCCCCGTCTGCCTGTTGGGAGTGGATATCGAAGTCACAGCGCCGGCAGAATTGCCGGTTATCCCGGGTAAATCACACGCCCGCTTCGATCGTGCTTTCCGCCCGGCCTGCCGAACACCACAAGCAGGACTATCAGAACTATGATGGCCAACGCCGCCGCGCCCCACCGTGCCCAGGGACGCTTTCCAGCCAAAGTGATGGGACCCGTTATCTTCTGTTTGCCGGCCGCCGCGATCCGTTCGCTGACGAGCTGCAGGCGGGCCCTATCGGCGAACCTTTTCGGGTTCAGCTCCAGCGCTACCTGGTACCAGACTACGGCCTCATCCAGATTGTCATTTTGCTCGTAGATGCTCGCCAGCAAAGACGCCACATCCGCGTTGTTGGGGTCCAGTCTCAAGGCTTCCGTGGCATCCGCGACAGCCAAGTCCCATTCTCCACGAATCTTGTTCAAGTCTGCGGATGCCAGGAGCGAGCCAACGCGCTCGTCCGGCTCTCGCGGATCACCGCCGAGGCGCTTCCCGCACTCGGGACAGTATTTAGCATCATCATCGACGCTTACGTTGCAATTATTGCATGTTTGCATAACTTACCATCAGCGCTCAATCATCGACCGCTCACTATCCGTATTTCTCAGCAGCTTTGACAGTCTGCGAAAGGAGCATCGCAATAGTCATCGGACCAACGCCGCCCGGCACGGGCGTAATATAATCGGCTTTTCGGGCCGCCGCTTCGTATTCGACGTCGCCCACGTCGTGGTCCTTCCCTTCGACTCTGTTGTAGCCGGCATCGATGACCACGGCGCCTTCCTTTATCCAGTCGCCCTTAATGAACTCGGCTTTGCCGATGGCGGCGACCAGGATATCGGCTCTCTTAACGACGTCGGGAAGGTTCACGGTGCGCGAATGACATATTGTCACGGTGGCATGGCGCTCGAGCAGCGCAAGCGCGACAGGCTTGCCGAGGATAATACTGCGCCCCACAACCACGACCTCCTTGCCCTTGATCGCAATGCCGTATCGCTCGAGGAGCGTCACAATTCCCAGAGGCGTGCACGAAACGAAATCCGCCGTTCCCAGCACCAGCCTGCCCAGAGAAAGCGCGCTGATCCCGTCAACGTCCTTCTCCACGGCAACAGTCGAGAGGATATCGAGCTCGTCGAGATGCTTGGGGACAGGGTGCTGAACCAGTATGCCGTGAACACTCGAGTCGTTGTTGAGCTTCTGAATAACGTCCTTCACTGACTCCTGGGTGCTGTCCGCGGGCAGCTCGATCAGGTCAGAAAGCATGCCCACGGCTTCACACGCTTTCTTTTTCATCCGCGTGTAAGTGACCGACGCCGGGTCCTCCCCAACCAGAATGACCGATAATCTGGGGTTGATCCCTTTTTCTCGCTTCAACTCTTCCACTTGCCCCGCCAACTCGGCACGAATCTCCTTCGCAAGCGCCGCGCCATCAAGAATCTTTGCCGCCATCCGCGTCTCCCTTCAATTCCTGCCTGCTTTCACGCAAATACTCCGCCAGAACGCCGTTCACGAACTTGCCGGACTCAGCCGTGCTATACTTCTTTGCCAGTTCGACAGCCTCATCCACCGCTACCACGGGCGGCACGGAATCGACGTATTTTATTTCGTAAATCGCGATCCTCAGAACATTGCGGTCCACCGCAGGCTGCCGATCGAGCGGCCACCCCTGGGCCAACCGGGCAATAATCTCATCGAGGACTTTGTAATTCTCCGCGACTCCCTGGGCGAGCTTCCGTCCGTAGTCCCGAACGTCACCCAACTTATCCGATCCCGGCGCGCCTAAAGAGCTCAGGTTTGTGAACTCGAGCGCGGTTTCCAAGGCTTCTTCAAAAGGCACTCCGGTTGCATCCACCTGGTAAAGAACGTTCAGGGCTATCTCCCTGGCTGCTCTCCTTGATTTCTTCATTGCCTGACTTCCAACACCGTGGGAATTGCCGCAATCATACGCCGTTCATCCTTTTCGGGATAAAACTCGTCGATATGTCACCGTCGCGGAAGTAGGGATTGGAGATGATCTTCATCTGGTATTCGATATTAGTCTTAACGCCCTCGATCTCATACTCCGAAAGGCACCGCAGCATCCGGTCGATTGCTTCGTTCCTGTCCTTACCCCATACGATCAATTTTGCAAGCATCGCGTCATAATAAGGCGGAATCTGATATCCGCCGTAGATGTGGCTGTCGATACGGACTCCCATTCCTCCCGGCACGGCCAGGTGGCGTATGGTCCCCACAGATGGAGCAAAATTGTTCGACGGGTCCTCAGCGATGATTCTGCACTCAATCCCATGACCGTTGAGGTTTATATCATTTTGCCTGAAGCGGAGCTTTTCGCCGGACGCTATTTCAAGCTGAGTCTTCACGATGTCGACCCCGGTTACAGCCTCCGTTACCGGATGCTCTACCTGCACGCGGGTGTTCATTTCCATAAAGTAGAATTCGCCGTTCCTGTCCAGTAGATATTCGACAGTCCCCGCGTTGGCATATCCGACGGCTTTCGCGAGTTTGACCGCGGCCTCGCCCATCTTCTTTCTGATTGCGGGCGTGACCGCAATTGACGGCGCTTCCTCGATCAACTTCTGGTTTCGCCGCTGGATCGAGCATTCGCGCTCACCCAGGTACACGTAATTTCCGTGCTCGTCACCTAAGATCTGGATTTCGACATGCCGGGGTTCTTCGACTTCTTTCTCGATATACAAATCGCCGTTTCCGAACGCCGACTCAGCCTCCGCCTGTGCAACTCTCAGGGCGCTGGCAAGCTCTTCCTCATTGTGCACAACTCGGATTCCGCGGCCGCCCCCACCGGCGGTGGCTTTCAACCTGATCGGGTAACCCATTCTGCTCGCGGTCTTGAAGGCATCCTGCTCGCTCTGGATCGTGCCCTTGCTTCCCGGAATCACGGGGACACCGGCCTTAGCGGCTGTATCCTTTGCCCTGGCCTTGTCGCCCATCAGCTCTATTGCGCTCGCCTTCGGCCCGATGAACTTGAGGTTGCAGGCCTCACAAGCCTCGGAGAAGCTCGCCTGCTCAGAGAAGTAGGCATACCCCGGGTGGATTGCCTCGGCGCCGGTTACTATGGCGGCGCTAATGATATTCGGCATGTTCAGATAGCTCTCTTTGTTAGGAGCCGGACCGACGCACAAGGCCTCATCCGCCATCCTCACATGCAGAGATTCTTTGTCCGCCTCGGAATAGATGGCCACAGTCGCGATGCCCATCTCCTTGCACGCCCGTATTATTCTTATCGCTATCTCGCCGCGATTTGCAATCAAGACTTTTTTGAACAACCAACAACCCCCGGGGTGAGTAGTTTTGAGTTTTTGACATTCGGTAAACAACCGCTAATCGGGATCCAGCATTTTCTGACCGCTACAAGTCCGGGTGCGTCGGACACTTAACGGTCCCGGTCGCCGGATCATAAATATACGGCTGTTTGGATACCGGACACTGGAAGTAATCCGCGGTAACGTTGGAAACCGCGTCTTTCAGGTTCGGCGGGTTCGCCTCGTTTGCGGACGTTGACTTATACATTGCGATGCCTGAGCGTATCTGACTCAGCCGCGCTCTGCAATCCACACTCTTACCGGTGTCCATCGACTGACCGATCACCGTTTTCTTCGTGCTGGCCTTGTCCAGCAGCGGGCTGCCCTTCTTGACGGAAGTCATCCCCCCGCCGGTATAATACACAGCGGCCAGCACCACCACGATGACCACTGCGGCCAACAGCCCGATCAGCGTCCAGTTTCCTCGATCACTGAGCCTCATTTGATCTCCAAACGCCGCGCGGATAACATCTAACTCTCGGCGACCTTACATAAAGGCTGCCCGGTACTCGACGGGAGCCCCATCTTCCACCATAACTTCAACCACGCTCCCGGAAACCCCGGAGACGACATCGTTCAACAGCTTCATCGACTCAATCGCGCCCACAACCTGACCTTCGCTGATATGTGAGCCTACCACAGCCGAATGGCCCGCCGCGTGGAATATCCCGACCATGGGCGCCAGGACCACCTTCTCCCGTGCCACCTCCACTTGAGGCTCAGATTGCGCCGCGCTGAGCTCGCCGGGCTTCGCAGGCTGCCTGGATGGGCGTTTTGGCGCCCTTCCCCTGCGAATGTGCACGGACACATCCCCCCTGCGCACGGTAAGCTCCTCGGTTTGGGAGCTTTCCAACACCTCGATGAGTTCCTCGATCCTGTCTACGTCCATTGTTAAACCTGCAGTTCAAATACGAAGTATTCTATCGCCTTCAAAGTATAGCTGATAGCAACGATAACCAGCCAGGCGATAGCCATAACGGTCATCGCGTGCTGCTGCTCGACTGATGTGCCGGCAGTGTGTCTGTACATCAGAAAGCTGATCACCTTATCCGTTCGCGTAAGCGCGTTTCCTATACAGGCAGACACCGTGCCATAGCAAGCAAAAAGAATCAATCCGACCGCCGGGAACACGGCAGGGCTCAATATTCGATACTTCTGCCTCTGATGCTCGGCGTAAATCATACAGCGTCTGCAGCGCTCTCGCTTCAGCCTTTTGCTGAGGCTGGACTTGGTGTCCGACTTATTCAGGCCCAGGCTGTTCATAATCCCCTGGACATGCTCGTTATCTTCTCCGGAACTCATCATGGCGCGCAGGATCGTCTTCTCATCGCAATAGCAACCGACCTTAACCCGCCAGCAGGACTTCTTCGAAGAGTATGCCGGACAGACTTTCCTGACAAAATCGCGGCAAAACGGCAGGTCCCAGCAGCAGCCGTAGAGCGAATTCTTCAGATTCTTCTTCAGGCGCTCTTCTTCATCTCCCCACCGTCGTTCCAGGACCCGCTTAACGGAAACCCCTGTCCAGATGCGCACGGCGGCATCCCTTAATACCAAAATCAAGCCCGGGATAAGGCATACCAGGCCGAGCGTGCGGAAAGCGGTTATTACGGACAGAATATAGACATTTGCCGCCAGAACCCTGTATTCGGCAATCATCCCGAAAGCGGCCGGAGAACCAAAGTAGAAAGTTGCGCCCAACAGCGAAAGCGCCTGCCCGAGAATCTCTTCTCGAGACAGCCGAACGATCAACGCCAGCACGACCGCAGCGCCCGAGTACACAAGACACTGATTGACCAGATTGAGATAGTTGATGAAGTTCACGCGCTCAGCGTGACTGAACTGGCCCATCCCGCGAATGCCGTTTCCAAATGATGCCGTCAGAAGAAATGCTGAAGACAAAATCAGCAGCGGCGCACCAATTCTCAAGATCAGGCCCGTAATCTGGTCCGAATACCCAACGACTTGACTCTTTCTATGAGTGCTAAGTCTCAATTCCCCTAACCTCCCTTGGTTGGATGGAAAAACGAGTACCTACCTTAATACAGACCCCGATTGATTTATGGCTCTAACTGCATACCAGATCAAGCGGAGAGACTCCGAAGTTTGAGTAATAACTACTAATCCTTGCAGCGTTCCAAGTATTCGCTGGTGCGCGTGTCGACTTTGACTTTGTCACCCACATTGATGAAGAAAGGCACTTGGACAACCGCTCCGGTCTCCAGGGTTGCCGGCTTGCTTCCGCCGGAAGCGGTGTTGCCCTTCTCACCGGGATCAGTCTCTGCAATGATGGCTTCTATTGTAAATGGAAGCTCTATGTTGATTATCTCGCCCTGATGAGTGAGGGCCGCTACTTGCAGCCCATCCTTGAGGAACTTGGTCCCGTCTCCTATCTTCTCCTGGTCAACAGGGAGCATCTCGTAGGAGTCAAGGTCCATGAAGTAGTATTCTCCGTCCTGCTCGTAGCTAAACTGCAGTGGCATACGCTCAAGGATAGCCTGGTCCATCTTCTCGCCTGCCCGCCAGGTCTTCTCGATGGTTCCCCCGTTCTTTACGTTCTTGAGTTTGCTTCTGACAAACGCAGGGCCCTTGCCGGGCTTAACGTGCTGAAATTCGACGATGGTGTAAATGTCGTTATCTAATATGATGGAAACTCCGTTCCTGAAATCACTTGTATCCAAGTAATGGAACCTCCGTTATTCTTTTGCTTGTCGGTCGAATTATAGCACACGTTGTGTCGAGCCCGCAAATAGGTGATGCCTGCCCACAACCCCTGGTAACAGACGGCTATTCGGTATATACTGTTTGCATGGCATTGGCGAAAGGATTGGAGGCAGGAATGGCACGTCGGATTATTGGCGTTTTGATCGTTAGCCTGTTCGCTGCGGGACTTTTGGCGGGCGGATGTGCGGCCCAGGAAGAGTTGAAGCAGCTTGTGGACGGCACGATTACGGTATCGTATCCTCCCGGGATGGAGAGTCAAGCAAAGAAGGTCATGGGGATCATGAAAAAATCCATTGAACCTTCCATTGATATTCACCATCAGATAGTGTCTTTGCTTGCAAACTCCGGGGATATCTCGACACAGATTGCGGCTCTCCTCGGCTCTGAAGAAATACAGCAGACTGTAACTCAACGCTTGGATGCCTATAAAACGAAATCCGAGGCGCTGGTGCAAGCATTCTCGAACGTTCGCCTGATCAAGACGGCGGACGGCATGGCAACCGGCGGCGTCGATGCGGGGGTGCTCCAGGTCAGATATTCCCAGGACAAGGATAAGTTCAACATGGCCCTGGACCTGACGGGAAACACCGGGGACAAGTTGAAGCGAAGCTACTTCCCGGTGTTTATAAACGGCGATGGAAGCATCAGATCCGAGTCGAAGCTGGTGGATATGACTGTAGACATGCTCGGTTCCAGCAAGGCTCTGGTAGTCGCCCCGATCCACGAGTCGGTTCGCTACGCCGTCGAAGAGAGGCTTAACCTGTACCATCCGTTCGCGAGATGGTTCAACGAAGGGGTAAGTGGATGGGTAACCAAACGAGTGATCGGCAAGATAGATCCTCAGACAGGCGATGTAGCGGATAAGGTGTTTGCGGTAAGCGCCGATGCCCAGAAAATGCGAGACAAAGTCAACCTGATTGCGTGGCCGCAGGCAGCATTCCAGAACCAGCAGAAGCCATTCTTTGACCCCTCGCTGGAAGCTGCCCAGGTGCAATATTCCGTTGAACTGGTTTCCGGAATCCTGGGTGGGAACCGTTCAGATAAGCTGGCAAGGATCGTCAAGAGTCTCAAATACAATCCGGCCGATGATTCGGCCACGATCTGCGAGGCCATCAAAAGGGAAACCGGAGATGATCCGCAGCCCAAGCTGATGGCTTACGTTCCAAAGAACGTCAAGGATGGAATAGAGTCCGGTGAACCCAAGAAACTGGTCTCCCAGGCCGAAAAACTGGTCCAGGAAAAAAAGTGGTCACAGGCCGCTGACAAGCTGCGCCTGGCACTGCAGATGACCCCGGAAGATGTGAACGCGCGCCTGAACCTCGCGTGGGTCGAGCGTGAATTCGGCGAAAGACTGGATTCCGAGCTTCAGGTATTCCTGACCGCCGGGCTGCTGAAGTTGAAGCCGCAGCATTATGCAATTCATCTGTTCGTGAGCAGCGTCGAGGGCAACTACATAAATGGGCGGCTTGCTATTCTGCTGGGGGATCTCGATAGCGCCAGGCGGTTCCTGGAACCGGTCCTGCAACTGAAACCGGACCACAAGGACGCGAAGCGAGCCATGGAAGAAGTGAATAAGCTGGAAGGCGCGGCGAAGGGAACGTAGACCGTCATGTTTGCGGGATTCGGAAATCCCGCCGTAGTTTCTGGGTGGCGATTCGGAAATCGCCACCCAGAATTGCATAGAAAAGCGGTCGGCTGTTCAGGAACGCTGCCGATAGCCCGCTTTTGCCCCCGCTCTTCCAGCAAGTTGCCGGGTTTGGTATAATCTCTAATATGCACCGCATTGATAAGATTCTGTCACGCCCCATCGATCTTCCCCTGCGTGAGCCGTTCGAGACGGCCCAGCGTCGGGCTACGTCTTCGCCTACAGTGCTTGTCGAACTGCACGCGGGCGACGTCGTCGGATACGGAGAAGCCACACCAGTCAAGTATGTCACCGGCGAGGACGTCACCACGGTAGTGAATGACATCGCCGCCGCCGCAGACGCGCTGGAGGGAGCGAACCTCAGCGAATACAGGCTGTCCTCGAAAAAGCTTGCGGAAGTGTTGCCCTATGGTAAGTCGGCTCGCGCCGGAATCGAGATGGCGATACTGGATGCCTTTTGCAAGACTCTCGGAATTCCGCTCTACACCCACCTGGGCGGTGCGCCCCTCAGGATTGAAACCGATGTAACAATCCCCATTTGTGATCCCGAGCACGCCCGGGAACGAGCCGCTGAGTTAAGCGCCAAGGGCTTCAAAATGTTCAAGGTAAAGGTCGGCAAGGATGAAGAAGAGGATACGGCGCGCGTATTGGCTGTCCGCGAAGGGGCCCCGCGCTGTTCGTTCAATATTGATTGCAACCAGGGCTTTGCTCCTTCGCAAGCAGTGAACTTCACAAGGAAGCTGACTGAGAAGGGAATTCGCATCTCTCTGATCGAACAGCCTGTCGAAGCGTTCGATCTGGAAGGCATGCGGTATGTGACGGAGAACGCGGGTGTTCCCGTCTTCGCCGACGAAGCCGCGCAGACACCGGCTGATGTGCTGGAGATCGCGCGTTACAAGGCAGCGACCGGGGTCAACGTCAAGATAATGAAAGCCGGTATGGTCGGGGCGCTGGAAATAAAATCCATCTGTCGCGCCGCGGGTCTGAGTCTGATGTTCGGATGCATGCTGGAGTCCAAGATCGGACAATCGGCCGCTGTGCACATAGGATGCGGAACGGGCGCATTCAGTGTCTTCGATCTGGATTCGGACCTGCTGCTGGCGAGCCAGCCTGTCACCGGTGGAGTGGAACGGCGCGGCCCCGTGCTGAAGGTCTCGAATCGCCCCGGACTTGGGTGCGAAATAGTTGCTGGTCCTTAGTCCTGTTACAGGAGATTATAGCTCGTTTTGAGCGTGAACCTGCCTAATGGTCGTTCAAAATGACCTGCCAATACTGTCATTCCGAACGCAGTGAGAAATCTGCTGTCTAGGGCTTCTGATTCAAAGCAGATTCCTTGGCTTCGCTCGGAATGACTGGATTTGATGTGCTGCCGCTGTTTCGGCCATCAGATCCCGGATTGTTCTTTGTGGGCCGGATCGCAAATCTGCCCGAACAGACCTTGCGACTTTAAACCCATCATTCCTTCGGATTAATGTCAATCGTCTTCTCGTTGCGGTAGGTGACGAACCCCGGTGCGGAGCCGCGGGGCTTGCGGACGTATTTGCGGAGGGTGTGGTCTATGGGGACGAGCGACGAGTGCTTTGCATCCGAGTTCTGGGCGGCAATCTTCGCGGCCCGGCTCAAAACCGGCCTCGGGACATCGCCTGAGTGGCCGGCGGTCCTGATCACCACGTGGGCTCCGGTGATCGAGCGCGCGTGCAGCCAGACATCATTGGGCCGCGCGACTCGCTGGGTCAGGTGGTCGTTGGATGTGGAGTTTTCGCCGTAGAGTATCTCCCATCCCTCGGGAGTGTGGAACCGGCGGATGCGGAAACCCGCGAACTCCTCGGCCTGTTTTTCGTGTACGATCTCCTGCCTGAGCAAGTCGCGCTCCGTCAGCATCTTCCGCAGACTCTTGAGAGACTCCACCGTCGTTGCCGACTCCGCATCACTCTTCGCGGCTTCCAGTTCTCTGACTTCCCTGAGCACATTCTCCCTGCGCGACTCGGCGCTCGATACGGCATCACGCGCCTTTTGGTAGCGCTTGAAATATCGCTCCGCATTGCGCTGGGGTGTCTGCTTTTCGTCCAGCTCGACATCGACCTCCGGCATATCGGGGTCGAAATAGTTGACCAGCCGAACGGATTTCGCTCCCTTTTCCATCAGGTGGAGGCTGGCAAGTATCAGTTCGCCGATCTGCCTGTACGAATCGGCTTTCTCGGACTCGAGGAGCGTGCGCTCGATTGACTTCAGGGTTTGTTTCCGGGCAGCCTGCGCGCGGCGGATCGCGGTAAGCGTTTGTACGCGCTCGTCATCAGCAAGGGTCCGGGTGACGAGCGTTCTGAAGAGCGTATCGAGGGCTTCATTGACCGAGACGCGCGGGTGCTGAAGCGAGGACGGACGCTGGACCGACGGCATCGGGTAGACCATCAAACCCTCGCCGCGCTCTCCCGTTACGAACACGGGCATATAAGCGGATGTCCTGACCATCTCGCGAAGACCGGCCAATTCAGCGAAGACTTTCTCCTGCGATACATGCCCATCCCCGGTTGAGCGCGCGGTTATCTCATCCGCCAAAAACGGCCCCACCCCACTGAACGTGCTCATCAGCCAGTCGCGAACACTGGCGGGGGCGTCGTTCTCCTGAAGCGAGTTGCTCCACAACACGCGCAGTAAAGCAGGGTCCGCGCTCCTCAGGTCGAGCTTGTCTCCACCCGGAGGCGGCAGATACTCACGGCCGGGCAGGATTTGCCTGTAGCGGCTGATCGTGGCGCCGACGTGCTTTGCCGCGCCGAGGATTTTCCCCTCGTCGTCGGTCAAAACCAGGTTGCTGTGCTTGCCCATTATCTCGAGTATGAGCGAACACTTCCCGTGCTCAGACGACTCCAGGCGCATTTTCAAGATCCGGTCGAAGCCGGCTTGCTCGACGGACGATATCAGCGCGCCCTGCACATATTTACGCAGGACCATGCAGAAGTTCGGGGCCTCCTGCGGCACAGGATTTGAGCTTGCCGTCAGATAGACCCGTGGAAAACGCGGATCCACCGAGAGAAACAGCAAATAGGTGTGACCAACCCCGCGGATCTCCAGGGTGACGTCCGTATCGTTGTGCTGGCGCACCTTCTGAACGCGCGCCCCGCGTATCGTTCCATTGAGTTCAGCGATCACCGCCGCAAGTATGAGTCCGTCGTAGTTCAATGATTAGATAGTATAGCAGAAAGCAGGATTGGGAGCACTCATATAAGCGGTATTTTCGCTCTTTTAGAAGCTGCGGGATTGCTGCGTTTCCTATCCCTCATAGGGCGAGGCGACCTATAGAAGATAGGTTAGCTGTAATCTTGCACTAACGTATTCCCTCTCCCTACGAGGGAGAGGGCCAGGGTGAGGGTGGAAACCTCCCAAGCTTACTCGTATCTTGCCGCTAATTATGTCGCGACTAATCGGCCCGCTTGCTACGGCTTCGACACCCACTCCTTGTAGTCGGCCGGATAGAACCGCCATAGTTCTTCGGCGGCCACTTTGATGCCGACGCGGGGCCGCGCGACGATCTCGCCGGCGTCGGCGCCGTCGTCAAGCACGTAGAGCCTGTCACCGAGCAAGTCTTCTTCGTTCAACTCCGGCCCAATCCCTAACGCCTGGGTGAGCTTACCTGGACCGCTGCAGAGGTCGTGCTCGCGAGTCTTGTTCCGATTGTACTTCATCAGGTCAATACCTTCCAGCGGCTCGAGCGCCCTTATGAGGATTGCCTCGGCAATACCTCTCGGCCGGGTAACAAAGTTCAGGCAGTAGTGGAAGCCATAGGTAAAGTAAACGTAAGCGTGGCCGGGGTCGCCGAACATGACCCGGTTTCGATTCGTCATTCCGCGGCTGGCGTGACATGCGGGATCGTCGAACAGATAAGCCTCCGTCTCGACAATCCTGCCCGATAAAATCCCTTCCGGCAAACGATGCACCAGGATCTTTCCGAGACAGGCTTTGGCTGCCTCGATAGTGTCGAGCAAATAGAATTCGTGGTTGAGTTTCTCCAACGATTGCGTATCCTCAGTGTGGAATTGACCACTAAAGACCTTAACAGAACCATTGTTCAGAGTCAATGAAGCTGCCAATTCCTGCGCGAACCTAGTCATTTAGCTCTTCCTTTGTTATACTCAGTCATGGTGAGTATCAATTGATAGCTATAATTGACTACGGAATGGGCAATCTGCGCAGCGTGTCCAAGGCACTCGAGTTCCTGGGATACGAGGCCGAGGTAACCAGGGACGCAGAGCGCATAACAAGCGCCCAGCGGGTTATACTGCCTGGTGTCGGCGCGTTCGGCGCGGCGATGGAAAACCTGCGCAAGTTCGAGCTCATCGACGTGGTAAAAAAAATCGCGGCATCCGGCAAGCCATTTCTTGGAATATGTCTGGGAATGCAGCTCCTCCTCGATGAGAGCGAAGAGCAGGGCAACTACCAGGGGCTCGGGCTCATCCCGGGCAAGGTCCTGAAGTTCTTCCAGGAGCCGGATATCAACCCCCTCACCTCCGGCCTTAAAATACCGCAGATGGGCTGGAACTCCATCCGAATCGACAAGGCTGCTCCCATTCTGAAAGACATACCTGAAGCAAGCATGGTTTACTTCGTCCATTCATACTACGTTGTCCCGCAGACCGACGTTGTCGCCGCCACAACCAATCATGGCATAGACTACTGCTCTGTCATTTGGAAAGACAACGTCTGCGCCACCCAGTTCCACCCTGAAAAAAGCGGCAGCATAGGCCTGAAAATGCTCAAGAACTTCGCGGAGGCGCTGTAGTGGAAATCATTCCCGCGATCGACATAATGGACGGCAAGTGCGTCCGTCTAAGCCAGGGCAAATTTGATCGAGTGACGGTCTTCGCGGACGATCCGGCGGAGATGGCCAGGCAGTGGGTCGATCAGGGAGCCCGGCGCCTGCATCTGGTCGACCTGAATGGGTCTCGGGTCGGAGCCCCGCAGGAAATAGAGACGATAGCTCGGGTTGTTGATGCGGTCGACGTTCCAGTTGAGCTTGGCGGAGGGATCCGGAGCATTGAAACGGCCCGGCAGATGCTCGACCTGGGAGTGGAGAGGGTCATAATCGGCACTTCGGCCGCACTGGACGCTTCTGTGGCTGAAAGTATTTTCTCAGAACT
This sequence comes from uncultured bacterium, assembly GCA_963775535.1. GTDB lineage: Bacteria > Armatimonadota > UBA5829 > UBA5829 > UBA5829 > CAVZJH01. Next base: position 74,653 of record CAVZJH010000049.1, on the reverse strand, counting down.
CGGAGAGGTTGCAATCCTGGGCGTAGACGCAAGGGACGGGTGTGTCGCGATTAAAGGCTGGGAAGAACTGACTAAAGAGACCGCGGTCGAGTTCGCGCTTCGAATGCAGGAACTCGGCGCATGCCGGGTAATATATACGGACATATCGCGCGATGGGATGCTCGCCGGAGCAAACATCGCCGCGATGAAGCAAATGGCCGAGTCACTCAGCATTCCGGTGATAGCTTCCGGCGGAGTCAGCACAATTGACGATATCAGGAATCTCAAGGCGCTTGAGGTTGTAGGCATAGAAGGCGCAATACTCGGCAAGGCTCTCTACACCGGCGCTCTGGTGCTTGCCGATGCGCTGGCTGTTTAGTCCTGTTCAAAGCGCCGCACACAACCCAAAACTTGTTGGAGACGAAATGGAGATACTTCCGGGGATAGATTTACTAGACGGAAAATGTGTATGTCCGGTCCACATGACCTTCGGAGAGACCAGTTCGTTTTCTAACGATCCGGGTGAAGTAGCACGAAGGTGGACCAAGCAGGGCGCCCGCCGGCTGTTTATTGCTGACCTCGACGGCGCACGTATGGGCTTTCCAAGGAACCTGGAAGCGGTCAAGGAGATTATCGATGCTACGGGAGCCCAAATCTACATGGGCGGCGGCATTCGTTCGATTGAAACGGCGATGCGGGTCCTGGAAATGGGCATCGACCGTATAGTAGTCGGCACGTCCGCTGCTTTAGAGGTAGACTTCGCCAAGGAGATATTCAGTGCCGTGGGCGACCGCACAGTGCTGAGCGTCGCCAGTCTGAACGGTTACGTTGCCGTCAGGGACTGGCAGGCGAGGACAGACGAGCGCGCTGATGATTTCGTTAAGCGAATGTGCGACCTTGGCGCGCGGCGCGTCGTCTTCACCGATGTCTCGCGCAAAGGAATGCACGGCGGCATCAACACCGCCGCAGTCGCCAGAATGGCACGCCGACTTAACATCCCCATCATTGCGTCCGGCGGTGTGAGCACGCTCGACGATATCAAAGAGCTGAAAACCCTCGAACAGATCGGCGTGGAAGGGGTTGTCGTCGTAACCGCGATCTACTCCGGAGCCATAAAGCTGTCCGATGCCATTGCGCTTTGTGAGTGTTAGACTGCAGCCCTGTAGCCCTCGGTCTCCTGATCTATCGACAAGCCTTGTCCGCGAGTTATCCGAAGCCAAAGCCCCTGAACAAGGTGGCCGCGCGAGTGCGGGAGCGAAACTAAAAGGACCGCGGCGCATCAGTGCGCCGCGGTCCAACCAAAGAACAAACTGATCAGGAATGCTTACTTATGCCCCGTGTAGGCTCCGATCTTCTTCAGCAGGCCCTTCAGATACGCAAGCGCAGCCACGTAGCGGTCGTCAATCTCCTTGAGATCCCCAAGCTTGTGGCCCTTCACAACAATCGGTGAGCACTGCTCGTGGGAGAGATACCCGTCATAACCGATGTCTTTGCAGGCCTTCAGGAAGACTTCCCACTGGCACGGATCATCCGGACTTCCCGGGGTAACTTCCTCCCAGCTATACGGCGCTCCGCCGACTGTCTTCTGCCCGGCGATGGATATGGTATGTGAGTAAACCATCAGGCCTTTCATCGAATAGACCGTATCTTTGACGAACTGCGGTTCCTGAGACTCGAACAGCGGAAGATCGAGGCCGACTTTCACGTTGTCCATACCGATCTCATCTATCATCTCCAGAGTCTCTTTGTTGTTGCCGGTGATCTCGGGATGGGTCTGCAGGGCGAGGGTTATCCCGCGGTCTTTGGCATAAATCGCGACCTCTTTGAGGCCGTCCTTCACCTGATGCCACGCTTCCAGCCAGTCCTCGCCGCGGGAAACTCGCCTGGAACGGGATTCGAACGCGGGAGCGCCGTAGCCCTGGCTGGCTCGCAGGTTCTGGAAATAACCGATAAATGCCGCCATGACGCGGACTATGCTTATGCCCATGTCCTTGGCCATGTCGATGCAGGCCATGGTGTAGAGGATTTCTTTCTCCGCCTGATACACAAGGACGTGTTCGCCTTCCATGAAGTTGTTGCAGCAGACCGCGGCGGGGAACTCGAGGTCCAGTTCCAGGGCCAGGTCCTTGAGCTTCTTCTTCCGATCGGCGTTAATATCAACCGGAAACGCCATCGGCCTGTGAGCGTAGAGGCACACGCCATCGTAGCCGAACTTTGCGGCTCTTCTCATCACATCTTCGAGGTCGGTCTTCTCGCCCGGCGCGGTAAAATAGCCACCATAACCGATACTATCAAGACTAAGCTTCATTTCTTCCCCTCATCTAAAAATTGCGATCTCTCCCACAGCTCGGCGGGAAAATCGGTAAGTAACCAGCGTTGAGCAGGTGATGATAGTGTATCTCTCTGCTAAGCGGCTGTCAACAAGTCCAAAGCATGGTAGGGAACGCGGGATGGGACAGAATCGGATTAATCGCGAAACTCCGAAAGAGCGAAAGGGAACTGAAACGGGACGTTTACATACATCCCGCGTGCTGACGTACCGACTATATCATTCCGAGGAGGCACGAAGGAATCTGCTTTGAACCGGACCTCTCAAAAGGCAGATTTCTCACTGCGTTGGAAATGACAACATCGATAGCTGTGGATGTCGCATCATTTCGCGCTTTCGCGATAAAGGTTTTTCTACTCCTTGTTAGCTTTTATCATTGCCGTGAGAGCGGGCCGGGGTTTGCCGCTCTCATCGAGCAGGCTGAAATAGTCCTTGTTCGGCCCCTGGGGATAATATCGCCAGTTCCACACACTCCAGCCCATGTTCTCCCTGCCCAGGACGGCGAGCGCTTTCTCCAGGAACTTCTTCTGCCCATCATCCCCGCTCATGCGGATGTTTGCGCCGAGTTCGCCCAGAAAGAAAGGCCGGTTCGCAACCAGCCTTCTCATAACAGCTATGTGATCGCTGAGAGCCTTAATGCCCTTGTCGATTTCTTCGTCGCTGTTGGAACCGCCATAGTAGTAGCCGCTGCTGTAGAAGTTGAATGGATCGGGATTGGGGACGGAGGACTCATTAATATCCGCGATTTCGGGGTAGACAAGAAAATCGTGGAAGCCGACTATCGCGTCGGGTTTCTCTGAACGGATTGCTTGCACCAACTCGGGGAGCTTGGGGCCCAGCGTGGACATAGCCCACCGCCAGTGATCGAGCCAGCACTGCCAGGTGTGTCTTTGGGTGGTGCTCACAGGAGAGAGATTGTCCCACGTGTATCTGGTGTTCCATCGCTGGTTCCAATAATCGACGTCGGGGTTCACTGAGCGTGCCCAGGCTCTGAACGCCTCCACGCACTCCGGTCGCTTGTCGGGAGTATAGAGAATAGTGCCGCTCAGAATCTCTTCATTGGAAAGCATGAATATGACATTGTTGAAGTCCCTGGTGAGCGCGGCCATGCTGCCGACGAACTCTTTGTAGTGGTTAAAGCCATCATCGGTGAGAGGCCAGATCTGTTCGTCTATGCCCTTTGGCGCCCATCCCTCACCGACGTAGCCTAGGACGAGCATTACCTTCATATTGCGTTTTTTAGCTTCCCGGCAGACGGTCCTCAGCATATTCGTTTCCGCCAGGATATACTCGCCCGTGTCGACATTGGGCACGAACGCCTGCCACACGTTGACCAGCCACACAGTATTGAAACCGGCAGCTTTCATACCGTCCAGGTCGCGACGCCAGGCGTCAACCCCGCGCGCAGCCGCAGAGCCTGGCGTATAGCTGCATACGCACCTGATTTTGGAAATGTCGTTATACGCGGGCGCGTCTTTGGCCGCCGCCGTAACCGCCGCGCACATCAACATTGTCATCGCCACACCCACCGCCAGCGTTATTTTCGGAAACACACAGACCTCCCTGGGCCGAACTCGTTCTTTTTTGAGCATTCCACGGAAGTCTGTCATCCACCTTCACGCGCACTGCAAAAAGACCCGGAGAATATGTCCACCGGGCCGTCTGGCGAAAGAGGAGAAACAGAACCTTACCAACTGCGGTAACCGGCGCCGCCGGACAGCATACACAATGGCAGAACGACGGGAACCTGCACCAGGCCGGGCTCGATTATCGCGGAAGCATTGTTATTCGGGAAAAGAGCCCGTTGTCAACCCAAGCACCTCGACCCTTTGCTGATGTTTTAGACTTAGGGAATGCACTAATATAAACATTCTTTTTGCCTGACCCTCCTCCAATCCTCCACCTCCCTTTGGAACCAAACCCCCGCGCCAAAAGTCAAATGGTAATAGAAGCGAAGCGCAATATTGGGGTCCAGGGGCTACTCGGCTCCTGGCGGGATCCAAGGGCAGCGCCCTTGGTGGGGCAGCGGCGGCAAAGCCCCCGAATCGGTTTGACCCAGCAATACGGGTATGCTATAATCCCGTTGGCTCTACACGGCTCTCTGAGCTTGTTTCGAGATGTAAACAGGCGCGATGCGTTCACAGCGGACTGACTCGCGCCGTTTTCTTTGACGGCTCTTCGCGCATATTAAATGGACTCATTTTTTGAAGTTTCCCGCGCTGAGCGCGATATTGAAGCGAGGTACGAATTTGGACGCCGACGCCAAGTCCCTGCAAGCAACTATTGAGGACCTTACACGGCAACTGGAAGAAAAGAATGTTGCCGTCGGTGCTCTGGAACAGGCAAATAAGCGCCTGGAAGAGCGAGTCAGAGAAAACGAGGGCCAGTCGAACGGCCCGACGGCGCTGACTGAACTCGAAGAAACGCTCAAGAGGCTGGTCACCAGGATCGAGCATGATCCTCCAGGCCGAAAAGTGTGTCTTTATGCTCTACGACCAGCGCGATGGCGCGCTGCAGGCATGGAAACCCGCCATCGGATTTGCCGACGAGCAGATCAAGCAGTTCCGCGTGCCGGCCACCCAGGGCATCTCAGGCGAAGTCTTCAGAGATCAGAAGCCGATAATCCTCTACGATGCCGTTAACGATGCGCGCACCGTGCGCGAGAATGTCGGCCTCCTGGGAATCACCAACGGCGTGTGCGTTCCCCTGGTCATGGAGAAGCGAGACGAGGACACGAACCAGGTCCTGGAGCGCAAAGTCATCGGTGTTATATGGGGCTTCAATAAGCGCTACGGGAACGTGTTCATTCAGGAAGACGTTACGCTCCTGAGCCGATTCTCCCACAACGCGGCTTCAGTCATCGCCAGCGCGCAGATGTATCGCGAGGTCGTTCAGGAGAAAGAAGAGCTCGAGCACGTTATCGAGAGCGTCTACGCCGGCCTGCTCATGGTACACGGCTCCGGCAGAATCCTGCAGATGAACCCGTCCGCTCGCGCTATGCTCGGAATCACAGATGGCGAAAAGTCTGCAGGCGACTACAGAGAAATCATAAAACACGAATCCGCAAGAGCGCTGATAGCAAAGGCGATCGAAGAAGGCAGCGAAATTCAGGAAGAGATCAATCTTCCGGACTTCAAGTCCGAGGAAGAGAACGCCGAACGTATCTACCAGGTGCAGACCGCCATGGTCAGAGGCGAGGACCAGGACGTGATCGGCGTTGTCGCTATCTTCAACGACATTACCGAGATCAGAAGCATCGAACGAATGAAGACGGCATTCGTTTCCACCGTTTCCCATGAGCTTCGAACCCCCCTTACCTCGATCAAAGGATTCATTTCAACCCTGCTTCAAGACGTTGAGGGATTCTACGACGCGGAAACTATCCACGAGTTCTACACGATCATCGATCAGGAGTGCGACCGCCTCACCAGGCTTATCAGCGACCTTTTGAACGTATCCAGGATCGAAGCCGGCCGCGCTTTGGACCTCAACCCTGTCCCGGTGAACATTTCCGATATAGTCAGCAAGGTTGTGGCCGCACAGAAGTCATACACGAGCAAGCACGAGTTTGCAGTTGATCTTGATCCGGAAATTCCCACCATCGTGGCGGATATGGACAAGGTGGACCAGATACTCACAAACCTCACAAACAACGCCGTCAAGTATTCCCCTAAGGGCGGCACCATCACCGTAAGCGGTAAGAGGGCGGACGGACTCGTCAGGATGACCGTTGCGGACGAGGGAATGGGAATACCGAAGGAACACCTGGCGAAGGTTTTCGACAGGTTCCATAGATAGATAACCGTGACACGCGCAAGGTCGGCGGCACGGGCATCGGACTTTACCTGGTGAAGCACCTGGTCGAAGCCCACGGCGGAAAAATCTCGGTTGAAAGCGAAGTCGGCAAAGGCTCGAAGTTCATCTTCGAGCTTCCGAAATGTCCGCCCCAGTTTGAGGGCGAAGACATCGAAGGCATCCACAACGGATCGAACCAGCCGGGCATGCGCCCCGCCGAGTAACAGGGAAAAGATTCTGCAAAAGAGGTATCCCGATTGGACACTATGGCAGGTTTGAAGCAAGAGCTATCATTGCGTTTCCAGGATCAGGTTCGCAAGCTTCTGGGGCCCGGCGAGAACATACTGGTGTCTCTGCCCGGCAGCTACGGCGAAGCGTTCGTAGTAAGCAACAGGCGAGCGCTCATTATCAGGGAGCAAACATCCGGCGTATCGCCGAGCAATGACGTGTATACCTACGGTCTCGATCGGATCGAGAGCGCGGAGGCGACTGCGTCCGGGACCAGCGGCTGTATTGAGCTCAGAGTGCAGGAAGCGGCGTCCGAGCCGGACAACGCCCGCGTCTATTTCCCATCTTACGACCTGGCAAAGTTCAAATCCGCCGCGGAGTTTCTCACCAATCTCATCACCTCCAGATCCGAAGCCCCGGCAGTCGCAGTCTCAAATGATCCCGCTGCCGGCGAAACGGCCGTTTGTCCGAGCTGTGGAAACGCCATATCCAAAGGAGACCGACTTCTGTGCGAAGTGCGGCAGCAGCCTCGCTCAGCCGTGCGCGAACTGCGGTAGCATTAGCTCTCCTGTGGATTCCGAGTTCTGCACCAACTGCGGACGAACTCTGATCTATTTCGACACGACTTGCCCGAAATGCGGCGGCAGAACCTCAAAATGGATGGAGTTTTGCCCTGACTGCGGCTCAGCTATCTTTGACAAATGCGCCTCGTGCAACTATACCATCACCCCCGGTTGGACGTTCTGCCCTAGCTGTGGAAGGAAATATGGATCGGACACACTCGATGTGCGCGCCGGCCAGAGGTTCCGAAGCAGATACAATGAGGACAATTCCGGAAGGTTAGCGGCTTCCGACGAGCAGGATTCGGAGCCGGAGGCCACGGCGGCAGAGCCGGCGCCGCAGGCCGGCGCCGTCACGGCTGAGGAACACAATCGACGAGGCCAGAAGTCATTTGAGAACGACGACATCGAGGGAGCAATCCGTGAGTTCGAGTCGGCAGTCAAAATGGCCCCGGACAACCCATCCTACCACTGCAACCTCGCAGTCGCCTACGATGAGAACGAGCAGGACGACCTGGCGCTGGCTGAATATGAGAAGACCCTGGGGATCGATCCTGACGATGTAACCGCCCTCCTCTCCCTGGGCTATTGTATAACGAAAACGACCAGTCCGCCAAGGCCCAGGAAGTCTGGAACAGGGTCATTCAGGTAGCTCCCAACAGCGCCGAAGCGCAGGAAATCAAAGATAACCTGCGGCACCAGGAGGAGTTGTAGGAGGCACCGCATAAAGCCAGCCACCACTGGGAATACTCTGAGGAAGCACGAGTTGCCTGCATAACACGGAGGCGAAGCTAAATGCTCGGAGTTCTCAAATGGCTGAAGCGGGAGATCATTGAACTGCTGCCCGCCGTCGTCTTCTTCTTTGTGGCGTTCAACCTGATTGTTCTGACCGACACCCTCACGACGGAGGAGTATGGCGTACGGGTTTTCAGCTTCCTGGCCGCAACTGTTGGGGCCATCGTGGTCGCCAAAGCCGTCCTCCTGGCAAATCTACTGCCGTTCGTGGGCCGCTATGGAGGAAAGCCGCTCATATACCCAAGCCTCTGGAGAACGCTCTTGTACATTCATTGCAGCGTTGATTGTCCGGTTTTCCGAACACCTGATCCATTTTCTTTCCAGGTATGGGGGCTTCGACTCCGCCGTTCGCCACTTGCTGGCCGAGACCGACTGGCCGCGCTTCTGGGCGATTCAGATCTGGCTCACAGTGCTTTTCTTCATCTTCGCAGCCAGTCAGGAACTCATTGACACCCTCGGCAAAGGCCGGCTGCGCGAAATGTTCCTCGGAAGGTGACGGGACAGCGGGCGTTTGGTTCCCTAACGTTCGTCCAGCTTCTCAGCCAGTTCTTTCAACCCGAGCGCGAGCCTCGGCGTGGGCCGGACGAGGAGGTCGTTGTTGATGACGTAAACATGTCCTGCGTTTCACCGCATTGGTGGTCTTCCACTCCGGACTTTTCAGGAAATAGTCGACGTCGCTTTTCGTCGCCGTGATGATCATATCGGGGTTTCGCGAGATGGCAAGCTCTTTGGAGAAAGTTACAAACCCCGGTCTTGCGTCGAACGCGACGTTGGTCGCATTAGCGCTCCGTATCATCTCGTCCACGAATGTTTTCGGTCCGGCGACCCAGAGCGGGCTCGCCTGCATGATTACCATTACGCTGGCCGGTTTCCGGTGCGCGCGGCTGGCTTTGACGGATGCCATTTCGGCTGCCATTTTTCGGGTCAGGGCATCCGCTGTCGCGGGACGCCCGGTTATCCGGCCGATGGCGCGAATATCGTGGATGACATCGGCTATGCTCTTGGGATCGATCGCATACACAGTCAGCCCAAGTCTCTCGAGTTGAGGAATCACGGCGCTGTTGATGAACGCATGAGCAGTACCAGGTCCGGTTTGAGCGCCAGGACAGCCTCCGCGCTGATCGTCACATCGCCCACTTTCGGCTTCTTCTTTACCTGGGGCGGGTAGTTGGAGTCATTGTTGACGCCGGCCACCCGGTCTCCCAGCCCCAGCGCATAGAGGATTTCGGTGTTGTTGGGAGTTAGTGACACGATCCGCATCGGCTTGGATTTGATCGCAATCACTTTGCCCCTGGCGTCCTTCACATTCATCGGGTAAGCCGCGTAAGCGTTCAGCGTGAGGGCGCACAGGCATAGCGCCGCGACGGGCATCAGCAGTTTTCTCATCAGTCGAGTGTCCTATCCTTATTTTGCGCGAGTTTCCTGAGTTGAGCCAGTTCTTTCTTCGATAGAAACCTGTATTTGCCTTCATCCACGCCTCTCAGATCCAAGTTGCCGAGCCGAACTCGTGCGAGCTTGTCAACCCTGTGCCCGAGTGCTTCCAACATCCGCCTGACCTGCCGCTTTTTCCCTTCGTGGATTGTGATTTCCACGGCGCTGGTATTTGCTTTGAGAGAGTACGGAGATAAGCCTCGTTCTGGCCGGTGCGGTCCTGCCGTCTTCAAGCTCGATGCCCTTTTCGAGGCTGGAGAGGCTCCCAGCGCTGATCCTGCCGCTCACGGTTGCCAGGTAGGTCTTTCGATCTCGTGGGATGGGTGCGTCAGCAGGTGTGCGAGTTCGCCGTCGTTGGTCAGGATGATAGACCGGACGTGTTGACATCCAGGCGTCCCACCGGAAACAGGTAGGCGTCGATCTTGTTGAGAAGTTCCATCACGGTATGCTCGGCATGAGGATCTCGCCAAGTGCTGGTGTAACCAGGCGGCTTATCGAGGAGAACGTAGACTTTTTCCTGAAAACCTGTGATAAGCCGGCCATCGACCGTTATCGTGACCTCATCGGGGTCCGCCTTGGTGCCGAGTTGGGTTACCTCTCGCCGTTGACGCTGACCCTACCGGTAGCGATTATATCCTCGCATTGCCGTCGTGACCCGACGCCTGCGGCGGCGAGTATCTTTTGTAAACGCTGTTCCATATCTTCTAACCACCATCAAGCCCGCAATCAACACACCGCACGTCCTCAGCCACCACCACGCTCTTCGCGCCAGGCTCACATCCACACCCTCGAGCGACCGAAGCTCGACGGTCTCTACTCTCCGCGCCCATTCACCGAGGCGATGATATTTCCGACCCTTGCTCCCCTGGCTACCGGGGCTTCCAATCGAGAGAACTCGACTCTTGTCGTGATCCTGCCACCGGTATTGGGCACGGGAACCGTGAGATCCCGAACGGGGGCAGCCGCCACAATCGCGGCGCAGCCGCCGACCTTCGCGCCGGTGCACGCGCAGCCGGCCCGGACGACGCTGTGGGGCTGAAAGTTATTGAAGGCGTAGTCCATCAGGGCTATGGTGTCCCTGCTGGCGTTGTCGCTCTTAAGAACCGCCGAGATAAGCCGCCATCCGTTGCGCGTGGCGCTCCCCACATAGCAATAACCGGCCTGCTTGATGTAGCCCGACTTTACGCCGTCCGCTCCGGGATACTCCTTTAGAAACTTGCTCTTATTATAGACGGTAATGTCTTCTTATTCATCGTTCTACTTGCCAGACAATACTTTCTCGTATTGACGGCCTCGTTAAAGAGCGGATACTGGAGCGCGTAACGCGCCATCAGGCACAGATCGTAGGCCGACGAGTAATGGTCTTTGTCGTAGAGGCCATTGGGAGTCACGAAGTGAGTATCCTCGCAGCCGATCTGGGCCGCCTTCCTGTTCATCATATTTACGAACGCGGGCACGCTGCCCGCAACGTGCTCCGCCACTGCGACCGCCGCGTCATTCGCCGAGCGAACGAGCATTCCCACCAAAAGGTCTTTCGCCAGAATCTTTTCACCCTCCTTGAGATGGAGCGAGGTAAAGGGTGTTTCGCTGACGTTCTTGCTGGCGGTGATCGTGTCGGTCATCCTGCACTTTTCGATCATCAGAATGGCGGTCATGATCTTTGTGGTGCTGGCGTTCGGACGTCTTACGTGCGGATTCTTGGCATAGAGAACCTCGCCGGTGGCAGCATCCATTACGACTGCGCTCGCGGCTTTAATCTCAGGTGGAGGCGCCAAGCTCCGACGCGACGGGGAAACCGTTATATCCGCGGGCGTCTGCGACGGTGTGGATGTGTTCGGGCCGGCGGGTGCTGCCTGAGATGGCTGCGTAGATGGGCTGACGCTTCCGCTGGAGTTGGGCTCTTCCAGGCGCAGCGTGATAACGCTCTTTCCCAAGCCCCCAACCGGGGCGAAGACAACTAGAAGCAGTGCTATGACTACCGCCAACACCGCTCGGCGGCTGCGAATATCAAAAGGCATAAAAACCATCCTGGTGCGAATCTAATGTTTACGTCAACCGTTTGTCCGAGGGTTTCCCAGGCTCCGGACCCCCGGCTCGCTTCGTGTACGTCGCCTACGCGCCTGCTTCCTGGTGTCCGGCGTCTCTTACGAAAAGCGCCTTCTGAGCCTGGAGAGCCTTAATCTCGTCCACCGCGAGCACGTCGATATCCGGCAGCTCAGAAATATCGTTGAGACCGAAATATTCAAGGAACTCGGGCGTGGTGGCGTATAGCTTCGGATAACCGGGCGTTTGCTTGTGTCCAGCTTCCTTCACCAAGCCGCGCTCCATCAGTGTTTTCATTACCCCGTCGACCGATACACCACGCACCGCTTCGATCTCGGGCATAGTGCAGGTCTGCCTGTATGCAACCACTGCGAGCGTTTCCAGCGCGGCTTTGGACAGCTTTTTCTTGGCCGGCTGCAGCAATACCGCACGGTAATCGGCATACTCCGGCCGAGTGCATAGCTGATAGCTGCCCGCGACCCTCATAAGCTGAAGTCCCCGTCCGGCCTCCAGTTTATCCTCCAGAACGGCCATCGCTTCCTCTATCCGGCTATCTTCGACACCCAGCGTCTCCGCCAACTGCCGAGCGCTCAGCGGCTCAGTCGATACAAACAGCAGGCATTCCAGAATGCTCGGAAGCGCGCCGTTCAACAGGGGCCCGACGGGTTCTTCCGCCCCTTGAGCGGGATCGACGGTTGCTTCAACGCCGGTCTGGACCTCCGCGGACTGGGCGACGATGTAACCCGCGGCCGCGGCCACTATTTCTGAAACCGGGACCTTCGCAACCGGCTCGACTTCCGACACATCAGCGACCTCTCGGCCCCGTATATCTAGTTGTTCATCTCTAGTTTCCATCTGGCTCCGTAAGTGCGACAATGTGGATTGGGGCAAAGGTTTTTTGCTGTTTTACCTTCACCCTGTGCATTTTTAATAGCTCGAGCAGCGCCAGGAACGTGATTACTACCTCGGTGCGGCTGCACGCGTCATCGAAGAGGTTTTCAAATACCATCTGCCCTGCTGCCTCGCTGATCTTCCGCCATATTTCGCGCATGCGGATTCGCACGGTTATTTTTCTGCGCTGGAGTGTGGTGACGTTATCGTCTCCGACATCCGCCAGTACCCGCTGCAGCGCGCTCAATAAATCAGCCGCGGTGATATTCTCCAGCGAAAGCGTGGGTTTCAGGTCGAACTCAAGGTCGGCCGGCCCTCTCACGAACATTTTCGCGCGTTCGGTCTCCCGCTCTCTGAAGACCTCCGCCGCGCCCTTGAACTTTTCGTATTCGATGAGCCGCTCAACAAGCTCTACCCTCGGGTCGATCTTCTCTTCTTCCGACTCTTCTTCCTTCGGGTCCTCGGGCAGCAGCATCTTTGACTTGATCTCGAGCAGCGTTGCCGCCATAACGAGCCATTCCCCCGCAATCTCCAGGTCCAGCGACTCCATCAGGGAAAGATACTCCAAATACTGCTGCGTCACCTGCGCGATGGGAATATTGTAGATGTCGATTTCGTTTTCGCGAATCAGATGAAGCAGAAGGTCGAGTGGACCTCGAAGACCTCCAGGGTCACCTTATATGGGCTTTCTTCGGTCTGCGCGAAGTTCATTAATTCTCCCCAAGTGGTGCTCGTTGAACTGTCCCTACTAGGATACCGTATTATCGAGGATCACTCAATAGGTAGTTTGCGCTGACAGCGCTCAGCACTTGATTTTTTGCAAAACAGGTAATTATAAGGGCGGGTATCCCTTGACTCAGCATTCCTGGGGTGGTATCCTCTGGTGGAATGCTGTAATCTCGCGTTAATCGGTGGTTAATAAACTGATGGGCCAGCTAGTTGATGCGACCCCTTTGACTATTGCTGTAGAAGTGGACGAATACCGGCCCTCATTGTCTGTGAGCGGCAAGGCGGACCAGGATAGTATTTCAGGCGTAGTATCTGCACTGGACAGATTGGCTGACGATCACGATCGCTGCGTTTCTGTCGACCTGGGCAGCCTGGAAAGTATCGATGCCGCCGCCCTCAAACACCTCGCCTCAGTGGCCGGCAGTTTCATAGACCGTCGAAAACGACTCCATTTGAAATCAGCAAGCCGAGCCGTTCAGCATTTGCTTGACAAGCTGCTCGTATCCCAGCTTTTCTGCCTTCAGAAAGAGTGTATTCACGGGTGCTGTCCCGGGAACTGCAACATCGCCTGCGAACATCGCGAAATGGACTTCTTCACACTGCCGTCCTCCATGGAAAACTGTCACCAGGCCCGAGCGCGCGTTGACGAGGTCGCCGCGGCGGTTGGTTTCGACAGATGCCAGAGGGCCGACGTTATGCTGGCGGTTGGTGAGGCGGTTTCCAATGCGATCAGACACGGCCGCACAAACGACGGAGGCTGCTGCTTCACTGTGACCTGCGTTGCTTCTCAAGAAAAGCTGTGCGTCTCAGTGAGCGATGATGGTCCCGGTTTCCGTCCGGATGATGCGCCTCCCTTATCCAACAATCCGCTTATAGAACACGGCCGCGGAATTCGCTTCATGAACACAGGTAATGGACGAGGTCTCATTCCACTTCGATACCGGCACCACGGTGCGCATGGTCAAGAACGTAAGCCAGGGCTAGAATGCCAGGGTTTCACCCTCGCGCTCCCACCCAGGGCGCTGCCCTTGGAACCCGCCAGGAAACTGTGTTTCCTCATTTTGGAACGTGAGGGTAGATACGCGAGCGTGATCGTTACCTCGTCACCTGTTAGACCCGGAGGCGTTGCGCTTTCAGGCCTGTTCTTGGAATCGTAGGTGTACACCCATGTGCTTGTCCTTCAAATCTGCGCGTTGGCGCGCTCGGCAGTTTCGGGAAGAAGACTCCATAGAGGTAGGGGTGAGCCGAGGCTCACCCCCCTCTCCGGACCAACACGTCAAAAGATAATCAGAGATTCTTATCCAGCAGAATTTGAGCTAATCGGCCATTCCGAACAAAAAGAACAATGTTCCGCCTTAACCACTGTGGACTTTCATCGGACATGTGTTCTGATCGCTTAGTAATCGGAACCAACCGCTTGCTAGCTAAATTCAGAAGCATCAGTTGGTGTGTGTCCAGAAGCAACATTCCTTCAGATGAACGCGTGCGACCGTAGTAGCCTCGGGAAAAAACCAAATATCGGCCGTCTTGTGAGATGGCTGGTTCCATATCTGACTTTTGTGCAGACATGGGTGTTAACCGGTCAGGTTTCGAACCGTCTGACCTCACCATCCATAGTCTTCCATCTCTGCGGGAGAAGATTATGCTCTTTCCATCTGGCATCCAAATCGGATCCTGCACATCAGGCCCTGTTTTTGATACTCCAGTCAGAAGAGTCCTGACGCGCCGCGTCCGTAGGTCAATCACTTGCAAATCGTGGTTATGCACAAATGCCAACCTCTTACCGTTAGGTGCCCACGACCCCATCCATCCAGAGGCAACGCGTGTGTATATCTTAGACCCCTTGTTTCCGACATACAGGATTGAGTTGGCGTCATCAGTTCCGCCGCCGACTGGAGGTCTGTCAAATACAAACGCACTCCTGTCTCGGTTCCATCTGAAGTTGCGCCCACCTGGTACCAGTAGGATGATCCGCTTAGCGTGTGTCAGTCCGGGTCTCACGTTTTCAAGAGCTACAGCATACGTACCTTGTGATGATGCCGGCCCGTAGGTTTCAAAAGCCAGCGTCCGATTGTCGGGTGAAACCACCATTCTGATGACGGACGAAAGCGGGCTGTAGAGGATTCTCGGCGAATCGGCAGCCAACACCCGTCCACTACATGCTGACATCAACAGCAATAACGTAATTCCATTACTCTTCACTGGGCTTTGCCTCCCGGATTACAGGTCTTTGGCAGTTTTAGACATACCCAACAGGCCAGGTTCTTGCAGCCTGACATCCAAAGATCAATCCAGTTATTCGGGCTTGGATGATTCTTCGTTTGTCCACAGCCGCACGTCCCTATCGTGACAGAGCCATAACCAGGAATACTCAACTGTGTTCCTTTTGGGCAGAGTGGCTGTGAGTAGTTTCGGCATCCCCCGCACTGCTTATGAGTGCAATAGACGGCACCATTACCCCATGTTCCGCCACTGCCAGCTCCGGAAAAACATGTAAGGAACACTGCTGTCTCGCCATTGCCGCACGTTGGTGGTTTGTACCGGTTTGTGCTTTTGCATTTCGGATGCTGGCGCGGGGACAAACCGCTGGGGTCAGTAGCTGCGATTGGTCCGCCGTCTGCGTAGGCAAAGCTGCTTCCCGTGGAAGACTCTACCGAATCTCTTTGTGTGAACCTGCCGACATCACCATCGTAGAACCTTATTCCAAGCTGCACCAATCCAAACTCCGGTTCTTGATAATGGGTACAATAACCCAGTTGCCCGACGTACTGACACGGCTGATCAATCGAAGTTGCCGTCATTTTATCGTGCGAAATCAAAGTTCCATAAGCATCATACGCATACTTGTCTGTGACTGTTCGGCTTCCGTTCGTCAATAGTCTGGTTGATCCCAGTGCATCGAAGTGGTAATAGTGCCAGTCTGAACCAGCTTGTCTCGCTATCAACTCACCGTTTGGCTCTCGGTAATAGTAAACACTTCCGCCAGACGTTCGTTCCTCAATCACCGCAGGATTACCAGCTGTCGAATCATAGACGATGCTGTAGTTACTTCCGTTGGCGCTCATTCCTACCCTGCCTGCGAGTTTCCCCTCCCAACGCTTCCCCGTCACCCTTGCGGGCGACAAGACATGGTTCGGGGCCGGTGTGGTTTGCTAAGCCGGCGGCCCCAGCATAGTCCGGAGACAGGTCTCTGGTAGGGGTTCTCGGGGCCAAAGCCCCCGAAATTTCCCATGATTACGGTTTATCTTCTGCCGCCGGCTTGCGCCTGGTGTATGTTCTTCGTTTCTTCTTTGGCGCCTCTTCGGACGCTTCCGGAAGCGCATCCGCTCGAACCACAGGGACCGGAGGTTCGATAACCGGCGCGGCAGGCTCTACCGGCGCACTGATTTGGGCCGGAGCCGCGCTTTCATTACCGGCCGATCTTGCGCCGCGTTCTCTTGAATAGCTTCTCCGCCTGCGCGTGGGAGCTTCTTCCACCGGTTCGGCGGGTGTCTCCACTGCCGCGGGTTCAGAGACCGCGCCCTCGACATTCTCCGCTCTGTTTCGAGACCCCGAGTGTCTGCGGCCACCGCGCCGGCGCCTCTTGTGCGTGGGCTCGCGATGTTCCTCATCCGAACCGGCTTCGGAGACCGCCGGGGGTTCGGTCACGATTTCAGCGACCTGGCGTTCGACCACCACCCCCTTCGCGGGCTTCTCCGGGCTCGGGCGCCGAACCCTCGGCTCTCTCTTTCGAGCCGAGCGCCTTCGACCGCCGCGCCGGCGTCTTCCACTTCGGCTGCGTCCGGTTTCGGCGTGCTCTCGGTCCGGCTCGAACCCTGCGGATTCGCCCTGCGCGACCGGCTGTTGGGGCACTACATCGACAACTGCGGGAGCCACCGCCTGATCACCGCCGCCTTCAGACTGTACCGGAGTCTCTTCGGAAGCACGAGAAGCGCCGGAGCGCCTCCGGCCGCCGCGCCGGCGTCTTCCACTTCGGCTGCGTCCGGTTTCGACGTGTTCTTCCGCGGCAGGCTCGGATGCGACTTGGGCCTGGGCGACCTGCGCCTCAGCAGAAGGCGCGAGTGCTTCGGTTGTTTGAGCCACAGCTTCATCTGTTCCGGCGAACCGTTGCTTTGGAGCGGTTCCGACCGCCCCGGCGGGACTTTCTTCTCGATTCTTTTTGGCGTGCTTCGGTCGACTCGGAAGCCTCGGCAGCCATCGCATCAGATTCGACTCCGGCAGGCTCTACCAACACCGCTTCGGTTTCTTCGGAGTCGATAACCGAGGTTCGCCCGTCGGTTCCTCGATCTCTCGATCTGGACGGACGCCGCCGTTCGCTGCCCGTCAGTCGCCGCAGCCCGCGCGGAGATACCTCAGCGAGGATTTCCACGTGCGGCACTTCCACCGGCAGGAGGCTCTCATCGAGCTTCGGAGCCTTCGGAGGCCGCGCGGCAGTTACCTTGATCTCGATAATTCCCGCCGCTCAGGGTCACGACGCGGCTTGCCTGAACCTTGCCGTTCACCGTGGTCCTGGACGCAGCTCGACCAGGCGGATAGACATCTACTTTCATTCCCTCCGGAACCACGACAGATAGCATACAACGCATTTCTGCCCACGCTCCACTCGACCGAAAGAGGCCCCGCATCGGTGCCGATCGATCCCCTGGCCCACTCCAGATCCCCGACGTGCGGGGCCACCGAGAAGCGATGGGAGCCCAGCACGGGCTTGATTCCCAGATACTCCGCGATCAGGTCACGAGTCGGGCACGCGGAAGCGCCGTGGCACAAGCCGGCCTCCTGATTGAACCTCTCCCAAAGCGTTGTCGCGCCTGCCCTGACCATCTCCCCCCACTTCCGGCGGATGATATTCAGTGCTTCAGTGTGGAACTCGCCCTGGTAAAGAATCTCCAGGAAATGCGACGTAAAATACGGCGTGAGATTATCGGGTATGAAATTGCCCAGCATCTGGCGGCAGATGGTCGACTTCTGATAGTGATCGGGAACGTCAAAGAGCGCGGCGAGTATGTTGGTCTGGCGGCTGAACTTTTCCACCAGCTTGCCGTTTACCCTGCACTCCGCATACAGACCACGCTTCGGAGCGTAGAGATATTTGTTGATAGCCAGCCGCAGGGGGCCTGTGATCTCCATATACGCGTCCGCGTCGCTCTCATTTCCTGAAATGCTGGCAAGCGCGCTGGCAACGCGAAGGGCGTGATAATACAGGCAGTTGAGGGCGGTCACTTCTCCCGCTTGTCAAGATCGGCCGCATCTATGAACAAACGCCCGGGCACATTGGACAGGAGACCATCCGGACCCGTGTATCTTGCGAACCAGCCCAGCAGACGCCTCACCACGGGGTACAAGTTCCAACCAGTCCCGCGTCATCCGAAAACGCATAATAGTCAAGAATAGAGTAAATCCAGAGCAGGGCGACATCCGGGACCAGCTTCTCGTCCGAAGCCGGATACATGCCCAGAACCGTGCCCTCCGGCTTCTGCGAATCGGCTATGTGATGCAAACCCTGGGCGAGAAGCCCGGTCTCGCCGAACGCGTAATACGCTACGCGCGATTCAATCCTCGCATCCGCCCAGCGCTGTGCGCGATAATGCGAGGGATCGTCGATAAACGTATCCTGCATGCACAGAGAGGTCGTGCGCGCTCCGGCTTTCCATATCTCGTTCAATAAGGTATCGCTGCACTCGAAACTGCCTGTGGAGTGACGGGTAGAGGGTCTCGTTCACCCGAATGTATTCCAGCGTGACCGCCTTCGTAAAACGACGGAACTCAAGCTGCATATATCGGAACGAGCGGGGCGCAAAGCTCTGCCACTGAATCCGGCCGCTCTTGAGATGCACCCGGTCGGTATAGTTGACTGAGCTCCGGTTCGGCTTAACACGGCCATCCTGCAGCGTTTCACTGTAGCCAAGATCTATGCAGCCGCTTCCCGACCCTGCGACTGAGATCTCGACATTGCCGCTGATCTCCCGGCCAAAGTCCAGTATTAAAACGACTCCGACATCGCTGCGCGGGGTCTTTACCTGCGTCTCGCCAGCTTCCGAAAGCAGTTCCTCCGCGCCTTTAACGCCGCCGTCCTTGAGCCTGTAAAGCTCGCCCGCGGCCATCAGCTCAGGCACATCTCCGGGCGGGGTTTCGATGCTTCTCGGCGGGGAATTGAACGTGCCGACGATTGCACTCGGGAGGATTTTCTCCTCCACAAGCATCGGGATTTCGCGCTCGATCAGACGGCCCCACGGCATCGATGGAACGTCGCCGACGACCTGCGCGGCTTCCCAGTCTTTTTCGCTACACTTGACCTCGCACCAATCATCTATTCGAACGCGGGCGTCATAGACTTCCTGGAACCCAAGTTCCTTACACAGCCTGGCGCCGGCATCGGTCCAATCTTCGGCACGTCGCACTTTCCACGTTTCGTCCGTCGCCACAATCTGGACTTCTTCCCCGGTCTCGATCTCGGCTTTGCAGATAAGCCCGGGGCGGCTTGGCACGCTGCTGTAGGTGCTTTCGCCGATGTAATGGACGTGGAAGGCGATTACGTTGTTGCCCTTGTTCAGGAACTCGGTGATGTCAAAGGTGTCGTAGTAGGTGTATCCCTCGCCGCTTCTTACGGGCCCTTTGCCGACGTAGCCGCCGTTAACATATAGTTTGTAGCTGTTTTCAGCGGAAGCCTTGATGGTGGCTTTGGTTGGTTTGGCCGAGAGCTTAAATGTCTTGCGCGCATAGAGGTAGAAGTTTCGCGGCGCTTCCGGTCCCTGCGACCATATCCATCTGCCGGGTTCGTCGTGTATGGGTTGTATAGGCTTGGATTGATGCCGCCTCCTGCG
Source organism: uncultured bacterium (assembly GCA_963775535.1). Taxonomy (GTDB): domain Bacteria; phylum Armatimonadota; class UBA5829; order UBA5829; family UBA5829; genus CAVZJH01. Next base: position 55,052 of record CAVZJH010000049.1, on the reverse strand, counting down.
TCTCTGGCGGCTCCCGCCGTCGGCTTCATTGGGCGAAGGCGATAACGATATTAATGATAACAGCATAAGTCAGTTCCGAATCAGTGCCGGGTGAACACCCTTTCTTAGCAAAGAGAGTCATTGTGATTACTCCTCAATTATCGCAGAAAACGTCAAAAAAAGCCAATGAGTGGCGCTTGTCCACGTGGAGTACCTGTCGATGGCGCGCCGTAAGAAGACGCCGGACCATCATCGTTCTCAATGCGCAGCTTTCTACGCGTTACGCTCTTTCTTTGAGTGTAATAAGCTCATTATATGGAAGAACCTATCGTCGAATACACGCAATGTATTGCCGAGAGGCGCACGAACCGCCATTGATGGCGGCAGACAATTCCGTCGGTATCTTGCCGACGAGGTGAGGTAGCAGTATATGCCACAACTCCGCAAAGACCCTGTGACCCACGAATGGGTAGTTATTGCCACGGAACGCGGAAAGCGGCCCAGCGATTTCAGCACCGCGAACAACGAGGATGTCACCCAGAGGATAGCGCACAACGAAAAGTGCCCTTTCTGCAAGGGCAATGAGTCGATGACTCCTCCTGAAGTACTGGGCTATCGCGACCCCGGAACTCAGCCCAATACCCCGGGCTGGTGGGTCAGGGTGGTCTCCAACAAGTTCCCCGCATTGGCGATAGAAGGTGAACTCGATCGCCAGGGCGTCGGGATGTACAGCTTCATGAACGGCGTTGGCGCACACGAAGTCATCATCGAGACCACCGAGCACAACCGCTGCATCGCGACTATCAGCACGCAACAGGCCACGGAAGTATTCTGGGCGGCACGGCAGAGGATCATCGACCTGAGCCAGGACGACCGGTTCAAATATGTGCTGCTGTTCAGAAACCACGGGAAAATCGCCGGGGCATCGCTGGAACACCCTCATTCACAGCTCATAGCTCTTCCAATGGTTCCCAAGGATATTATGGAAGAGATGCGCGGGGTGGAGCGGTTCTATGAGTATCACGACAGGTGCGTCTACTGCGACATGCTCCGTCAGGAAAAGAACTTTGGCAGGCGCGTGGTGGAAGAAAACGACAGTTTCGTCGCCTTCGAGCCGTTTGCGCCGAAGTTCCCGTTCGAGACGTGGGTCGTGCCGAAGTCGCACAAGAGCTCGCTCATTGAGGAAGACCCGGACCAGGTCGCGGAGTTTGCTCAGATCACGCAGAACGTGCTGCGGCGAATCGGCAAATGCCTCAACTACCCACCTTACAACTACATGCTGCATACCGCACCGGTGAACATGGAGCGCGACCCGCATCCATACTTCCATTATCATCTCGAGATTATGCCGAGACTGACCATTGCCGCGGGCTTTGAGATGGGAACCGGCGTCTACATCAACGTGACGTCGCCCGAGGATGCCGCGGAACACCTGCGGGCGGCGGATATCTCTAACGAACTATGCGCAGCAGCTATAAGTGGGAAGGCGCATTAAGAACCAGAAAAACGAAGATCTAAGTGCTTCTCGGATTGGGGCGGTGATTGAGGGGATCAGCGCCCTTTCTTTTTTCTTTGCCTCCAGGCGAGCAATCCCAGTCCGGACAACAGTGACACAATTGGAGAAACATCGGGCACGACCGCCAGGCGCAGATCGTAGCCCGCAATCGGTTGAGAAAACTCAACACAGGCCTCTACGGGTTCCGACGTGAAAGGTCCCGGCAGAGACCACGCAATCTCATTGGTCAGCGGGTTGCATATCTCGAAGCACAGGTTCCCGGAGCCTGACCAACCATTTGGATCGAGAGGCGAGACCGTGAGATCCAGCGCATACACCTCGTGGCCGAGAAAGACGCCGCCGAAATCAGCGTAGTTGCCAAGGGGTATATCGCAAACCCCATCATTCACACCTATCTTGCCTGATCCCTCCTGATCGATCGTATCCGCCGTGGCGTACATCGCGTTGCCGGGATCGCCGTTTTGCTGCCCTCCCATTTGACAGAGCCAGATCTGGCTCCATTGCAGGGGGTCGCCGTCACCTTCCCAATACATCTGGCCGCTTATGGCCAATCCGCCCGGGGTCACTCCCTCAGCCCCGACGCAGGCCGCCGCCGCCAACACGATAACGCCGGCTGTCAATAATGCAAACACAAGCCTCTTCATATCTCTCAACCCCTTTTGCCACGCAGGACGCCTCACCGGGAATGTAGCATGCGGATTTAGGGCTGTCAACTGGGAATTTTGTGAAGGAGTTCGTCGCCGCGTTATTGCCGAGGAACTGTTCGGGCAGATTTGTAATCTAGCCCGTTCCGCTGCTTCGAACCCGACGAGCGCTGCCTCAGAAGTTCTTGCTCTGGTAGGTCAGCGTTATAGAAAGAAGTTGCGGTCCTATAATATAATTAGGTATCATAACCTTTGCCGGTAATCCAAGACTCGGGGCAAACCACTCTGATAAGGTCTCCAAGCTGCCGGGCTGGTATGAGTCTGTCGCATCAATCTCATAAGCAGTGATCCCTGCAATCTGCTGTGCAGCGCCGGCGGTGACAGTCACGCTGTCTGTACCTTCTGCAAGTGTAAGTGTATAACTGCTGGACTGGCCTTGCGACGTGGGGCAGAAATCGACCACTGGAAGAGCGGTCGACGGGGCAATCCCAAGGATTTCACTGTTGGCATCGTACATTGTGCCGTCGGGAGTTTGCTCCCGCATATATCCCCAGTCACCCATTTCAGTGCCGACGCCTTCCCAAGTCAAGTCGAAGACGTAATGAAAGTACAGAACACGACCTCCGTACTTTGGAGCTTGAGGGTCACTTCTCACGGTAAGGGTTGCCGTTCCCGTGACAGGGACAGGATCAGGGCCGTCGGCAGTCCCGGTAACGGAATAGACTATGGCGTTGCCGGATTGCACCTGCCGAGCAGGAGAAGATGCTGAAGCACTAGACGAGCTTGGCCTGCCGCCCCCGCCGCATCCCACGAGAAAAGCTGCCGCAGCGACCGCGGCACACAACAAAGCTCTTCTCAACGCAAACCTCCCATTGTGTCGGCGCAGTCTTATCTGCTGGGACACTATCGATTCAAGCATTATGTCCGCCAGCTCTGGAATTGATTATAACCCCGGCTGGTTGACGATGTCAACCGTATGCCCGGTGAAGAGAGAGTTCAGTTCTGCGGGAACAATCTTCTATCCGCAAGCAGCGACCTATGCAGCGGTTGAGTTGGCGATCATCTCTCGACAAGCATCCATGGTGTTGCGACCCTGCAACGCCCAAGTCTCGAAGAGCGTGCGTAGGATGCTGCTGGTCTTAGATCCCCTCTCAGAACGTGTTCCACCGCTTATCTTCCTCGCGACTACGGCCGGTCGGATCGCCCTCTCAGCGGCATTATTCTCCGAGGGAACCTCCGGGCATTGCACGAACACAAAGAGCTCTCCTATAAAGCGTTCCATCCGCTCGGCAAGCACTCGCTGCGGTGCCGTCTTGTTGCCTGTATAAGGCTTGCAGACTGCGAGTAGTTCACGCTCAAAGCCCTCTCTGAGCTTGCTGCGCTCGTGGTCGGTATAGCGCATGAGAATAGTATCTTTTGCGCGCTCGTAAACGTCCTTAACCAGGGGATACCATGCCGCCACATCCGGCAAGTCGGGGTTCTTCTCCACCAGAGCCTTAAGGTCACGAATCAGGTGAACCCAGCACCGCTGTTTCTCGCCCTCGTAGAAGTTGTAGGCCGCGTAGAAATCGCAGGTCAGAGCGCCCGTAAACTCCTCGCCAAGCACTTCTTTGGCAACTATACTTCCACGCGAGTGTCGATATGTGTAGTAGCGCACATCCGGACTTGAGAAGCTCCAGATATAGCCGTTTACCCCGTCCTCACGCCAGCCTGTCTCGTCAGCATTCACCACCGGAGAACCACGCACCGTATCAAGAAAGTCATCATATGTCGATTCGCCAAGTTCTCCAACATCATGCAGAATCTCGGCTATCTGCCCAGAAGATATCTTTATGCCGTAAAGTGTATACATGAGCTTGCGTATAAGGCCTATCGGAACTCGGCACGCCGTCTTTAGGTGAGCAATCAGGCTCATTAGACCGACTCCGTAGCTCTTCTTGCCAACTACGATATCGGCAAGCACGACACTCGCATCAGGAGTCCACCGCTTGCCGCAAACACCGCACCTGCGTTCGACGAATACGTGGTCAGTCACGTCCACTCTGACACGCGGAGTATCTATCACCTGGTGCCGCCATTTCGTCGATCCACCAGAAAGCGGCCTGCCGCAGTCAGGACATTCGTCCAGTGCGTGGTACATCACCCGGTTTGCAGCCAGAGAATGTCGAGAAAAGGAACTCTTGCGCTTCTTTCGAGGCCCCTTCTCCTTCTTGGCAACGCTGGGCTTGATGCAAAGGTCAACGCCCGGACGACCTCCGCGCAGTCGCGCTACTTCCTCCTCAAGCTCCACTATCCGCTGTGCCTGGTGCTCCACTACAGCCCTCAGTTCAGCAATCCCCTTCTGCTGAACTTGCGCCGTCTCGTGTAGCTTGATCACCAGCGCCGCCATTTCTTCTCTTGTCAGCTCATCTAGTCCACTCACAAGGACTAATTACACAACCACCCCGCAAATTCATTACTTTTAGGGCAAGTTTTTCTAGAAAGTTTTCTGACAGCCGGATCGCGCGCTTTTTTGCCATTCCCGCAGAACTGAACTCTCTCCCGGTGAAGATGTGTGCCACACGTGTGACAATTCGAGGGTTTCTGTTCCACAGGTCGAAGAAAAGGAGATTTTGACCAACCCATCAACGTTGCACCGGCAAAAGATCCGCAGCATAAAAGGCCTCCAATCGAGGGGATTACAAATCCCCGGATTGCCTTCACGGGCTAGATTGCAAATCTGCCCGAACAATGCACATGCCGTGTGCATATTGCCGAGATATTGCCGCGAGCGCTTGACTCGACCCCCCGCCACGTGCTACAATTTGACCAGAATACGGATGTGGTCAGGAGTCAACTATGAATGAGGGCCAGCAGGTCACTTTGCACGAGGACGTGCGAAATTCCATTCTTGACGCCGTAGGTCGCCTACTGGGGAAGTACAGGCTACAAGAAAATGACTGTCGAAGACATCGCGCAGGAAGCCGGGATCGGCAAGGGCACGATTTACCTGTATTATCCCAGTAAGGAAGAGGTCGCGCTGACTTTGGTTCGACCGGCTCCACGAGCAGCTTAATGAGAAGTTCAGATCCATCGCCGGTTCCGATGCCGCACCGGAAGAAAGACTCCGCAGTATTCTGCTGATGCGGGTTATGTTCACGTTCGACATGGCCCAAGACTTCGCCCAGAGCGTTGATGAGCTGTATGCTGCGATCAGGCCTTCTTTGCTGGCCAGACGCGACCGTTACCGCGCCGGCGACGTTGAGGTTATATGCTCTGTTCTGATGGATGGACCCAGAGAGGCACGCTGGAGTTTGATTGCGCCGAGAAAACGGCTTACGCTCTGCTGCTCGCGACTAATTCGCTGCTGCCTTACAGCCTCAGCACCGCCCAGCTTGGTGAACGCAACCAGATCGAATCCGAGGTCAGGCTGATTTCCGATTTACTGCTTTGCGGCCTGCTGCGCCGGACTATGTGAACATTAGCATAGGAGAATTGCTTTGAACAATAAGCTCAATAACGACGACAATCATTCCCACACTGCGGTCCTTGGGACCGACAGGCCGGACGCTCCCGGGTCAGACGGCAGTGGCTCATCAGCAAACGATGACAGCCGCCCGTCGTTCATGACGCCGCGCAACAAAACATTAATAGGCGCTGCGCTGGCCGTGGTCCTGGTGCTGGGAGTGCATCACTGGATCGTTTCGTCGCACTACGAGTCCACCGACGATGCATATCTCACTTCGGACGTCGTGCAGATTGCTCCGCAGGTGAGCGGGGTGGTGAAACAGGTGCTTGTCAGGGACAATCAGGAAGTCAAGGCCGGGCAGTTGATGGTCGTGCTCGACGATGCCACATACCGTGCCGCTCTCGCGCAAAAGGAAGCGGACCTGCACGCGGCGATTGCCCAGGCAAAGGGCGCCGGAGTGAGCGTTATGCTGACTTCCGAACAAGGCGACGCTCAGTTGATGCAGGCCCACGGCATAATGGATCAGGCCTCCAGCAGTATCATAGGCGCACAAGCGGACCTTGCGCGCCAGCCAGTCGGCTGTGAAGAATGCCGCTGCTAATGCGGAGGGCCTTGCGGCAAATGTAGGAGCGGCTGAGGAAGCGGTTAAATCAGCGGTCGTTGCAAAGAAACGCTACATCCAGGCAGTGGCCGCGGCGGAGGCACTACTCGAAGCTTCGAGGGCGGCCGTGCGGACTGCCCAGGCAAATGTGGACGCGGCGAAGGCACTCTCGGATAAGGCTGCGCGCGACGCTCAGCGCTATGCCGCATTATCCAAGGAGGGAGCGGAGAGCGCGCAGAGACTCGATCAAGCCGATGCGTCGTCACTGAACGCGAATGCTCAGTTGGAAAGCGCGCGCGAGCAGGTATCGTCGGCTAAAGCGGTTGTCCTCCAGAAGCAGGCGGACCTTAGCGCCGCGCGAGAACAGTTGGACGGCGCTGATGCGGCAATAGCCGAGACTAAGGCTCAGCTTGCCGCGGCACGGGATCAGTCGGTGGCCGCCCGGGAGGATGCACCAGGCCGAATCTCAGAGCAGCGCGGTTTTGCAGTCCGTGCGTCAGGCCGAGGCGCGAAAGCGGCGGAGCATGGGCCAGTTGGCACAGGCACGGACCGCTCCCGGCCAGGTTGAGGAGAGCAAGAGCGCCCAGGAGCAGGCAAAGGCCAAAGTCGAACAGGCGCGCGCGGCTCTGGATGCAGCCCGGCTTCAGTTGAGTTACACGCGTATCTTTGCTCCTGTCGACGGGCGGGTAAGCAAGAAAGATGTGGATGTCGGTTCGCTTGTCGAGCCGGGAACACCTCTGATAGCTATGGTTGTCAGCGGTGACCCGTGGGTCGCAGCCAACTTCAAGGAAACCCAGCTCGATGGTGTAAGGTTGGATGCCCGGCGGAGGTCATCGTTGATGACGCTGCCCGGTCACGTATTTAAGGCCCACGTCGACAGCCTTTCCCCCGGCACAGGTTCCACATTCGCACTGCTTCCCGCGGATAATGCCACGGGAAACTTTACGAAGGTTGTGCAGCGGGTGCCGGTCAAGATCGTTCTGGAGCCCGGCCAGCCCGGCGCAGACCAGTTGAGCGTGGGGCTCTCCGTCATCGCCAGGGTAAAAAAAGGATAGTCTGAATGTCAACGGCTCAAGCTGCAGCCCCACAAGCCGAATACGCGGAATATTCAGATACCATACGCTGGATCATATTAATCGCCGTAATGCTGGGAACGCTGATGGAAGTCATCGACACCAGCATCGTCAACGTGTCCATCCCACAGATGATGGGCAACCTCGGGCGCGACGTTGGACCAGATCGGATGGGTCTCGACGGGTTACATCATCGCGAATGTGATCGTGCTTCCGCTGACGGGCTGGCTGTCGTCCACGTTCGGCAGGAAACGCTACCTCGCAACTTCCATGATGATCTTCACGGCTGCCTCGTTCTTCTGTGGAACGGCCCGAAGCCTGAATATGCTGGTGTTCTTCCGAATCCTCCAGGGTGCGGGAGGGGCCGCGCTGCTCTCCACCGCGCAGGCGACCATGATGGAGATTTTTCCGCCGCAGCAGTTGGGAATGGTGCAGGCAATCTACGGGATCGGGGTAATGGTCGGACCGACCTGCGGCCCTACGCTGGGCGGCTGGATCACCGATAATTACAGTTGGCCCTGGATCTTCTTTGTTAATATCCCGATAGGCATACTTGCCACGATCCTGGTGACCTTGTCCGTGCACGATTCCAAGTATCAAGAGAGTCCGCAGCGTGGACTTCGTGGGCATCGGCATGCTTGCTATGGGCCTTGGATGCATGCAGACGATCCTGGAGAAGGGCAACCGCGAGAGCTCGGTTCGACTCTGCGCTTATTCAGCGGCTGACGGTGATGTCGGTGATTGGGATTGCATCGTTTATTATCTGGGAACTGCATACTCCGTACCCTGCTGTCAACCTGCGCATCCTCAAGAACAGGGGGTTCGCGGCGGCCGTATTTCGCGGCGGTGCTCGGCTTCGGTCTTTACGGCGGCACGTTCGTCCTCCCGATTTCCTGCAGGACATGCGCAACTACACCGCCCAGCAGACGGGACTGATTATGCTGCCTGGCGCAATTGCGACTACGATGATGATGCCGCTGGTTGGCAAGCTCGTCTCCCGGTTCCCCGCTCGGAACCTGGTGGCGGCAGGCGCAATCGGCGTTGTAGGCTCAATGCTTCTGCTCGGCAGGATCGCCATGGACACGGGTCCCGGGCACATGTTCTGGCCGCTTGCGCTCAGAGGCGCGGCCCTCGGCTTCCTGTTTGTGCCGCTCACATTGGCGACCCTGATCGGTCTGCACGGCAAGGATATGGCGGATGCGACCGGACTTTATAATCTTGCCAGGCAGATTGGCGGGAGCATGGGTATTGCGCTTCTTTCGACTTTCCTTGATCACCGCACCGCGATGCACCGGGCCGTGCTTGTGGAGAATATCAACCTCTACGGCGCAGCGGCGCTCGACCGCATTTCCGCCCTGCAGCAGTATTTCGTGTCACAGGGATCCGCTCTTCCGGTTGCGCATCAACAGGCGCTGGCCCTGATCAATCAGCAGGTACAGGGTCAGGCGTCAGTGCTCGGCTTTGAGGATGTGTTCCGGATATCGGCGATAGTTTTCGTCGCCGCGCTCCCACTGCTGCTGCTTTTCAAGAAGGGAAAACCCATACCTGGACACAAGCCGGACGTTCACTGAGTTAATTCTGAGGTTTTCAACTACTGGCCCGTTGCTTCGGTAGCAGAGCGAAGCGGCGCTGCCGGAGCCGCCACCGCGGGTGGCGAAATCCCGACGGCGCCGGCGTAGGGAGACGCCGGATGATGGTCTGTTCAATCTGGCCATGGGACGGCTGAGTTCTTTGCGATAAGTGGTTTCAGTTTAAGGAAAGAGTAATGTCTACGACCCAAGCTGCAACACCACAAGCCGAATACGCGGAATACACAGACGCGACTCGATGGATAATCCTGGCCGCGGTAATGCTCGGAACGCTGCTGCAGGTCATCGACACCAGCATCGTTAACGTTGCTATCCCCCAGATGATGGGTAATCTCGGCGCGACAATGGACCAGATTGGGTGGGTCTCGACGGGTTACATCATCGCGAATGTGATCGTGCTTCCGCTGACGAGCTGGCTGTCTTCCACTTTTGGACGGAAACGCTACCTCGCCTCCTCGATTGGGCTCTTCACCGTTGCATCATTCTTCTGTGGGACGGCCCGAAGCCTGAACATGCTCGTATTCTTCCGAGTTCTCCAGGGCGCGGGAGGGGCGGCGCTGCTCTCTACCGCGCAGGCGACCATGATGGAGATTTTTCCGCCGCAGCAGTTGGGCATGATACAGGCAATCTTCGGGATCGGAGTAATGGTCGGCCCGACTTGCGGGCCTACGCTGGGCGGCTGGATCACCGATAATTACAGTTGGCCCTGGATCTTTTTTGTGAACATTCCCGTCGGCATACTCGCCGCGACCCTGGTGACCTTGTTCGTGCACGACTCCAAGTATAAGAGAGTCCAGCGCAGCGTCGACTTCGTGGGCATGAGCATGCTCGCTATCGGCCTCGGATGCATGCAGACGATCCTGGAGAAAGGCAACCGCGAGAGCTGGTTCGATTCTGCCCTTATCCAGCGCCTGACGGTGATGTCGGTGATCGGGATCGCATCGTTTATTATCTGGGAACTGCATACTCCGTATCCGGCCGTCAACCTGCGAGTCCTCAAAAACCGGGGGTTCGCGGCGGGCACGATCTACGCGGCTGTGCTCGGCTTCGGCCTCTACGGCGGCACGTTCGTCCTGCCTATCTTCCTCCAGAACATGCGCAACTACACCGCCCAGCAGACAGGACTGATGATGCTGCCGGGCGCCATCGCAACCACGATAATGATGCCGATAGTCGGCAAGCTTGTCTACCGGTTCTCCGCCCGGAATTTGGTGGCGGCGAGCGCAATTGGAATAGTCGGTTCGATGCTTCTGCTCAGCAGGATCACCATGGACACCGGTCCAGGGCACATGTTCTGGCCGCTTGTGCTCAGGGGCACGGCTCTGGGTTTCCAGTTCGTGCCGCTGACGCTGGCGACCCTTATCGGCCTGCACGGCAAGGACGTCGCGGACGCGACCGGGCTTTACAATCTTGCCAGGCAGATTGGCGGAAGCACCGGTATCGCGATCCTCTCGACATTCCTCGACCAACGCACGGCAATGCACCGGGCCGTGCTTGTGGAGAACATAAACCTCTACAGCGCAGCGGCGCTCGATCGATTGAATTTCTGGCAGCAGTATTTCCTGTCACAGGGATCTGCTCTTCCGATTGCGCATAAACAAGCGCTTGCCATGATCGATCAGGCGGTGCAGGGCCAGGCATCGGTCCTCGGCTTTGAGGATGTATTCCGGCTATCGGCAATGGTTTTCATCGCAGCGCTGCCGCTTCTGCTGCTGTTCAAGAAAGGCAGGCCGATAGATGGGCAAAAGCCCGATGCTCATTAGCGGCATTATTCGTAAGAAGACGGCATTCACCACGCTTTCCTCCTTTCGTGCTCTCGTGATGAGAGTTTCTTCCCGCCGAACTAAGTGAACGTTATTGGGGCTACGCCCTTGAATGCACTTGCACACTGAGGCGAACTCCCCTACAATATTCATAGTTGAGGTTGTGTCTAAGCATCCTCACATATTCTCTGGAAAATAAGTGAGGTATTACCTGTGGAGAAACTCCGTGTCGGCATAATTGGCACTGGCGCCATTGCGCAAGGAAAGCATATGCCGTGCCTGGCAAAGCAGAGCGCCGTGGATTTAGTCGCTTTCTGCGATCTGGTGGAAGAGCGAGCTGTCGCGGGCGCCCAGAAATATGGCGCCAAGGGCGCTAAGGTATATACGGATTATAGAAAGATGTTGGCCGCTGAGAAGCTGGATGTGGTGCACGTGTGCACCCCGAACATCAGCCACGCCGAACTATCGGTGGCCGCAATGGAAGCGGGCTGCCACGTGATGTGTGAGAAGCCGATGGCGAAGACGGCTGAGGGCGCGCGCAAGATGGTGGAAGCCGCAAAGCGCACCGGCAAGAAGCTGACAGTCGGGTATCAGAGCCGGTATCGAGCCGACTCGCAATATCTGAAGCGCTACTGCGAGCAGGGCGGCCTGGGTGAGATCTACTTTGCCAAGGCGCATGCGATTCGCCGGCGCGCCGTGCCAACGTGGGGAGTCTTTCTGGATGAGGAAGTTCAGGGCGGCGGTCCGCTCATCGACATCGGCACCCATTCGCTGGACCTTACCCTGTGGTTGATGGACAATTATGAGCCGCAGTACGCTGTCGGCACCACCTACCATAAACTGGGGAAGCGCAAGAACGGCGCCAATGCCTGGGGTCCGTGGGACCCGAAAACGTTCACGGTGGAGGATTCTGCGTTTGGTTTCGTCCGGTTCAAGAACGGCGCCACGGTCTTCGTGGAATCAAGCTGGCTTCTCAACGTGCGCCAGGCAGGTGAAGCGATCTGCACACTCTGCGGCACGGAAGGCGGCTCGGATATGTGGGACGGGCTGCAGATCAACGGCGAGCGCTTCAGCCAGCTTTATGTGGAAAAAGCCCAACTGAGCCCGGCAGCGTAGCGTTCTTTGACGGCGAGAGCGAGAATGCCGGCGACCGCGAATGCAGGCTCTGGATCAAGGCCATACTCGATGACACCGACCCGGTGGTCCTGCCGGAGCAGGCACTGGTAGTTACCGAGATACTGGAAGCGATCTACACATCCAGCGAGACCGGCCAGCCGTTCTTCTTCGAGCCAAAAACCGAGAATAACGGCGCAAAGATCGATGACGAACGTGGACTCGCCGGCGTAAAGTAGCCCATTCATTGGTGCAACAGGGATTCCGTCGAAGCAAATGAACACGTTATTTCGGCACTAGAGTCCGATGCGACCAAAACGAAATAAGAAGGGTTTTCACCCTCACCCCTGCCCCTCTCCAAGGGGAGCCTTAGCCGCTAGGTTATCTGTAATTGTGCACAAACCTGTTCCCTCTCCCTATCAAGGAGAGGGCCAGGGTGAGGGTGGAAACCTTGTAATCCTGAACAATTCTCGAAGTGCAGTTTCGTTGTGTCGGGACACCCTTCCCGAATTAACCGAGAGACGGCGGTCTCTCGTGGGGGTATGGGGCGCAGCCCCTAAAACCTCATCACGTAGCTGGCTGCGAAGGAGAACTCGAACTCGCTGTCACCTATGAAACCGAGGTCCAGCACCATGTGGGGCACAAGCTCAGGGTAAATCCTGATCCCGGTGTTGAACAAATATCGCCCTTCCTGGTTGTTGTTCCCAAACTCCCGGAAGTTGAGGTAAGGGGAGTCATACATCGATTCCGCTATCAAGCTGGTGTTGGGGGTAAGCGTGAGCTCGAAACCCGCGAGGCCCGCAACGGCATTATGGTCGAAAGTGAGCCCAGCGTGCACATCCATGACACCGCCCGGTCTTCTCGTCTTTGAGCATTCTCTTGCTCGCAAGGATGAAGCCCTTGGTTCCATTGTTGACGTCCTTCAAAGGCCCCACATCGGCGGTTGTGTCAAATATATCTCTAACTGCGAGCGATACTTCCGGGAACCAGTAGTGCGGGTCTTCGTCGCGAAGCTTGACCTTGAACCCGAACGAATTGAATGTCTCGTTATTCATTTGAACCGACGCATTCGGCGGAGTCGTGATCATGTCATTCCAGAAGGCAGCGTAGACCTCCAGCCAATCGGTGACGCCATAGGTCGCCACTCCGCGAATCTGCCGATCAACGTAGAGCCCGTTGAGTATGACTTCATCATGTTTCGACTCGTTGAACCCGATTGCAAAATTGCCCTTGCCAATCATTCGCGCTGTGGGAATAACATATAACCCGGACAGACCGTGCCACGACGTGGTGGTTATCTGCTGGTCCGTGTTCTGAGCGAACGAGCTTACAGACAGGACCAGAACGACAATAAAGCAGGTGATTGCCAGTCTCATCAGAATCCCTTTCTCACTTCCCGGTTCTTGTCATCACCGCGTGCGGCGGCGCGTCCCAAGCGGACAATCAAGGGCCGTGCCCTGGGTAATACACACACTGGGCAAGCGTTTCTATGACCGCAGCTCGCTCAGATACGGCCGCCCTCCCTTTAGCTTGTGCATCAGCACAGCCCTTGCGGCTATCGACATCTTCTGGGTCCTGGTGAGCGATATCCGGCTCGCGAAAATGTCGTATTGTCTTCGCTCAATCCTGTCGAGAATACCGGAGTATATCTTGATCATCGCGAAGAGCCCCGCTCGGCCGGACTCGTGGACCAGCGTCATCAGCGGAACCGCAGACTTATAGTAGCAGCGTGCGCGAAGGACTTCGAAAGCCATCAGCTTATAGAAACGATCGTCGCGCACCCGGTTCAACAAGTCCTGAGCGCTGTAGTCAAACGCCCATAAGTCTTCCTCGGGGATGTATATCCGCCCCATCGTCGCGTCTTCCTTGATATCTCGCAGGATGTTCGTGAGTTGAAATGCAATGCCGAGGTGCTCGGCGTATTCTTTAGCTATTGGCGTGTCGAAGCCGAAGATGTGAATGCAGACCAGCCCGACGACTGACGCCACCTTGTAGCAGTAATCATATAGCTCATCGAAGGTGCGGTACCTGTCGACAAACATGTCCATGCCTGCGCCGTCGATCAGTTGGTGGAAATACTCCAGCGGGACTGAGAACTTGGTCATCGCGTCGTGAAACGCCGGCAGAATGAGGCTGTCACCGTAATCACCACGCGCTGCCCTTTCCAGCGACTCCCGCCATTTCTCCAGCATTACAACGCGGTCCTTGTTTACGCCGGGATCGTCCGCGATATCGTCGCAGTAGCGCATGAACGCATACATCGCGCACATAGCGTTGCTTTTCTCGCGCGGGAGCACGACGAACGAGTAATAGAAATTGCCCGCGCGTTTCCTGGCAACATCCCGGCAGTAGCGGTATGATCGCGTAAGATCTTCATTTGAAATGGTCATTGCGGACTGCTACCCTTCCGACTCGGCTTTCCCCAGTTTGCGTCGAGCGTGTCTTGCTGCCCACGAAGTCACCAGCGCAGCTTTTTTGAGCGCCGGCACAGTAATTCGTTTTCGAAGGACGTTGTAGCCCCGCCTTTCAATAGAGAGAAGCAGCGACATCCCGCCCCTGGAAAAAAGCTCCACGTCCGCGGCCCCCACCCCCGCAATCAGCCCGTTGAGCTCGGCCCCGCGTTCAAAAAGCTCCCTCGTTCGCTGGATCTCAAACCGCATCAGCCGAACAAAGCTGGCATTCATAACGTGGTTTCGCAACTCCCCCTCCGTGTATCCGAACCTCGCCATGTCTTCCTGAGGAATATAGATTCGACCCTTTGCATAGTCGATGGCCACGTCCTGCCAGAAGTTTGCGAGTTGAAGAGCCGTGCATGTGAGATCGGAGAGTTGCTGTCGCTCCGCATCACTATAGCCAAGCAGGTAGAGAACGAGCCGCCCCACCGGATTTGCCGACCTGCTGCAATAGTCGAGAAGATCGTCAAAGGTCGCGTACCGACTGACCTGCTGGTCCTGGATAAACGCGCTGATGAGGTCGTCGAACGGCCTCTTCGGCAGATCGAACTCGTCGATTGTCTCCTTGAGCGCCTGAAAGATCGGATGCCCCGGCTCGCCCTCGTAGCAGCGGTTCAACTCGTCTCGCCACCACCCAAGTAGCTGAAGGGACAGCTCCGGATCGCCTGTTTCGTCGGCGAGGTCATCGCACACTCGGCAATAGGCGTAGATATTGTAGATGTGCCTGCGCAGCGCCCTGGGCATAAAGATGGAGCCCACGGTAAAGTTCTCGTAGTGCCTTCGCGCAAGCTTCTCGCAAAGCTTTGCCGGCGCCACATCCGCCAGATGCGGCGGCAGCATCTCACTCGCAATCGCGCTCATCGTATCGGAGTTCATTCGCATATCCTTCCAGCCCAACCCCGGCATTGGGGTTCGGGGGCAAAGCCCCCGAACAACTCCCCAGCACTGCCGTTATTATTGCCCGGATTGACGGACGGTAAACAAGCCAGAGGCCAGGTGGCCGCGACATGCGCACTCCTGACCCTGTTCGAGCCCAATGGTTTGCACGCGTCTCGAGTCTGGGAACATAGCAGAAAGGCTGCGTTTGGGCCTCGGGGGAATCGTGGCATGGACATTCTCGCGACAGCTGTGCAGCGCTGTCGTGTTCGCCACGAAGGGATAAAAATGATGCGCAGGAACATATTAGCATCTCTGAATTTGCCCAGAGACCTCAGGGGTATGTCGACGAAAGAACTGCAGCGTCTGGCACACGAGGTCAGGGCTCTTATAATAGACACCGTAAGCTCGAACGGTGGTCACCTGGCGCCTTCTCTGGGCGTGGTGGAGTTGACCATAGCTATGCTCTCGGTGATGGATGTGCCGGACGACAAGATTGTATGGGATGTCGGCCACCAATGCTATGCTTACAAACTGCTTACAGACAGGCTGAACGAGTTTCACACGCTCAGACAGGCGGGCGGGATCAGCGGGTTTCCTAAACCTTCGGAAAGCTGCTACGACGCATTCGCCGCGGGCCACGCGAGCACGGCAATCTCGGCAGCGCTCGGAATCGCCCAGGGCAGGGATCTGGCCGGAGACGATTACAAAGTCACGGCGGTAGTCGGTGATGGAGCGCTCGGCGGAGGAATGGCCTGGGAAGCCATAAACAATGCGGGCGCGTCCAAGGCAGACCTGCTGGTCATCCTGAACGACAACAAAATGTCTATCTCCCCGAGTATCGGCGCTCTGGCGACTCACATTGCTCGTCTGCGAACGATGCCCATTTATCGCACCATGGAAACCGGGGCCGAGCGCATATTGAGCAACATGCCCGTGGGCGGCGGCATCATAAAGTGGATCACCCGAATGTTCAAGCGCGGCCTGACGCACCTGGTCTTGCCGACCAGCGGAACGATCTTTGAAGCGCTGGGCTTTGAGTATCTGGGGCCCATCGACGGACACGACATCGCGCAGCTTCATCATTTCATCGCTCAAGCGCGCAGCGTGAAAGGTCCCGTGCTTCTCCATGTGGTGACAAAAAAAGGGAAAGGATACTACCGGGCCGAGCACAACGCTCGCCAGTATCACGGCGTCGGGCCGTTCAACACCAGTAACGGCAGGGTTATAAGCAAGTCGCGGCGGACATATACGGACGTTTTTGGCGCGGCGCTCGTAAAGATCGCCCGTAAAGATCCCAGAGTTGTCGCTATTACGGCTGCGATGCCCGACGGAACCGGTCTGACCCGCTTCAGCCGAAAGTTTCCCGGCAGGTTCTTTAACGTCGGCATCGCTGAAGAGCATGCCGTTACATTTGCGGCAGGTCTCGCTTCCAGCGGCGCGAGGCCCGTTGTCGCGATCTATTCCACGTTCATGCAGCGAGCCTACGACCAGATCGTCCACGACGTCTGCCTTCAGAACCTGCCCGTGGTCTTCGCGCTCGACAGGGCGGGGCTGGTTGGTGAAGACGGCGCGACCCACCACGGCGTCTTCGATCTCTCCTACCTCCGGCACATACCGAACCTGACCGTGATGGTCCCGAAAGATGCCGAGGAGCTGATCAATATGCTCCACACGGCGGTAAACATGGACTCACCTGTCGCGCTGCGCTATCCCAGGGGCGAGGCGCAAAGGATCAGCAGGCGCTTCCCGGTCGCCGGGGTAACGCCGGGCAAAGCCGAGATATTGCGCGAGGGCAGGGATGTCGCGATTATCGCCGTCGGTACGCTCGTGAACTCCGCCCTGGCCGCGGCTTCCGAGCTCGATCATCGCGGGATAAGGGCTCGCGTGATCAATGCCAGGTTCGTAAAACCATTGGATGAAGCGGCTGTGCTGTCGGCTGCCGCCCAGTGCGATGCCCTGGTGCTGGCGGAGGAAAATGTGGCGCAGGGCGGGTTCTCGGGAGCGGTATTGGAGTGTTTGGCCAGGCACGGACCTTTCGATGTGCCTGTTGAAATTGTGGCGCTGCCTGACGATTTCATCTCACACGGGAAGACGGCCGATCTTAGAGCATTGTACGGATTGAACGCGCAGGGGTTGGTTAACGCCGTCAAAGCGGCTCTGTCTCGGGCGGGACGCGCGTTTGCCGATCGAGGAGAAGAGATTGTCATACGCCAGAGCATCTGAGAACGTGCGGCGCAAGGCGGATCATTTATATATTGCCTTGAACGAGGACGTTGAATTTCATACCCGGACCACGGGCTTCGAGCGGTATTCGTTTGTCCATGAGGCTCTGCCTCAGATCAACCTCAGCGATGTCGAGACTTCCACAATGCTCTTCGGCAAGCGCCTGTCGATGCCGCTCATCATATCCTCCATGACCGGCGGCACAAGCGAAGCCGGAGAATACAACCGCATCTTCGCGGAGGCGGCTCAGCGCTTCGGGCTTGGGATGGGGGTAGGCAGCCAGCGCGTGGCAATCGAGAATCCTGAGCTGGAAGATACGTTCCGCGTGCGCGAGATGGCCCCGGATATACTGCTTTTCGCGAATATGGGGGCGATCCAGCTCAACAACGGCTGCGGAGTGGAGTCGTGCAAGCGAGCTGTCGAAATGATCTCAGCGGACGCGTTGATACTTCACATCAACCCTCTTCAGGAGTGCATCCAACCCCACGGGAACACCAATTTCCACGATCTGGCAGCGCGGATCGAGCGTGTCCGCAAGGCGCTGGACGTGCCGGTGATCGTGAAGGAAGTCGGGCACGGCATATCCGCGCGCACCGCGAGGCTTCTGGTGGATGCGGGGGTCGCGGGTATAGATGTCGCGGGCGCGGGAGGAACGTCGTGGGCCAGGGTCGATGCGCACCGCGTGCACGATCAACAACTGGCATCGCTTGGCGAGACGCTGGGCGAATGGGGAATTCCCACGGTGGACAGCCTTTTGGCGGTGCGCCGGGTCGCGCCGGACCTGAGCGTGATTGCGAGCGGAGGGATCAGGAGCGGTGAGGATATCGCCAAGTCCATCGCCCTCGGAGCGGACGCCGCGGGAATGGCGCTGCCGCTGCTGAGGTGCGCGGCCCAGTCGCTCGACGCGCTGCACCAGCGAATCGAACAACTCAAAGACGAACTCACCACCGTGATGTTCTGCACGGGATCGAAGACACTGGCCGACCTGCGCGGGGCAATATTATCTTGAGTTTGAGTCACATTGCTCGGCCCGCAATATCAGCCGCAAACGGCCCGCGAAGCGCGAGGCGTGATGATATTGACATTTTGTCCGAGGCTGGCTATAATTCCATTGAGTTGCCGACTAGCTCAGTTGGTAGAGCGACTGACTCTGGATCAGTAGGTCCTAGGTTCGAGCCCTAGGTCGGCAGCCAATATTTTAGCCTTTTTCGAGCTCAATACGGCCCGGTTGGAGAGATCCACCGGGCCTTTTGCACACATTACACGAACAGGCCCACCGGATCTATCCAGTGGACCTTTTCAAAACCTAGTAAGATAGGAGACTAGACACCCGGCACAATCTGACATTCAGGATATTCACTCGGCGGCGGCGTGCAGCGAATGCTTATCTTGATATGAAGCGCAAGGCATCCCCCCAGTATATCAAGGGGGCTGCCGTTGTCGTCGGCATTCTCCACCTTCGAGATAATGGATTGGTTGGTACCAGCAACTATGGCTAAATCAGCCTGAGACTGCCCCACCATGTTTCGTAGATCATAGAGTGCCTGTCCAATCTGCATCCGGGCTACCATCTCATCCCAATTGGGGATATAGTTGTACGACTTGTCCATCAGCGCTACTGCGTCATTCACTCTCTTCTTCCTGCTCACAGTAACATTACCTCTCCGGATTCGACTCGTATAGCTTCTTACGTTAGCGCCAATATCCTATTGCAGGCAGGCAGATAGTGAGATATACTGCGAGTGTTGTCCGATCAATGCCAGGGCTGCCGTAGAGCAGCACGCAGGGATCTTGTTTTTAGACCACAATGTGCAGGCTCCACAGAGAGCCCAAAGAGAAGGAGAGTAAAAGGATGAAGAAGGTATTTGCAATTACAGCGACGCTTGCGCTGCTGTGCCTGGGTATTGCCGCCCAGGCGGACGTGTTCAATGAGGGTCCGGGACTTGTAAACCTGGATACCGTTACCGTGGAGATCCGGGGAACGCAGCTGACACCTCCGGCTATGGCTCCGTGAACTACACCTACAATATTGGCAAGTATGATGTCACGACCGCGCAGTACTGCGATTTCCTGAACAGTAAGGCCCAATCTGATCCATATGGTCTGTGGAACAGTGGTATGGCCACCGGCTACAAGGGTAGCGGCCAGTACGCCTGCAATATTCAGCGCAGCGGCTCTTCCGGCAGCTACGCGTACACCATAGGCAGTGGCTCGACGAGTGACGTCGCTGCCCGGGGAAACATGCCGGTTACCTACGTGGACTACTGGGACGCCTGCCGGTTCGCCAACTGGCTCAATAACGGACAACCCACGGAGGTGTCGGAAGACGCAGCCACCGACAGCGGCGCGTACACCCTGACAGCGGACGGCATTGCAAACAACACGGTTACGCGCAACGCCGGAGCGACGTGGGCTGTTACGACCGAGAATGAGTGGTATAAGGCAGCATATTACGATCCCAACATGTCCGGCGGCGACGGTTACTGGGAATATGCCACTCAGAGCAACTACATGAATACCAGTATGGCCAACTACGATTACTCCGGTGGTGCCTATGGAGTGACCCCTGTTGGCTCGTATCCATACGCCAGTGCGTACGGAACTTACGACCAGAGCGGCAACGTGTGGGAGTGGACTGAGGCCGTTCGTCCGGGTTACCCTGAATATCGCATCGCACGCGGGGCTAGCTGGGCCGACACCGACGGCACCTACCTTGGCGCGTTGGCCCCCCTCTACCTCGACCCGGTTTACTTCGGCAAAGTCGGGTTCCGCGTCTCCGAAATGGTTCCTGAGCCGTCGTCGATCCTCGCTCTGTTCTGCGGAGTAGGTGGGACGGGCGCGGTTATTCGGCGTAAAAGGCGGCAATGACCACAAAGCCCCGAAGAGGGCAACGGAGGAGGAGAAAATGATGAGAAAGATTGCAATACTGGTTTGTCTGGCGGGGTTGCTAATAAGTGCTGTCTCCGGTGCCGAGGCTGTGAGCTACACGATCACGGATCTAGGAACGCTGGACGGTTACAGCTGGTACCCGGCAGCCATCAACAACAGGGGCCAGGTTGTCGGATACTTCAACAACCCAGCGGGATACTGGCAGGCTGTCCTGTGGCAGAACGGCACGATCACGGATCTAGGCAGAGGTCAGGCCAACGCAATCAACAACAACGGCCAGATAGTCGGAGAGTTTCTGGATGGGCTAAACGGCACGATGGAGACTCCAGGCGTTGGGGCGTCTGGTATCAATGACATCGGCCAGGTCATCGGAGGGGACAGCAACCAACATGCGTGCCTTTGGCAGAACGACGTTGTGACGGACCTCGGAACGCTGCCGGGAGGGAGCTGGAGTACTGCCTCGGGCATCAACAACTCCGGCCAGGTGGTCGGGTATTCAGACGCGGGAGGAGGCAACTGCCACGCCTTCCTGTGGCAGAACGGCACGATGACGGACCTCGGAACGCTGCCGGGTTGCGTCAGTTACGCTTACGCCATCAACAACAACGGCCAGGTGGTCGGAAGCTCCGGCGACAACCACGGCGACTGGTACGCTTGGCTATGGCAGAATGGCACGTTCACGTACCTAGATCCCGCTGTCGGTGGTTCGGCCATTGGCATCAACAACGAGGGTCAGGTGGCATGCTCCAACTGTGTCCTCTGGCAAAACTGCACGATCACTTACCTGCCGGGCGGCGGTGGTGCAATAGGCATAAATGACAGCGGCCAGGTGGTCGGAACTGCAGAGACAGCTCCTGGCATCTATAATGCTGTCCTATGGACGCCCGTTCCGGAACCCGAATACGGCATCAGCAACAAGGCTGCATATGATCCCATTATCTCCACTGCCTCCGGGAACTTCTCGTTCAAAGTCTGGGGCAAAGTGACGATTCTTGGGGCTGACTCGTTTACATTAGATGATGGCTCTGGTATGCCAGTCACGGTGACGACTCCGGGAGAAAGCGGGGATTGGGATGGCGATTACGCCTTCGTTACAGGCAAGTTTTCGGGTGAAGGCTCCAACAGAGTGCTGAACGCTCAAACCGTTGGGATTGTGGAGCAGAATTAGGGGATTCAGTTTTACTGAAGTGCGTGCGGGAACCATCCATCTACTGCACGGATGAGATTGTCTGCAAGTGGAAGTCTGGGAAGACGCAAATTGGGAGAACGATCCGATGGGCGGTGGGATATACTGCCAAGATAGCCCCTCACCAACGATCACGAACAATATCATAACGGCGAACGGCATAGGTGGCTCTGCATTCGGCGGCGGGATATGCTGCGGCGGTTCGCCGATTATCACCAACAACATGATAACGGCGAACAACGCGGACGGAGGATATGGCGGCGGGATAATGTGCGGCGGCGGCATGATAACGAATAATACCATAAGTGGTAACATCGCGGGCACGGGCGGCGGGATAATATGCTGGTCCTGGTGCTCGGCCGTTATCGCGAACAACGCGATAACGGGAAACACCTCTTCGGAAGGAACCTCGGACGGAGCCGCTGGCGGAATATATTGCCTTCTATCATCGCCTACGATCACGAACAACACCATAGCTGGAAACAACGGCGGCGGGATAGGGCCCGTACCGCCTCACCTGCAATCTCCAACAACATCGTGGCATTCAACTCGTCAGGGATATACAACGGGTCAGATTACTACGCGCCCGGGACGCCTATCCTGCAGAACAATGACGTATATGGAAACACCTACTACGATTACTCCGGCCTATCAGCAGACGTGACCGATATGAGCGCTGACCCCCTCTTCCTCGCCCCTTGGATCGCAGACTATCACCTTCTTCCTGGCTCGCCTTGCATAGACGCTGGCGCTAACGCGGTGGTGGTTGGATCAACGGATTTGGATGACAGCGCGAGGATCTTTCCCGTTGGCGGAACGGTCGAATTGGTTGCTACGAGTATGATGCCACGCCATATTGGGTGCAAAGCGTCCCGCAGGCGCGACCGGTGTCTGAGGGCTATCCTGTCGAGCTTAGAAACAAGCCTGTAACAGAGGCGCTGGGCAACGTCTTCTATATCGAGGAACCAGATAGATCTTCGGGTCGAGGATAATTTCCTCTCAGACAGTGAACCCCGGAGATTTGGTGACAATTGACGGTCCGCTTACGTTGGACTGCGGAGAATGCGCAATTCAGGCCGACTCCGTGGCGGTTCAGGCGGGCAGCTCGGCCAATATTCCGAATCGACTCGGCCTGCCGAACCGCTCGCTCGGCGGAGGGGATTATTATTACGCCACCGGCTCGAACCCGCACGGCCAGCAGGGAATCACAGGGGGATCCGGCCTTAATAACATTGGTCTCCTGATAACGACGTGGGGGAATGTAACATACGCCGGTTCAGGATTCTTCTATGTTGACGATGGTTCACTAATCAACGATGGCTCGGGCTATGTCGGGGTGAAGGTGTACAGCGCAGCGCCTGTTGTGGCAGGTCAGTTTGTCAGCGTCACCGGCATATCGGGCTGCGAGCAATCGGCCCGGCGAAAGCGAGGTGCACAGCCCGAGCATTGTCGAATGTGATATACTGCAGTGATAGGCAGCCATAAGACCGCCGACTCACAACGCAACAATACGAAGTGGGCGGATGAAGGGGGCATTTGAAAAAGTGCATATCAAATGGATATCAAAAACGGTCGCATTATGCGCAGCGGTATTCTGCGCGGCAACTATGATGCCAAATCCATCCCAGGCTGCTGACGCAATGTACATAGAGAAGAGAGTCAATGATCTTCTGAGTCAGATGACTTTGGACGAAAAACTGGACATGCTAACCGGGACAGGGTTTGGCACAAAGCCTGTTCCACGTCTTGGAATCCCGGCATTAGGAATGACTGATGGACCGCAGGGAGCGCGAGGAAACAATGCGACTGCATTTCCGGCTGGGATTTGCATGGCTTCAACATGAACCCTGAGCTTATCGAAAAGTTGGGCGCTGCGATAGGTCGCGAGACCGTCGCCCATGAAGGTACCGCAGACGTTATTCTTGGCCCTTGTGTAAATATTCATAGAACCCCTCTGGGTGGAAGAAACTGCGAGAGCTTCGGTGAGGATCCATTCCTTGCAGCAAGAATGACTGTGGCGTACATCGAAGGCGTGCAAAGCCAGGGAGCGGCGGCGTGCATAAAGCATTACGCGTGCAACAATCAGGAAATCGAGCGGGGATCGATCAATGTGGTCGTTGATGAACGAGCTCTTCGTGAAATCTACTTGCCCGCATTCTGTGCTGCTGCCACTGAAGCACATGTTTGGTGTTTGATGACCGCGTATAACCGCATTAATGGTTCGCACGCTACTGCAAACAAATACCTTGTCACCGATGTTCTCAAGAAAGAGTGGGGTTGGGACGGACTGGTGATGTCGGACTGGGGCGCAGTGAATGAGACGGCTGGAGCTCTTAATGCCGGAAACGATCTGGAAATGCCCGGAAATGTGTGTTTTACCAGGGCAAAACTGCATGAGGCATTAGACAAAGGCGAGATCAGCCAAAGCACTGTAGACGAGAGTGTCAGACGTCTGCTCAGGTGTATTGCTCGCACGGGGCTTCTCGACGGTCCAAAGAAGCGAGATAACAGCGTGCTCAACTGCGCTGCACACAGGCGGATTGCGCAAGAGGTTGCGTCGGAAGGTATTGTTCTGCTCAAAAACGACCGCAGTGTTCTTCCCTTTGACAGGAGCAAAATCAAGTCTATTGCGGTTATCGGGCCAAATGCCGATATCTTGCGCTCGAGTGTGGGCGGAAGCGGCAACGTGACCCCGATCAATCCGGTGACACCTCTCGACGGACTTCGCAAGCTGGCTGGCGACGGCGTAAAGATAAACTACGCGCAGGGAATTAGACTTGTTAATGGGCTGCAACTGCTTCCACCTATTCCGGATTCGGCTCTGACAGTTTCAGATACTGCTAATAGCGAGCAAGGCCTGCGTGGGGAATACTTCGCCAACAAGAACTTTGAAGGAACTCCTGTCTTAACAAAAACCGACAAGGCTATCGATTACAACTGGGGGGCCGGTTCGCCTTCCGACAAAATCCCAGTGGATGGTTTTTCCATTCGTTGGACAGGCTATCTTACAGTTCCTGAAACAGGCGAGTTTAAGTTCGATCTTCACAGTGATGACGGATCGCGTTTATACATTGATAATAAGCTTGTAGTCGATAACTGGGGCGACCACGCATCTCAAGTGAAGTCTGGAAAACTTGAGTTGCAGGCAGGCCATAGCTACAAACTGCGCCTCGAATATTATGAGGACACGGGGGATGCGTCGGTCAGATTAGTGGGATATAGCGTTCCTCCGGAGTCCTACTACAGCCCCGCGATACAAGAAGCAGTCGATGCGGCGGCGAAGTCGGATGTTGCGGTGGTTTTTGCAGGTGTGTGGGACAGCCAGGAAGGCGAAGGCACTGACCGAGCAAGTTTTGATCTGCCGGACGGCCAGAACGAACTGATCAGGAGAGTTTCCGAGGCAAATAAGAACACTGTAGTCGTTCTCTCGGGCGGCACAACAAGCGTTCTGACCAAGTGGATCGATCAGGTTCCGTCGGTTCTGCAGGCATGGTATCCGGGAGTCATGGGTGGAGATGCAATTGCCGACATACTCTTTGGCAATGTCAATCCATCCGGCAAACTGCCGGACACATTCGGGCGAGCCAGGGCCGACTATCCGGACTTCGACAACTACCCTGGTAAAGATGGCCAGGTGAAATATGCAGAAGGGATATTCGTAGGCTACAGGCACTTCGACAAAGCCAAGATCAAGCCGCTGTTCCCGTTCGGTCACGGTCTTTCGTATACCACGTTCAAATACAGTAATCTTGAACTCGGGACCTGCCAAGATGAATCGTGGGGGAAAGGTTAAGGTAAGCATGACACTTACCAACACCGGCAATCGCGCAGGAAAGGAAGTTGTTCAGCTCTATGTTAGCGAGATGCACCCAACAGTGGATCGGCCGGTGCGAGAGCTTAAGGGTTTCAAGAAAGTTGCGTTGAACCCCGGAGAAAAGAAGACTGTTTCATTTGTGATTGACGAGTCCGCTTTTTCATTCTGGAACGCGGCGAAAAGGAAATGGACAGCCAATAGTGGTAAGTACGAAATAAGCATAGGATCATCATCACGTGATCTGCGGCTGGGAAAAAGTCTGGAATTAATGTGAACGGCTTCAAAACCAGGGTGATGCGCCATCGGGACGCCAGAAGAAGCAGTTACCGTGTGCCAGTCATGCCAGTGCATTGGATCAACCCCATTCTTGGGGTGAAGCGGTGTATTAGAAAGACCCCCGCCGTGAAAGCGAGGGCCATTGATTATCAGGGCTGGTTTTGTTCGTCAGTAAGCGATGATATCGCCCGGCGTTCGAACTCGGATCAGTGGGTGCAGCTCACCCATAATCATCTCGCAACTTGAAATGCCGGTTACGCTGAGATACGTCCAGCCCGAACCCAAGGTGCTGCCATCGGGGACGGTGCACTTTACAGGTTCGCCGCTGCCATCGTCTATGGTGAATGTCTGCTCATCAACGGGTGTGTACTTGCCGCTGATACTTACGAGAAGCCCGATATTGTTCAGGCCGCTGTTGGGAAGACACTGCAGCCCCCATGTTCCGCCGCTCGTGAGGGTCCATTGGTTACTCCACGTGCCCTCCTGCCCTCCGAAAGAACCGCCTCCAACTGAGCGACCGTTCAACAAGAGCGGCGTAACCGCGCCGGATCCGATTGATTTGACCGAGCTTGCGTTGAGATATAGCTCTCCATCCGCATCCGTCGCGGCGGCGCCTGCGACGTCCACTTGCATTCCCACGGTGACGACGACGCCTGCCTGGACGACTCGAATTCCTGAGATGCGGTTGGCGCATTCGACGTAGAAGCAGTCATCAAATACGGCGCTAACTATCCCTGCGTGAATGTAAGCAAGCGTGCCGGAGGAAGCGTTCTTCAGGATTTGGATGCCGTTGGTGGTGAATGGCGATTCGTCTGCTCCGATGTCGATTATAGAATCGATTATGCGCGGGTCACCATGAATATCCGCGGTTCCGATGCCCGGGGCGCCGTTCCATCCGGCGTCGATGCAGGGCGAGCCTGCTGTTATATCGTAATCTCCCGCCGCCATATCCACAAATACGGGATCGGCTGAGATGTCGCCCGTGCCCGCAGGCAAACCTGAGTAGTTATAGCCGGACGGGTTGTAGACGCAGTTGTTTCTGCCGTTGATCTCGTATAGCCCTGAAGAGTTGAACGCAACTATGTTGTTGGAAATGGTCGCTGAAGAGGAGTCGCCATATATCCCGCCGCCATCGGACCCGCTGTTTGCCGCGATAGTGTTGTTGGAAATCGTCGGAGAGGAGGAGCAGCAGCATATTCCGCCGCCGCCACCGATTGCGCTGTTTGCCGCGATTATGTTGTCGGAAATCAACGCGGAAGAGTAGCCGCAGAATATCCCGCCGCCATTGGCGCTTGCGCCGTTTCCAGTAATGGTGTTGTTGCAAATAGTCGGCGAAGACGAAGGGCAGTATATCCCGCCGCCGGAGGCTGCCTTGCCATTTCGGATTGTAAAGCCATCTATCCCGCTCACCGTCAGGTTGCAACCGGTCTGTGCCGTAACAACGCTGCCCGAGCCTCCGCCATCAAGAATCGTCGCGTTGGCATTCCAGTTTCGCTGGCCTCTCGATATTTCGGTTCCGGCAAAGCCTCCGTAAAGGTAGGCATAAGCGGTAAGGACCGTATTCCCATTGTAAGCTCCGGCAGCAACCCATACTTCGCCACCCGCCAAAGACGCCGCGTTTATCCCTGCCTGCACAGTTCTCTTTGCTAAGGCCCAACTGGAACCATCGTTGGAGTCATTTCCTGCAGGGCTCACACGCACTACCACAGGAGTAAACGTCCAGGTTGTCCCCTCCGATTCGTAAGCGCCAATATCGACATGCGGGCCTTGCCTGGGCTGGCCGTCCATATCCACCCCCTGCTGCCATATCCAACCCGCGTCTATGCATGGAGAGTCCGGCTGGATACGAACCTGTCCGTATTCCACAGAAACGAGCATGGGATCGACCTGAATGTCACCCGTACCCGCCGGCACCCCGGAGTAGTTGGCCCCACCTGGGTTATAAACGCAGTTGTCCATTAGGACAGGAGAACTTCCGAGGTTGAATATGCCCGACGTATTGAATGACACTATGTTGTTAAAGAGCATCGGTCCATAAGAGGCGGAGGTGTATATGCCGCCGCCCGCGCTCGCGCTATTTCCAGTAATGGTGTTGTTCGCAACGCACCAGTAACAGTCGGCTGTGGTGTTGCAGTATATCCCGCCGCCGATCGTCGCGCTGTTTCCCGTGATCACATTGGTGAAAAACGTCTGCACGGACGACTCGCAGTCAGCCCCGCCTCCGTTGGTCACAGCGCTGTTCGCCACGATAGTGTTGTAGGAAATGGTCACACCAGAACTGCAGGCAAGGCAATATATCCCGCCGCCGCTGTTCGTCGCGCTGTTCGCCGTGATAGTGTTGTTGGAAATCGTCCCCGAAGAGGAGGAGCAACATATCCCGCCACCGTCGGTAATTGCGCTGTTCGCTGTGATAGTGTTGTTGTGGATGTCCAGTGTATTGCAGGAATAGCAATAAATCCCGCCGCCGATGGTGCTTGTGCTATTCGCAGCGATAGTGTTGTTGGAAATCGTCAGCGAACAAGAGGAGCAAGATATCCCCCCGCCAGGCCCACCCGCAGCGCTGTTTCCGGTGATGATGTTGTTAGTTATCGTCGGAGAGGAAACGGTGCAATATATCCCGGCGCCGGAGATCGAGCTATTTTGCACGATTGTGTTGCCGGAAATCATTGGACTGGAGCCATTACACCATATCCCGCCGCCGACGCCCCGGGTAACGTTTACACTGTTTGCAGTGATTGTGTTGTTGGAAATAGTCGGCGAGGAAGAATAACAGAATATTCCGCCACCGTCGGTGCTGGATTTTCCATTCCGGATAGTGAATCCATCTATAACTGTGGTTGCGTTTGCTCCTGATGGCGATGTTACGACGCTGCCGCCCTGGTTGCCGTCCAGGACTGTCACATTGGTCTTCGAGTTGCGAGAGCTCCAAGCTCCGCCGCCCGACGGAAAACCGCCATATAACGCAGCGCCGTTTACCAGCACAATGCATCCAAGATAGGTCCCTTTTGCCACCCAAACTTGATCGCCCGATGCACACGCGGCGAGTCCGGCGGTGACTGTTGCCTTTGCCGTTGCCCAGGTATGTCCATCGCCAGCCGCTGCTATTGAACTATCGACATAGACAGTCTTAGCTTGCACGCCTGACGACAGTATTGAAAGAAGAATTACAGCGCTTGCACTTGCCAACCACACTCTGAGTCTCATCACTCTCGCTCCATTGGTCGAATGTTTGTATTGTTGTTGCGGTGATATACCTGTTGCGCATCCGTCATGACGCAGTGTAGCTCATAAGCAGGCAAGCGTCAATAGCAAATATGCACTTGTGAAGAAAAAACTGATAGAAACGGGGCAGCGGGTGGAATCGAATGTTAAGTTGGCAACGGAAGGGAAGAGCAGCAATACTTACCTCTACTTTGCCCGCTCTGGCTTCCTTCACGACCAAACCTGCGAGAAGGACCAAATATCCACGTATCGGTGGCTTCATACCGTCACCTTTCAACTGGACCGGCGCCAACTCGCTGACTATAGGAAGATGCCGGCGACCGAAGAGTTCCGCATTCTCGACACACGGGCGGCAATGGACCTATAGTGGAGTTTAACGCCACAGTCACGTGGTCGACCACAAGCCGTGTCTGGAGCTAATGCAACGATGCCACTAACACGGCTCAGCCCACCGATTCTTACACAATCGCCATAACATCCTTGCAGGCAAGCGGACTATGCCATATAATGCGGGTAGCTCCGTGCAATTCAGTGGCTCGCAAGTTCGGTCTGCACCACGTTGAAATGGAGTATCGCACGATCACGAGCTACAAGTGACGACCCCGCTAAACATCGCAAGGAGGAGAATGAATGAAAGCAATCAGAGCTGCGGTGTTTCTTTTAATGTGTTTGGTTTTCGCCGAAGGCTGCCCTGCGGCGCCGGCGCCGGGGGTGACCCTCCAGACGGGGACTTACCCTCTGGAGTGGAGAGTTCCGAAGATGGCGGTTGACTTTGACCCCAGGTATCCCTTTAACTCCAGCGGCGAGAACGCCTATACCCTCGACCTGAAACCAGTCAGCGCGAGCAGTGGAAGAACGTACCGCGGACTGAAGTCCGCCAGCGCCCTCGTTGGCGATGGCGGTGGATTCGTAGTGCTGGTTGACGAGTCGAAAGGATCAGGCGGAGGGTATGACACGGCGTATATGGCCGCCAACAAGGCGGAAATCGCAGTGATCTTGTAACGCGGGGGGAAGACGAATGAGCGTTCGCGCCCGCTGACGAGGACCCAAGGAGGAATCAATTTGAAGAAGCTGGTGTCTATTAGCCTGAGCACAGCGGCCTTGCTGTTTGCATGTGGCGTTGCAGCCCCATGCGGCGGGGCCTATCACAACACTATCCCGTCGGGTTATAAGGCGGAAGTTGTCTTACACCTAAACTATGGTTCCGGTCCGGGCAAGACGAAAGTTGTGTGGGGGGATGAGGAATCCAATTCGCGCAGTGAAGACAGCTATACGGAGCCGGCTTGTCTGAAGAATCTGCAGGTTCGCAACAACAGCTTCTATTTCTTCGACCCTACCTCGAGCAGCATCGTACAGTATCGCTCGCCGGATGTGCTGGTATGGAGGGTTGAAAACGTGGGTTCGGCGTGGAGTCTACGTGTATCGCCCCAAGGCGACTTGTGTGTATCGGGTGGAATAGCCGGAGATGAATTGGCATGTATAAACCCCAACGGTAAGGTTGTTTGGACTACATCCTATGAAAAGCTATTCCCTTATCCTAAGCCCCAGGAGATAAAGCAGAAATTCAATCTTTCGGAAAGCTATGGTGAGTTTCGTCAAATAGACTGGGTGGGCGACCAACTGCAGATCCGGCTGGGCGCACGGGATAATCAGAACCAGTGTACGTCGCTGTGGGTCTTATTGGATCACGAAGGGAAGCTGCTCGGTGTTTCCCAGACAAGGCGGATGGGACCAGATAAGACAAGCTATAAGACGACAAGTACTGTAAAGGAGAGAAACGGCAAACCAGTTATCAGTAACGTTCAAGTAACAGCCATTGACTTGAGCGGCAAGCAATTGGGCGAGACCAAATTGGATCTGGAAGTGGATAACGGCGTTCATTTGAAAGGCGATCCCACCATAGAGGGCTTCGATCTTGACGTGGATGGTGGATATGTGGTGATCGGCGAGGATTCTCTTCCAGCCAAAGTAAAGACAAACAGCCATTTTGCGGTAGATCATGATCACGTGATGTGGCGTTTTTCGCGAGACGGCACTTTGAAAGAGGAGTGGCGATTCCCACAGAACATGTTTGCGTGGGGGGATGCGTCAACGGCGATAGACGATAAAGGAAACGTGTATCACATTGAATATGGCGATACAGGTTTGGATGTGGTCAAGTACTCTAAGGGGTGACCATATCAAGGAGATATAGAGACGTGAAAACACAAATTTCCGTTGCAGTTCTTCTTTGGGTAATGGCCCTGGTGGTTGGCAACTGTGGATCAGTCCTCGGCGCTGACTCTGCGTTGGTGCGCGGCAATGGCGCGACTGCGAGACCGTATCACTTCGTGCAGCAAATCGGCGTTCACCCCGAGCAGCAGTTCTCGTACCCCGCGACTGTGGCAGTCGGACCCGACGGAAGAGTGTACGTCACGGACTGTGGTTCGATAGCTGTCTTCGATTCGAAAGGCAGTTTTGTGTGCAAGTTCGGCGGAGAGGGAACCGAACCCGGAGAATTCTTCCCGAACAACTTTCTGATGATGAATCTGCCGCTGGTTGCCGACAGCTCATTTATCTATGTTGCTGATCCGACGCTCGGCCGCATTCAGAAGTTCACGCTGGATGGTAAGTAGCTGTCTGTCACCGGATCCGAAAAACTTCGGCACGCGAGCAGCGTGTGCTTGGACAAGGATGGGAATCTGGAGGTTGAAGCAAATGCGCACGTCCTTAAGTTTAGCGGGCAGCGGAAACTTGTTTCGGACATTCCACACCCTGATATGGGCGACGTCCTCATCGCGATGACGCCTAGCGGGGCGAGACTAGTGTCGACTGACATGAAATCTATACGCACGTTGTCCGCTGAAGGCAGGAAAGTCGAAGACCTGCAGATTCCGGCCGTCTTACAGGGGGAGCACTGCATTTCAAGTGTTGCGTCAGATTCCATGGGACGTCTGTATGCCGTAGACAATGGAAGCGTGCTACGCATCTCTGCAGACGGCAATAAAATGGAAAAGCTGTCCCCCCCGCCTCGGCTAAGGTCGCCGCCTTTGCTCCAATGAGTGTTGCGGTAGGTCCTCAAGACCAGGCGTACGTGGTTGACGCTGGCAATCGCGCAGTCTGGAGATATGGCGCTGACGGGAAGCCGGACCTGTTCGCGGGTGGGAAGAGCGAAAGCGGCCAACTCCCCAGTCCGGGCGACGTAGCCTCGGATGCTGAGGGCAACATTTGGGTGGTTGCCGGCGGCGAAAATGCACATGTGGTGGATGAATTCAGCGGCGACGGTAACTATATCGCCAAGATCACAATGGACGGATGTCCAGTGAGTGTTGCCATAGACGGGGACAACAACCTGTTCATCGCAACCAACACGCCAGGCACAGTGGTCAAGTTCGATCCGACGGGCAAGCAGGTGGACTCATTCACAAAGGCGCTATCGGCGTCCGGGGTGGAACTGACACCCACCGAGGTACGCGTGGACGGCAAGGAACTCTACGTGTGCAGTGACGGCGGCCTGGACGTGTTCACCCTGGGCGGAAAGCATATCAGGAAGATGAATCTCGGAAAGCTGCCTCAGAACCCGACTGAGAATAGGTCCATTATCGCGGATTCGGTCGCCGTCAGCAGCAAAGGGCTGATCTATGTTGCAGATGGGCTCAGCCAGCAGATATTGGTCTTTAACCATGCCGGGACGTTTCTCAAGAGTATTACTCCTTCATCGAACTCCGGCAAGAAGTCGCCTCGAAACATCTTGTACCCGATATACTTGACTTCGCTTGCGATGGTCGATGATCAGCTTGTCGGACTGGATTACGTCACAAGCGACATATACACGGTAGGTCCTGGCGGGAAGTCCACAAAACTCCTGGATGGCGATGATGTGCCTGGCGGACTGTCGCGCCTCATGGTGGGTGGAATCGCTATAGCTCCGGACAGAAGACTGCTGCTGGCGGACACGCTGAACCATAGAATCGTGGTTCTGCGTAAGGATTAGGGGGTGATGAGAGATGAAACCATCAGCGATATTGGCGGCTGTGTTTTGGCTCTTTGTCGGTCTACTCGCAGAGCTTGGGTTTGGCCAACCGCCTGAAACGCAGTTGTGGCTTATCGGTGCATATCTCTTAGTGGGAGTAGGGGCAGTTCTGGGTGTCCGCAGGGCCTGCTCGTGGTATCCGTTGCTCGCCGCGTTGTGGCTGTTTACAGGGCTTCTTTTGATGCTTGTTTTCTTCACTCCCCTTGAAATTCAGTTCTGGCTTGTCGGTGCGTATTCTCTCGTGGCATGCGGGGCGGTTCTGTATATCCGCAGGGCATTCGCTTGGAATGTGTTGCTGTTGTGGTCTATTCCTTTGGTCTTTCTTGAGTGCTTGAATGCGATGTTGGGATTGGCCATGGCTTGTTGGTTGTCCTATGTCGCGGCCAACATGCCATTTCTAGTTCTGTTGATGGGCACGGCGATCGTGCTACATGCCAATAGACCAGTACGCATCTGATCTGCCCGGCACATAGGGCTATTGCGGGATCTCTTTTTGATCGTTCAGGTGAATTATGGCTGAAGCAAAATGGCGCAGACCTATGAAGATAACTCGGTAGTGATCTGGAGCGTCGAATCAGGCTGCATGCTCAGGCGCATACAGCTATGCCTTTTGCGCGTTTGCTGCGGTTCGGGAAAGGGATTGCCCGAAAGAACGAAAACTCAACTGCCGAGTTTCAGATAATGAGGTAGCAGTGTACGGGCAGGTTTGTCGTCATTTCGACCCCTCACTACGTTGCGTTACGAAAACTCACTAATATCGATCTGCGTATCGGTGCGGATCAACGTAACTTGCGGCAGCATCCGCCGGCAGAACCTTATGGGGCGCCTCCTCATCGAAGTTGAAGGTACATGGGTTCGCCGTCGGTGTTGGCGGCGCGGTTGGCGGGTCCACCGGAGGTGGTGTTCTTTAGAGTGATGGTTTGGCAGTGCCCGTCCATGTGGGCCGCGTCAATCTGAGAGCCGTTCTTCAAGCCGCCGCCGCCGAAATGCCAAGACCTACCGAAGCTGCTGAATTCAAGCCCAATCGTAACGAGCAATGACGTTCAGAGACATCTGAAAGTAACTCACCCTACGGCAAACGAGCTATTGAAATCAATAGTGAACCGCGGAGTACTATCCGAAACGGAGATGCATGCCCGGAAGAAGGGCCTTCGCATTCACGCAGTACCCGGATGGGTTGAAAGCGTAAAACCATAGAATAGTTCGATAATCGTCCAATAAAGGCGGCAAATTCGCAATTTCAGGCAGAGCAGTTGTATAATCGTTCTGTCTTTTGCGCGTTGGGTGCATCAGGTTTCCGGAAAAGTTTTTTTCAAAACAACGGCATGTCGTTGGCTTTCGTTACTCGATAGATCTGAAGCTCGATACGTGCCCGAAACGCCGCAAACTGACGGATTTGTGAGGAGCAGGTGAACTATCACGGATAATGAGTCTGCCGGTAGTGAACCATGACGTATGAGAAACGGAGTCCCGATTTGAAAAGGACCAAGCTGGAGTTCGCAATAGGTCTGGTGACGTTTTTAGGACTGCTGACGATATGCCGTATGGGCTGTTGTGCGACTATCACCGGGAAGATTGTCCCAGCAGGGCTGGATGCAAGCGTCTACCTGTGCGATAGTGCTGGCGAAATGTTGGAATCCGAGAGTTCCGGCTCCATAGAGTATCACTACGTCACCGTTAAGCCCGACGGGTCTTTCAAGCTGGGCAATCTGCCTCCGGGCGGCTATAAACTCAGAGTCGAGTGTGACGGCTACATCAGCGCGCAACCGAATGAGCTGATCACTCTTGGCAAGAATAGTGTAAGTGGAGGTCACGTGATTCGGCTCCAGCGCGGCGCGATTCTGACGGGAAAGATAACGCCAAGCGGCTTGCGGGTGGATTTCAGAATCGATGCGAAGTCCGGCAAGGAATACCGCGCGAGCCAGCAGCAGGGGGAGTATCGCAGTGATGAGGCGCTGCCGTCGGGCGATTATACGGTTATGGCGGATGCAAACGGTTACGCGCTATTCACCGCGTCGGTCAAACTGTTGGCCCCAAAGACAACCAGGCTTGATATTCACCTTCAGCCGACGGGCAGTATCTCCGGCAAGATTACACCGTCGCCAGTGCGCGGAGTGGTCGTGGCCAGGGACCGGTCCGGTTTTTGCCCGGATGGATCCCCGGGACCGTTCGCGGAAATCGGCAAAGACGGGACTTATCGGATCACCGATCTGCCGGCGGGCACTTACGACCTGGCCGTTGCGGCTGAGGGGTTCGAGCGGGTAGTCGCAATCGGGCCCATGCCAAAGCCCGATACTCTCACCGAAGCTGAGCGGCAGACGATCAAGGCTGTCTTCAAGGAAATAGAGAAAGATCATGCTCGCAAAGATTTTGCTGCTTTGAGCTCCCATATATCAAAGACCTACAACCTCGACGCGGAACAAGAGATCTTCAAGTATGTGGAAACGACTTCGATAGACTATCAAGTGGACTACGTGGCGGGCCAGACCGGCAAGACCGCCGTCGCGGCGTGTAGAGTGAGACAGCAGTGCACGCCCAAGCCAGGCACCCAGACGCCGGGCATTCCAGGGAATGTGGACGAGACATGGGAGGGGCTGTACCATTTCGCTTACGAATCAGGTTCCTGGAAGATCACGGGAATGAACTGCGGTCATCCTGAGGACGCTAAGACGGCTGATCAGTTTCTGGTTTGGTATCTTCATCCCCTGCCGGACGAGAAGACCGCCGTCAAGTGGCGTTTCTCTGGGGACCCGCAGATAACCGGGATCGAGGTGAAGCCTGGCGCCGAGAACAAAGGTCACGATTGCGCGCTGACGCCGGTCTCGCAGGGTTTGAGTAACAAGTAGAAGCGTTATCAGGCTACTTGAAGAACCTGCTGGGATGGGAAGATGTTCGCCAGCGAACGAAGTTGTTTTCGGTGTATCGGGTAATCGTCCCGATGCACCGGGGCGACTATGCAGCTCTCGCCCAAAGAGTTCGATAATCGTCCACGAAGGCCCGCCAAAGATCTCAGAGCACGTATTTCACGCTCAAAACGTATTCCCCACGGATGTGGGGGTGGACCGGAATGAGTCGCCCACGTTTTGGTGGACAAGCATTCGCCGCCCGAGGCCCGTCCACCGTTCGGGATGTGACCAAGCCAGCCTACTTCGCTAAAAAGTAATGATTAGACAACCGGATATCGAGGAAGGATTTCCAGGTTCCGGCATCCAACTTCTAACTTCGAGGCAAGGAATCGCGGATGAAGCCTCTCGCATTCTTCCTGCGCAAAAACGCTGTCGGGCTTTCGCAGTATCTGGCGATACTACTGTCGCCCCGAGGGGTTTCACCGCGAAGGGATGAAAATAACTGCGTTATTTTCAGAGGAGGATATCAGCCATGAGTCGTGCATTAGTTTTCATCGTTCTCGTCTCCGTTCTTCTTTTATCAGTGGCGGCCTGCGCCGCGGACTGGACCAAATGGCGCGGCCCGAGCGCCGATGGGATATCTCCGGAAAAGATGATAAACAAGAACTGGAACCAGAACCCACCGAAGATGCTCTGGGAAACGCCCATGGGCGACGAAGGCTACGCGGGCCCGTCAGTGGCCGACGGCAAAGTCTTCATTATAGACCATCAGGGCAAGCAGGATGTTGTAAGGGCTATCGATATCAAGACAGGCAAGGACGTCTGGACCTATGCTTACGACGATAGTGAGCCCGCCAACCACGGCTATTCCCAGGCCACGCCCGTTATCGACAGCCACAAGGTTTACGCGCTGGGTCGGTTCGGCGCCTTGAACTGCCTGGACGAAAAGACGGGCAAGATAGTCTGGACCAGGGACATTCTCGCCGATTTTCACGGCAAGAAGCCTACCTGGGACTACGCATGGTCGCCGGTCATCGATGGCAACAAAGTGATAGTGTTGCCCGGAGGCCCCGGCGCCGCGATGGCTGCCCTGGACAAGACCACGGGCCAGACTATCTGGCAGGGCGGCGGCAGCGATCAGGCGGGTTACGGTTCTCCGATTGTGATGATGGTGGGAGGCGGCAAGCAGTATATCGCCCTGACCGGCGTAAGCGCCATTGGTGTGGATGCAGACAAAGGCACTCTCTTGCTGGACCATCCCGTGGCAGACGAAATATGACATCAACGGCGCGACCCCGCTTCAGACAGGACCGGACACAGTCTTCATCACCAGCGGCTACGGTCACGGCTGCGGCTTGATAGAGGTGAGCGGAACGGCGGCGACACTGAAGTGGGAGAGCAAAGCTATGATGAGCAAGTTCAGTTCCCCCATCTTGATGGATGGCTTCCTCTACGGCATAAGCGAACCCGGCGATCTGGTCTGCGTAGACCCGCAAACCGGCACGCAGAAGTGGAAGCAGTCGGGCTTTGACTTTGGCGGTCTTCTGGCGGTCGATGGAGTCTTGCTCGCTCAGGACGGCGCCAAGGGAGACATTTACATGGTCAAGCCCTCGCCGGACGCATACGCCGAACTCGGCAAATGGAACCCGCTCGGCGGCCAAAGCTGGACCGCCCCGATTATATCCAATGGGTATTACATCGTGCGCAACACGAAAGAGCTGGGCTGCTACTCAGCGAAGTAGATTCCCATATTCCGCAATAGTGCGTTCGGCCATCTGATCGGCGGAGTAATGCTTCTTGATCCCGGCCGCGCCGAGGCGACCCATTTCGTCGGCGCGGTCGGGATCGTCCATAATTCGGGCAATCGCCTCCGCCAGCGCAGCGGGGTCTCCCGGCGCGAACGCTTCACCGCCTTGAGTCAGCGACATCATCTCCGGGAACACGCCGGCATCCGGAACGATCACCGGCAATCCGGCCGCCATCGCCTCTAAAACCGCCATCCCGCGTGACTCCTCGACCCGACTCGGGAGGCAGAACACGCTGCAGCCGTGCAGGAATGCGACCTTCTCACTGATCTCCAGTTCTCCCAGGTGTTGAAAACGCGAGGACAGGCCCGCCGAGGCGATACTCGTCTTTATCGACTTCCAATAGTCGCGGTTGAGCACCTTGCCTGCCACACGCAGCAATACATCTCTTTGCGATGCCCTCGCCAGGGCGACGAACGCCTCGACGAGAATGTCGAGTCCCTTGGAAGGTGTGATGACCGACAGATAGCCGATGACAAACGGGCTGCGCGGCCGCTGACTGCGACTCTCGAGCATCCCGGCTTCGACGCCCGCGTGGATGACTTTGATCTGAGCTCGTGGGACATCGAGGAATTCCGCCATCCTCTGGGCATAGCCCTCACCGGGCGCGACGAAAAGGTCTACCGCGCGGACATTCTCCCGCATAAGCTGCCGGGCGTGCGACCTGTAAGGCTCCGGCATCATGCCCACAAAACCGTCCTCTCCCTGCAGCGCGCAGACCACGGGTGTATTGGAGCGCGCCTTCAGGTCCGGAACAATCCCGGAGAGAAGCGTGTTGGTTATGCTGAAGACATCCGGCACTCGCCCTGCGCCGAGGTAATCGAGGAGTCTGGCGAGTTCCTTACTCTGCTTCCCATGATTGCCGGAGAGCACCGATATGGTCATCGGTCCCAGCGTCTGAGCCTGGGTGCTGACGGCAAACCTGGACGCCCACTTGAGAAGCGCGGGGTTGTCGAGAACCCGGTCCATCGACGCCGGGGCGCCTCACATGACCGGGGATACCTGCTGAAGAAAGACGTTGATCCCGCCGTAGAAGACGGGGGATACCGGCAGCTTACGATCGCCGTCGATGCGCAGGGGAGTATAGAGCGGGACCACTTGCACGTCGTGGCCACCTGCGATCAAAGCCCGCACCAGGTTGATGTCTCGAGCGCACGCTCCGCAGTACATTCCACCCGCACCGGCGGCAATGTGTGTGATTCGCATACAATGGTCTCCGGGAAGATAATCGGTTCTTCCAAACCCATGAGATTCACTCTTCAAGCTCAATCATACATCAACTCGGGCTGGAAGCAAAGCGGCAACGATAGAGTGCCGGCAGCCACACCTTCTGCGTCCTGAGCCGTAGAACAACAGGAACAGCGGGCTGTAAGTTGCTCAAGGCAGGCTCGGCCATTCCTGACCGACCACCCTGCCATTCTTGAAGTAAATGTGTCCCCGGACAACACCGCTTGGAGGCTCTTGGTCAGGAGACGTTGTTTTTTCCGGAGCGAACGCTTTCAGGAGAACGATTACTGTTGTGAGTTACGACGAGCGGGTAGATGTTCCCGCAGGCGCATTTGACCACTGTTTGCTGTTGGAGATGGAGACCACAGCGAACCAACTGCCGGACGATGCTTCAGAGGAGTGACAAGCGCTGTATGCGTTCCCACAACGCCGGCACGCGAAGAACGTGGTTTGCCCCCGGTGTCGGGATTGTGCAGCTCATAGCCCATAATAACTTCGGAGATGAAGCCGTTATCCAGCTCACCGGCTATGAGATAACCGAGCAATCTTCGGATTATCTTCCCCTTGCCATCGGAAATTCATGGACCTATGGTTGGGCGAACATCCCCGAGGAATATACAGCGAAGGACGTCTATCGAGTGGCGGCTAACAAAGGAGATCTGTGGTATCTGGAGAACTACGGCTACGCGTATAAGAAGCAGTAAAAAGGCCATCGCGCATAACGCCACTGAACTTGGACTGATAGCAGCAGCTAGATTGACACTGCTCGGATCTAGAGTATAATGCGTGTGTAAGCAGGCTGGCTGACAGGTCGGTTATGCGTGAACTTGTCAGGGGTGCCTTTTGCGGAAGCAGGTAATACTTCGCCCACTACAAGGAGACACGCGTTATGAGAAGACGGCATGCTTTAATCTGCTTGGTAACAATCATCTTGTTGACAGCCGCGTTGGGGGCAGGAACCTGCCGGGCGCAGGCAGTCAAATCTTTCCCCATAAACGGCAAAGTGCTGATGCCGGACGGCTTCCCCGCCGCAGGCGCACTTGTAGAGGCCCGAACCATCTCACGCGATACGGACTGGGAAGTGAAGGCGACTGCCACGTGCGGCGCCGACGGCAAGTTCACGATGCCCATTGCGCCGGGAAGCTACCGCGTGTGTGCGACCTGCGGGGACTGTGTGTATTTAAACGAGCCGGAGATGATCGATGTGCGCGCGGACGGTTCGTTCTCCAAGGCGATCGAGATGCGCCTGGAGAAAGGCTGCAGGGTCGAAGGAAGCGTCGTCGATACGTCGACCGGGAAGCCTGTCGGCGGCGTAAAGATTATCACTCGCGACGGTGACGTAACGCTGTCATCGGATTCCGGCAAATGGAGCATGGCCCTTAAGAAGAAGAGCTACGCTATCGCCGCAGTGAAAGAGGGTTTTTACTGGCCGATAGTGAACTTCCACGCCTCCGGGGACACCACCAAAGTTACAGTTGAGATCAAGCCAGGCGGCACAGTAAAGGGCAGAGTGCTGGATGATCAGGGAAAGCCGATATCCGGTGCATGGGTTGGAGGCAGCGTTTCCGGATACTTCCGACTTTATGATACGAAGACAGATGCCGAAGGACGGTTTGTTTTGGGCGGGCAGGATGTCGACAGCAAGGATAACATCTCTGCAAGTGCAGACGGTTACGATTACCTGAGTGAACAGCCCTTTACATTCCCCTCCGGCCAGCGTGAAACTCAGATTGAGGTCACGTTAACAAAGGTAAAAGTCCGCACCATTACCGGTCGCGTGACGCGCGAAGACGGTTCGCCGGTGGAAGGGGCAACCGTCGGATATGGCGAGGGCACAAATTATTGGGACTACGCCAGCACGAAGACCTATAAGGACGGCAAATATGCCCTCAGGAACGCGAACGTTCGGAAGAACATGGTCGTCGCATCCTGCAATGGGTTGGCTCCGGCCTGGAAGAACGTGGAAGCCGACAAGGATGTTCAGATCGACTTCCGGATGAAGCCGGGCCACACATTAAAAGGCCGCGTGGAAAATGAGGACGGCAAGCCGATTCCGGGAGTCGGGCTGGCCGTATCGATGCAGGTGAAGGACGCGGGATGCCGCGACAATCTCTACGGACTCGCCAACGCGGCCACGGACAAAGAGGGCCGGTTCGAACTGGACAGCCTCCCTGAAGGATTCGTTTACGCGGACGTTTACAGGGGTGATTATGATCCGCTCAACAGCGAGCGGCTGAAAGTCGACACAAAGGACTGCATTCTCGTATTGCGCAAATCGGTCCCCGGGCAGATCTGCGGGACAGTGGTTAAGGATGCCGACGGGAAGCCTGCTCCCGACTTCAACGTCCGTCTCGACTTTTCGCGGGCGGGTGGGCGCTGGACTTCCGGCCTCGCTCCTGGGCTCTGCGAGCAGGGGGTAGACTTCCAGGGCGCCGATGGGAAGTTCTCTATTAAGGGCCTGACGGTAAAGGATGGTTTTCGCGTGCTCGTCACCGCGCCCGGCTATATGCAGGCCTCGGTCGATCCGGTGACCGTGAAACCGATCTCCCAAGATGCGTACAAAGATCTGGTGGTCCGCCTTCGCCCGGCCAGTTCTTTCGAGGGAACCGTTGTGGAGGCTGGTTCCGGTAAGCCGGCCGAGGGCGTTTTCGTCACGGCCTGGGACACCAGTTCATGCGGCGACAGCACAAGTTTTTTCTGGGACATGAGCCACACCAACCTCAAGAGCGTTTCTACCCGCACGGGAGCGGACGGCAGGTTCCACTTTGATTCGATGCCGTTTGCACGTGGGATGATTATGCTGGAGAAAAAGGGCTTCGCGAGGACTGCGCTGAGACAGGTAAGTTTCTCCAAGCCTCTGCAGGTGAGGTTGGAGAAGGGCGCGGTTATCACCGGAAGCATCGCTGATGCGCAGGGAACGATTCCGCCAAGCACATGGATCAACGTTGATCTAACTGATCCGAATGTGATGTATTGCGGGTCGCAATTCAAGATTAACCCCGACGGCAGCTTCAAGGTTACGGATCTTCCTTCCGGCGAGTATTTTGTCGGGCAATATAAGGAAAGCCATGCTTCAAGGCACGTGATGTTCGACTTGAAGCCGGGGCAGACGTACCAGGTTGATTGGGTCATGCGCGGTGCGGTCTCTGTCGAGGGCAAAGTCCTCCAAAATGGCAAGCCGGTGCCGAATGCGACTATAAGCATCAACTCCACCGGACATGGCACGAACTGGGCCGGCGGCGGCGAGACGGGCGAAGATGGCTCGTATAAGACCTCCCTGCTAAGGCCGGGCACTTACAGAATCGCGTGCATGCTGGGGGAATTATCGGACCCCAATCGCCTGACTTCCGCCAGGACCGTGAAGCTCGCCGTCGGCACGAACAGGATCGACTTCCGCCTGCCCTGCGGATCGATTTCGGGCACGCTGGTGGATAAACTGACCGGCAGGCCGCTCGCCGGCACACCCGTGAAGCTTTATTTAAAGACAACCAATAAACAGGAACGCGGCTTCGACTGGCTGTATTTCTCGCAAGTCGAGCCCACGTGGTGGCCGGAGAGTAGCTGCAAGACCGACCGCAACGGATGTTTCACGGTAAAGAACCTGAAGGCGGGCGAATGGATGATCTGTATGACTCCTGATGAGCGCTCCGGCGGGATTCCGGCAGCCGTTGTCACACTGCGTGAGGGTGAGGCGAAATCGGGGGTCATTGCGAAAGTTCCAGCTACGGGTTCCGCGACCTTAAGTTTTCGGGGAATGAAGAACCCACTGAAAAACGTGGGGATTGAATGTGTCGATGAGTATGGCAAAGTATATAGCCCGAAGTATGTTGATCGGGTTGCTGTGAACGAATGCGATGATCTACCTGCCGGAAAAATGAAGGCCTTCGTAAGCATCGGCAAGTATCTCCCGGTTAAGGTTTCATTCGAGGTCCGGCCGGGAGAGACCACAGTGGTACCGGTGACGCTGACAGCGGGCTCGACAATTGTGTTCAAGCCGAAGGTTGGCTCGGAGGACGTTACCGACGCGTGTTCCATTGGCTTCAGGATTACGACTCTTGACGGCAAACCCGTGTTGCAGCGCGCGGACGGACCGTGGTGGGGTGATGTTCTCCGATGCGGCAGTGGGGGTGCTCAGGCGAGCATCGTGGTCAAACCCGGGACCTATCGCATTAAGGCTGCCGTTCGCGGCCACTTGGATTCCTGGGGAGGCGAGGAGGATCTTACCGGCTGGTCGGGCATAGTCAAAGTGGTATCGGGGAAAGATACCGTCGTCGAGATACCGTGGGACCGGTGAAGGGACAGCGTATGAAAAGATCGATAATGACCGCGATCCTGTTTTTTGCAGCCCTGGCATCCTGCAGGGGCGCGTTGTCGGGAGATGTGAGTGTTCGGCTTCTTGTGAACAACCGGGAAAAGAAGCTGGTCCCCCCGGCTGTGATCAGAAACGGCAAGGCCTACGTAGGGCTTCGCGGCATCACAAAGGTTCTAGGAGGCTGCACAAAGTGGGACGAGAAGTCCAAAACAGCCGTCATTACCGTCGGCAACAAACGGGCTCGCGTTGCTTTCTCTGATGGGGTCTCTATCGACGGCCTCCTGTTCCTGCCGCTCAGGAAAACCGGCGAGGCTGTGGGCAGCACCGTTGAATGGGACAGCTCGCAGAGGGCAATAAAGATAACCAGTGAGGTGCCGTGCGCAATAGGCGGTGGGTGACACTAAGCTATGTTGGTGCGCAGGTTGCGCATCAGAAACGGATGTGGATGACTGGGACCCGTCGCAAGAGAAGCTTTTCTTGCTGCTTATGGCGTAGTAAACGATAGCGTCGCTGTATTCGTCCGACCCCTATTCGCTGGACATCGCAAACCATCTTCATCGGCTTCCGGGCTGGGCCCGGGCATGCCTGGAACGTGTGCAAAATGGTGAATTGGAATCGCTGATACGGGCTGCTTTGGACGCCTCGAGACTAACGATGGTTTCGCAACAAACGGATAAGGATAGGAAAACGTGGGAGAGATAGTCGTAATTGCACCTTACAACTCCGAATGGCCAGAGATGTTCTACATGCTTGGGTCGGATCTCCGCCGTGCACTCGGTGATACAGCCATGCGAATCGATCACATCGGTTCTACGTCCGTTCCAGGCTTAGCGGCAAAGCCTATTATCGACGTCCAGATATCAGTGGCCGGCTTTGAACCCGTGGACGCATTTCGCAAGCCAC
This sequence comes from uncultured bacterium, assembly GCA_963775535.1. Classification (GTDB taxonomy): domain Bacteria; phylum Armatimonadota; class UBA5829; order UBA5829; family UBA5829; genus CAVZJH01. The sequence continues at coordinate 11,279 of CAVZJH010000049.1, read as the reverse complement.
TTGAGAGCCTCGGGTATGTCTTCAGATCCACTAATTCCGATCTCGCGAAACGGTACTTCCGTGAGCAGCCTGGGCAACGCCGGACACATAGACCATAGGGACATTCACAGCATTGCAATGATACCTCACAAGGTTGCGTCGTCACGTGTCGCTACCGCTATAAGCCCGGCACGCTGCCACGTGCCTGGTCCTTCCGGAAGAATCGCCCTATCATAGTAGTCGCAGATGTCGACAAACTCCGCCAGAAGCGTCTCGTCAGATGCGATGCGTTGGACAGCATCAGCTCCGCAAAGGCAGGCAAGCGACCCGATCGCTCCGATTCTTGATATGGACATACTGTGCAGTTCCAATAGGCATCGCAGTTCACTCGCTACGAAAGCCTTGATTGCTCCAACATAGTTCTGTGTGGTTCCCATGGTTAGGAGTGCATTATCTGGAAACTGGTCTTGATGCCATTCACCGTTTGTCACCATTTCTCTGACCGCAAACATGAAACCATCGCACTTACTTATACTCGATCTCACCCAACCCGGTATCAAGGCAGCGCGGTTTGATACGGTCACTATGATCTTACTTTTCGCCACTCGGCAAGTTTCTGCAAGCGCCCGATCTGCTTGTGATCCGCAGAACGAGATCGCACCGTCCATGTTGAGCACGAGGTCAAATGATCTGTCCTCAAAGGGAAGGTCGGTTGAGTTGGCCTCGATGAACTCGATGTTCTCAGTTCCCTTCGCCTTCTGCCTGGCTATATCGAGCATTGCCGGCGAGAAATCCACGTGAGTGACCCTGAATCCTCGTCGTGCCAGTGGGATGGAAAACGCTCCCGTGCCTCCGCCGATATCAAGAATGCTTTCCACGCCATCGAGGTGGCGCTCAATCTCCCGCCAGCGCAGCGCACGGTTGATGGCCTCATCCTGCAGATCTCTTTCCTCATCGGGTGCCTTCGCATCCCACCACAATCTTTCTCTATCGAAATCAACGAGCATGTCTCTTTGTCCTCACCTTGATATTGTTCGTCAGTTATTTCTAAACTTGACTACCAGCTCCGGGCCCTCGCCATAAGGCTCTCCATCATACCCGCCCCACTTGCCCATGATGGTGAAACCGTGACTCATTATCAGCTCTAAGAATTTCATCCGGCCAGAAACACTTCATCGCGATCTTGAGCACCTGCTCGTCTACCATTGTATCTCCCTGCCAGAGACGATAAATTATCTCTGGGTACAGGACCATAGTCTCCGGGTCGACTCGGGGGCGGGCATCATGAGTTGTCACCCTGCCGCCCTCGAAAGTGTTTTCCTGCCAGAACTTCTCTTCCCGCCGGCGCCAAGTCTCAGCAAACGTTTCCCGGTCCATGAACGGCTTGAATACGTTCAGAATACACTCGCCATCGGGGGCGAGATGCTTCCGTATGCATCTGAATAAGCCATCGAACTGCGCGTCCGTTTCCAGGTTCTGGATCACTCTGAACGGAGCTGTGACCAAATCGAAGCGCCGTCCCAGATCGAAGTCAGCAATATCTGCAACGCCTATCCTTGCCTTCGACGGTGGAATGCCAGCAGCCTTAAGCTTCTGAGCACATATCTTGAGCATCTCTTCGGAAATATCAACGCCCTCGATATAACCGCAGCACTCGGCAAGCGGCAATAGAACCCGACCTGTGCCGCAGCCGAGCTCGAGCGCCCGGGTTTCGGGATCTATGTGCGATTTGTAGAAGCTTACGTCATCGAAACGCACTTGTTGTATGTCGTAGTATTTCGCCACCTCGGCACGAATGTCGATTCTCATTTTAGCCTCCACGAATTAACCAAGCCCCGTCGATTCAGCAAGTCTAAGAGCGATGTTCATGTTCTGGACAGCTGCTCCGGACGCGCCTTTTCCAAGGTTGTCCAACCTGGACACAAGAAGTATTTGGTCCTCGCGGTCCACACGTATATATCGTTGCGGTTGCGGGTACATCGCCAAAATGAAGCCGGTAGCATGGCAGCCCGGGACAGATATCCTCTTTCCGCCGCTTATCTTCGGTCGCTGGTTCTTGTTCAACTCCGGGAGCCCGTAAACCCAATGTGGATCGACCCGGTGGGCAGTGCTCGCATCGATGATCACCGTCGACTTATTGCTAACCAGTGAAGCTGATTCTCGTGCCGCTCCATCGGGCAGACACAGAAACGCCACGTCTGCTGCGTTCAGCAATTCTTGCCGCGCTTTGGGATCCTTTCTTCTTGACGGATCGATTGTCAGAACCTCAACACCGCCGTGCCGAACCAATCGCTCGCAGATTTCCAGGCCGGTTGTCCCTTCTTGACCATCAACAAAGACGCTGTACATATAGTCCTCCGAATGTAACGTTGCTAATCTGCTGGAGCAGTCAGAATCAAGCTGGAGCCATAAGGCAGGCAGCCGACACTGCGAGCAGTCGCCATTGAAGCTGTATTCTCGGGCGAGCAGTGATAGAAGCCTTCACCTCCGGAGCTAGTCATGTGGCGAAAAACCGCGGACACTACCGTCTTGGCGAAGCCACGGCCACGATACTGTGCGGCCGTGACGATGCCGATGTCCGCGACATGGTCTTCCATCAATCCCGTGCGGTGGGCATATGCCACAGAGACAATCCGGTTATCCTCGACAACCCCATAAACCAGTCCATCCGGGAAACAATGGTCTGGCATAAAAAGATCTTCCGCTGCGGATATGCTTGCATCTGTCAGACGCCGGCAATCACCAAAGTGATGACAGATCAGGGTTGCACTGCTGCAGGCGTGGACTTCATCGCGCAGAATCCTATCAGTTTTTGGCAATCCAGCAGCAGTCCGCTTCAGGTCAATGCAATCTCGCAGCCGGTCGATTGTCGCCGGCAACAAGAAATCCTTATCCATGTCGAGGCTCTGCAGGATTTCTTCAACGGCTGATCCGGTGCCTGGCGGAACGCTCGCCACGCATCGTCCATCAGCTAGTCTGATCAGCCACAGAGCCCTGACATGCCCAAAACTCTTCTCCGGCTCAAGACGTCGGACGGTTTCCACCACCGCTACCTCGCCCGGTCGCACATCCACTAGATCAACTCCGAGGCGAATGCCTACAAACTCGTCCACAAGCTGAAACTTCCGGTACTTCGCGTCAGAATGGTCCATCTCAATGCTCACAGCTTTGAGCCTCCCATTCGTCCTTAAGCAGTGAATACACCACCAGGTCAACTAACTTGCCGCCCACGTTTGTTGTGATCTGCCTTGAAGTGCCCTCGCACGTAAAACCCAAACGCTCGGGTACCGCCCGGCTGCGGCAGTTCTCCGGCTCTGCTCGTATCCCAATTCTGTTCAAGCCCAGTTCAGTGAACGCGTGGCTGATCAGAGACTTGCAGGCCTTTGTGATTAACCCTCTGCCCTGGTGTTCCTCACCGAGCCAGTAACCGATGTCCTTACACTTGGCGCCAACCGAGTGAAGTCCCATGGTTCCAGCGAGTGTTCCACAGTGCCGGATACCGACGACCATTGTGCCGCTTTCCGCAAATTGGTGCAGTTGCTGCTTGATGAACGCCAGAGTGTCATCGGGTGACTTGGTTTCGTCTACCCAAGGTAGCCATCGTCGCAAATGCTCCCGGTTGCCGTCGACGAGGGCGAAGACTTCTTCCGCATGCCTTGGCTCGAGGAGTTCCAGATCTGACTCATTGTCGAGTTCGTGCGTGAAGAATGCCTGGTTTCCCGCAACAGGATGTTCCCTCCATTCCTCCTTCAGCAGGGAAAAATGCTCCACGTCCACACACTCGCCATGTAACACCTCTGACTGCCTATGAGTTCCTTCATATGTGAACCCGAGTCGATTCGCTACGGCTTTGCTCCGTGTGTTCGCCGGTATTGCGCGAATCACGATGCGGTTCACATCCATCGCTCTGAAAAGGTAATCAATGATCGCTTTGCACGCGGCCGTAACCAACCCCTTGCCCTCAACCCCTGCATCTAACCAATAGCCAAGCTGTGCCGAGTGGTTTCGCTGGTTTATAGGAAACACCCCGACTCCTCCTGAGAGCGCTCTGCGGTACCACAAGCCGCATTCGAATCCGCGACCATCAGCGAACTGGTGCAGACTTTTCTTCGCAAACTCTCTTTCCCGATCTACTGAGGTAGCATAATCCACGAATGGCATCCACGGACGCAGCCGCTCGCGGTTTCGATCTATCAGCGAGTATAGTTCATCCGCGTGTCTCGGCTCGATTAGTCTCAGTTCGGTATCGTCTGTCAGTCTGTGGGCAAACATCGATAAGCTCCTCTCTACTTGATAGCCGTGTGATCACGTCTTGCATTTCCGGCAAACCAGAATCTGGCGATCGGATTCCGATGAGAACGGGCTTTGGTCGAATCCGCCATACTTGGCTATTATCTCGAACCCGTTATGGCGCAGCAGAGAATCCAGCTCCTGCGGGAAGAACATTCGCAGTGGCAAGGGCTTTACTATTTCCTCTCCGGTGTCGTGAAATGAGCAGTACCACGTGATGTTGTTTACCTGAAGTGCCCGGTCGTATGCGTGAGACTCGGTAACCACAACGAGGCCTCGTCCCAACGGGTCCTCGTATTCACCCACTGGATGGCGTTGGTTCGGGTCCCTCGTGAAAACCTGGAGAATCGGGTTGTATGTGTGGAACATGAACCTGCCGTCCTCAGTCAAGTGCCGCCTGACGCAGGCGAGGAACGCTTCTACGCTCTTGTTATCAAGCAGATGAGAGATAGAGTTCGCAGGAAACAGCACTGCATCGAACACTTTGCCGAGATTGAAATCCCTGACATCTCCGTGAACCCAGTCAATGTGGGCTCCCTCTTGCTCAGCCTTCTCACGGGCACGCGCCAGCATGCTCTCCTCGATGTCGATTCCTGTTAAATCGAGCCCCTGAAGAGCAAGCGGAATGGTGAGCCGTCCTGTTCCACACGCGAGCTCAAGGACGCGTTTGCGGTGTTCGCCAATCTGACTAATGTAGAATGGGAGATCGTCCGTCCATTTACCGTATATGATGTCATAGGCTGCCGCGTCGTCGTAAATGTTGCGTGTCTCTGTCGATTGCATCGGTCTGCACCTCTCTGATTTGATAACAAAAAAGGCCGCCCCAGATGATGGAGCAGCCTTTGAGTCCGGATGGAATGCTTGTTACTTAGTCACTCTGCTGCTCAGGGGGACGCGGGCACATAGTGAGAACGTGGTTGGCGTTCGAGTAGGTAAAACTGGTTGTCGCATAAACTGTCTTATTCATTTCGCGTCCGTCCTTTCTTCAGCATTTACCAGAAGATTGTATGTTTGAGAGTATAGCAGACCGATTGCCGGTTGTCAACTGACTGTATCGGGACTGAATTATGTTGCCGGGCGTCATGAACACCTAGCAGGGATGACAGCCGACCACGAAGAATGACTTCATATAGACCCGAATTCAAGGAGCGTGCTAGTCGTGCAGACACAGCAGGAAGATCCCGTCATTAGGACACTGATCAATTTTGGAGAGAAACACGAGCAGATTCGAGCCATGATCCTGTTCAGCTCTCGCACCAATCCCAATGCGTCCTGCGATGTCTTCTCTGATTATGACGTGGAAATCTACGCGACGGACCCAAGCCCTTTCGCAAAGGACGATGCATGGTTCGAGGAGTTTGGCTCGTATTGATGACATATTGGGAGGAGCCCAGCGGGCGCTACAACGGTTACACACGCCTGATTCAGTACCGAAGACGGAACCAAGATAGATTTCGGCGTAGCCGACATGGATGAGGTCGGCAAGCTTTGCAGCATGGACGCACTACCGAATTATTACGATATCGGCTACATGGTGCTTCTCGACAAAGACGGAGTAACAGTTGCACTCAGCAGTCCGACGTTCAAAGCATTCGTTCCCAAGCCCCCAACCGAGAAAGAGTTTACATCTCTGGTGAACGAATTCTGGTGGGATTCCGCATACGTGGCAAGGTACCTCTGGCGTGATGACTTGATGGCGGTGAAGTTCATGCCGGACAACGGATTGAAGCAAAATGAGCTTCGGAAAATGTTGGAGTGGTCTATATCAATCGAGCAGGGCTGGAATTGGAAACCCGGTCACTACGGAAGAGGCATAGGTAAAATGCTGGACGCTGAGACCTATACGGAGTTGGTCGGGGCTTATGCTGGAGGAGCCTTAGACGATCTCTGGGAATCCCTTTTCCGCACGGCCGCCCTGTTCAGGAATGTTGCAATCAAAGTGGCTGATGCCTTGGGATACGAGTATCCATACGAGCTGGATAAACGGGTCTCGATCTATCATCACACAGTCAGGAATTCTGGACCGGCGTACCACAGACCGCGGGGACCTGGCGCGTGCGCTGAGGGAAGGTTACGGCGGACAATGAAAGTCGAGCTAAACGAATTGAGTCTGGATGACGGCGAGTGTCAGGAGTTTGCACAATGAATAGATTAGAACGTCTTCGGGAAGTGATAGACGACATTCTGAGGCAGCAGCCCGACCAAGTGGAGAGCCGCTGCGGGTTTGTTCACCTCTACGGTGTGGCTGCAACCTGCGCAATGATTTCTCTGAAACGCGGACTTGATCCTGAACTCTGCGCCACGGCGGGCATGTTGCACGACATATGGGCCTATAAGACCGGTAGCCCTGCTAATCACGCGGAGTTTGGTGCGGCGGAAGCCGAGAGAATGCTGCGGGATACGGGCAACTACGCTGAGGAAGAGGTGCTGGCCATCCGATCAGCAATCCTGCACCACAGCAACAAGCAGGACATTCACGACGATATGTGTGAGCTACTAAAGGATGCGGAGTGTACTGCAGCATTACTTGTACAAAGCGTCACTACTCACCAGTGAGACGCATGCCAAACGACTGAGCAGTTTGCTCAAAGAACTTGCGATAATCTAGTTCGCATGCTGCGGGACGACAAACAGGCTTTTGAGGAAAACGATCTCCTAACAGGGGCGGAGATTGAGGAATAATTGGAACACCGAAAGGTGTAGAGAACTGCTATGATTGGCCTGCAAAGAGGAAATGTGAAGCTTATGCCCTCAAACAACGCACTTCACAGATCGTGCAAGCAAGTCACGGATTTACTTAATAGAGTCAAAGATACCCTGCCGGGGCTGCCGGGTTTCCGGACGCTGTCCCTGTTCGGATCACTCGCTGAGGGACGTGCGGACGATTACTCCGACGTCGACGTCATTGTCACAACCGACGATCTCCCAAACGCAAAGGCGCATCTCCTCAGCCTGCTAGAGCAGATAGGTCCAGTCGATTTCTGCTGGGCGATCAACCTGCGTCCGGACGAGTGGAATCCCATGATCGTATTCCGTGAGGAGAACTACTTCCATAAACTGGACTTGGGGTTAGCCGGTATATCGGGCGTAAACCGAACCATTCCACCTGAGCAGACTATTCTTCTGTGTGACCAATTTCGAACCCCAGGGACTGTCGCAAAAGAAAGCCAGGCTTACGTTCCGCAAGATAGTTCAATGGGGCATTTTCTGCTCGGTCAATTGCTTGGCTGCCTGCGATACATCAAAGCTCGCAAACGCGGACAGATACTGACCTGTTATCGCTTTGCGGCCGCTGCCGTGGATTGGCGCCTTGCGTTGCTATATGCCAGGCTTACAGAGAATCCTCAGTTCCGATCCAAGCTATCGACCGTTGATTTCTTAGAATTAGACAGGATGATCTCTCCGGACGATCACAGTGCTTTCCTTTCCGGTCTCGACTTCTCCACTTTAGCGGCGATGGATAGCGCAGTGAGAACTGCAGCAGATGGAATGCTTGAGGATGGGCGATATCTGGCTGCTGCCTCAGGCGAGGTGCTGCCGGCCCCGGTTTTTGAACGAATCTCCGCCTTTCTAGAAGAGGAATTGCAGTGCGCCACAGATCTGAGGAGCAAAGCTTGAACACCGACAAACCATCATCCCCAACAATGCGCGAAGTGTTGAGCGTTCGTTTACCTCGGCAGACTTGGTTGTCGCCGGACGGCCGGATGGTAGTCCATTCTGAAACACGCGCTGACTGGGAGCACAACGTCATTCGGCACAGAATTATCCTCACAGACCTGGTGCAACAGAAGCAGATGTGGCAGATAGACGACATCTTTGCCTCGCAGATCAAGTGGACGTGTGACTCCAAATCCATCGGCTATATCACATCCTGCGAAGGCAGGAGCGTGCTTCGCAAAATAGATTGCGCGGACGGCGTCGCCGTAGACGTCGCCTGCGGCGCAGATCGATTCACCGACTTCGACTGGCACCCGAGCTCGCTTAAGGCCGTCATCGCCGAGGATACCGAGACCCAAAACGACCTCGACAACGAACTCTTCTCCGTCCAAGGTGAGCCGCCGCCAAGTGCCCGGCTGGCGATAGCCGATATTGAAAGCGGCGAGACACAGCACTTCGAGGGGTGGGACCACGTCTATGGCGTATCCGACCTCAGTTGGTCACCATCAGCCAGCAAGGTCCTATTCACCGCCATTCCTGAACCTGACAACAAAAGTCAGTGGCAGCACCTGTTGATGCTTGATTTGGCGACTGGCAGGCTCGTTCGACTGATCGAGGGCAAACGCGCGATCTTCTTTCCCGTCTGGAACGATGACGGAAGCCAGTATCGCTTTTTTTGAGAGGAGACAGGCCTGGGACGACCTCGGAGGCGCGTCCCTTAAGATCGTGAAGGTATCCGACCTTTCAGAGCGTGTTCTACTACCCCAAGTGGAGATTCGCTGCCGCATCCGGAGCTGGAACGACAACAGTATGGTGATCTCCGGTCAACTACTGGACAGATCGATCGACGTCTATGCAGTATCAACTGATTCCGGCGAATGCGTTAAGAAAACTGTCGGCGACATGCCTCTGAGAACTGGAGCATCAGCCTCGAAAACAGGCCGCAGCATTGCGTACATCGCACAGGAAGAATGCAGGTTTCCAGAAGTGACAGTCGAATCTGAGGCTGCTCCGGACCCGGTTCGGATTACCGACTACCACTCACAGGTGCAGAGCTGGCCGAGATTGACTCAGCAGAATGTGCTCTGGCGGAGCGCGGACGGACGGCGCATAGAAGGCGCATTGATCGATGCACGGAGCAACTCGAAGACGGACAAGCACCGGCTGATCGTTCTCATACATGGCGGTTCAGCATCTACAAATGCCTACAACAGCTTTATCGATTCATACTTCGAGCTTTGGAACCCCTATCCGATAAAACAATGGAACGAGCAAGGAATCTCCGTCTTTATGCCTGATTACAGGGGTAGTTCGGGCTACGGCCTGGAGTTCAGGGATGCCATCGCTAACAAGCGCGGAGAAATGGAGGCAAGCGATATCCTCAGCGGCATGGACCATGTGCTGGCAGAGCACGGCTTCGACCCTGGCAGAGTTGGTGTAACAGGCCCGAGTTATGGCGGTTACCTGACAATGCTTCTGGCGGCGAAGTATCCCTCACGCTTCGCGGCGGCATCGTCGTTTTGCGGGTTTGTGGACCTGCGATTGATGCTCTACACGTCCGATGCCAACTGGGAGACTGATGACGCTTGGAACCCGAACAAAGCTTTGGATTCTCTGTCGCCGCTCTCTTACGTAAGCAGCGACACTCCGCCGATGCTGCTGCAGACCGGCGACATAGACAAGAGGGTCAACCCAGCCCACTCCCTCGCGTTCTACAGGTTGCTGAGACGGCGCGGTGGCACAGTGAAGCTGGTTACCTACAAGGACTGCGGCCACATCATAGATCACCCGAAACAGCTCCTCGCCGCCCAGGAGCATAATCTGGAGTGGTTCAACAGATGGATGTAAAGCCTGTTGGATAACATGAGAACGCAAGAATGAAGTTACCACCCAGCGTAAGATTCGCCGCATATCTCGCATCTCAGATCATGAAGAGAAACTAACGAGCCCGCGGACAAGCCGCGAGCAGAGAGAACAGGAATGGAAACGCCGTCGGAGCCGATTACAGATGCTGAACTGGTGCAGACCGCTCAAACCGGAAATGCGACCGCGTTCGGGCAACTCGTCCGCCGCTACCAAGGGCTCATATATGGCGTGACTTACCATCAGGTTGGTAACTTTGCGGATGCCCAGGATATTGCGCAGGAGGTTTTCGTGAAGGCCTTTAGGAGCATCGATCGCCTGCAGAGCCCTGAGCGGTTTGCATCCTGGCTGAAGGCCATTGCGGTAAACGAGTGCAAGATGATGCTGCGCGGAAGCCGACGAACCGTGCCGCTGGAGGAGGTGGAGTTGTCGCCGTCCTATGCGTACCTGGCCCAGCAGAGCTGGAAACGGCAGGAGCGCCAGGCAGATATCCGGCGGGCGGTAGATTCCCTTCCGGAGAAAAGCAGGCTGGCGGTAACGCTGCACTATCTGTCGGGCCTGTCGCACCGCGAGATTGGCGAGTTCCTCGGCATAACGGCGAATGCAGTCACACAGAATCTGCACCGCGCCCGCCGGCAGCTCAAGCAAATACTATTGGCGGAGATCGAGGAGGGTTACACCATGAACAGATTGCCCGAAACCTTCACAGAAGACGTCCTTTGTAGAATCACACTTTATCCAATCAAGCAGGGTTATTTCGTGACAGCGGATGGCGAGGGAGATACGCAAGGGATGTACAGGGTGCTGATTAAATCCGCGCTGACGGATCCGGCCCCCGCTTTCTGTAGGACGAAGTCCAGGTAGGAGGCTAGATCTTGAGGGGATAGTGCGGACAGTTCCAGACGGTCTCGGACAGTCACCGCCCAAGGGGAGCAATTCAGGGGTGCGGAAGCGATGTGGAAGCCGTGTGTCTCCGCACAGCACGGTGAAGAGCAGGCTCTGGGAATCGAAGCTCGCGCTTTGCAGGAGCCTCAGTTCGGTCAAGCACTGGAACTTACCTCTGGGCCTCGTCGATCAAGAGCAGCGGGCGCAAGAGCGTGGCTTCGCAATGTGCGCGCCAGCGTGCTCGTAGCGCCTTGAACCCGCCGTAGCGGTTGGCTGGGTTGAGCTGAACGCCGAACAAATCCCCCAACTCGCGATAAAAGTCGGCGACCCGGCTTTGGGGGCGCTCCATGACCCCCACGGTGATGTCGGGAGCATGTCCGAGGCGGGCGGCGAGCCACTGCAGGGTCTTCGATTTGCCGTAGCCCGGTTCGCCGGTGATCAGGGCGAACCCGCCGTGGGATACCATGGACTCCAGCGCCTGGCAAAGACTTCGGCGCCCGGCAGTCCACAGCGCCTCTACAGGAAGCGCCGGTACAAAAGGGTGATACCTGAGCCCGTAGAGGGCCAGGAGGGTCTTATCGTTCATCGTGACCCTCCTGGACGGG
>CAVZJH010000048.1:0-28762 GCA_963775535.1 uncultured bacterium | reverse complement strand
GCCAGAAGAGCGTTAAAGAAGCTGTCCCACGCAAAAATATACTGACCATCGGGAGGACACCAGCCCCGACCCGCAGTTGCGCATAGTGCGTCGCGTCACAATAAATGCGGCTGCCATTGAGGTTATTGGTGATCGCTTCAATGAAGTTGTTCCAGTCACCGGTGGCGCGGGCACGTGTTTTCTCATAGGCCCCCGAAGTTCGGGCCAACGTCCTGTCGATGCCAAAAAACTTGGGTAGTTTGCCGAAACCGCCTGCGAACCGAACAGGCCTGTTTTTCTGCAAATCGAAAACAAGTACTGCACTGCTCCCTTGGCCGTCGTCCTTCGACTGCCCGGCGACAATGGCTTCCCCAACCGATTTGTCATCTTTCGCGCAGATGCGGGCGACCGGAGTCTGGTCCACGACAACTGCCAGGCCGTAGCTGGCTGTCGGATTTTTCGCTCAAGCGCCCTGTGCCGGCGATTCCGTTCTTCACGAGACTATACGTCGTGGAAAACGCCTTCCACGACGGCAGGCTTCCAATGCTATGCGCACCGCGCCGTCCGCCGTCACCTTCCCGACGGCACAGTCCTTCCCCACAAAGCTCCAGTCCATTCGGACGGTAACATCTTTCACTTTCCAGACTACTTCGTTGGTCGAACTGTCCGGCGTGCACTTCACAAACTTCACGAGCTCAGGCGCAATATCCTTGTAACCGTGCATGTAGCTGCGTCTGGTTAACCAGCCGAATCTGACTAGAAACGCGGCCTGGTCATCGTCGATGAACGCGATGCCATTCGGCGCATCAGGCAGATAAGGGCCTATTAGACCCCGGCTTTGACCTGCGCCGGCAGCCAGGGCAACAAGCACAAGTGTGACCAGCAACGTTTTGAAAGCGACGGACATTTTTATCACTACGGATTTCCTCCATATGTAAGGCGAGACGCCTCATACTTGCGCAAAAAGGCAGGGACCATTCCCCGCCCACAAGCACCAGTCTACCGTTTCGTGCCCACATGTCTTTTTGCTACCTATAAGTTCCTCGGGGCAACCGACGACAATCCCTGCATGAACCACTGAACGCTACCCTGCTGCCCGGCACTGGTCCCATCTTTCATGCCAGGACATAGTTCTGTTTCTGTGCATACAGCGACGCCAGGTGGCAATATGCGTCCGCGGCATCGGGCTTAAGCCGGACGTAGGCGGTAACTGTCGATTGAAGCATCCAGCATACCAGGTGTACAGTAGCAGCACCCTGCCAGATTCAAGTGCGCGGGGGGGTAATTGGGCTTCAACCTGATCGACTCCTTGATCTCGCGAATCGCCGCATTCGTGTCCCCCAGCGCATACAGCAGTGCTCCGTGAGTGCACCGCGCCTCAGGAAAGTCCGGGCTGATCTTCAGAGACACAAGTACATGTCCAGCGATTCCTGAAACTTGCCTTGTAAAAAGAGAACACTCCCCAGGTTGTATCGGGCTTCCCGGCGAACCCGGACTGAGATCCACAGCCATTCTGAGATGCTCAGCGGCTTCCTCATTTTTTCCGAGTCTGCTCAATACGTCGCCCAGGTTGCACTGCGCCTCGTAGGAGTCCAGGCTTTATCGCCACGGCTTCCTGGGTGTGCTTCAGCGCCTCGTCCAAGTTGCCCATATCGACGAGATGGGCCCCGACGTGGATGTGGGCCATGTAGTTGTTCCTTGTTACCTTGAGCGCGTGGCTGAATAGCGTATAGTCATCCTTCCAGTAACCACCTGCATCCACGTGAGGTCCATCAGGGATTGAGTATCAGAGCACAAGCAGGCACACCAAGCCATGCCCCGTTTGCTCTTGCAATGGACATCTGGGGTGAGCTGGCGACATTCGACCTGGCCGATTTCCTGCGCTCCTGCCGGCTGACCGGCTGAGCATTCCTGCCGAGCACCTCCGGAATCCCCCAGGTGATCGCCGCAAAAAGTCCGATCAGCGGGACGTGCTGTACCGATCAGCCATTGCCTGCTCGCCGACCTGCACAATGCCGATCACGGGCACCAGTGTCACCACAAACCATGCCCATCCGACGGCGAAATATGGCGCTCGCCGCATCATCCGAATGGCTGCTGCAGACACACCGACCAGCACAAGCGCGGCTCCAATAACCATCCACTGCGGCATGGTGTTGCTGATAAGGATAGAACGCCGCAAGATTCGCCGGCCAAAGCATCTTGGCTATGTAGCTCACGTACACACAAGCGCATTTGAAAATCGAACGCCCAGCGCAATGTTTTTGAGCGAGCCAACCGCGCCCGCCTCACGCTGAACCACAAACGTGATAACACTGGAAGCCGCTGCGAGGACAAAAGAGGGATCTTCTCGATCAGCAGTTGCGAAAGCGCGCGGGACCGCTTGAGCGGCCAATAATCCAACATCAGCAGCGTGAGCGGCATCGTAACCAGCATAGGCTTTGCCATAAGCCCAAGCGCGAAGGATGCGCAGACGAGCAGGTAGCGCTTTGCATTCCGGCACTCTGTATAGTATACGTAAGCCAGCGTGGCGAGCATCCAGAAGAAAGTGCTAAGCACATCTTTGCGCTCGGCGATCCAGGCAACCGACTCCACGTGTATTGGATGCAGCCCGAACAGCGCCGCCAGAAATGCGCTCCTCCACACGGACTTCGTCATTCGATTGAATATGATGAAGAGCAGGAGCACATTCAGGAGGTGAAACGCCAGGCTCGTAATGTGATGCCCGGCGGGCTTGAGGCCATACATCTGGCAATCCAGCATGTGCGACATCCACGTCAACGGATGCCAATTGGCTATGTATGCCCTGGTGAACGCCCAGCATATGCTGCGAGCGCTGAGCCCGGACAAAACGTTGGCATTTGCCGTCACGTATTTGTCATCATCAAAAGTGGTGAATCCCAGCCCACAAACCTGCCAGTACGCAGCAAGCGTGGCAAGAATAAGCAGCGCTGCCAGCACGTAAAATGTGGTTCTGGAGGATGGGCTTTGTTCATACGGGGCATGACCTCACGACCGAGTCAATAAACTTCAGGTCTACGCAGACGATCTCTTGCGGAGCACGAGTTTTGGGTTGCCCAATGCTCATACTCATTCGGCCAGTTATCCTGGTTAAAGGACACAAGGCGAGTAAACCTCTCACGCATAGACGCGTGCACCGCATCCTGGTCCGCGTAAGTGCGTTTTTCTCGATAGCCCGTACAAGATCTCGACCCAGAGCAACAGCATCGTCGCCCGCGGTTTTGAGAGCAGCGGGGTCAGAGGCTGCGGCGCCGACGCCGCCTACGACGGCACAGCCAAGACGCACCAGCACATCGTTCATATAGTTGAGCGTCAAGTCGTATTCGGCAGAGCCCGCAGTGGCGACTGAGCATGCGCACCCTGCCGAGAAACAGTCGGCAATGGATCTTGGTGGGAGAGCCGGTCGAGCACGGTCTTGACTGGGCAGTGACGCCATTAAAATACAGTGGTGAGCCCAGAACCAGCCCGTCGGCGAAAAGCATCTTTTCCTTAAGTGGCTGTATATCGTTTTTCAGTCGGCAGGTCTCCTTTGACATGGCAAACGCCACAGGCGGTGCAGTAAGCCAAACGCAGCTTGCCGAGATCAACCAATTCCACTGTCGCGCCGCATGTCTTCGCGCCTTGCAGGACATATTCTACAAGCCGGCGAGTGGTGCTCTGTTCTCCACGCGGGCTTCCTGAGATTCCTAAAATGTGCATAGCACGCCTCCTCTGGTCACGTTACTTGAGCTTATTATATCCCGACCGGAGCACAGGCGCAAGGCGTTTTCTGTGATTACCTACACGTTGCAGGGAGTCTTTTTATAGCAGCGCGTGCCTGCGGTAAAACCACAATTTGACAGCCTGCACGAGCAGGAGGTAGGTCACAGACAGCACAGCGATGACCCCAAGCAGAGCAACCGGCAAGGTGTGAACCTCAGTAAATGCCCGATTGGCGTGTAAGGCAGCACGCATGCCATGGCAACGACACCGAGCACGCCTATCACCAGCGGCCGGCTTGGCCTGCTCTTGAATGCGTGGCCCGCCGTACGAATCACAAATACAACCAGTGTCTGAGTGGCCAGCGATTCCACGAACCATCCCGTGTGGAACAGCGCCGGGTTCGTGCGAGCGTGGAATTCCGCAGCATACCCCGAAAGTGAGGAAATCGTAGATCGAGCTTATGGGGCCGATGATCACCATGAACTGTTTGATGTAACTCGATGCGCCATCGTTTCGGACGATGCAGAAGCTCCTCGTCGACGTTGTCGCTGGGCAGGGTGATCTGAGAAACATCATAAAGCAGATTGTTCAAGAGTATCTGCGTCGGCAGCATAGGCAGGAACGGCAGGAAGAGCGACGCAGCGGCCATACTGAACATGTCCCGAAGTTCGAACTCGTGCCCGATGACAATGTACTTCATAATATTGGCAAAGCTGCGGCGGCCCTCGATCACACCGTCGTTCAACACGGCAAGGCTCTTCTCCAGCAGGATAATCTTTGCGGCGTCCTTAGCCACCGCGACACCGTTCATAACCGAAATGCCAACATCTGCGGTGTGCAGGGACGGCGCGTCGTTGATCCCATCGCCCATTAACCCGACGACGTGACCGCGTGACTTCAGCGCAAGGATAACGTGGTTCTTTTGCTCCGGAGACACTTGCGCGAAGATAGCGCCGTTCTCAGCCTGCTCGGCCAGGGCCGCATCGTCCATCCCGTCGATCTGGCTGCCGGTAAAAATGCGATCGGTCGAAAGTCCCACATCACCTGCAACCTTCCGCGTCACATATTGGTTGTCGCCCGTCAGAATGACTACAGATATCCCATTGCGTTTCAGTGAGTCCAGGACCGAAAGCACTCCTTCCTTGGGCGGATCCAAGAACGCCGCAAATCCGACCAGCGTCATATCCTGCTCGTCGGCTACCGAGTAGCCATCCTGCTTCCCAACTATGCGCGTCGCCACTCCAAGGGTGCGGTAACCATCGGCACTCAGCTTCTTAAATGTCTCCTCCGCCTCGGACCTGTGTTTGTCGTCGAACGGCTCAACAGACCCGTCAACGCCCACACTCTTACAGACCGCGAACACACTCTCCACCTCACCTTTGGTGATGAGCGTGCGCTCGTCATCGTGTTGAACCACAACCGAAAGCCGCTTGCGGTTGAAGTCGAAGGGAATTTCCTCTACCTTGGCAAACTCGTTTACCGAGGGGTGTTCGTGTTTCAGGATGGCGTCATCAAGCGGGGCTCTTAATTCCGGCCTCGAAATAGCTGTTGAGGTAAATGAACCCCAGCACTTTCTCGTCGTCGCTGCCGCGCACGTCCACGTGCCGGTCGAGCACTATCTCCCCGTCGGTAAGCGTGCCCGTCTTATCGCTGCAAAGCATGTCGATGCTGCCGAAGTCTTCGATGGCCGCAAGTTGCTTGACCAGAACATTCTTTCTGGTCATGCGCCTCGCGCCATGGGCTAAGGTGACCGTGATGATCATTGGCATCAGTCTCAGGGGTCATCCCTACCGCCAAGGCGACCGCAAAGAGAAAAGACTCCAGCAGCCGGACGGTGGAAGAATCACATTTACCAACAGAACCAAAAGCACAAGCGCATTATCACCCGCGTGATCATCAGCCCGAAGTGGCGTATGCCACGACCGAACTCGGTCTCCGGCGGCCGCGCTGCCAAACGCTGCGCGATCCCTCCGATTTCAGTATTTCGGCCTGTGCGGACGATGACTGCGGTGGCCATTCCTGTCTGAACTGCCGTGCCCAGGAATACACTGTTGCTCGCATCGGCAATAGCGTGCTTTCCCTCCGGAAGATCATGCACTGCCTTCTCAACAGGCAGCGACTCCCCGGTGAGCGCCGACTCGCGCACGTGCAGATCCTTTGCGTCCAGTAGACGGGCATCCGCCGGCACAAGATCTCCAGCATTGAGCCGGACAATATCCCCGGGGACCAGTTCTGCCGTCGGTAGTTTTTGCTCCTGCCCGTCACGCAGAACGGCGGCGGTCGTGGCCACCTGTTTTTGAATCTCCTCCACTGCGTGTCGAGCCTGGAATTCCATGAAGAAGTTCAACAGCACACTGAGCAAAACAATGCAGATGATGATGGACCCGCCGACCGGGTCACCCACCGCAAGAGACACGCCGCTGGCTGCGAGAAGGATAATGACCAGTGGGTTAGCAAAGAAGCGAACGAATGCGAGCAAGCCTGCAAAGCGTGAGGCTCGCGCCAGGCTGTTCGGACCGTAAATAAGCAGGCGACGTTTCACTTCGTCGCTGGTCAGGCCACCCGAAGTTGCTTCCAGTTGTTGAAGCAAATCCTGCTGGGGTTTGTCCCAGAAGTCACCTATCGGCGCGTATTGCTTCTTCTTCATGCGCAGTCATCTCCGTTCGTATGTCTCTTCTTTTCAAGCCTGCGTGCCGCTGTATCCGTCATCGGGTCCCCCAGCACTCCGCACTACCTGGTGAATATAGCGCGGTGGACCGGCGCTGGGTAAAGAGCATCCGGACCCTTGGCTGCCGCCCAAAGTATGCGGTTGAGCTCGTCTTCCGGCGCCTGGTCGTACTCGGAAAAATCCATCCGAGCACAGGCTTGGGCGCCGGGCGCGTTTTCCTGGTTCTTCGCCTGCAGGTCCACCTTTGGGGCGCACAGGTTGTAAGCCGTCACCTTCGCTGTATCGCTGAAGCAATTGAACATCGGAGTTGCGCCTGCGTCGTACTGGGTGAGCGGAGGCAGGCCCAAAATCAATTCCATAGTCCGAACCATGCCGGCTGTGGAGTAGAGAGTGCTGTCGACGAACCCGCGCTTGCACCACGGGCTAATGACCAGTCCGGCGGTGCGGTGCGCGTCGACGTGGTCCGGGCCGTTCTGGGCATCGTCCTCTATAATGAGATCGCCATTTCCTTCCAGAACTTGCTGCGGCTGGCGGCGGCCACGATCTTCCCCACGCCGATGTCATTGCTGGCCACGTGCGCATCCGGCGTGAATGCGCCGGGCTTGGTTCCCTCGGCGTGTGATTTTCGCCGAGCGACATAATTGTAAATCTCGGCAGAACGCCAGTCTTCTCCGCGTCGTGCAGGTCCTGAATCCAACTGTCCACCTTATCCATATCCCGCACCGTCCAATAACCGCCGTGGCCCCACTTGCCACGGTCGGACGTCGGCACCCGATCGCTCCCTTCGCCGTAGTTCCTGTAACTCAAGCCATTGCGCCGGCATAAATCCCAAAGGCATCCACCTGCCGGGACCATAAGCTCATCGTTGCCCGGCAAATCGCCGTGACTGGAGTAAGAGATAATCCAGGAACGCTCGTTATAGTCGGTCGCCATGGCGGCGTCGCACCAGCTATGCCCGTCCACGCTCACCTCACCATTGCAGTAGAGGTTGTCGAGCAGCACATAATCACGCGCGATTTGATGCTGGTTTGTGGTCACCGGCTCGCCGTACATCGCGAGTCTCGGGTCCCCGTTTCCGGCATGTTGACCGCTTGCATCCTTGAAGTCGCCGTAGATCTGATCGTAGGTGCGGTTTTCCTTGATTATGTAGAGGACATACTTGATCGGACAACTGCCACCCAATCGGTCGGGAATGACGCAATGACTCTCGATTGGCGCCTGGCGAAGGTAATCCGGCTTATAAGGACTGTTGCGGCGAACCCGCTGAGTTGTACGCGACCATTTGAGACTGCGTGGCTCGTCAATCAGCGCCACCGAACCGTTGAAACACGTCCCAATGTAGTCATACGCCGGTGATGTTTTCCCGTGAGCGTCCTTGTTTACCTTGGTGAAGTTAGCGCGGGAATATCCCTTACCGTTGCCAACGAACAAAGTCTTACCGTCCGGAGCTCACGGCGATGGCGCTCGGATACCAGCCCACAGGAATAAAGCCGCTTACCAGGGAGTAGTCCGGGTGCGAGGGGTCGTCGGAGATATCGGCCACCATCACATCATTGTTATCCGCGTTGGCCACAAACAGCGTTTTTCCATCAGGTGAACTGCCACCGCGTCCGGCGTGCTGCCCTCCGGCGACTGTGGATAAAGGGAAGTGGAAATGATTTCTTTCGGAACCTCCACGATTGGGCTGGATGGACTCGCAGCCTCGCCCGCAGCCTCGGCTTTGCGGGTCTGGATCACGTGCACCGTGTTATCTCCGGCACAAGCAACGAACAGGCGACCGTCGGGCGAAACCGCCATGTCGTTCGGACGCACCCCAACCTGTATGGTGCGAACGCATGTATCGGTATCAGTGTCGATAACGCTGACGGTTCGGCTGCCCCAGTTGCTCACGTAGAGGTAGCGCTTATCGGCGCCGAAGATGCACGAATGCGGGTACAGCCCCACGCGCACAGTCGTCTTGAGTTTCAGTGTATCCGGATTGAGTACCCACACCTCTTGATTTGCCAGGTTGCAGACGTAAACCTTGCCCGACTCGGGACTGACAGCCATTCCCGCGAGAAAAGAGACAGCCTTCGGCGACGGCTTCACAGATCCTCCATCCGTCGCGTGGCCGGCGCAATACGTGAATACATGAATCTCCCCTCTATCGCCGCACGACGCGAGGATTCGGCTTCCATCCTTGCTAAACGACAGCCCATTCCACACTTCCTTCAGGGGGAAAAACTGTGCCGCCTTTTTCTGTGCAGGATCGATGAGGGTCAAGCCTGTCTTCGAGAAGCCGCCGCTCACGACCGCCAACATGCGGCAGTCCGGAGACATCACCATCTTGAGCGGCAGGTCGCTTATCGGTAATTGCTCCCCTGCCGGTGTCAGTCCCCAACCATTGAACAGAAGGCTTTTTACTCGGTGCGAGACCAGGGTGCGTGCGCAGTGACGCAGTATCAAGGTCCTGATCTTCTGCCAGGCCCAATTTGCACGGTGACATCGCCAGCGCAATCATTGCCAGTAATGCTAAAATGATTTTCATTGTATCCTGCTCCCTGTCTGTTGCGCGTTTTTCCGGCTCAGTATACTACATAATACATACGCGTGCCAGCGTGTAGCCGGTTCTTCCGAAACGGTGCGACGACTCCCGTGAGGCGGCCCTCCGGGGAATGGTCGGTTACGATCCCCATCACATTCGCATCAGTAAAACGATGCCGGCAGCGTAGAGCAGCACTTGCAGTATAGAGTCAAATCCAACCCGGAAATAGCACTTACGGGGTCTTATGATGAAACTGAACATATACACGCCCATCATCGCCACAGCCAGCCAACTGAAGATGAGGTCGGAGCGGCCGATGTGGGCCCTGGACAACACGGGCTGTCTCGCAACTACGTCACCTAGCAGGAATAAGACCAGCATGAACGCGTTTCCACCCATTATATCGCTGATGGCCAGATGATTGTCACCTATGAATATCGATTCCAATCCCGTGCTTATCTCCGGAATGGAAGTTGCAAGCGCGATGAATATGCCTGCGAAGACCGCCGCATCCATGTGCAAATCTTTGGCGATCGTATTTCCTGACTCTTCGAGAAGCCAGCCGGCAATCAGCGTCGCGGCACAGGCAACCAGGAATAACCCGATAACGTGAGCAGTGGACTTCTTCGAGTAGAAGACGTGATTCGCAACTTTTCGACGCTCGTGATGTCTGCGACCGGGGGCGGCTTCTTCGGCAGTCTTGTTGAACCGTGGAATATTACGCGCCCTGTTTATGAGGAACAATCCCGCCACCCAGGCGATCACTATGCCTATCGAGAGTGGATTCGCGTGCAGCACGTTGAGCTTCGTGGGAATGAAGATAGCGAGTATTGCAAGTAGCGTAATGACAATGGCGAACAGCGTTTCCAAAGACAGGTTTATCGTTCCGGCCAGATACGAAAGAGGTTTCTCTCTCCCTGTAGCTGCGTCGAAGATGACGATGAGCAATGTCTGCAATGCCAGGCCGCCGATAAGCGTTCCGATGATCAAATCAAATCTGGCATGCCGGGCTGCGCTGAAAACCACTGCGATTTCCGGCAGACTTCCGGCTATACCCAGCAAGACCAAGCCACCAATGGCATCCCCGATCCCGAAGCGGTGGTCGAGCGTATCGGTGGTTTTGGTCAGTGCAACACCCGCCACCCACGTGATAGCGCCCGAAACGACGAACATTACAATAAGAGCGGTCAATGACATTGTGTCCAATTGTAATCTCCTCCCAAAATGACCTTCGGCCATTTTTTTCATTCGCGGTGAACCCGGCAGCTCATCCGCGATTCCTTGTGGTTTTCCCCAGAGCGAGAAATCAACGTCGACGGTCTAACACCAACGCTTAATGATACACGATTCTAGCTCTTCAGGAAAGCGCCACCTGGCCACAGAGACTGTTCAGTAGTATCGCTAGATACTGCGAAAGCCCGGCAGCGCTCTTCCGTAGGAAGAATGCGAGAGGTTTCATCCGCGATTCCTTCGAAATGACAGTATTGCCGATGTTCCGGCGCCTCCCTGCGCCGGAATCCCTTCAGGGGTTTCCCAACCCCGACATGCCATGCAAACATCGAATCTAGTTGTCTGAGTTACGCCTGTGGGGTTTGCGGGTTATGAAACCCTGGGGAATGGGTCCGGCGTAAGGAGACGCCTGACCATCAAATCTCCAAGCCGGCATCGGCCTTTCCCGGAAATATGTTGTGTCACGCTCTCGCTGTCACAGTACGGCAAAGAGCCCCCGCGGCTAAGGCGGGGGCTCATTCAAGCAAGATCGTGTAATCACAGACTTTAGCCTGGGTTACTGATCCTGACTCGGAGGCGGCGGGACGGAGCCGTCGGGGCCTGGAGGCGGAGTGCCGGCGCCGGGAGGCGGGCCGCCTGGTCTCATGTCTTGGCCCGGGCGCTGCGTGCCCATTCCCTGCAGCCCTTTTGACTGGTCCGCTGTGAGGACTGACCTTACCTGGGTCCACTCATCGATGCGCGCGCTTATCACCGCGGCTTCGGCTTTCTCAGCAGCCGCGGCGAGGTTCTTGACTTTCTGGGCATCGTAGTCGGAGGCCATTAGAGCGTCATGGAGCGACCTGGTGGCATCGGCTGATTTTTGCGAGAGAGAATGAATGGACAGCTCGCTGTCCGATACTGCCGCCTTGAGCTTCGTCGTCTGGTCGTCTGTAAGCCCAAGCGCCTCGGACGCACGATCGATTGCTCCCGGCGGGAGTGGCACAAGAGCCATAGCTGGGCTGGACATTCCAGCTCCACCCATTGGACGCGGGCCACCGGGTCCGGGGGGCGCCTGACCCCATGCTGCCGCTGCGCAGATCACTGCTGCCAATACTGTTGTGGCAAATAACGCCTTCTTCATTTTAGGTTCCTCCTTGTTCGGCGGCTAAAAAGCGCGCCGTGTGTATACTTGCATACTACCATGCTGGCTGCGCACAAACCATCGTACCAATGTCGCAGTTCTGTTTGATTTGTGACTCAGCCCCCGCCACCCGCGGCGGGGGCTGCATAGAGACGCTGTTACGTAACCTTTCGGAATTGTGAGAAATCAGCGTGGCGCTCCGAAATACGACGAACCGCTCGTTCCCGACCCGGGGGGCGGAGGGCAGCCGACTGGTCCCGGTCCCGTCATTAACGCTGCAAGCTGATCCGCAGTCAGGACTGCGCTTGCCTTTATCTGAGCCCATCCTGCGATGCTCGCATTGACCACATCAAGCTGGGCGCTGCCGGCTTTCGCTCCCAGTTGAGTCGCAGAGTCGAAATCCAGGGCGACTACAGCGTCGCGAAGCGCCTTGTCCGCGTCCGCGGATGCCGCCATAAGCGGTCCAATCTTCGCGTCATTTGCTTCCAGGATGCTTGTCAGAGCAGTTGCCTGGTCAGTTGTCAAGCCAAGTGCCTTGGCTATGCCGTCAATCGCGGCGGCCGGTGGAGTCGGGGGAACAGCCATCATCGCGCCGGGAGGCGGCCCGCCTGGACCAGGACCTCCCTGGCTCCAGACCGGTGTCACACAAATCGCTAATACTACCGCAAGAAACAATACGTTTTTCATTTCGGGTTCCTCCTTATGCTCTCTGTTGAAAGCGGTTCAAGCCGAAGCTTGCTTCTGTTTCCTTTGACTCCCACGCCTCAGCGTGCGGTTCCGCCAAACGATCGCACCTGCATCACAGTTAGATTTAAATTGTGTTACGCCCTTGATGGCTGAGCGTGGGGGCGCTTTGGCGGATTTGCCGCAAGTCCCGCTGAGTGCTAGAATCAGGAATAACGAGATTGAAGGATGTGAGAGTGTCAGATGGGTGCGCGAATTCTAATCGCTGATGATGACCAGAACCTTATCGAGGGTTTACGCTGGTATTTGGAAGCTGAAGGGTTTCAGATCACCGCTGCGCCCGATGGCGAAGCAGCGGTCGAGATCTTCCGGAGGGAACAGCCGGACATGGTAGTTCTCGACATCATGATGCCGAAGATGGACGGGATTAAAGTGTGCGAGACGATCAGCGCCGAATCTGAGGCTCTGATATTGATGCTTTCGGCGCGGGACAGTGATATCGACAAAGTGCGCGCGCTGAAGCTCGGCGCTGATGACTATGTCACCAAGCCGTTCAACGTTTCAGAACTCGTTGCCAGGATACAGGCGCTCATACGGCGCAGAGACCGAAGCCAGGGTTCCCTGCCCGCTCACCGCTGGAGAAACATGGAACTGTCCCTGGATGAGCATCGGACAAAAGTGGACGGAGTGGTTGTCGAACTCACGAGCATGGAGTTCGATCTGCTGGCGGCACTGATGGAACATCCTCAGATTGTATTGTCCCGAGAGCAGTTGGTAGAGACAATATGGGGAAGCGATTTCTACGGGGAGTTAAGGCTAGTTGATAACCTGGTCTTTCGGTTGAGAGAGAAATTGACTGGGGCGGGCTGCGTTGATTTTCCCATTGTTACGGTGAGAGGTGTTGGATATGCTTATCGTCCCGAAGGCTAGCGTTCGGACTAACCTGACTATCTCCATACTGCTGACTGTGGTGCTGAGCTGGATTATAAGCGGCGGCGTAGCGAACTATTTCAACTATTTGAGCTTCTCCTCATTTCGCCAGGAAATGATGAAGCATTCCGGCATCCAGGCGAGGCCGATCCCTGAACCGAGGTTCGGCATTGTGGAGTTCCTGACCGGACGGCCGCCTATCCCCAGGGAACCGCAGGAACACGGTCCCCCGCATCCGCCAGGCCCGGGTCCGGAGCCTGAGCGCCATCCGGCGGAAGGGCGTGGTGGACCGCCGCCGGGCCGTTCCCCTGCCCTCTTCGAACTCAAGGGTTTGCTCGTGCGCCTCGGGGTTGCCCTCGGCCTTGCGGCGCTGGCGGGAGCATGGCTGGGACGCAAGTTCACAAGCCCCCTGACACAGTTGGCAACGGGAGCGGACGCGTTTCAATCAGGCGATTTCGATTATCGCATACCTGCCGGGGGAAAGAACGAGTTCGCTGCGGTAGCACGCACGATGAACGAAATGGCACGACAGGTCTCAGACCAGATCGCTCGCTTGGAGAACGACGCTGCGCGCCGCAGACAGTTCCTGGCCGATGTTGCACACGAGCTCCGAAGCCCCGTGACGACCATGGAGACTATGGCAGGCGCACTGAAAGACGGCCTGGCTGAAGAGCCCGAGAGAAGGAATTTTGCGGTGTCAGCTCTGGTGACTACATCGCAGCGGCTGAGGAGACTGGTGCAGGATCTGATGGAACTGGCCAAGCTTGACCTCACAGAGCTTCCGCTCAATCTCATTGAGGTGGACTTGCAGGAGCTTGTTGCCCTGGCGGTTCGTTCGCACGAAGTCGAAGCGGCCGCGTCAAATATTTTGTTGCACCCTCTGGCTTCGAGTGCCCCCGTCATAGCGATTGCCGACCCCGACCGAATTGCCCAGGTGCTCGACAACATCATAGGCAACGCTATCAGCTATGCCGGGGATGGCGCAGAGCTAAAAGTCTCCCTTGAAGACGGGGATCCGGTTCGAATCAGTGTTAGCGATACGGGAAAAGGGATCGCAAAAGCGGATATTCCGTACGTGCTTGACCCATTCTACCGCGCGGACTCCGCGAGAACTCCCAACGATTGCCATTCCGGGCTGGGGCTAAGCATTGCCAGCAGGCTAATCGAGGCGCACGGCGGAAAGCTGTCTATTGCCAGCGAAGAGAACAGTGGAACCACAGTGACTATCCTGATTCCCAAAAAGCCGTGAAATGGGGCAAGTCTTTAACACGGAACAAGCTCGTTACCCATCACGCCGGCGCCACAGTATCAAGGGTTCTATTTGCGTCCATCATCACCTTTTAGCGCATTCGAGACCTCAGCGACGAGACTATCGAACAGGTCGAAATAGTCGTGGACGCCTTTCGCCTCCCCCGGCAACGTCGCAACAGCCAAAACCCTCGGATCAGTCTGTTGAAGCGACTTCACTTCCGCACGATTATCCTGCAACTGCTCGAAGAGAATCAGCCTGGCGCCGTCCGGCAGGTCGGATAACCGTGCGGAAGTGAGAATCGCCCTCCCCTCTTGTGAATCGAACCCAACGCACTCGGCTTGCTTTAGTTGAAACCGGGATGCGAGGTAGCTCAGGTCTCCTCCCACTGCAATGAAGCTTGTTCCCTTGAAAGGAGCCAGTGCCGCCTGCCACCTCAGGGTGGACTTGTCTACCTTGTCACAAAACAAGACGTACCGTTTGTTGAAATACGCAGAGTTCTTCGGCGAAACCCTAACCAGCGCAGCAAGAATGTTGGCTGCTATAGTCTTTCCATTGACGGGATCGAGCCAGTAGCGGTCGAGGTCTTCCTTTGGCCCAGCGGAACCCGGCCCGGATGCCCCAGTGTCGAGTTTATGGATGCCCTGGGAACAATCGACGCAGCCATCGCTGCCCGGGACTATGTGTTGGTTTCGAGCCCTTTGGGAAAGCTCATCCACCCACGGATCGCATTTCATGCCCACTCTCAGAAGAACATCAGCCTCGTGCGCGGTCGTAATCATGCTCTGGCAAACCTTGGTATCCTGGAGATTCCGGCTGCCTTTCGTCAACGAGACAATCGAGACCCTGTCGCCTCCGATCCAGGCTGCTATATCGGCCAGAACTGTTGAGCTGGCCGATACCTTGACCTTACCTCCATAGGGAAAGGCATCGAATGTATGGTAGCCCGCAGCCTCAATACCGCCGCACGCCGTCAAGTCAAGTATCAGAGCTGCCACTACTATTGCCATACCGGTGATGAATCTCATTTCGTGTCCTCGTCCGAGCCGCCTCATAGTTGAGCCAGCTCCGTTTCGGTGTCCAGGATCGGACGTGCCATGAGCGAGTAGAGCACCGGCAGCGCGAATAGTGTTCCCGCAATTACATCTAACACCAGCCCGCCTATGATGGCAATTGCAAGCGGCTTCTGTAAGTCCGAGCCGATCCCGGTCGACAGAGCGGCGGGGATCAAGCCGATGCTTGCCAGCAGGGCAGTCATCAACACCGGCCGCATTCGTGTGCCCGCGCCCTCGATAATGGCATCGCGCATTTCCGTGCCCTGGGCCCGCAATTGCTCGAAATGCGAGACCATAATCACTCCGTTCTGCACCGCGACCCCGAACAGCGCAATGAAGCCGACGCAGGCGGAAACACTGAGGTGGAAATGGGTGAGATACAGCGCAATGATCCCTCCTGCCACCGCGATAGGAACATTGAGCATCACTATCAGCGCGCGCGAGACTGCGTTGAAGAGCGTGAAGAGTATGAGGAAGATGAGCAGCAGCGTGATAGGCACGATCAGCATGAGACGCGCTTGGGCTCGCTGCATGCTTTCGAACTCGCCCCCCCATTCCGTATGGTATCCGGGTGGAAGCGAGACCGCACGATTCACCCTGCGCTGTGCTTCTGCAACGACCCCGCCAATGTCCCGCCCTCGCACTCCGAATTTGATAGCGATGAAGCGATGGTTAGCCTCACGATAGATAAACGCGGCTCCGCGCTCGGTGCGAATGTCTGCGAGTTGGGCGAGCGGAATGCGCTGATCGTCCGGCGTACTGACGGTAATGTTGCGAATCTGTTCCACATCGCAGCGCGCTTCCGGTGAGAATCGAGTAACTACATCAAATCGCTTCTCGCCATCCAGTAACTGCGTGACGGCCTTTCCGCCGATTGCGGTCTCGACCACGTCCTGCACATCCTGCACATTGATCCCGTATCGGGCGATCTTGGCGCGGTCCACGCGCACCTGCACCTGCGGCTCTCCCGTCTCTTTGAATGTGTCCAGGTCAACAACGCCGGGTATCGCCGCCATCACGGATTGGATCTCCTGCGCCTTGCTTTCCAGCGTATCCAGGTCGTCTCCGAACAGCTTGACCGCCAGCTCTCCCTTGACTCCCGTGACGGCTTCCTCAACGTTGTCCTCGATGTTTTGCGAGAAGTTGAAGCTGACGCCGGGTATCTGTGAGAGCCGGTCGTTCATTCGGTCCACCAGTTCGTCTTTGCTCTTAAAACCGCGCCACTGGCTGCGGTCTTTCAGGTCCACCAGGAACTCCGCGTTGTAGAAACCCGTGGCATCTGTGCCGTCGTCCGGTCGGCCGAGCTGCGAGACAATCAGCCGCACGGGTTGGAAGCTCGCCATGACGTCACGCAACCGGGGTATGAGTCGGGCGGATTCCGAGTATGAAATCGTGGTTGGCATGGTGGCTCGAATCCAGAGGTTGCCCTCATCCAGGTGCGGAAGAAACTCTGTGCCGAGCATGGGCAGGACCAGCCCTGCAATGAGCAAAAGCCCCGCGCCGCCGGCAACAACAGGCATGGGATTGTCCAGCGACCACCGCAACGCGCGGCGATAACGTGTTTTCAGAAGACTAAGCACCCGATTCTCGCGATCCACGAGATTTCCGCGCAGGAGCATCGCACAGAGAATGGGCGCGATCAGGAGGGCCATCAGCAGAGAGCCGAACAGCGCGAAGCCCAGCGTATACGCCATGGGCGCGAACATTTTATGCTCCACGCTCTGCATAGTGAAGAGCGGCAGGTAGGCCATTATAATGATGACTGTGGTGAAGGCGATTTCGCTCTGAACTTCCGAGGTTGCCCTCAGGACGCAATGCATCGTTTTCTCATCCGGCGCTCGTGAGGCCAGACGACGATAAATATTCTCGACCATTATCACGGCCCCGTTCACCAGAATGCCGAAATCCACCGCCCCCAGAGATATAAGATTCGCGGGAACGTGCACCATGTTCATGCACGAGAACGCGAACAGCAGAGAGAACGGGATTGTCAACGCGGTGATCGTGGCCGCCTTCACATTGCCCAGCAACAGGAACAAGACGAAAACGACCAGCAGTACGCCCTCCACAAGATTTTTCTCCACGGTGTGGCTGGTCACATGAACCAGGTCTGTACGGTCGATGAACGTCAAGATCCTCACTCCCGGCGGAAGTTGGCCGCTGTTAAGTTCCTTCACCTTGTCGTTGATCGCTTTCAGGACCGGATCGGGGTTTTCGCCGCGCCTTAGAAGAATGATCCCTTCTACGGCGTCATCGACATCTTTATCCCGCCCAGTCCCTCCTAGCCGCCATCCGACCTTGCCCAGCCGAGGCTGGTAACCCACCCGAACCGTAGCCACGTCGCGGACGCACAGAGGAGTGCCGCTGCGGGTAGTGACGACTACGTTCTCGACGTCCCTGGCGTCGCGCAGCAAGCCGACTCCCCGCACTACATATTCCTCGCTGCCGCGCTCTATGTAGCTTCCACCGGCGTTGGCGTTGGCTGCCGTGAGGGCATCGGATACGTTCTTCAGAGTCACATCGTAAGCTTTCAGGCGAGATGGGTCTATTAGAACCTGGTACTGTTTCACCAGGCCCCCAAAGCTGTTTACGTCGGCCACACCCGGAATGCTCTTGAATGTGCGCTCCAGCGTCCAATCCTCGATCGTCTTCAGCGTCATCAGGGGTGCGCCGGTCAAGCTGTATCTATAGATCTCACCGGTCGCGCTGGCCAGCGGCGATAGCGTCGGCTGCACTGTGCTAGGAATATCCGCCGCCGCAATCCTCTCCATCACCTGCTGCCGCGCGAAGTAGTCGTCACGCCGTCTTCGAAGTCCAGATACACTACCGACAGGCCGAAGAGTGACCGGCTGCGCAGGCTGCGCACGTGCGGCACGCCATTCAAACTGGTCTCCAACGGCACACTGATAAGCTTCTCTACCTCCTCGGCGGCGTGCCCACGGCCATTGTGTTATAACCTGAACCTGGGTGTTCATTACGTCAGGGTAGGCCTCTATTGGAAGCTGAAAGAAGCTCTGCTATTCCCCAGACAAACAGTATAACCGCGGCGACAAGGACCAACACACGCTGGTGGAGGGCGAAATGGACAATGCGACCTTAATCATTGCTCGTACCCGTTCGCCGCCTTTCTTCAGTCAGGACAGGCCCCTGCGTTACAACTTTCTCTCCGGCTTCACGCCACTTTCCAGCACGCAATAATCGCCCTGCTCGAGCCCCGACGCGCACCCATCGACGCAGATACTTGCCTCTTTGCTCTTACGAGACACGCAATCGCCTTTTTCCGTATGCTGAACGGCGGAAAGTGGAGCGCAGGGGCAGGTCGCCGTGACCCGATCCCAATCGTCACCTCGACGAACATACCGTCTTTGAGCTGCCGCGGGATTGGGAATTGAGATCTGAACTTTGATCGCGTGGCTCTTCGGATCGATTACGGGAAGGAGTACAAGGTCGACCTTGCCCGTGGTCTCGAACTTCGGCAGTGAGCTGGCGTGGATAACCGCCGATTGACCATCGGCGATGTTGTCGATGTCCTTTTCGTAGACGTCCGTCTCAACCAGACCACCTTGTTGCTGCTCACGGTGAACATCTGCCACGGCGTCATCTGCGACTGGTCGACCGTCTGCCCGGGGTTCACGTCGCGCTCCACTACCATTCCATTGATCGGCGATGTGATCCGGATGGAGCCATCGCATCCGGGCCGGCCAAGCAAATCGAGCACTTCGTGCGCGCTCTGATCGTCCACAACGGCGGCCTGATAGTCGCTTTTGGCCTGCTCGAGGTCGCGCAGAATCGCTGCCTTTGCAGCGCGCCCTGTCAGCAGCCTGATCCTGGAGTACCGCCTGGCGATAGTCGCTCTCGGCGGCACGGGTTTGCTGATCCGAGTAGATGTTTGTGTCGAATGCCTTTTTTCTCCCGGTCGGCGCTCTGCTTGAAGAGTTTCACCTTCTCCTGGTCCGCGTCAACGGCCGCTTCGCATTTGCAGCGCGTCTTCCGCGGCGTCAAGGTCGCGTTTCGCGCCGACGCCGATATCCACGAGTTTCGCCGTGGATCGCGCTCCCGCTGCGCCGCCAGCGAGGCGCGCTGGTCCTGCGCCAGCGCAGACTGCGCCGACACCAGTCGTTCTGCGCATCAGCCAGTGGTTTCTGGGTAAATCCACCGATCTTGGCCTGTTGATTTTGCGATCGAGTGCGTCTTTGGTGAACTGCGTATGCGCCCGGGCCTGGTCACGATTCGGCTTGTGCCTGGGTGACATCCGGCGTCCCGAGTTCGAATAACCGCCTTCTCGCTCCACGTTCCTCTTTGCGAGCCGCATCTTGTTGTCCGACTGCATTACGTTGGCCTCGGCGGATACCGCGTCGACGCTGTCCATCACGGCCAACGTTTGACCCTTAGTCACTCTGTCTCCCACCTGAACCAGGACCTGTCGAACACGGCCCTGGAGGCGTGGGCTAATGTGAACCGTCTCATCCAGTGGAAAGCAGACCTGCCCTGTGGCTTGGACGGTGCCCTCAAACGCCTGCAGCCGGACCACGTCAGTCCTGATCTGCAGCAGGCGCTTGCCGGCGTCCGATACACTCACGGTGTCTTTTCGCCGCTGCTCGGCGCCGGCATGGCCAGAAGGCCCTCGACCCGCGATCACGAGCCAAACAATAACCAACGCGGCGATCGCAACCGTTGCTGCAACGTGCTTTAATGAAAAACCTCTTCCTTTGGCTTTCATCTCGTTTTTGCTCCTTGGGATAATATCGAGGTAAGCGGGCACCCGCACGCGCGCTCAAGTTGAGCAAGGGCATGCCTGTAATCTCCAATGGCCGAATCGTAATCGTTGTGTGTGCTGCGGTAGGTCTGCTGAGCGTCGATCAGGTCCAGCATCGGACTCGCGCCCAGTCCATAGCCCTGCTCGGTCTTTTTCAGCAGCGATTCCGTACGAGGCAGTATTCCGCTGCTATACGCATCCACCGCGCTCCGCGCCTGCGTCAAGGCCAGATAGGCGGTCTGCGTATCGAGGAGCACCGACTCGCGCGTCTGTTCAGCCTGCGCCTGCTGAGCTTCGACCGTTTCCTGGCTCTGGTGAATGGAGCCCCTGATGCTGCCGAAATCGACGAGCGGCATTGTGAGCCCGACTTCAACCGATTGCGACGAAAAATTCCTTCCGAGGACCACGTCGGGATAGTACTGGGATCGCTGCAATCCCACAGCCGCCCTATCCGCGCGGATCGCGGCGTCAGCGGAGCGAACCTCAGGGCGATTCTCGAGAGCCAGATTCTGCAGCGACTTGAGGTTCACATCCACGGGCGAGAAATCCAGCGGATCGGCTGCGTCCACGGGTTCAGTCTGGCGCGCGTCCCAACTGCACGTTCAGATTGGCCCGCGCAACGTCCACGGTGTTGACCGCTTCGATCAGGTTTTCCCGTTCCTGCGTCAGCGCAACGCTGGCGCGAATCGCATTGGTTTCCGGCGCCGCGCCGATTTGAAACTGCTTCTCGGAGAGAATCGCTGAGCCGCTTCGCGGTCTCGTAGACGGTTTTCTCGTTTTCCAGGGCGCTGTTGGCGACTTGAAGATTTATGTAGGCGTCTATAGTCGATTGCCGGACCGATTTCCCGCGAAGTTTCGGCATCGGCCTGCGCCCCTTGAAATTGGGCGCTCGACTGCCTTCTGCGTAGACCCCACCGACCGCTGGTCTCCAATGTCAGATAAATGTTGTAGTTTTCCGGGTTGGAGAAATCTGTTGTGGCGACTGTGTTATTCAGACCTGCATATGATATGGTGGGGTTTACGGGTGCGCTCTGACCTAACATGTGGCGCGGGCAGCTTCGACCTGATGCGCTGAAACACTGACGAGCGGGTTGTCGCGCAAGGATATATCAATTGCCTGACACACGCTGATTCTCTGCGGACCTGAAATGCAGGGTGGCATCTGCGGTTCGATAGTTTCTTCGCCTTGTGCACGAAGTGCGAGGTTCGCCGATAGCAGGCACACAGCAACCGCAATGGCAACGGATGACTTCAACGGGTATGTCTCCTCGGTCCTTGGGTTTAGTCCTCCCTGTGCCGGCACAAAAACCCGGCTGACTCATCCTTGGGAGTCCTCAAGTATGGAGGATACCATAGTTTCTAATCCCGGTAGCGCAGGATTGGATAACCGGTACTTGAAGTGGGACGAGAAGTACTGGAACCGGTTTTACGGTAATTGGTTCAAGCCCAGGCGCTTTTGCAGTTCGGCGTAGCGAGCGCGGCCGACGGGCAAAAGGGAGTCATCTGAGAGGCGTATCTCGCGTGTGTGGTTGCCAAGAAAAAGTAGCTCTTCAATCGCATCGAGACTGACGAGGTAAGAATCGTGTATCCGCAGAAACGATTCCGGAGGCAGCAGGCTCTCGAGTTGTGTGAGCGTATCGTGAGTCCGGAACTCGCCTTCAGCCGTTCGGACGAACACGCGCTTGTCTCTTGCGATGGCGCACAAGATCTGTTCGACGCGAATCAGCCGGACCGTGTAGTCCGTTCGCACCGGCAGACGCTTTAGGACCTGGGCATCGCCGGCAAGGCTGACGAGATGCTGTCGGGCCCGCTCGCGCAGGTTTCTATCGGATAAGCGCTCCTGAACTCGCACGAGCGTCTTCGCCAGACGATCTGCTGAGCGGCTTGACAGATAATCAATGGCATCGTGGTTGAAGGCATCGACGGCATACTCAGAGAAGCCGGTTACAAAGACCAGAAGTGGCGACGAGTCCATCCCAGCGAGCGCGCCCGCCAACTGCAGGCCGTTCAACCCCGGCATCTGGATGTCGAGCATCAACACATCGGGCCGAAGATCTTCCGCAAGTTGGAGCGCGCAGTAGCACTATCCGCCTCCTCGATCTGCGTCAGGCCCTGATGACTCCAGGAGCCGCCTCAAATGCGCAAGCGCAAATGGCTCGTCATCGACAATCAGGATGTCTCAACATGAGCCGTTTATTCTCCTGCTGGGGCTTCACTTCCTGCCACCGGCACCGCGAACACGGCAAGCGTACCAATGTCCGGCTGGCTGTACAGTCGTAAACGCGCTCTCTTTCCGTAGAGCAGCATGACCTGTTGATTAAGTATCTGCAGGCCGTGATAACGGGAACTGTTCCTGTCCAAAGCCTGCCGCCGCGCGTCTCTGCCTATGCCGGAGCCGTTATCCGTGACTGCGACGAGCACCTCGCCGGGGTAACGGCGCACGGTTACTGTCACTTTGCCGGCCTCTGTCCGTTGAGCGATTCCGTGGTTTATTGCGTTCTCCACCAGGGTCTGCACCGAAAAAGGCGGGACTGTTACATCACTGCAGGCAGGATCTATATTCATCTCTACACTGGCTCGACCGCCCAGGCGCTGCTGCTCGATCCACACATAGTTCCTTACGCATTCAAGTTCGTTGCTGATCTCCACGGCTGTGTTGGTATTGTTCTCGAGCGCACGGCGAACCAGTTGCCCCAGGCTCACAATTGTGGATTCAGCTTTTGCCGGATCCACGCTGCACAAACCCAGCGATCGAACTCAAGGTGTTAAAGAGAAAATGAGGATGCGACGCGCGCTCGTAGCGCTGCTATCTGTGCCTCGGCCAGCAGAGCCCGGGAATGTTCCACCTCAGCCCGATATCGCTGGTTTCTGCTACGGATGCGCGCATCCAGCAAGACAAGCTGGAGCAGCATCACGCCGATCCCATTCAGCCGGGATGCTTACCAGAGCGTGAGGCAGCAGCGTTTGCCCAGGTGCATTGTCCCAGGAATCAGGACACGTAAGAGAAAGATCCCGGCGGCTTGTGCCAGCATTCCAGCCACAAACCCCATAACCGGCTTGCGGTAGTACAGGGACAAAACGCCTGATCGCAGAGCCTACCAGCAGTGATACCAGGAGCGCCACCACCGTTCCTAAACTACCTGGTGTGACCTTAATGCAAACGTGCCGAGGGTTACAATCGCCTGCCGCGATAAATCCTACACGCAGACCCCCAGCCAAGGCTGCATATGTAGCTATCAGGGTATTAGTGACGTAGGGAAAACGCGCTCCCGGGAAGACCGTCTCAGTCAATCCAACGATGCCGAGCACGAGTCCCAGTCGCCACACCGCCCCCATGGTTGCCGATCGCGCTCGAGCGGAACAGACAGCATTCTTCCCGCGTCAACAGGTCACGACGACTATCAGGACGCATGTATCCTCGATAAATGCGTTAATCGTTGCGAAGAATGTATTCATTAACGGTGCAAGCTCCTCCGTGGGTGTCGGATTCCGCCACTAGTCCGTTTCGGCAAGCAGCATCATCCTTAGTTCTGAATGGTATCACACAAAACCTCAGCATTTAACCGGACGAGCCCAGGTCCGGAAACGTCGTCTCTGGCGTGAATCCAAGGGAAGACCCTCGGATAATCCCCTCCTTGATACGGGCCATAATCGCCAGGGCCTACGCAGACGAATTTGTTATGTGACGAATGCATGCGCTAGTTGACGATTATTACGATTAGGCAGTATTGCATTGTGTGTCGAAGCAGTCAGTATATCAGCAGGGGGTTGGTGTATTGGCTTCTACAAGTTTCCTAGATCATTTTGAGGAGTTGGAAGATCCTCGTCTTGACAGACAAAAGTATCATTCTCTGATGGACATCCTCTTCATCGCTGTTTGCGCTGTCATTTGCGGGGCGACGAGCTTTGTGGATATGTCCGATTTCGGCAAGGCCAAGATAGACTGGTTTACCGAACGTCTTGACCTGCCAAATGGCATTCCCAGCCACGACACATTCGGCAGGGTGTTCTCGCTAATTGATTCCGAGGAGTTCGGGAAGTGCTTTGCCGAATGGACACAGGCCATTAGCGAGAGTGTGGGCGGTGATGTGATCGCTTTCGACGGCAAGACCCTGCGTCGCAGCTTCGACACCGCGACCGGTATGAGCGCAATTCATGTTATGAATGCGTGGTCCAGTGAGAATAGCTTCTGCCTCGGCCAGATGAAAGTAGACGGCAAATCCAACGAGATAACCGCAATGCCCGAACTGATAAAGCTTCTCGACATAAGGGGCAGCATCGTAACTGCCGACGCCCTGAACTGCCAGAAGGATATAGCCGAGCAGATCATAGATTCCGGCGGGGATTATGTTCTTGCGCTCAAGGGCAATCATCAGGCTTTGCATGAAGATGCGAAATTGTTCTTCGAGGATGCCCTCAGCGAAGGCTTTGATGTGGCTCATGGCTTCTATGAGCAGGATGATTGGGGCCACGGAAGGGTGGAGAACAGGAGATACTGGTCTGCTGGGATAGAACAGTTGGATTTCCTGCGGGGCAAAGAGGAGTGGAAAGGTCTGAAAAGCATCGTGTGTACGGAGAGCAGGCGCTGCACAAGAGACGGCGAGAGCGTCGAGAGGCGCTACTTCTTGTCCAGTTTGGACAACATCACTCACATAGCCAGAAGCATACGTCATCACTGGAATGTCGAGAATAAGCTTCATTGGGTGATGGATGTGGACTTCGATGAGGACGCCTGCAGGGTCAGAACTGACAACGCGCCCGAGAATTTCGCCTTGCTCCGTCAAATAGCCCATAACCTCATTAAGCAGGAGTCGTCTAAGAATGTCAGTGTCAGACGCAAGATAAACAAGGCTGGCTGGGACAACGACTTCCTTGCCAGAATCCTGGCTGGCTTTTAGTGCGATTGCCCTGCCATAATCGCAATGCATTATTGACAATTCGCCAAAGTGCGGCTACAGTGCATAGGGAAGCTTGTTTGCATGGAAAAAGCCGATTAGGATCGCTGAGGCACGAAATGAACCCATTACAGAATTCACCGTTCCGGTTTCGCACCGCGCTCATGTTGATTGCACTCTGCTTCGCGTGCGCCGCCGGCGCTATCGGGGCCCCATCCCCCTGGTGGGATGTCCTGCCTCTCGGCATCTCCACCTCGGATACGAGTGTCGCCGCGTATTATCACGCCAATAATGCGATGAACGGCGTTGGTAACGACCCGGGCTGGGGAAACTGGTTCACGGACGCCGGTGGCGCGGGCACCACCCAGGCGCAAACGCGGCAGAGTTTCGCCAACCTGGGGATAAAGAGCATATGCTACAACGAGAGTTATGGTGATGCCGCAGCTCCGATTGTATCTGTCGGGACCGGGTATCCACTGCCTATAAGCTGCAGTTACTGGGGTTGGCAGTATTACAATGGCACGGACTCCATCAAGTGGGCTGGGGCGGCGACCTGGTTTGACGACCTCGACTACGCTCGTCCATACACCCGGACTGACCCTACCTACGGCGGGTCGCCGATGACCTACCCGGACGGCACGGTCGCGACCGGCTTCTTCAACAATGACCCGACCGATCCCAGGAACAGCCGGGTCTACGACGCAGGGTGCTCGGCGGACATATTCGGCAACGTCCACATCGAGGACTACGGCTACGTCACCGGCCCAGTCCACACAGGCTGTTTCAACGTTTCAGGCAATTGGGCAGGCTGTCCGTGGTTCGGCAAGGATACAGCCTGCCCTTGTTGGGCGGATTATGCCCGCGCCAGCGCAAAGTTCGTCGTGGCAAAGTATGGTACCGACGGGTCTTGGACCGACAACTTTGGCACGTGGAACAACTTCAGCTACTGGGACGGGGCCGCGGCCTATGGGAAATGGTCGGTTGCCGGATTCCCCACGTATTTGCAGAATCACTTCACGGTTGGGCAGCTTATAAGCATGGGGGTGCTCGGGTCAAGTCAGACCTACGCGGACTTGGCGGCTTTCGACGTTCGAGCGTATCTGAAGTCGAAAGCGAGCAGCAGTTACGGCTGGGACGGCGTAAGCATCCAACATACGGCCTGGGCAAATACCGGATGGCTCAACGACCCCGTTTGGAGCGCGTACAAGATCTTCAAGCGCCAGACCGGGACTCAGGGGCTATCGGATTACTACAATGCCGTAAAGCTGGGCGCCGCGCAGGCGGGCAAGTCCGATTTCCTGTTAATGGGCAACGCAGCGACCATGGACCTCGGTTGGCTGCGGGGCAGCCTGGACATGGCGAGCACCGAACAATCTTACAGTTGGAACCTCGCTAGTGGCAGCAGAGGTTTTACTCTGCCTCCATATGGCCGGCTCACTGCGGCTCATAAGTTGCTCGTTGAGTGCACCGCAAGCAGATTCGCAGGCGTGTGGCTCTATAATGACGGATACACCGCTCAAATGGCCCTCGCACCCGTGGTGAATGCGAGCTACTACGAGATGCTTGCGACTCATGTAATGCCGCAGTTTTTTCCCGACAACAGCTCCTATCCGGGCACCCCTACGGTAAACGAAGCATTCTTCAGATTCGTCGCCGACACCGCGAGTCCCGAGATTGGCTTACGCACTCCCGTCCAGGATGTGGGCATCTATTGCTCGACATCGACTCTGCTTTATCAATGGCTGCCGTCCGGATATGATTATTCATATATAGATAACCAGCCACACCAATTCGCGCTGTGGGGCTGGGGCACTGCGTTAACAGAACTGCACTACCAGTTCAGAATGCTGCCGGAGTGGAAGTTAAACAACGCCAGCTTGATACGCTCAAAGTGCTCATCATCCCCAACGCGCAGGTCTTCGATCCCGCCGACGTTACCACGCTCACTGCGTGGGTAAACAATGGCGGAATACTCATCGTCACAGGCGACAGCGGGTCCCGAGTGGGAGAAAGCGGGAACTTCGCCGCCTCTTCGGCTCTGACGCTGGGTCCCCTCACCGGCGTGAGTAACTGGATTCTTGCCCCGAATTCAATCACGCAAAGTGTTGGCAGCGGTTATGTCACATTCATTCAGGCCAATATCGGCATGAATATTACTGAGCTACCGCTTCCGAGCGTGCGACCCAGTTGGCGACATTCTCCACTGAGATGTCGACTGCGCTGTCAACAACAGGCCAGCACGTTGCCCTTACTTCCAACGCCCCGACCACTGCCGGGCTGACGCTGTATCAGGATACGCAGGCTATGAAGCTGTTCCTGGACGTCAACAATGTCAATATCACTATCGCCGGGGATAACTCTTCGGCTACAGTGACCCCTACTCCGAGCATCAACGTGACAATCTACAAGCCGAGCTGGTGGAACACATACGGGGACAAGGGGCTTGTCGCCTATGCTTTTTCTCCCGACGCAACGGTGACGCTGCCGGCTCCCACTGTTTACTCGGACCATATCAACGTTACCGTCCCTCCGACCAACTACTACACCTGCGTAGTCCTGACTCCCGCCATAACTACGGGCACCGCCAAGACCATAGCCGATAGTGGGGCGGTGCTTCTCAACTCCGAGATAGTAAGCGCGGTCTATAGCGGCTTCTTCTACATCGAGGATGCCAACCGCACCAAGGGAATCCGAGTGACGTGGACGGGCAGCACTGTTCAGGCAGGAGATGCGGTATCTATCGCGGGCACCATGAGCACGACAGCCGACGGAGAGCGCAATATCACCGCGAGCAGTGTCGAAGACTACGGAACCTACGGTGGAGGGAACATAACTCCGTTGAATATGACGGGCAGAGCTCTTGGCGGGGTGGATCTCAAGACCAACGGCGTTGTTTCACAGATGGGCGTGACCCAGGGTGTGGGGCCAAACAACGTTGGGCTTCTGGTTAAAGTATCCGGCAATATCAGTGGCGACGGGTCCGGCTACTGCGTCCTTGATGATGGCGATCTGATCAATGATGCCTCAGGCGCGCAGGGGGTGAGGGTGCTGTTGAACGGTCTCACTGACCCCGGCTATGGCACATTCGTCACCGTGACCGGAGTCAGCACTCTCAAAAACGTGAACGGCGTCACCTACCGCTGCATCATGCCCAGAACTCAGGCCGATCTCCAGGTCACGTCCCGCGGGACTCTTATCGGCGACTGGAACTTTGCAGCGGCCAGTCCATATGCCAACCAGGCTCCCGGATATAACTGGAGCAACATGACGGTGACGGGTGGGGCTGTTTCAAATGGAACGCTTCTTCTCAGACGTTACTCCGCCGGAGGCTGGGTACAGGGGAGCGCGACGGCGATGCTTCAGAGCGACCTTGGTCCCAGCGGCTACTTCAAGGAGATGACTCAGGTAGCCTGGGTCTGGTGGCCCAACTTCTCTTCCACCCACAATGGGAGGATAATGGGTCTCTTCAAGTTCAATACCTCCAACTACAGTGCGGCCAATGCCCTTGCGGGCGTGGCGCTGACCTACAGCGGTTCGAGCGCGAAGTGGCAGAGCTACGACGCCTGGGAGTACCTCTCCGGCAGTTCAGTTGAGTCGGCGAACCAGTACTTGAGCTTTGCTCCGACATCCGATCCTCCGACTACGGGCTACATCAAGATAGCCCAGGTGCTGAAGGATGTGGGTGCAGGCAGCTATCAGGCTACGATGTATTGGGACACGGGAAGCGGGCTGGTTCAGTTAGGAAACAGCGTAACGATCCCTGAGTCCCAGGTAAGCTCCTTCGGCCAGTACAACACCAACGACCTTGTGAATGCTTCTGCCGGCAAGCGCTATGACGGCTTCGGTCTGATGGACCTCACCAGCACCGTTCCCACTTCCATGGGAAGCATCTACTTTGAAGAGGTGAGGCTGTATGCGGGAGCCATGGGGATGGGTGAGATAAACGCTC
>CAVZJH010000047.1:0-61653 GCA_963775535.1 uncultured bacterium | reverse complement strand
AGTCGTGAAGACCCTTGCCGACCAAGCGCTTGTATACCACTTCCAAAGCGGCCATCTTTTCACTGACGAAGAGCACTGTCTTTCCGCGTGCGATGCACTCGCTTATCATATTGGCTATGGTCTGGCTCTTGCCGGTGCCAGGCGGCCCCTGCATCACGAAGCTGATGCCCTTGAGCATGGCCTGGATGCACGCCTGCTGACTGCTGTCAGCGTCGAGTATTTGAAATGGCTCCTCTGGACTGTGAAGTGAGTCGACTTCATCTTCACTTGGTATTGCGCCGAGGTCAACTGGAACGTCGGCTTCGCGCGCGAGTCCCCTGATGATGGGGTTTCTGGAGATGGACGTAGCATTGGCGGCAAGGTCACGGTAGATGACGAGCTTGTGGAACGAGAATAGACCGATAACGGCCTTATCCTCAATCTCCCAGCCCTTGTCGCCGAAAATCTCCCTCACGGAATCGATGTATGCGTGTAGGTTGCCGTTCTCCCAGTCTCGGCGGCTCCGGCAGGACTATGCCGTGGTCCGTGCGAAGCTTGATCTCAAGCGCCGGGTTGACAACAATGTCCTCCTCAGTTGGCTTCAGTGCCATCCGGCTGCGCGCGTCAGCGCGGACCAACTCAACCGGCACGAGCAGCAGCGGCGAGCGGACAAACTCGGATTCTCGGGTTTCTTTCCATTTCACTAGGCCTATCGCCACATGAAGTATTCTCACGCCGCGTTCTTGGAATCAGTGTGCGCGCGTGAAGAGGTTCAGCAGGATACGCTCAAGTCTGGCTCTGTCCGAGACATCGGTTACGATGTCATCGGGGCGAGGTCTGCCCTCTTGAGAAGACCTGAACTCATCATACATCTCAGGCAGCACTTCGTCGCTGACGGGAGGCAGCCAGATGTTCCAAGAACCCTCGTTGACCAGCTTCTCAAAGATCGCGTGCGGGGACGGCTGCTCTACGAAGAGCGTGGTGCTCTTGGTTGGCTGGAAATACAGGAGCCTGTTTCGCCTAGATAGGTCAACCAATCGCTGTTTCCAGTAGTCAAGCTTATTCTTGACCTGTGGCGATACCGCGACCACCTGCTCTCCAGTGCTTTTAGACGTAGGGTCTTGCATCACTTCACCTTGTACACATTCAGAACCTCATCGCCGTAGTGGTTGATCACCTTCACGGCAATCTTCCCCTTGGTGGGTGGGTCGAATGGGCGGCTTTCGGTGGAGTAGAGGGACGCCCAGGCCGCTTCGTCGATGTCGGCGCGGAGGGCGCGTTTGAGCTTGTCGTATGGGTCCCCTGCGCCGGTGAAATAGGCGTGGCGAACGAAGAAACTTTCTTCGTTGTAATCCGTGTCGATGAACCAGCACGCGATATTATCCGTGGTGTTTGAGCGGATCTCGCCGGTGGTTGGATCGTAGACGTCCAGGCCGTTGATATTAACCACTACTTTGCCATCGTCGGTGCGGTTGATGTTGATATCCGGCTCACCGAAAACCATGCACAGGTTGCCCGCGCCGGTCTTTTTGAGGAGTTCCTCGCCCATCATCAGGTCAGCATTCATACGGGCGATCAGCACATTCAGGTTACCGTATTGCTTGGCTTCGTCGGTGACTGAGGGCTCAAAGGCGAAGCCACAGACGATCAGGGTATCGAAGCCAATGCCTCTGACTGCTTCCTTGGCGGCCTCTTTGATCAGCTCGGGTCCTACGGTGCCGAACTCCGGTCCGATGCACACGGCCACCCTCTTGCTTACCCCAGCCTCGGTGTACTCACCGGCGGCATGAATCCACTCTCCCGCGAATGTCTCCAGGCAGTCGAACTTCAACCGTTCGTTCTTGATGGTGTTCTGGACACCAGCCTTTTTGAGGTTGTCGATGATGCTGAGGGCGAACTGCCCCGCGCCCATTACCGTCATGCCGACGCCCGCGATGCCATCTTCCTTGAGGCTGGTCTTCTCCTCCACGCTGAACTGGCGGTGCGGCGAAAGGCTTTCCACAGTGAACGGCCCTGTCACGCGGATGCGCTTGTTGTCCTCGTAGGGTTGGTCATATAGAAGCTCAGTTTCGGCGGCGCGAGATATGGATGCGTCGATTTCTTCCTGTCTCTTCCTGCGAAGCTTCCACCATTCCTTGATCAGCGCCTTCGCCGGAGCGAGCTTAGAAGCGCTGGCATCACGCGGGATTTCCCATTCTTCCCAGCTCTTGCCAAGCACCTTGTTGATATCAGCCAGTATGGGTTCGAGCTGCTCTTGCCGCTTTGCGTGAATAGTGTCAATCTCATCATTGTTGGCGATGGCTTTGAGGCTGACGTGCGGCACGCGCTTGTAGATGAAGCCCTTCTTGATGTCGCTCTGGGTTTTGTAATCAGGGGGAATCTTGCCCGTGATCTCGCCTTCCTTTTGCACACCCTCAGACGAATCGGAGAGAATGTAGTAAGGATACCGCGCCGCCATAAGCCGAGTGCGAGCGAGAGCCAAAGATACGCGGCTTGTGTCGATAGTGATCCAGCGTCGGCCCCATTGCTCGGCTACATACGCTGTAGTGCCACTACCGCATGTGGGGTCGAGGACGAGGTCGCCGGGGTCAGTGGTCATGAGCAGACAGCGTTCTATCATACGCGCATTCGTCTGAACTACGTAGATTCGATCAGACGCTCCGCCGAAATCGTCCCAATAACTTGAAACCGGGATCACCGGAAAGTCGTCAAAGTAACGTCGAAGTCTGACTTGGCCTGCCTCTGTGAGAAGACGGCCTGCCGAGCCCACTCTGGCCAACTGGTCAGGCACTACACCCCAGTGCCTGGCCGGACCAGGATGATACGCCTTGCCCTCAAATGCAAAGGGAACTGTGGTCGTTTCGCGGAATCCATCGGACGTAAGAGGATATGAAGACCATATCCTTGAACCGGCTGGCAGCAGCGAGAGGTCAGATGTCTCGTCCTCAGTAAGATTGCGGCTTGAGCCTTCAGGCAGGTTAACCATCCTGTATCCTGTCCCGCCAGCTCCGCGCAGGCGACGAGTCTGGAACAATCGCCGGAACCTAGCTTGGCTCTTGTCCTTAGCGAACCAGAGCAAGTAGTCATTATTGGACTGTATGAAGTCGCCTGTCTGACTGCCAGTTTTCTGGACAGATATTTCCACGACGAAGTTTTCTGCTCCGAACACTTCGTCCATCAGACACCGAACCAGATGCACATTCTCATCGCCAATCTGCACGAACACGCTGCCCGTTTCGGTAAGCAACTCCCTCGCCACAACCAGCCGATCCCGCAGATAAGCCAGATACGAATGAATGCCCAGCTCCCAGGTGTCCCGAAACGCTTTGATCTGCTCTGGTTGGCGAGTGGCATCGACGGCGCTGCCATCCTTTACATCGCGCTTGCGGGTGGATACCTGCCAGTTGGAGCCGAACTTGATGCCGTAGGGCGGGTCGATATAGATCATCTGGACCTTGCCCTTCAGCCCCTCCTTCTCGGCAAGCGAGTTCATCACGAGCATGGAATCGCCGAGGATCATTCGATTAGTCCAATGCTGCTCGTGGTTGTAGAAGTCTATCTTCTCACGAAAGTCACTGATGCCGTTGAAGTCATTGAACAGCGCCAGTTCCGGCTCGGTCTCGCCCTTCTTTGCCGTGTCCCGAAGGTTCTCCACCAGCGCCTGCGGGTGAATCTTCTCCTGTATGTAAATCGGCACCGCCGGCACAGCCAGGTCCTCCTGGTCCTGCTCGTCCTTCCCCTTCCACACAAGCTGAGGGTCAAGCGACGTATCACGCGGATACAGCACCGTCTTGGGCTTGTGCTCATCGTCCTTAACGAAGTTGCGCAGTTCCTCCGTTGGGATGTTCACCCGTGTATCGTTATGCTTGACGCTCTCCACCGGAGTGGGAGCGTTGGGTTTTTTGATAGCCATTATTAGAGTCCTCTATACAGGTTGTCGAGGAAATCATTGGCGGCGTCAGCCAATACCTGGGCGCGACTGTTCAGCCATGACTCATAACCGTCAACGCCTATGTTTACGATATCCTCATTTATGAACTGCTGAGCCAACTTATCCACCGTAATATTGTAGCGAGCGATGTAATC
Organism: uncultured bacterium; assembly: GCA_963775535.1. Lineage (GTDB taxonomy): Bacteria > Armatimonadota > UBA5829 > UBA5829 > UBA5829 > CAVZJH01. The sequence continues at coordinate 57,588 of CAVZJH010000047.1, read as the reverse complement.
CATAGGTTTTTTCGCGCTGATTCGAATATTGATCTCATTACCGATGGCTGCTATGTTAGCAAGAGCATCTATCAAATCAGGACTGATTTTGTTCTCAAGGAGTTTCTTGGGGAAGACATGATGCCATTGCGGGCGGAACCCAGCGAAGAAATCGGTTCCCTCAAAACCAATGCGGTGCCCTCGCTCATCCCAGTCTATTGCCTTGTTGTTGTAAACCAGCAGATACAACATGAATCGACCAAAGCGGCCATCACCATAGTCAGCCATAAATTTGTCAGCATTCATTCTCGGTTCATGAGGAAACCGCTTTAGCAGTTTTCTGACAGCGCTCAAAAGTGAATCAGCGTCGTAGACATTGCGCAGATCTTCATCAAGCGAAGTGGCACTTGATGCGCTGTAGCGTCCGGCGCGGGATGCCTGCAGAAACCAGTATAGCGCAGGCTCGAACGAGTCATTCGGGAACTTGGCGAGTAGCGCAACCATTATGACCAGCGCTGCTTGGGTAGGCATCGGATCATTACTGAGTATTCCATATTCCTTAAAGCGGTAGATAAGGTCTTCCCATGCCGACTTAGTCTTGTCCCAAGAAGCTCGTATATTTGTCTCTTGCCAAAAATCATCCGGTATCTCTTTGAAGCGAACTCGCTTTGCCCCAACACCTGTTATCGTTCTAAAAAGCAGGTTGGGATTGAGATCGAATCCAGCGTCTTGAAGCTGATTCAAGTAAGGAAGAAACGTTGTGCGTACCCACCCGGGTGTTCTGGCAGCCACTATGCCAAGGTATATGTCGGCTTCTGTTACTCGTGTACCTTTGCTGTTGAGCCGCGAGAATATCTCGACTACTTCCTCAAGATCGTGGTCGACTGTTATCGTGACTACATCCTTATCCCTGATTTTGCAGATACGATGAAGCCTGGTATAGACCTCCATTGCATCCATGCCGCTACATAAAGCATCGCTCTTCACCTTGCGAGCAAGCTCCATCAGTTGGTTCTGGTCTTCAGATCGTTTCTCTGGATCTAGGTTCAGCAGCCTTGACAGCGGTATATAACGGTCGCCTTTGTGGCTTCGTATTACGGCGTTTGCCACAACGAAATACGGTGGTGCCTTTGCATCAACATCAAAGCGGATATCATACTTCTTTAGAGTCTTATCCCATTCCTCGGCACCCGGCCACCAATAAGGTTTTCGCCCAAATAATATGGCGAGGGCTGTTGCCCTCTGCTGACCGTCTACAACCCACTGGCTTGGGCGTTGGGCATCAATTGCGGTTCGCTCCTCGGTTGATTTCTTGCTATCCCATACAAGGAGGCTACCAATTGGGAAGTCTAGCCAGAGCGATTCGGCCAAGTCACGAACCTGAGTGGCTTTCCAGACGAATCCTCTCTGAAACTCAGGAATACTCCAGTTGTGGTTTACCGCTCTGTCGACAATCTCTTGAATCTTTGCTGATTCGTAAGCCATGATTACCTACCTCCGATTGCTGTTTGTATCGTAGTCTTCGCATTCCAAGGATCGCTGATCTCGATGAATGCCCATCGCCCGAAGCCGCCGACGTTGTTTGTGGCTGGAAACCAAAGACTGCGTGCGGTCGATACCGGAGTGAGGCCTTTGGCTTTTCTTGTTGCCATTATTGCCGATCTCCTCTTGTTACGCTATACATCTGGCTAGTCATATGTCGATTTATGCTGCCATAATCGACATATCAATGCGAGCAACGAGATGCATTCGTTAGATCAAGCTATCCTCCATCTGCTGAAGGGAGTGCAACGCGACCAGATCGCACAGCTAGTTAGATATTTATCCAAGTATAATTCATCTTAGAAGAATTATACTTTGCTATCCATTTGTATAATTTACTCTTTCTGCTAACCTAGCGAAGCCTTTCTAGCTCTCGCTAATAATATCAAGTATGCGCGGGCACAGAAAGGCCTTTCCGTATGAACCACTACCCGCTTGGCGCAGAATCCCACATTCCACTAGTTTCACAATGCTTTTCTGTGCACTAGGATAAGTCACGGCCAAGCGTTCAGCTGCCTGCGGTATAGTGACAATCGGAGACTCGAACAAGCTATCTGTAAGCTTCAAGATGGACGATGAAACTCGCGTCTGTTGCAGCATATCGCGCCAGCTTATTTGAAGGTCCTGCAGCGTCTTTGCTCTCGATCCTGCATCCCTGGCTTGGCTAGCCACACCATCCAAAAAGAAAAGCAGCCATCCTCGCCAGTCTCCGCGCTCGCTGATCGCTAGTAACTTATCAATATACTCATCACGATGTTGTTCGAAATAAGCACTCAGGTATAACAAGGGCAGAGGCAATAAACCCCAACTCACAAGGAGTAGTGAGATCAGCAGCCTACCAATCCGGCCATTTCCGTCAAAGAACGGATGGATAGCTTCGAACTGGTAGTGTATAAGCGCCAGTCGCACCAGAGGAGGGTTTGGATCATCAGAGTGCAGGTAATTCTCGAACTGCCCTACAGCAACGCCCATCTCAATGGCAGGAGGAGGTACATATTCAGCATCCTGAGGCGTCCGTCCGCCAATCCAGTTCTGCTCTGTTCTGAACTCGCCTGGACGTCTATCTTCGCCGCGAACTCCACTGAGAAGAATAGAGTGCAACTCCTGAATGAGCCGTATGCTGACAGGTAGCGTCTGAAGTCTTTCTATTCCATGGTCAAGCGCTCTAACGTAGTTGATAACCTCGCGCACATCAGATTCTGACGGAGGCTGTTTGATGTCCTGGAGAACAAGTTGTCCAGCTTCGTACGCATAAACGTCAGTTACATCTGCTTGGGTTCCTTCTATCCGGGATGAGAGAACCGCTTCTCTGCGGACAAAGGGACGAATCAGCAACTGAGGGTTAACCATGTTTCGTCCCAGCCCTGCCAGTTCCCCCAGCGCTAGATCAGCTTTCGATTGGGCGCTCATCAGTTCCATATCTGGAATGATCGACGGTGGAAGCTGAGCCGGTACATAGGCCCAATAATCTGTACCGTTGTACTTTCTTCTTTCCAGATGTCCCGGTGGGTTGGTAAATCGCGCGAAGTTCATGCCGGCTTTGCCTCCTTGCCATGTATGTTAGTTCTTATGGCACTCATCGAATTCCAAGGATCGCTGATCTCGATGAAGCCCCAGCGTCCGAAATTACCTGCATTGTTGATGGCCGGAATCCACAAGCTTCGGGCAGTTGACACCTTCGCCGCCTTGTCTTTCCTCTGCTCACCTGACACCTCCACGATCAGGTTGAGAAGGTCGTCGCCGCGTCCATCGTTGATTCGCACGATGAAGTCGGGGATGTAGTTCTTCTCTTCGCCGTTGATCGTATACGGTATATAAAAGCTCAAATTGTGATTCTTGGCGTAGTGAACAACCTCGCCCATTTCTTCGAGCGTCTGCGCCATCTTCTGCTCCCAGGACTCTGTGTCCGCGACTACGTGCGAGATGTGGCACTTCCTTGGGTCAGTCGCATACACAGGACGGGTGGTGTCGAAACTGACATAGCGGGTCGATCCTACTGTATCATAAGGCCGCAGTACGGGCAGCAGCCGCTTGCCGCCGCCGGCGGCAGAGACTATGGACTTATAGATGCGATCAGCCGCGTCATGAGCGAGCTCAACCAGCAAAAGCATTTGCGGGAATGTGTTGTCTTTGCATGTGAGACACTGATTTAGCCAATCCCTCGTGATTTCCAGCACCTGCGGGAAGAGCCACCCCTGAACCTCGGAGTCGAAGGTGTGCTCAGATGCACGGTCGGGCTTCTTTTCACCATCCTGCCTGAAGTATTTCTCAAGCACGAGCTTAGCCAGGAGGAAAGCGACCTCCTGCTTCCGGCGGCTCTTCAGATCGTCCAACTTATGGATACTCGATTGTCCGACAATGGGCGCGTTCTCTGTCCAAGAGGGGACGTCCGAGGTGGATAGCGCCAGGAGTGAGTCGTCAGTGAAGTTTGCTGATAACCTCTCTGTAGGCAGGTCGTATCGATAACCGATGACTCTGGGGAATGTGATCTCACACCCAATGCGATCCTCCAGTGCCCGCACCCGCGTGGGTATCGGACCAGGCTTGGGATCAGGCGTAGAGCCGGAGCAAGGTATGAATGAGAATGGCACGCCGTATACTTCGGCATACTCGGGCTCGAACTTACTGTCACCGTTCAAGGCGTAGCTCATACGGCGGAGTCCACGTCCAACAACCTGCTCGCACAGAAGCTGAGTGCCAAACGCCCTGACGCCCAGGATGTGTGTGACTGTGTTGGCATCCCAACCTTCGGTCAGCATTGAGACTGAGACCACGCACTTCACATGTTCCCCGAGCCGTCCCGGCTTGCCTACTGTATTCATCACTTCCCGAAGAAGGTCCTCATCAGTGAGCTGCTCGGCGTCGCGGCCTGGGAAACGTGCGCGGTATTCGGACTTGAACTCCTCGATTTCGTGGGCAGCGATCCTCTTGAAGTCATCGCTCATCGCCTCGCCGGACTCGAGCTGCTCACTGTCGATCAGGACCGAGTTTGGCCACGCTCGCCACTGACCATTCTCTTCATTGTTGAAGACGGATAGCTTTCCGGGAACCACTATCATAGAACCATCGGACAGCAGTTTCTCCCAGCCGGCAATATAGTCGAAGACCATCTTGGAAACGTTCGTGTTGTTGCAGACCACGATGAACACCGGCGGGGTCTGGCCGTTTTCATGAGCCAGGGTATTCTGCTCCCATTTCCGGTAATACTTGTCGTAGTTGCTGTAAAGACTTTGAAGCGCACCCTCAAGCTCCGCTGGAAGCTTAGGCTCTCCTGTAATGGAGTCCGTCCCACGGCCTTTCTTCGGCAGGTGTTCGCGAATCCTCAGCCATAAGTCACGATAGGTTGGCTGTTCGCCCTGCATCGAATCATCAGCTACCGGAACGCGAGGCACCTTAACAATGCCGGATTCGATGGCGTCGATCAGTGAGAAGTCCGATGTCACCCACGGGAACAGTGTGCCCTCTGAATAGCCTGAACCACGAAGGAAGAACGGTGTGGCCGACAGATCGTACACAGCCTTTACACCGATCTTGCCCTTCACCGCCTCAATGCCCGATATCCAGATGCGGGCTTCCTCTTCGCGTTTCTCAGCTTCCTTGCGTTCGTCGCCCGTGAGCTTTATATCCTCGCCGTCGGGTTTTCTTCTATAGCAATGGTGAGCCTCGTCGTTTATCACCACGATGTTCTTCTTGTTTCCGAGTTCACGGCAGACGCGCCGGACCATCTGGTCAGGTGTTTCAGTGAATGGATTTTTGTCACCCTTGCCAAGAATGGCTTTCGTCAACCGGCCAGCTTTGACCGTCTCACGGCACTTGAAGCTATGGAAGTTAGTGATGACGAACTTAGCTTTGTTCAGTTCCTCGCGGAGTTCCGGCGGAACCAGGTCCATCTTCGCGTAGTAATTATCGGGATCATTTGGAAGCAGCACGCGCAGACGGTCGCGGATTGTGATACCCGGCGTTACTATGAGAAACGTGTCCGAGAAATGCGGGTCCTGGGTGTTTGCCAGCTTGTTCAGGGCGTGCCAAGCGATAAGCATTCCCATAACAACCGTCTTGCCGCTGCCGGTGGCCATCTTGAATGCCAATCTAAAAAGACTGGGATTGGCACTATCGTTGGCATCGCGTAGGCTGTTCTCTATCCAGGCATCGCCATACTTCCTGGCAGCCTCGGTGATGTATATTACGGTTTCAAGAGCCTCTACCTGGCAGAAGAACAACTTGCGTTCACGGTCAGGATTCTGCCAGTATTCGAGCAAGCGTGAAGAGGTCTTAGTAATGCCGGAGTAGCCGCCTTGCCGCCAAAGGGCAACGCGGGCGCGGACATCATTTATAAACTTGTTCTCTTCGATCCGGTCTTTGGTCCACTCGGTATCAAGAACGAGCTGCTTGCCTTTCTTCTTAGGCTGAGCGACGGGAATGAAGTAGGAGCTGATCCTGCGCTGTTCGACGATTTCGTTAGTTATCCCGTCATCGCCGAACCGGAAATGCCGTCTGGGTTCCTCAAAGGGGGAGTTGATAATTGGGTTTTCTATGACGACATGGCTCATTCCGACGGCTCCAGTTGAAATAGAAGTGGCTACGGATGAGTTAGCATACTACCTATGCTGTGCTTAGTCAAGATGCATCGCGCCTGTGGTGGGTGTGGACAGTGGTGCCGCAAACGCGCGCGTAGACTGTGAGCCTTCGATAATGGTTACCTTGACAAGCTCAGCATTCGAATCCATAACGTATTAAATCGTGTCTAAGCTAACGGAGACACCTTTGACTATGTGCAAGACCACGGAGCGTTTGCCCGGCGGTTACAGCACTGCTCCAAGGTAGTCAAAAGCATACAGATTAGCTTCCCGCCTATATTGCCCCAGGATAACTCGACTCTTGTGCCTGCTTCGTTCGGCTATTACCGCCTCCTGCGTGCCTGCCGCGTACTGGCAGAAAGCCGGTATTGACACGCGCTTAGCCCTTGTTCCCGCCAATCCGATATTAGTATAGATACGGCTAAGTCACGCGCTTGACATATATGACACTGCATGGTAGATTATAACTAGCGATAAGTAAAGGTTATCGCTAGTTAGAGAGGCTAAAAGAGCATGGCTAATGACTTAGTCAAGACAGACGAGAGCAAGGGAATTGCGCTTGTCGCAAGGGCAAAAGACTACATGGCCCGACTCACTAGCCGAGAACACCAGACGAAGCTATGCGTGCGACTTCTACATGTTCGCCGCATGGTGCGAGTGCTCCGGTTTCAAGTCACTTCCAGCCAACCCTGCAACGGTCGCCGCTTACTTTTCCGCGATGGCGGACGCCGGCAGAAAGCCTTCCACGATAGACAGGGCAAAGGCAGCTATTAAGATGGCGCACGAAACTGCCGGAGCCGTCGATCCCACAAACCACAAGAGCGTAAAGCTGACACTGAAGGGCATTCGCCGCGCGATTGGCACGGCAAAGGCGAAGAAGTCCCCCGTCCTTGCCACTGACATTCGCGCAATGGTGGAATCCCTGCCCAGTGGTCTTATCGGGAATCGAGATCGTGCCCTTATTCTTGTGGGGTTCGCAGGGGCTTTCCGCCGCTCGGAAGTGGCGGGGCTTACCATTGAACACGTGGAGGAGACAGTCGAAGGCATCAAGGTCTTCTTGCCCCGCTCCAAGACTGACCAGGAGGGCCAGGGCCGCTATGTAGGTATCAAGCGGGGATCCAATCCCTCCACCTGTCCGGTTCGCGCCCTTGCCGCCTGGTGTGAGGCTGCAGAAATCACCTCCGGGCCGATCTTCCACAGGGTGGACAGGCACAGCCGCGTTATGGAAGCTATAACGCCTCAGACAGTCGCCCTTGTGGTCAAGCGTGCCGCAGTAGCCGCCGGTCTTGATTCCACGAAGTATTCCGGCCATTCCCTGCGAGCCGGGTTCGTGACACAGGGAGCTCTAAACGGGGCAAGTGAAGCAAACATAATGCGTCAAACCGGGCACACCTCGCACGCAACCGTCAGGGGCTATATCCGCATAGCGAATATCTTCAAGGACAACGTGAGCGGAATGCTCGGGCTGTAGGGTCATCTTGGAAAGCCAAATTCTCATATCCATCTGAGGAGTGGCGATGGTTGCCCGACCACGGTGTTGACAAAGTATCTCAGTGCGTCCGGTCCGTGGTCATTGCTCTTAACCGGCGAGTCTTCGCCGCGCTCCTGCGCCTTGTCATCCCATATATAGCCCGATAGTTCTGATAGCAGTCCAGTGCAACGGCGGTGTATAAACAGCTTCTTGCGCTCAAACGAGCATGGACGTTCGCCGGATGCCGTCAACAACCGCATTGTCCGCCGCTTGGACCGGGAATTGTAGATTGTCGGATCTGAGTTGAGCGATGAATGATGCTGCTGATGGGTCAACAATAATCAGGCTCGGGTATGCCTTGTGCCGATCTATGAATGATTGAAGATCGACTGAATACTCTGAGTCTGTCTTCTGCCGCCCTGTCTGTCGACTGTCGTGGCGGTATTCGTCGATCACATAGTAGTTGCCATCGACACCCTGCCCACAGAGTAGGAATACGCTCGGGTTCGTCGTGCCATAATCGCAGGTTATCCACTGTTCGCTGATCTCGGGAAGCTCATCCACGACATGCACCGATTCATCGAGCATGTCGTAAATAGCGCCCTCGGCTGCGACCCATAGACCGAGCACGAACCGTTTGAACCAGACGCCCGCAAACATCCGGCGAAAACGATCCTTGACCCTCTCCGAGAGCGTCAGATTATCATCCATCGTAAAATGTAGATGGAGAACGTTTTTGCTTTCGGCCTTGTCAATGAGTTCGGTCTTGACCGGATGATGTGGGCTTTCGGGATTGCAATTGAGCCAGAGTTTAGCGCCATCAACTGAGCACCGCGCGAACATCTGCTCAATGAATGACCAGGGCAATAGGGCCGCTTCGTCTGCCAGTGCGCCCGCCGCCGTAAATCCTTGAAGCACATCCTGGCTGGACTCGTCATTGCCACCGAAGCAATGATAGGTGTTCGTGGCGATCTCAACGCAATTATCGGAGAGGCGATATTTGTAGGGTATGCCCTTGGCCGCGAGTATCTGTGTGAGCGGGCGAATGACGTTTCGCCTCAACGCGCCGATGCTTTTGCCGGCCAGGATAAAGGTCTCATGCTCGAAGCTCGACAGGCTCCACATCAGGAAGCCGTCGATCATCGCTACGGTTTTTCCCGACCTCACACTGCCGGCGGCAATCACCATATCGCAGTCGGAATGTGGACTCTCCGGCATCCACCAGGTGAGGAGTTGTTTCTGCTTGCGGGAGAACGGCTTGAAGTTGAAAGCGCCGGCATTATTCATCGGTCACCGCCGCTTCGCCTTCCCCGTTCCAAGCCTCAGCGACCGTGCCTCTGAGTGCGTGGGTGTAAGCATCAATTTGGCGTGCAAGGGAAGTGGTTTCCACGGCTGTCTTTTCGGTAGGCTCACCCATAGCCAGTCGCTCGAGCTTCGAGGCCTCAACTACATAACGCAGGAGATCGGGAACGTTAAGCTCCGCGGGAGTAAGGGTTTTTAGTCGCTCCAGCGCCTTGCCCTGTAGTGCGCGTGCCATCTGAGCGTGGCGCACGGCCATATCCAGGCGAGCTTGGCGCTGCTTTTCGAGCTGCTGGCTGTCCATGTATGCGTCATAGGCCTGGACGCGGTCAACCCATCGATATTTCACGCTCCAACGAGACAGTAGAGATTCAGATTTCCTGCACTCTTGGCCCACCTTTACTACACTGCGCGACGGCCCCATATCGCGGTATTTTTGGAATGCCTCAAAGGCGCGAGCGGATTCTCTTGGCTGCCGTTCCCAGTGAGTATTGGTGGCCATAGCTCATTCCTTCAACGCTTCGCGATTGATAATAATGGTCTGGTCTATTGGAGCGCCCATCGTCCAATACTTGAAACCGTCCAGGTCCAGGTATGTGTGTTTGTATCTCTTCCACCTGGCCTGATATCCCGCACGTCGTATGTATTCGGCAAAGAAGACGAAATCAGCGTCCAGGTCCGGGTTCCACTTCCGAACGGTATATTCGTGCGGACATGTGGGCATGGTCTTTGCATACTGCCATCGCACCCGCCCAATATACTGCCTGATTCGATCTAGGTCTTCTGATTCACACATAATTGATATAGCCCCTCGGCCCGGTTTGCCCCCAGCACTTTCGAGATAACCGCCCACTGCTCGGATGTGAACACGAAGTTCACGGAGACCGTTTGAAGCTGCTTGACTTGCTCGGCCTTGCTTATCTGCTGCTCCTCTCGCGCCCGTTCGGCCTGAACCGGGTCGTGTCTTAGACGTTCACTTATCTGGGCTTGACTGGTAATAGCGCCCTCGGAAACCGTCCGCTCATCGCACTTTGTAGGCGTCCATCCTTCGGACCATTCCTGGTCGGCGCCCAACTCCTCAGGGGCTTGAATGTCGTTTAACATCCGGTCGATCTCGACGTCGGTAAGCATAAGGCTGTCCTGCGCCCACTCTATGGCGCCCAGCTTTTCCAAGTCTTTCAGGATATCGGCGACCTGCTCAACGTCGTGGCTCCCACGGGCCATGTTATGCCGGAGTGTGGCAATCCGCCGTTGCGCCTCGGTCATATTGATTCGGACTACCGGGATGGGGTCGATACCCAGCGCCTGCGCCGCTCTCCAGCGATGCTCGCCGTCGATTATAGTGCCGTCCATCATAGCGAGGACCGGCTGGGTGAATCCGTCTTCTTTCATTGATCGCAGTAGAAGCTCAAACTCGTGTTCGCTCTGCCGGTTCGGGTTATACTCGTTTGGCTTCAATTCGGTAAGCGCGAGGTATTCAACCTTTAGCTCTTTCAGGGCATTGCCCTCGGCATCCGGCCTGCTGGATAACTTAACTGCCATTTGATAACTCCTTTGTGTAGTCGATAGCGTGAGCGCCTAACCGCTCCGCGGTCGTCCTCGCCAACGGACCATTTACCTCACAGCCGATAATGCTAGCCCCGCAAGATTGAGCAACACGCAGATGCTTTCCGTGACCGCAGCAGGGGTCACACACCAACCACTGGGGGCGAATGACTGAGGCGCAGATGTCGTGAATCATATCCCAACTGGATGACGATAGATAGGTTTTGCGCTCGATATTGACCGCGAGTATTACACTCGGTCTCTTGCCTTGATATGTGGTATTGATAATCCGTGGTTGCGGATACCCCGCCTGGACAAGCAAACTGCAGACCTCGTCACAATGCTGGAGGCCCATTTCCATCACTATCGGTCCGTTCGGACAAATGGCACGATACAAGTCTATCAGCCTTGAATGCATATCCGAGATTGATATGCGCGCTATACCCGCACGATTGCAGAACCCGGTCAAGACGGATTGATTCCAAGGCGGGTCCGTCAATATCATATCGACGCTTTTACCATTTAAGGCTTCAGTCCAATTAGCCCCCAATGCGCTGCCTATCATAATGGTATCTACCATTTGATAATCCCCTTCTTGCCGTCACCATACCAGGACTTCGCGCCCTCGCGCAGGATGTATGGCTCAAGAGGCTCCTTAACTACCTGCTGCTGTTGTACCCACGGATCAGAGATGTTTTCGGCATCATCAAAGGCGAGACACGCGCCGTAGTTCGCCAGATCACGCAGGCTGGCGTAGCTTCCGCCGGCAAGTATGAGCTGACCCAGGTAGGCCACGTGGGTAACGAGATCAAGCAACTGGGTCTTGCCGCAGCCGGGATCGCCATTGGGCCACAGGAAACCAATCACCGTGAACCCATCCAAGAACCAGGTTGACAGGACATAACATGCGATCAGTTCCGTCATCGTGCGCTGATCGGCCAGCGAGCGGTTGAAGTCTATGAAGTAATCTACGGACTCCCTGACTCGCTCAAAGACTGCTGCCGCGTCCGCGCGATAACCAGCCACATACTTTCTAACTGCAGGGGTATCCATAGCTTTTCTGATTCTGGAATCTCGGGCAAACATACCTCAGCGCCCAGTTCCGAGAGGGGACGTGCGTCTCCGAAAACCACACCGTCGTCTCGCACGATCAATAGACGTTGCTTGGTCGTAACCTTCGGCGGATTATGTGTGACGATATTACCCTTGCCATCTGTCGATTCGGTCCGAGTTTCTCTTACATAGGGCCAGATTGCTGCGTAAGCGTGACCGTCTACCAGGCAGAGCGGACGTCTGATCGTCTTCGGACAGTCATCAAGCAGTTCCACCCTCGGCGCTGCGGCCACCGGTGTCGGCATCGGTCCCTCGGCGAGTATTTGTAATTCCCGCACAGTGTGGCCCTGGGCAAACCAATCGTCAACCCCGACCTTCGCGCCGTGCTCGCCCATCGGCAAATTAACAATCGACACGTGTGCGCCCTTGCGCTGCAAGTGCTCGCACAGGCGTTCCAGCGCCGCTCTCACCTCGTGCTTATTTCGACTATCGCTATCGAATACCAGAAAGACATTACGGCCATTGAGCGCGACATAATCCCAATCGGCCAGAAAGACCTTCCCGCCAAAGCGGTTTCTGCCCTTGAAGTTCCACACACCCAGGAGAGCGAGCGTGCACAGCCCTTGAGTGGCCAGGCTATCCGCTTTCTTTTGGCCTTCCGTAATCCACAGCGGTATGTTGGGGTTGTCCAGCTTGGGACGACAACGCGGCGGACAATCCAAGCGCATTGCCGAGCCTTTTGGATACTCATACTTCAGGATCTTGGCTTCGCCGGAGTTCTTGTCTGGCATTTGACGCGGGTTGTCGGGTCTCAACACATATACGAATCCCCGGCACAAACTGCTGAACTTTCACGTCATAAGCTGTCCTGGCATCTCTGAAGAGCTCCTCGGATTTGTGACACCCGGCGATCTAGCCCTTCCCGCCTATTGGCACATCCGACATGAGATCAATCACCGGTTCTTCGGAGATCATTCCGGCAATAGACCCATCGTGGTTCCTCGCGTCATTTGGGACGCTCGGACTCAGGCATTCGTACTCCGGTTCCTGCCGGCGAGCCTGATCGGCGTGGTGTGGCTGCAAGTTCGCTGACGCATTGTGCCAGCACGCAGCATGGGGACAGTGCAAATTGTGCCGGAGATGGTTCCTCCGGCTTCCCCGAGAAGAGTAGATCAGACAGGCGTTATTGCGGTACCGATTCAGAAGTGCAGCCTACCGTATGCGCAAGAAGGCCGCCCAGAATGATCCCCAGGCGGCTCAGTAGTCGTCTTATTCTCCACACGCGTTAGAATCAGAATTCTACGCGCTCTGTGTGGCATCTTAGCGTAGCCGCGTCCTGCCTGTTGTCTGTTTTGCAGCCCGCAGCCGATCAGCCGGCGAATACAGCCTGTGCTTGTCTTGAACATCAGTCTGTGAGAGTTCGGCGTACTCTGCGGGTCATTGCCAAGTCGGTGTGACCGAGCATCTTTTGCAGGCTAAAAACGTCGCCGCCGTTGCGCAGGTAGCTCACGGCCATCGTGTGCCGGAACGTGTGGGGAGAGCACCGGACGCTGGTTATTCCTGCCTTTTCACATCTGGCTTGGATGATTCTTCGTGCCCTGTATCGATCAACAGGTTCACCGTAGCAGGTAACGAAGAGCACTCGCGTCGAAAGGTTTCCACGTCGCACCAGGTAGCTCGAAAGCGCCTGCCTGGTCGCGCAGCCGAAGGGAACGATCCTCTCTCGATCCCCTTTGCCCAATACCAAAACCGTTTGCTCGGTCCAGTTCACGTCATCAAGTGTGATTCCGCATAGTTCACTCACCCTCAGCCCGGAGTCGAGCATCAAAAGCATCATCGCCCGGTCGCGCGTCCCCGTAAAATCTCTACCGCACTGATTTACAAGGGTTTCCAACTGTTCCATCGAGAACGTGTCGATGACCGTCTTCCTTCGCCTCGGCTGCTCTACCCTGCTTAGTGGGTTGTCTGCCATAAAGCCGTCGTTCACTAGGAAGCCAAACAATGCGTTCAACGCTATGTATGAGTGGTTAGCCGTGCTGGGGCTCTTGCTTTGCATTTCGTCTGTCAAGAATGCCCTGACCAGTTGAGGGGTTACGTCTATCGGGCGAGTGCCGGGGGCTTTCCTGTCAAGAAAGCCGGCGAAGGCTCGAAACCGATTCTGGTAGTAGACGATGGTATTAGGGGAACAGTTCATGGACTTGCGGCAGTTCAGAAAGCTCTCTGTTGCCGCCGTCAAGTCTTCCGCAAGATGGGTAAGACCGGCGATTCTAACTACGTTTGCCTTTGCCATTTGAGTCATCTCCTGGGTGTCTTATTAGGCAGTAAATGACCCATGTGACCAAGCAGCAAAAAACAAGAACCATGTGACCAATTGGATTTTTAACTAGGTCACATGGTTCCTGAGAGGCTCTATTTTACGCTCAATGGTGCCGAAGAGAAGAGTCGAACTTCCACACCCTTGCGGGTACATGGTCCTGAACCATGCGCGTCTGCCATTCCGCCACTCCGGCACATTCCAATTGCACCAGTATTATATCAGCCGGGTTTTGAGCTTGTCAACCCCTGGATTCCGCGTGCGATACTGCCTTTGTTCATACATCGTTCTCATGTCTGTATGCGCTCGTCTGCCGGACCAAGTGAGCGCCAGCCGTATATGGGGATGGCATCCCGCGTCAGGTTTGCGAATAGATCGGCTTTCCGGGCACGTCCAGGCGCGAATACTAGACTTCACCCGGCGCTATCGAGGTCGCTGCCGATCTTACCAGCGCTTTCTCCGGAGCGGGGGGGGGGGCGTCAACCTCCCGGACAGACACTTTGTCTTGCCCACTCGTATCTAACCACACGTTCTAATCAAATGGTTTGAGATAATCGTGGAGGATGGTTGCAAAAAGAAATGGCTGGGTGGCGGCCATGTGGCATGCAGGCGAATACTGCGACCGGCGGTTGACAAGAATTGATGCGCCTGATAGAATCATAGATACTTAACTGATCAGCCAGTTTTGTGGATTTCCCCAATAAGCAGGAGGCGTTGGATGATTGCCCTTCTAGGACTTGCCGTTACTCTTCTTAGTGCGTCCCCCAGTCCCCCAGGTACATTGTTGACCATACCGGTGAGCTGCAGCTACCAGGCAAACGGCACAACGACTACCGCGCAGTCGGTTGCCTACTTGGTTGTTACTGCCCCCGCCATTCCTGGTCTTAGCGGACCGGTGTTTTTTTGCCCGGGCTACCAGCAAATATGCAATACCCCGGACGGCAGCATTAACCCGGCTTACGTCAATACTTTGCCCAGCGGCAGGACGGTGCGGTGCCTGCAGCGAGCCGGGGATGGCAGTTTTAACGTTCTCGAGGGCATTCAGCTCAACGACGGACGCGTGCTCGTAGACGGTGTTCCCATCACGCCCGACTATTAGACGTTCTCTTCTTCGCATCGGCTGTCGGTTCGGCAAAGCAGAGATGTGCAGTCCCATTAAATGATGACAAGACTTCCGGGTTCTCAAAAAGGGGCCGGAAATGGATTCCAGCCCCGTTGTTCCTTATGGATTGTGTTTCTCCACTACCTACTGCGCGGGTTTTAGGAGCTTCACGACCGCCAGGTTCGTAAGCCTGGCAACTTTGACCGTCGCCCAACCAGCGCTTACACTTACCTCTGCGGAGCCCTCCTTGTCAGGAGACAGAGTGATTGCCCTGGCTGATTTCCACCCCTGCGGCAGATGCAGGCGGAATGTCAGGTTCGTGGCCGGGTTCATCTTGTCGGCATCGAGGTTGATGTTGTAGTTGACCAGATCAGCATAGACTGCCCTGCCGTTTTCTGATTTCCACGTAGAGATACCGACTGTCGTAGGCAGGCTTGTGCCGTCTACGATGTCGGATGCTCCGACAACGGAAAGCAGGTTCGGGCGCAGCGCGTCGCGCTGGGGTATGTTGTTGTAGTAATCCATGCCAACGCCGGCCGGCATCCAAGTGATCCTGCCTTTGCCAAGGCTTACCTCTTTATTTGCGGCGCCGCTTTTGTCGATCAAGCTTGCAAAGAGCGGTGTGGCTCTCTTTCTGAAGTAGCCGGATGTCGAGTATCTGGTCCCCGTTGGACCGGTGATTATAAGATGCCCACCGGCATTAACCCACTTCTGAATGACCGGCAGAGAGGAATCGTTCATGCTCTGGGCATCCGGAATGATGAACGTTTTGAACCGGGCAAGGTGGGTTGAGTCTATCTTCCAGTCCGCCAGAGCAATGTAGGGAATGTGTCCATCGACCAGTGCAGTCGCCCAGCCGTAGTATCCGAACATATTAGGCTGTTTGTCCATGTCGACAAAGCCATTAGGAGTCATGAATTCCAACTGATTATCCGGTGAGAACAGGATCCCGACTTGTGCCAGCGGCTGGCGAACTCCCAGGTTATTGACGTTGCGCTTCACCCAGTTGTTGAGCCAGGCGTGGCTGGCGGCTGTTCCGCAGACCGTATCATTTTGGGGGGCGCACTTCAGGAACGCGGCGTTGGCGAAAGCCTCGGATTCGAGAACTTTCGATATCACAGGATGGTGCTGTGTACTTCGAGTATCTGTCGTTCAAGCAGTACCAGGCGGAGGAAAATGGTCCCTTCTGCAGCACGTGCGCCGCTTGATAGACTGGAGCCATCTTGCCCTGGGGCGGAAGAGTTATGCCCCGGCTGCCCGAGCCCATATGCCACCCCGCCGTAAGTTCGGTGTCCACCATGTCCCAGAGTAATCATCCCTCACCCATCCCAGGCTGAAGAACGGGATGTCGTTTCCCCGGATGCAGAAATCAGGACGCCCGGCCTTATTGGCTTCGCCGTGGATGATGTTGTACCAGTCGCGCAAATCGTGCTGAGCAGCCGTCTGCCTGAACGCTTTATACATGCCCCAGACCGGATCATCCAGCCATCGGGCGTCCGTCCAGGCATGGTCGTCGAGGTTCGTCGGGTCCTTTGCACCGAATTCGGCGGCCTTCTTCTTCAGGTAGTCGCGCACGTCGAACGCTGCTTCGTCGGTTATTCCCACCTTGGCAAGCTGATCGCTCGTGAAGTTGTCGCGCATATACCCATGGAACCTGTATAAAGACCAGTCTCCGAACGCTCCCTTGATTGCGTTGTAGTTAAAGTTGTCCCACGGAGAGTAGTTGTCACACCAGATTCCGTCGAGGCCCTGCTTCATAAGCGTGCGCGCCGTAAAGTGCACATAATCTTGCCAGAACGGGGCCGAGAGGTCCTTGTGAACGCTTATTGTCGCGCAATATACAGGGTCGCCGTTCTTTAGTCCGGGAAAGGTAAGGTCATTCTTGCCAATCGTTGCACGGTAGAGACCTTTGATCGGGCCTTTGGGCTTCCCGGTCTTCTTGTCGATCTCGTTTGCTGCCTGTAGAATATCTAATTGAGGCCGAATGTGACCGTTGATGTCCTTGGCTCCGCACGCGTCGTATACGGCTGCACTCAGCGGATACGTCCACTCCGTGTTCTTGAGATATCCGACTGCGGTCCTTCCATCCGGGTAAGTCGGGAGCTTCACAACCTAGTTTTTCGTGCGAAAAGTTAGGCATCGTGAAGTCCTCGTCATTTACCACATTGTGGATTCCGACCCAGCGCAGTGTGTTGCCGGGCGGGTTCTTCCAATGTGTCCAACACCATGCATTTCGGACCATCCAGGCGCTCGACGGATCGTCCTTTCTCATCACGAATGAACCATCCGGCTTGCGATCGAGCGCGGCTGCATACAGCTGGACGTCACCGAAGCCTTCGATCCAGCACGTGACAAATGCTCCCGCTTTCTTGAGGTCACGGTAGCTTGCGAGCGGATCCATCGCACTCGCTCGCTGCGCGAATGGGCCCCACGTCGGGTCGACTGCTTCGCCGTGGATGTCCATTTTAGCGCCCGTGGCGGCGAACTCCTTGAAAGTTCCTACGTCGGCAAATGTCGGATAGGAATACCACCAGTAGTTGGCAGTTGTGTCTTTTTTTGCTTTCTTCTTCTGCGCGGCAAGTGCCGGGTTTGCTCCAACCGGCACGACTAATCCCAGCAGGAGAATTGCTGCTGCGATGCCGGTGAATCGCCTGATGTCGATCTTCCTAAGTCTCACGTGTTGCGTTCCTCATTTCTCGTAATAGAGCTACTAATTGGGCATACGACGACGAGACCGCAGGTTCCTTTGTTGGTGTGCTTGTCATGCCCCATGGAGATTCCGGGGCGGTTTGAAGTTTCGGCCGCCACGGGACCGTACCTATGGAGATGCTACGGAGGTAACCCAATGG
Organism: uncultured bacterium; assembly: GCA_963775535.1. Lineage (GTDB taxonomy): Bacteria > Armatimonadota > UBA5829 > UBA5829 > UBA5829 > CAVZJH01. Next base: position 39,857 of record CAVZJH010000047.1, on the reverse strand, counting down.
ACAAGCGAGTGTTGACGGCTGCCCTGGCTGGAGCCGCGGCTCTCAGCGGAGTTGGCGCGTGGTACTACAAGAGGCGTCGAGTGACAACCAGGCCGGTGAGATTCAGGTTTCCATAAGAGCGCAGGATATCGTCGGCGTAACGCCTCAACAGGCCACGGCGATACAGGAACGCTTCAGGAACGAGATCAGCCTCACGGACGACTTTGGGCCGCTTGAGTTCGTTGCGGGGGTAGATGTCAAGATTGGCAAGCTAAGGGCCGAAGGCATGTGCGGGATTGTCGTAATGTCGTATCCTGAACTGGAGATTGTGGAAACGCGGATACACGAGGCGCTTGTAGACTTTCCCTATATTCCGGGGCTGCTTGCATTCCGTGAGGTCCCGATCTTTCTTGAGACCTGGAAGTTTCTGCACGCGAGACCGGACATTATATTCTTCGACGGACACGGCTACGCTCACCCCAGGCGCTTCGGTTTCGCTTGTCACGCGGGCCTTCTGGTTGACAAACCATCCATCGGTTGCGCGAAGAGCAGGCTGGTCGGCACTTACGACTCTCCCGGATACGAGGCGGGCAGTATTTCACCTCTTCTTCGCGCCGGATGGAGAGCGCATAGGCGACGTCGTTCGCACCAGGGACGGGGTGAATCCCATTTTTGTTTCGCCCGGCCACAGGGTGTCGTTCGACACTGCATCGCGGCTGGCGCTGGCATGCGCACGCGGATTCCGGATACCTGAGCCCACGAGGCAAGCTCACATATTGGTTTCCGGCCGATAGTGCCCAGGGTTTACTCCTTGAACTCCACCGAGGGCGGTGGGCCCGGAGGCAAAGCCCCTGAATCTAAGGCAGCTTGCCCCGGATTCCCATAATAAAGCAGGAGATTGTGCGGTTGATGGCGTAAGAACTAAGGAATTTCCCGCAAAATGAAGTGCGTTTTTGCCGATACTCTGATAGGGAGTCGAGCACGCTTATGATGAAAGTATTAACAGCCGGCCAGATGCGTACCCTTGGACCAGCGCGCGACCGAGCATTATGGAATACCCAGCCTGATCTTGATGGAGAATGCGGGACGCGCTGTTTTCGACGTCGCCGAGCAGGTGCTGGGGAAAACGGAAACCCGCGCTATCGTAGTGGTGTGCGGTCCCGGGAACAACGGTGGCGACGGCTTCGCTGCCGCGAGACATTTGCACATTGCGGGCGAAAGCGTAAGCGTTTTTTACTTCGGCGACCGATCCGCGGCAAAGGGAGACGCGCTTACCAATATACAAATCGCTGAGAAGATGGGTCTGGATATCGACTACTCCGGAGATGTCGACAATCTGCAAAGCGCTATTGATGAAGCCGGCCTGGTGATCGATGCGCTGCTCGGCACCGGTGCGAAGGGCGAACTCAGGCCGGAGACTGCGGAAGTCGTGGGCTGTATGAACCTTCGCGGCGGGAGCGCATTGGTCGCGGTCGATATTCCGTCGGGCGTAGATGCTGATACGGGCGTCGAACTCGGTCCCAAGGAAGACCCTGAGCAAGCGGCAGTGAGCGCCGATGTTACCGTCACGTTTGCTCTGCCGAAGATCGGTCTGGTAACATACCCGGGAGCAGAGCTGGCAGGCCGGTTGGTCATTGCCGACATAGGGATACCACAGGAGGCTTTGGAAGACAACGATTCCACTACATTCCTGATTGGTTCGGATGATATGCGCATCGATCCCAGGCCGCGCGATGCTAACAAGGGCATGTTCGGCCATCTCGCTATCGTGGCAGGCTCGGTCGGGATGACGGGCGCGGCGACCCTTGCCGCGGACGGGGCTCTGAGGATAGGCACGGGGCTCGTCACGCTGGCGGTTCCCGAGTCGCTCAACGATATAATGGAAGTCAAAGTTACGGAGGGGATGACCGTTCCGGTGCCCGAGGGCAATGCACGCGCTTTTGGAATGGCTTCTCTGGAGAGAGTGTTGGAGATCGTCGAGAAGCGGGACGCGGCTGTCATCGGGCCGGGCTTCGGCAGGAACGAAGACACGATTGCTTTTACGCAGGAGCTTGTAAAGAGGCTGGCTCGCCCTGCGATAATCGACGCGGACGCGCTTTACGCTCTCTCGAAAAACCTCGATGTCCTGAAGCAGTGCGCCGTGCCGGTGGTAATCACCCCGCATCCGGGGGAGATGGCCACTCTATTAGGAACCACACCGGCCCAGGTTCAGTCTAACCGTCTGGAAGTTGCACGCTCGTTTGCGAATGATTATGGCGTGACTGTGGTCCTGAAAGGAGCGGCTACGATAGTCGCCGATCCTGAAGGAGTGGTGTTCATTAACACAACGGGAACTCCGGGTATGGCGACTGGAGGAACCGGCGACGTGCTCTCGGGCATGATCGGCGGACTTCTTGCCGCTTATCCTGAGGATCAGCAGTGCCTGTTGGCTGCTACGGCGGTATACTTGCACGGTCGAGCCGGAGAACTCGCAGCCGAGAGGCTTGGCGAGGAGTCGATGCTTGCTTCTGACGTTGTGGATGATATTGCTGATGCGATACAGGAAGTAACGAACCGGACTTGTGAAAAGGAGTGAGAGATCATTAACGCTGAAAAGAAAGTCGCTAGAATAGTAGTTGGTTCCATCGTATGTGCATTGTTTGCCGGCGCGCTGTGGGCTGGTCCAAAGGTAAATTTAGAGAAAAAGGGCACTTATGTATACTGGTTTACCTACAAAGATGCTGCAGGAGTGGACCAGGTAACGCTTCCACAGCGCTTCAAAGGGAAAAGCGGGCTTCTCGATGTTAAAGCGCTCGGCCCTGCGTTTACCGGGGCGAAGCTCTACGTAATGGACAAGCGCAGTAGCAACCTCGCCATCACCGATTACGCCGCTCCAAAGGATCCAAAATCCGAAAAGCCGATTGAGCTCGGCTCCGATGATTTTTCGTATGTCCGCGAAGTCCAGCTGAGAATTACCGCGGAGGATGGCGCTCCCCTCGAGAGTGCGGTTGTCACGATTACCGATGGTGACGGCGCGATAAAGCGAGCACTTGTCACTCCGGCGGACGGCGGCGTCGCGTCTTTCGAAAACGTATCGGCGGGTGAGATCAATGTAAAGGTCGATGCGAATGGCCTGAAGAGAACCATTGACTCCGACATCGAACTCCCTGAAAAGCGCGACAAACCTGGCTTCCAGGCGGATGTGAAGGTCGCCGGTGACGTGGAAACTCTGCCGGTTGAATCAGCCGGGCGCAGCACGGGCGCAGACAAGGACCATTCAGCGCCGAAGCCGGAAAAAGGCCAGTCTGCTGTCGGGTTTATCCTGCAGTATGTGGCGGGGCTGTTCCTCCTGGTCGTGATCCTCGCTGTGGTCTACGTGGTCATAAAAGCCAAAGGTCTTACTGCCGGGGAGGCGCTGAAGAAGATTGGCGTTGAGTTCCCCGGCGACCGGAACGCCGCCGAACCGGGAGTTCCTGCTCAGCCTGTGGCCCCCGCGGTGGACCCGAACGTGTGCGAGTTCTGCGGGCAGAAAAAAGACGCATCAGGAAACTGCTCGTGCTCTGTTGCACCCGGGGCATCACCGTTCGGCGCTCCCGCGGCGGTTGCCGGCTGCTCTCCGAGGTTGATTGGAACGCAGGGCACATACTCCGGGCATATTTTCGATCTGTCATCTCCCTCGTGCGTTGTTGGAAGAGAGCCGACGAACGGAGTTGCGCTTCCGAATGACACCACAGCCTCTCGCAGGCATGCGACTATCACGCTCTCCGACGGTGGGTGCGTAATTCGCGACGAAGGCAGCTCGAATGGCACGTTCGTGAACGGCGCAAAGATCACCGAGCAGAAGCTGACTTCGGGTGATGAGATACAGGTGGGCGGAACGAAGTTCCGCTTTGAAGCATAGAAAGAGTGTGACAGTTACAAAGCTGCGGGTTACGTTATTTCGGGAAACCCCTTTCCCGACACAACAAAAAAGGTTTTCTGTTCGGGCAGATTTGCAATCTGGCCCGTAAAGGGCAATCGGGGCATCTGCGGTGCCCGAACCAGTGCTGACACGCATATACGCATGGCGCGGATTGCAAATCCGCTCCAATGGATCCGGTACGGTCCTTACCTTCTGATTTTTGGAGTTCTGAGTGGCACGGATACTACGATACACATTAGCAGGGATGCTGGGCGCGGTGATAGCGTGGGCGATAATGGAGCCTACGCCGCTGATGCCGAACGGGGAAAAAAGCGTCAGCTACCCGGTAATTTTTGTGATCGGCCTTATTTTCGGCCTGATCGTTGGTTTGCTGATGGGCCTGGCGGAGGGCGTTGGGCTATCGCGTAGGGACGCCGGCAGAAGTGTCCTGGCAGGCGCTGTTGGCGGTGCGATTGGCGGCGTACTTGGCCTCACCTTCGGCAACACGTTCTACAACATTATGTGGACTCTTGCAGGCGCAGGTTCCGTTGGCGCCGCGCATCTGCCATCGAACGTGCCTGCGGATGCGAAACTGGCATCGGAATCCACTCCAGGCATAATCTCGTTCCTGCTCCTCCTGATAGGGCGCGGCTTCGGTTGGGCGTTGATCGGAGGCTTCGTAGGTCTCTCACAGGGCGTCGCGACAAGCTCCACCAGGAAGATGACCAACGGCGCGATAGGCGGATTGATCGGCGGAGGGATAGGCGGGTCCGTATTCGAGATGCTGAAGTGGGCGAACTTGAGCGGCACCATAGCTTTTCCACCCGGCATGATCCGCTTTATCAGCTTTGCAATTACCGGCGCGGCGATAGGGCTCTTCATCGGTTTCATAGAGGAAGTGACCAAGAAGGCCTGGCTGATGCGGCTGGTCGGTCGAAAATGAAGGCCAGGAATATACGATATTCAAGCCGGTTACCGTCCTTGGCCGAAGCGAAGAGGTCGATGTCCCCGTATTTGGCGATCCTGACGTGGCGGAGCGCCACGCGACGATCACCGCGCAGGGTAACAGGCACTTCATCCAGGACATGGGGTCTGTATCCGGCACGAGTCTAAACAACCAGAAGATTACGAAAGAACCGCTGCACGACGGCGACATCATCGTGATCGGCAAGACCCGATTTATGTTCAGAGACAAAGCCACGCGTGCAGCTTCGTTTTATCAGCCCGGAGCTTACAATACGGGAGTTCAGATACCTGACGCGCAGCACGTTTGTCCATTCTGCGGTTCCGTGAAGGATGCCGGTGGTAATTGCAACTGCACGGTTGGTTCGGCGCCGGCGCAAAACGGCATGCCGACCGACTTTTACATGCCGACTGTGCAGACGCCGGCTCAAAGTGCGCCGATATCCAATCCCACTATCCCGATCTCTAGTGCAGGCATGTCTCAGGGAGCGCGATTAACGGCAGTTGCAGGGCCGTATTCCGGCCAGACGTTCGTCCTGAAGAGCGGTGAGACCCACATTGGCCGGGACGCCGCCAAGGACATCGGACTGCCGATGGACAATACCGTTTCGCGCAGCCACGCACGGATAGCGCTGGAGGCCGGGGGCTACGTGCTCTATGACGCGGGAAGCACGAACGGGGCCTTTGTCAACGGCGCGAGGGTCACGCGATACGAGCTGAATACCGGCGATGTGGTGCAAATCGGAAGCACAAAGTTTAAGTTTGAGCAATAATCTTATACAAACCTGGTAATTCGAGGGTTGGAGGCTAGAATGTATGACAGCACACAAATGATCTTTCCGGATGATCCGAACAAGACCAGGGTTGGAGGCTTTGACCCCAACGCTACCCAGATGCCGAGCGGGGCTCCGGCGACCGACCCTAACCGAACCGCAATGGCGTCGAGCTTACAGGGCGCCACCCTGGAGTGCATTCCCGGCAACACCTACGCACTTGCGACGCAGAGCACACGCCAGCACGTTCTTGCGAAAATCACTGCCAGCGGGATGGGTATGGGCGCGCGAATGCCGCTGAATGTATGCCTGGTCCTGGATCGCAGTGGTTCTATGGAAGGACCGCCGATGGACTACATGAAGCAAGCGTGCGGGTATGTTGTGGATCTCCTGGAACCGAGTGATGTGCTGTCGGTAGTGGCGTTTGCGGAAACAATCGACGTGATTATGCCCGCGCGGCGGGTAGTTAACAAAGCTCTGATCAAGGAGCACATCAATCGCCTCTTCGTGGGGAATACGACGGACCTTTATGGAGGGATTGCGGCGGGCGCGAGTCAGGTCGCTTCGGTAGCGTCTTCGGGTTATGTGAACAGGGTGCTGCTGTTCACGGACGGCGAACCGACCACGGGCAACAAGGACTTCAATTCCATTGTCGGCCAGGTCGTCGAGCAGAAGAGCCGGGGCGTCACCGTTACCGCGCTCGGGTTCGGCAGCGAGTACAACGAAGAGCTTCTCTCGGCTATTTCGAAGAGAAGCGGCGGCAACTATTATTACATCACCCGTCCCGAGCTGATCCCGGAGATATTCCGCAAAGAGCTGGAGACCATGATGATGACTACCGCGCGCAACGTGCGGATGCGGGTCCAGATGTCGAAATGGGTCCAGGTGCGGCAGGTTTATGGCAAGCTGCCGGCGTTCGGGCACCGCAGCGCCGAAGTCACGCTTTCGGACATGGAGCGCGGCGAAGTCCAGACCGCCATCATCGAACTTGAAATGGGCCCGAGGCCGGGCGGCAAGTACCGCATTGCGAAGGTGGAGATTATCTATGATGACTCCGTTTCAGGCAAGCCGGAGGTCGTGAGCGGCGATGTGGTCGTTGAGTTTACGACCGATGCCGCGCTGATCGCGAGCGGCTTCAACCCGCAGGTTCAGCGCGAACTCGATGTGGCTGAAGCGTCAAAGAACCTCGAGAGGACGGTTATGGGTATGCGGACACAGCAGGTGTCCCCGGCCGACGCTGTGCGGGAGCTCGAAAAGACTCAGTCGATGCTCATAAGCCAGGGCAAGACCCTGCAGGCACAGGACATAGCGCGCGCAATAAACGAGATCAAACAGGGCGCGGGCGCTGAGAAAACGCTGATAGGAATCAACCTTGACCGGGAGAAGATGCGATGAACGAGACTATGAACGCTGACATGGAAAAGACCGCAATAGGGTTGGTGGACAATGGCGAGCGAACGCAGATGGTATCGCAGCCCAGTGCAAACGCAACCCAGCTCGCGGTACAGGTGAACTGCCCGGTCTGCCAAACGGCCAATCCGCCTTCGGAGACTTATTGTATCGACTGCGGGTTCCTCCTGAGCGCTGCCCCCGTTGCGGTTGCGGAAACGCCGTCTGCCGCGGCGGGCACGCTGGTCAGTTCGGACGGCGCCAGAGAGTTTCCGCTGAAGCCCGGCGAAAACTCGGTTGGACGACAGAACGCGGACGTTCTTCTGGACAACAACACGGTGTCGCGGAAGCACGCTAGAGTGATTGTGGAGAACGGCTGCGCGTATGTGGAAGACAGCGGAAGCAGCAATGGCACGAGCGTTGACGGCAAGAAGATCGCCTCAGGCGAAAGGATTGCAATGGCTGACGGAAGCGAAGTCAGCTTTGGAAGCTGTGTGGTGAAATACAAAGCACCCGAGCCCTCTGCGGCTCCCGCGGAACCGGAGAGCGCAGAGCCCGCCGAAGAAACGGCTGCGCCGGAGCAGACGGTCGAGATTGAAGCTCAAACCGGCGCTGAGCCGGCAGAGATTGAAGCTCCGGGTGAAACTGAAGAAGAAGGCGCCGCTCCGGAGAGCGCGGAGCCGGTTATTGCCGGAAGACTTGTGTCGGTGGATGGTTCCATGGCATTTCCTCTGGCAGCCGGTGTCAACAAGGTAGGACGGCGCGCGGGTGAGAACGATATTGTCATCTCCGACCCATATTGCTCAGGCAGGCACGCGGACCTTCTGGCGGAGGCCGGAGCGTTTACGCTCACCGATAATGGGAGCACGAACGGCACAATGGTGAATGGAGTCAAGCTTGAACCGAATGCTCCACTCGCGCTTCAGCCGGGTGACGAGATCACCTTTGGCCAGATCGTCTTCAAGATAGAGGTGGCGTAATTATGAACTGCCCTTCCTGCGGCAAGGATGTTCAGCCGGTCGATGCAAAGTGCCCGGAGTGCGGCAAAGAGGTCAGCGATAACGGCGGTCGCGAGATAACGGCAAAGATCAACCCTGCTGAACTCGTGAAGAAGTGGCAGGAACGTGAGGAACGCGCGCGGGGAGTGAAAGTGGTCACGATGCTCGGGGCAAAGACCGACCTCGGCCGGGTACGCGAGAACAACGAGGACAAGTTCGAGTTCTTCCAACCTCAGGACGAAGACGTTCTTGCCCGCAAAGGCGCGCTCTTCGCCGTCGCGGACGGTATGGGTGGGCACGCGGCAGGGCAGATCGCCAGTGAACTGGCCCTCAAGACAGCCATACGCGCCTACTACGCCGATAATTCACCGATTGTCGAAGAATCACTTCGCGCCGCGCTTCAGCAGGCGAACGCTCTCATATTCGACGCGGCAAGAGCAATCGCGGAGCGTTCAGGAATGGGAACCACAATGACGGCGCTGGTCGTTCGCGGCGAAGAGGCGTTCATTGCCCAGGTCGGTGACAGCCGGTGCTATCGGCTGCGCGGTGGAAAGCTCAAGCAGCTTACCGAGGACCATTCCTGGGTCTCTGAGCAGGTTAAGCGCGGCGGTCTGACCGAGGAAGAGGCCGCCACATCGCCGTTTCGCAACATAATCACCCGTTCGCTGGGCAACGCGCCGAATGTGGAAGTGGATATCTACACCGAAGAGCTCGAGATCGGTGACGTATTTCTCCTGTGCTCTGACGGTCTTTCGGGCGAAGTCAGTTTTGAAGAGATGCGCGACATCCTGCGTGAGAAGTCGCCTTCTCAGGCGGCGTGGGACCTCGTAGATTCGGCGCTGGAACACGGCGGGCGCGATAATGTCACCGTGTTGATCCTTGCGATTCAGGACATTATCAAAGGCGAGAAGAAGAGCAAGCGCAGGGGATTTGCCGGACTGCTTGCTCGGGACTGATGCTTAATTGACCACTTCTTCGACCAACACTATCGGTAAGTACCAGATCATACGAGAGATTGCTCGTTCGAACGACATCGTCTACGAGGCAATCGACCCGAGCATAAATCGACGGGTAGCTCTGAAGGAACTCTCCATAGCGCCCAATCTGCAGGGCGCCCAGCGCCGCGAGAGGATCGAGCGTTTCTGGCGCGAGGGCAAGGCAGCCGGACGGCTGAGCCATCCTAACATCGTCACTATTTACGAAGTCGGCAAGGACGGCGATCGCCACTTCATTGCCATGGAATACCTGGAGGGCCAGACTCTTCGAGATGTGATTCAATCGAACGGGCCGCTGTCTATCGGGGATGCGGTCGACTATACCCTTCAGTTGTGTTCCGCGCTGGCTTATGCGCACAAAAACGGCGTTGTTCACCGAGACATCAAGCCGGAAAACGTGCAGATACTGCCGGGCAGGCTCCTAAAACTCACTGATTTCGGCATTGCCAGACTGATGGGTGAGCCGTCTATTACGCAGGACGGGCAGGTGTTCGGAACTCCCAGCTATATGTCCCCGGAGCAGGTCGCGGGAAAGAGCATCGATACCCGCTCCGACATATTTTCGCTGGGTGTGATGCTTTACGAAATGGTTGCGGGCAAAAAACCTTTTGCCGGCGACAGCATAGTCACCATCACCTACAACATCATGAATATGGAGGCCTCGCCTCCGCCGGGCGCTCCGCCGTATATTGTAAGCGCGATTCACAAGGCGATGGCCAAGGATCCGAACATGCGATATCAGACGGTGGATGAGATGGCCCAGGATCTTCGGGAGCAGAAGACCGGCACTTTTTATTCGCCGATTCCCGACAACTACGGCGCTTACCCTTCGCCATTTGGCGGAGCGGCCACGGTTCCTCCGCAGTCGCAGCAGGTCCCGATAACGCCTTACGGCACCGCTGTTCCATCGGCGGGCGCCGGCTCCGCGCCAATGTCGGTTCCCGATCCTTTTGCGGCGAACATTCCCGCTCAGGCTCCCCCGCCGCCTCCGGCTCCTTCCCAGCCCATTCTAAACTCGGATACGCGGAACTTCCTTGGGGTGTTCTTCCTCATGATCGGAATCGCCGGGATGCTCGTGTTTGCTATATGGGCGATCAACCTGGCATACACGAGCTACAATACGGCGATCACCGGCAGTGTTGCCTCAAAGTATTACGAACAGGGGATCAAACTGTACAATAAGGGCGATCTTGACGGCGCTCAGGCCCAGTATGAGCAGGCGATACGTGTGTCTCCGAGGTCGAAAGTTGCCGGTAACGCCAGGGATGGTCTGTACAGCACGTGGATAGCGCAGGGTTACAACTATATGAACGCCAACAACAGCGATATGCTGATGGATATTGGAAAACGCATGGTAGAGCTTAAACCAAACCTGCCGGAGGGACATTATTTCCTCGGTTACGCTCACGAGCTTCGCAGTGAACTCCAGTTGGCGGTCAGCGAATACGAACAGACCTCGAATCTGGCTGGAAACGATAAGGACGGCTACGGATCGGCCGCCAGGGATCGCCGCGACAGGCTCAAAGCCGTGATACAGGCCGCACAGCCGGCTCCGGATGCTGCGAATGCTCCGGCGGCTCAGCCTTCGTCCCAGCCGCCGGCTCAAAGCTCACCAATTCCTTTTGTGCCCGGCTCGAACTAATGCGACGTCGTTGGGTATAATGACTCACCGACAACGGCGCGCGCCGGCACTGATACATCGTGGTGCGGCCACACAATGACGACTCCCGAAAGCGAGGTAGATAGATTGAGCGGCATTATCACGCTTACCACGGACTTCTCCACATCTGATGCATACGTCGGTGTGATGAAGGGAGCAATACTTTCTGTGGCGCGCGACGTTACCATTGTGGACCTCGCTCATGACATCGCGCCTCACGACGTGTTCCAGGCCGCGTTCGTGCTCGAAAGCGCCTACCGCCATTTCCCTGAGGGAACCGTGCACGTTGTCGTGGTGGACCCGAGAGTCGGGACAAGCCGGCGGCGCCTGGCGATGGGGTGCGGGAATCAATACTTTGTTGGACCCGACAACGGCGTTTTCAGCTACTCGATCAGTAACCTGGGGATGTGCGAGTGTGTGGAAATCGCTCCGCCGCCCTCTGATGGCAGGCTTCGCGGCATTACTTTTGAAGGTCGCGATATTTTTGCTCCCGCGGCGGCCAGAATAGCGAGCGGAGTCCCACTTTTGGAAATCGGCACACCTATGGATAACCCCGTAGTGCTGGAAATTCCTCGTCCGCGTATTGCGGCTCATGCCATAGATGGCCGAGTGATCTACATCGACCACTTCGGCAACTGCGTTTCCAACATAGAAGCGACCGAGGTTGAAAACTTTGGAGGCATGCCTATGGTTTCGGTCGGTGGTCGCACGGTCGGGACGCTGCGCTCGACATATGCCGAAGCGCGAGTCGGCGAGGCGATTGCGCTGATAAACAGCGTCGATCATGTAGAAATCGCCATAAACCAGGGAAGTGCGGAGAAAGCGTTGAATGTTAAAGTAGGAACGCCGGTGCGGGTCTCTTTGCAGAAATGATTGATCGGAACCACCCGCTGAGTTGGATGCGTATTCTGTGCATCAGTAACAGGAGTGACTTTATGGCCCCATGTGAACAGAATTGGCTTCATACCCTGCTTTTTTGCCTGCTGCTGGCGGTGCTCGCCGTCGGCGCGGCGTCAGGCGATGAGGTGAGAGGCGGGTGGGTTACCGCCTGGAACCCGGGACTGTATACTCCAAAGGAAGTCGATGCGACCATTGCGGCAGCGAAGAGCGCAAAGCTCAATGCGCTGTTTGTTCAGGTGAGAAAAGTGGCCGATGCGTATTATGACTCGAGCATCGAGCCACGTGGGACAGGCATCGCAGCCGATTTCGATCCTCTCGCATACATGATCGAGAAAGCTCACGCCCAAGGAATCCAGGTTCACGCGTGGGTCAATGTCTATCGCGTTTGGAAAGACAAGGCGATGCCGAAGGACCCGAACCACATCGTTAACCGGCATCCTGAGTGGCTGAACAGGACGAATGACGGCGAAACGCGAGCCGGCGACGGGCTTTTTCTTGATCCGGGGATACCGGAAGCCCGAGATTACATCGCATCAGTAACCGAGGAGATCGCGCGAAAGTACGCTGTGGACGGGATTCACCTGGATTATGTAAGGTATCCGGGGAATACGTGGGGTTATTCCAGCATTGCGCTTAGTCGCTATTATACTGAAACTGGCGCCGGCCAGAAACCCGCGTCTGACGATCCTGCGTGGCTAAACTGGCGCAGGGACCAGGTGACCGAGCTTGTGAGGCTTGTTCGCCAAAAGGTCGAAGCGGCAAGGCCGGGAACGAAGATCACCGCCGCAACAGTTCCCTGGGGAAGGTGCACTTCGACCTTTGATTGCGCTTCCCCATATAAGACCGTCTGCCAGGACTGGCAGAAATGGCTGACGGACGGTTTGCTGGACGCGAACGTGCCGATGGACTACAAAGATGAAAGCACTTCAGCGGGGGCGCAGCAGTTCCGGGATTGGCTGGCCGGATTCCAGCGTTGGAGTGGGGGAAAGCCTGTCTACGTCGGCATAGATGTTCACAGTAATCGAACTATGGATGTGCTCAAGCAGATAGATGCGGTTCGAAAGGCCGGCCTCAACGGATTTGTGCTGTTCTCGTTCAATCAGACGCCGTTAAGGGATGCGCTTGTCAACGCCATGCAATATGGTTCAGCCGCTGCCTATGCCCGGTCGATTCACAGCCGGTCCCTGAGCTCTGTCGCCAGCCGGGGACACTACGTCCGCGGCAAGGGGCCAAAGCAGAATTAATCGCGGCTGTCGCTTCCCTCGACCTTTCGATCATCCTGCGTGTTTGGGCGCCGCATGCTCGATGGGTTTCCTGCCCCAATGTCCCCAATCTGACACGCGCACCTGAACTTCCCACAATTCGCAGGTATTGGGCTGTTGCTTGTATAATAGAACAGTATGTTTGCTCACCGCGAAGGGATGAAAACGCCGAAGGCATTTTTAGAGGAGGATAAACGACGTGCCGAAAGTGTTAGTAAGTGATAAGCTGGCTCAGGAAGGCATCGACATTTTGAAGACGGCTGCCGAGGTAGACGTCAAGACCGGTCTTCCTGAAGATGAGTTGTGCAAGATAATCGGCGACTATGATGCGCTGGTGATCCGAAGCAGCACTCAGGTCACTGCAAAGGTGCTTGAGGCTGCCGGGAAGCTGAAGATCATTGGTCGTGCAGGCGTCGGTGTGGACAACGTGGATGTTCCCGTAGCAACAGAGCGGGGCGTCATTGTCGTCAATAGCCCTGGTGGAAACACTATCGCCGCGGCAGAACTTACGGTTGCGATGCTTCTGTCATTATCCCGTAACATCCCCCAGGCGTATGCCTCGATGAAGAACAAGGAATGGAACCGCAGCAAGTATGTCGGGAACGAAGTCTACAAGAAGACCCTGGGAATTCTTGGCCTTGGGAAGATCGGGCAGGAAGTAGCCAAACGCTGTCAGTCATTCGGGATGAAGGTATTGGCGTACGATCCGTTTATTAGCAGCGAGGCTGCAGATGCGCTGGGCGCTGAACTGGTCGATCTCGATGAGTGCCTTAAGCGCAGCGATTATATCAGCCTTCACCTGCCTAAGAACAAAGAAACGCTCGGTATGATCGGCGCGAAGCAGTTCGAGATAATGAAGAACGGCGTGCGCATCGTCAACTGCGCCCGAGGCGGGATCATTGACGACAGCGCGCTGCTAGAAGCATTGAAGAACGGCAAGTGCGCGGGCGCTGGTTTGGACGTCTATGTGACTGAGCCGCCGGACTTTGCCAACGAGCTCTTTGATCTTGCAAGTGTGGTTACGACACCGCACCTGGGCGCTTCCACCGAAGAAGCTCAGACAAACGTTGCCATCGATGTGGCCGAGCAGATCGTCGATGTTTTCCAGGGGCGTTCAGCGCGAAGCGCCGTGAACATGCCCGCGCTCTCTCCGGAAGTGTTGTCTGCCGTTCAGCCTTACCTTTCGCTTGCTGAGAGAGTAGCTTCGCTTGCCGCCCAGACTACGGAAGGTCGGCCTTCGCAGATAGAAGTTCGATATTATGGCGAGCTTTCCGAGATCGAAAGTTCTCCGATAACACGCGCGGTCCTGGTCGGGCTGCTTAAGCCCGCTCTCGGTGAAACCGTCAATCCCGTCAATGCGCCGCTTATGGCGAAGACCAGAGGTATTGAAGTTGTCGAGAGCAAAACCCCTGATGGAGGAGACTACGCTTCGCTGCTTTCGGTCAGCGTGAAGACGGACAAGGGCGTCAACGAGGTAGTCGGAACGCTCTTTGGCGCGAAGGACATGAGAGTAGTGAGATTGGGCGGTTTCTCGCTGGAATTGGTGCCGGACGGCGTCATCCTGATTGCTCCGCATACGGATAAACCTGGTGTCATAGGCCAGGTGGGCACAATTCTCGGCAATCAGGGAATCAATATCGCGACTATGCATGTGGGACGCAAGACGGCGGGTAAGAATGCCCTGATGGTGCTGAATGTGGACTCTGAGGTCCCCGTAGAGATAATCGAAAAGATTGTCGGGATACCGGGGATTGACTCTCTGAAGCAAGTGCGGCTGTAGTAGATCAGAAAAATGCAATGAAAAGGCTCGTCCAGGGTGCTTGTCAGATCAGGGGCTTTGCTCACGATCTGACAAGCACCCAGACGAGCTGTTATTTTCGGGTGTAGTGTGCTTTTCGAGACATGGTCCCGCCGAGGGCGCGTGACGCATACAGGAAAGATGCAGTTGCCGGGATTCTGTCCATGGCGATGGTGGGCCTGACCGGCCCGTTCATTGCCGTGATTGCCCGGGACAAACTTGGCGCCAGCCCGTTTGAGATCGGCGTCATAACCATGTCGCCGGTGCTCGGGAACCTTTTCTCTTTATTCTGCGCCAGCGCAATACAAGGCCGGCGCAAAATGCCCTTTGCGGTCGCGATGTGGATCGCCGGCCGCCTCTTTTTTCTTCCGATTCTCTTTGCGCATACGGCCAGCTCATTCGTCTGGATGATTGCAGCGATCAACATCATCTCCTCTTTTTCAGGCCCGGCTTACAGCGCGATCATGAAAGAGGCATATCCCGACGGCGATCGCGCGCGGATTATGAGCTATGTTCGCGTCTGTGCGTGGAGCGTGTCGATAGGGGTTACGGCTGTCGCGGCATGGCTTCTGAATGTCGTGAGTTACCGGTATGTCTTCCCGATTGCCGGCGTGCTCGGAGTCGCGTCGGTGCTGGTGTTCAGGAAGATCTCCATTAAGGACGAGGATGGGCTTGAGACCGGCCGGTTTCTTGCTTTTTTGCGCGACAGCGCCGGGATAGTCTCCCGGGACCACGGCTTTCGCTGGTTTTGCGCCGGGATTTTTATCTACGGCTTTTCGAACTTCATGGTGGCTCCGCTTTATGCGATTTATCAGGTCGATGTGTTGGGTGTGAGGACCGGTTGGGCTGGAATCTATGCTATAGTTTCCCAGCTTGCGGTAATGATTTCATTCTTTTACTGGGGAAGTTATATAGATCGAATTCGCCCTGAAAAGGTCGTTGCGATTCAGACGCTGGTCGGGATCATAGTACCACTGAGCTACTGTCTGGCGAGCCGTGAGTGGATGCTGCTGCCTTGTGTGCTGGTTGCGGGGGTTATAGGCGCGGGAACTGAGCTGTCGTATTTCAACGGAGTGCTGCATTTTGCCCCCGTGGACAAGATACCGCAGTATCAGGCGATATTCTCCATTTCCATGGGAATCCGAGGTCTGATTGCTCCGTACGTGGGAACGGTTCTCATTGAGAAGTTTGGCGTTTCAATGAAGACAGTCTTTCTTATATCAGCCGTGATGATAGTGGCGAGCGTTATAGTCCAGATAATGGGGATGCGCAAGTATAAGGCGCTTACGGGGCCTCACCTGGCCTGAGACGCCTGCAGCCACGGACGACATGAAGAGCGCAGAGCAACTTGCAGTGCGCTCTCCATATCCATGGCAGGAACCAATCCGAGTGTGGATTGGCATCAGCCCGCATTATTCACGATTGGACTGAGATACTGCAGTGGTGCGAGCAGCATTCGTCCAAGGTGAATAACGCCGGTTGGGTTATTTCTTCTTCTCGTGTTCTTTTGCCATTCTTTCTTTCATTCGGGTGCTTCGCATTTCTCCTCCACGCCGACCGATTTCGGCGTAGAATTCGGATCCACGCTCTTGTTTTACTGTTTCCCCGCCCTTTTTGCCGATTTCCCGATAGAACTGCGGGCCGTATTTACGCTTCACGGCCTCGCCGCCCTTCCGTCCGGCCTCCTTGGCCAGTTGGGGATTGGCTGCGAATCCGCCTTGGAGATCATGTTCCATGCGACCCGCGATGAGCCTCGGCGATCTTTCGTGCGCCTGTAGACCCTTTGCGGGGTCCGGGTTTTTTCTTCGGCCATGAGGTCACCCCCTCCCAAAAGGTTGTCGCTCGATGCTGGGCTGTATATCGCCAAACTTTGCCGAGCTATGCCGGAATTGTCACAGATACGCTAGCATCCGCCTGAGAGATACCCATATATACCAATTAGGGAAACAGTTTCCTACTCATGAATCGCGCTTAGAGCAAGCTTTTTTTCGGTACGGCCCGGGTTGTCGCTATCTCAACCCAAACATTGCAAGGCCTGGGTTGATTTATCGCCGCGGCGAAAACCCGGGAAACGCGCATTGCAGGAAGGTCGTTGGAATTGTGGAGGCTGTTGTTTACCGGGGCCGCATCGAGTTGCTGTCGACGGCGCAGCTGATGATTGCTCGGTGGAGCAGATAATTGAGATGATGGGCATTATCAGTCGCTACGAATCGCGGGGTGAGCAGAGATGCCCTGGTGCCCCCAGGAAAGATTCCTGGGGGTCATATCGTTAACCGGAATGCAGGGTTGATTGCAACTGTGAAAGCTAGTGAATCTCCAGCGGCAGGCTGGATTCCAAGGCGTATCCATCACTGAACAATACATTCACAAAAACCGTATGCGCACCTTTTTTCGCCGAAGTCGGAGTGCGAATGCTCAGCGAATCAAAAGCGCCATCCCGTTTTTCAAGTTCCGTATTGTCGAGCAACAGGGAAACCGATTTTACCTTGTCCTTCGGCTCTGCCATGAAATACAATTCTACAGGGTCACCGGCTGTGACGCTATTCTTGCCTGCTATCTGCACGACGGCGATCTCTCCGGAGGGAGTTCTGGGCGCGCTGACCAGGATCGGGCCTGGTAATATGGCGGTGTCCTTGTCCACTTGCGCTGTGATCGGAGTGCCTGCGTTAACCCACACGTTGTGCCCGCTCATGGCAAGTCCCTGCAGACCTCCGGTCACAGCCGCCACTACACCCGCACCCTGACGCTTCTGCTCCAGTTTCAGAGGTATGCTTGTGCCGTCTACAGCGACCACGCTATCGACAGTAAAAGACAGTTTGCCGGCTTTAACAAGCGACGGTGGCTTTAATGATTCTACACATTTACCGGAGGCGGGTGCGCCACGTCGAATGAGTATTTCGTTCTTGGTATCCAGCACGTCCTCGGCCACAACGAAATCGACTTCGGCCCCAACAGGTGTCACGCCGTTTGCTAGTTTTTCGACCGTGCATAGATGTATAGCCAAACCTGCCCGCACCACCGTCTTTGTATCTGTGGCAGGTTAAGCCGCCGCGGCGGTCTGAATCGCCGCAGCGGGTTAAGTCGCCGCACCGGGTTGAGCGGTAGCAGCGGACTGGGTCGCGGCAGTGGGCTGAGTCGGCGCTGCAGGCTGAGTCGCGTCCGACTGCCCAACTGTAAACTGCACTGGTTCCGAATCAATCTTTTCGCCGCTCTTGCGACAGGCTACAACTTTGAGAACATGGCTTCCCGGGGCGAGTTGCGTGGTATCAAAGGTGGCCAAGTACGGCGGCTTGTCCAGCAGGGCAACGCCTTTGTCGTCGCACAGTATGCATATTCCCGAGAGATCCTCACCGTTTGATACTGACCATGATCTGCATCTTCTCGCCCGGCACAGCACGATACCCGGACTCAGGCGCCATGATCCGCACGTTTGGTAATGATTGCACGATCGGCGCCGGCTGTGCGTTTGGGGCCGGCTGAGCGTTTGGCGCCGGCTGTGCGTTTGGGGCCGGCTGAGCGTTTGGCGCAGGCTGAACGTTTGGCGCAGGCTGAACGTTTGGCGTCGGCTGCGCGTTTGGCGTCGGCTGCGCGTTTGGCGCCGGCTGTGCGTTCGACGCTGGCTGTGCCTGGTCGGCCCATGCGCTCGGAGCGACCATCGTCGCGACAGCGACAGACAGAAGAGCAAGCATGCTCGGTAAGATAGATTTCCTCATTGCTGAACCTCCGTTAAAGATAGATCGGTAACATCAGTAGAAAAGCAAACTCACAGGCTCATTATGCCGCATGATGCTCAACAGGTCAAGTTGGCTTGTCGATCGAACCCCCCTCATCCCTTGACGCTCCATGGCCTAAATCCTATACTAGGCCTAGAATATATTGTTGAGGTGTAGTGTGTTTCTGCGATACTTTGTGAGGTTTGCCGTTATATGTCTTATCTTAGCTGTCGCGGTTCCGACTTCGGCTGCGTCTATCGCGCTCAGGCCCGGAGCCGTGTGGATGGAGCGCGCGGCAGCCGGTGATCTCCAGCGCGTGATCTACGCGGCTACCGGGAAGCTGCTTCCCGTGGGCCCACTCAATCCCGCCGACAAAGCTGTCATCGCCGTCGGGTTCTCCGCGGGTCAGGGGATCGATCTGTCGACAAAAAGACTCGGGGACCAGGGATTTGTCCTTAAGACGGTCGAGAAGGCGGCAAATCGATCATTATCGCAGCCGGGGCTACGCCGGTGGCGAGTACCTATGCCGCTTATACCCTCGCTGAGCATTTCGGCGCGGGTTTCTATTTGGGATGCGATGCGCTGCCGCGCGAGAAGCGGCCGTTCCGGATTCCGGTTCTGGACGAGGTGCACAAACCCGCGCTGGAAATTCGCGGCGTGCTTCCCTGGTACAACTTCTTCGATAGCCCCACCACCTGGAACATCGAAGACTACCGAATGTTCATCGACCAGCTCGCGAAGTCGAAAAACAACTTCCTGGGGTTCCACAGCTACGATGGTGAACCGTTCTGTGCCTACAGGGACAGCTCCGGTAAACTGGTGGACGGAGATCCCCTGGTTTCTACCAAGGGTTCGAACGTGGGCACCAGACCGATGAAAATCGCTGATTTCAGCTTCGGAACGGGCAAATACTTCGCCAGGGACTATTTCGGCGCCGACTGTTCCCTGGACTACAAGACACGTGAAGAAGGCACTTTTTAATGCGCAAAAGCTGCTGGCTGAAGCGCTGTGGTACGCCAGAGCCAGGGGTTTGAGACATGCGTCGGTTTTGAGGTATCGCACGATCCGACAACTCCCGGAGACCTTGATGAGCTGGACCTGCGGTTGACCGATCTGGTGCGTACATACCCGATGCTGGATTACGTGTGGGTGTGGCAGCCGGAAGCCTGGGGGGTCCATGGAACCGATACTTACCCGTCAAGGACCGACTTTGGCGCATACTATCGCAGGTTCGAAAAATACTTCGACTATATCAAAGAGCCGTATCGCAGGAGCGAGGGCGTCAGGATGGCCGTTTATGCGCTTGCCGCCCACAGGACCTTGCAGCGCGAGGCCCCGCGCATGCGTATGGTGCTGTCCGGTTGGGGTGGCGACAAGCACTGCCATTTCACCGACTTTTACCCTGGGCTGGACAAAATCCTGCCAAAAGATATCGTGTTCTCGGCTCTGGATAACATTTCTACTACCGACACCGTCAGCGAGCATTATGCCGAGCTTCCGAAAGACCGCGAGTTTTGGCCGATTCCGTGGTTCGAGTGCGACGGCGACCAATGGTTCCCCCAGCCGCACACGAAGAACCTCTACAACATAGCTCGCGACTCGCTCAAGAAAGGCGCCAAGGGCCTCCTGGCCATCCACTGGCGGACCCGCGACGTTGAAGAGTCGCACGCCTACATGTCGCAGTTTGCCTGGAACCCGACCCTGAGCTATGAGGATTTCTACAAGGAATACGCCCGGAAGTCACTCGGGGACGAGCGCTACGCCAGGATGCTGATGGACCTGGACGGTTTGGGTTATCGATGGATCGGCGGCGGTGGTCAGGCGGAGTGCGGCGAGTTTACCTGGGGACCGGGCGCCGAGGATGGCGCTGAAAAGCTCGATCGCGTGCTTGGCGAAGGCCAGGGGCTCCCTAGAAGTGAACGCCTCGATTACATAAATGACACTGCGGCGTGGGCGCGTGACTACGACGAGGCCGCGAAAATCCTCTGCAATGCGGGCGCCACACGAACGCTTTTGAATGCTCTCAAGGCTGAAGGACGGAAGCCGACGCCGGCGGAGTTCACGATGATCCAGAATAATCTCAACCGCGCATATAAGGCGTTCGGCAGCGCAATGGCCGATTATTCGCTCCGGGTTTCCAACCGGGGTGAGCTCGGAGTGCTCGCTACCATCAATACCAAGGCGTGGGCGGACTTGAAATACGTCACCCAGGCCGCCGAACAGGTCGCGGGAGTTCGCGTGGATACGAACGTATCCCATTCAAAGCAGCCGCTGGCCGTGAGCTCCATCCTCAGAGCGGCTACAGGGTTTTCCGGCAGGGCGTTCAGGATTTCCGCGCTGGTTCATTCGGCGTCGCCTGCAGCCACAGCCGCAGTTTACTACCGAAGCCCGGGCAAAGAGTTCCGGAGTTCAAAGCTTGTTTTCGTAAATGCCGGGAGGCTCGAGGGCCAGATTCCCGGTTCCGATGTCGGCGGACAGTTGCTGGATTACTACATCCGGGTAGAAGACAATGGCTTCCCGGCGACATGGCCTCAGCGAGCGCCTGAAAACTGCGCGCAAGTGTCTATCGTGCCTGCACCCGCGAAACAAGTAAGAAAGGACGCGGCTAATTCAAAGCGGGAAAAGCGCGCTCCGGGAAACATGGCTGTCACCATCGGGCCCGCGCTGGTGCAGCTTGAGTGGAACGACGACTCCTCCGTCAAGGCATTTCGAAGTAATGCGGGAGCTCAGCGGCAGTTCAAAGTGGACCGAGGCAGGGGTCTGTCACGACTCCTGGTTTGAAGACCGGGGCGTGAGAGTGGGTGAGGACTATCGTTATCAGGTCCAGGATGCTGACAGCGGCCGTGTGGTTGCGGAGTGCGAGCACGTGAACGTTTCCGAGCCTGCGCTTCCTCAGCTTCCCGCGGTCAAGGCGATACCCGGACCCGAACGAGTGAGGCTGGTTTGGAACGATTGCGGAGCCGAGGCAGGCGGATATGCGGTCTATCGCAGCGATGCGTTGATCTCCGGGTTCGTGAAGGTAGAGCCCCATTGACGTGCTTTATTCGTCAAAGCAGGGTTATACGTGTTCGCTAAAGGCTCAGCCGGGGAAGCAGTATTTCTACCGTGTATGCGGGGTTTCGATGTCAGGTAAGGAAGGACCATGTCTGATATCGTCTCTGCCGCGGCTTTGGAAAAGGACCCGAAGCCGGTGCTCAGCCTCAACTTCGACGGTACCGATAAGCTGCAAACACTTCCGCCGGTAGTAAAAGACGGAATGAACGCCATTCGCACGGGCACGCTTAACAGAGTGGCTCTTCCGAACTGCGATGCCTACAATACGGGCGACGAGCTGACGGTGGAGTTCTGGGTGAAGCTTGCCTCGGTCAATGACATGCCTGTGATTGTCTGTCACGGTTCGTCCCGATCAGGACGGGTTCTTTGTGCAGTGCCTCGATAGACATGCCAGGTTCCACCTCGGTGGTATCGGGTCATTGGACGCCGGGAGGCTCGAAGCAGGTCGCTGGACGCACGTAGCCGCTACTTACGATGGTTCCGATATGATTCTTTATCTGGATGGTCGACGCGTTGGCGCCTCCCATACCCCAGGCCAGATACGTCCAGCTAACAGGTCGTTGATACTGGGCGGTTATGAGGCCGCCGTTCCGGATTACGACACCGACGGTTATCTGGCGGCGCTCCGAATTTATTCGTACACGCTCAGTGAGAATGAGATCAAGGCGGACTATCAGGCAGGCGCTGCCAAGATAACCAATTAATAGTGGTTAAAGCCTCTTAATATGTGAATATCAACCAATTGTCGTAAACGCATGCTATAATGCGAACAGGCATAACATACGAGCGCACAGACGCTAAGCTATAGTGAGGAGCCGGAGGGAGGAGAAATGTTGGGAGGCAGATCGATCTCAGCATGTGGATGGATGGCTGTTGTGTTGGTAAGCATCTGCTTGCCGGTCTCAGCGACAGTTAATCCTGTGGGCATGACCAACAAGACCATCATAGGAACGGGTCTTAGCGTGACCGGGCTTTTGGTCACGACCTGGGGAAGCGTTACCTCCATCGCAGATGACGGCAGTTACGTTGTCATCAGTGATGGCAGCACTGATACGGGCCTGATGGTAATGCTCAGCGGGTTAAGCACACCGACTCAGGATACCTTTGAGGTAGGCAAGAGCGCGGTCGTTACCGGGCTTGTGAGTAAGGAGTTGGATAACGGCGCGTCGATAACGGTCATCCGTCCGCGGGGCGACAGCGATATCACCGGAGGCGTCGTCCAGGGCCTGAATGTGGACAGCGGCGTCGTCACGCAGAGCGGACAGCCCTACCGCGGCATTGGGGTCGACTACTGCGACGCTTTCACCAGGACGCTTGCGAATCAATCGGACACCTCGTATCAGGCAGGTTTCGCAACACTGGCTCAGCACCACATCCCATTTGTCCGAATGTGGGCTATGGGCTACTGGCCGACTGATAATGCGTTGTATTTCAGCGATAAAGAGGGCTATTTCCAGCTCCTTGATGGTGTGGTGAAGTCTGCGGAAGACAACCACGTCGGAATAATCTTCAGTATGTTCTTCAACTACTCCACCGTTCCGGACCTGGTGCACGAGCCGTGCGATCAATGGGGCAATCCCGACAGCCAGACTCAGGCTTTTATGAGGCAGTACATCGACGAGATTGCCAATCGGTACGGGAATTCGCACTTCTTTCTGGGGGTGGGAGTTCGGCAACGAACTCAATTTGATGTGCAATCTGCCCAATGCAGCCGATTGGCGGCCTCCGACGTGGACTGATCTCGGCTGCCCGCCCACTCGCTCCGCGGCAGATGACATAACCTATGATATAGCTCATACCGCCTTCTCGCAGTTCGCCACGGAAATCCGAAAATATGATCTCGACCGTATCATTGAGACCGGCAATGGGGAGCCGCGATCCTGCGCGTGGAACAACGAATACTACGACTCGTGGGATACCGATACCCAGGCGCAGTTTACTCAGATGTTCCTGGCCGATACACCCGATCCGATGGACACAATGTCCTTGCATTTGTACGAGCCCCGTGCAGCAGCGCTTCGGCGGCAGCGTCACTGCGGATAGTTTCTATTCGCTGTGCATGTCCATCGCAGGCGGCGTGAACAAGCCTTTGTATGTAGGCGAGTTCGGCCAGTATATATCGGGGGACCCAACCACGACTGAGCAGAACTTCTACAGCCTGCTAAACACAATTCAGGCTACCGGCGTTCCCCTGGCATCGCTGTGGGTGTATGATTTCAGCTCGCAGGATAACTCGTATAACGTCACGGCAACCAATGATCGGGCATATCAGCTTTTCGCTGTTGAACAGGCCAACCTGGCGATGCAGAATCCATAGGCTACGTCTGCCCGTGGAGTACCCGAAAGAGCAAATGGAGTTGACTATATCACAATGAATCTCCCGCAAGTGAAGATTCTCGGAGTTGGTGATTGTGTACTCGACTATATTTTCAGGTGCCCGAGCATAGCGCACGGTGGATCAGTTCGGGTAAATGAGTTTAAGACTGAGGGTGGGGGGCTGACCGCGACCGCGATTGTCGCCTGCGCGCGTTTGGGCGCCGCAGGCGAGCTGGTCTGCCGGCTTGGCTCGGACAGTATAGGCGATGAGATCATCGACGGGCTGAGCCGGGAGAACGTCGCCCTTGGCCACGTTTACCGGGCAGCAAACGCCGCGAGCTCGATCAGCTTTATACACGTGGACATCGAGACCGGCGACCGGACCATTTATTACTACCGCATCGACATCAACGATGACGAAGGCGTGCCTGTGTCGTGGGACATGGAGGGGGTCTCGTGCCTGTTGATCGATCCCACCTGGAAGCCAGGCGCTATATCAGCCGCAGCCCAGGCCCGGAAGCTCGGTATACCGGTCGTGGCCGATGTGGTGCCCTCTGAAAAAAACAGGGATATGCTGAGTCTGGTCGATGTTCTTATCGCGCCGAATGCCTTCGGGAAGCAGCATGCGAAAGACGGTGACTATCGACCGGCGCTGGACGAGATTCACCGGCTGGGCCCGGGGGTGGCTGTTATAACCGTGGGCAGGGACGGCTGCTGGTTTTCCGACGGCGCTGAAGTGGACCGGATGCCCGCGTTTTCGGTTGATGTGGTCGATACCACAGGCGCGGGCGACGTTTTCCACGGCGCTTTCGCATTCGGCTTGGCGATGGGTTGGGATATCAGAAGGCGGATCGAGTTCGCATCCGCGGTATCCGCGCTAAAGTGCAGGAAACTGGGTGGAAGGGCCGGGATTCCGACATTTGACGAGTCCCTCGAGTTTCTCTCCAGTCGTGGCACGTTTGACTGGGGCAGCTTTTAATAAGCACAGGAAAAGGGACGGGAATAATATCCCCGTCCCTTTTGAATGTAACGCTTTACTTGTAGAGCTCGACAGTCGTCAAGGTGATTGCGGAACCGTCCGCGCGATCGCCTTCCAGCGTCAGTCCATCGAACGGGTAGGGGAGTTTCGATTTACCATCAGGACCCTTGAACGCGCTCCAGGGCAAGTCTACGGCTGTTTCTCCCGCTTTGTAGTCGACGAGGGCTTCGTACGTCGCTTCTTTGGCGCTTCGCGTGTCTCTGCTTAACCGGACACTCATTTTGCCTTCCTTGCCTTCTCCATTGATGTTCAGCCTGATTCCGGCGTATTCGCCAGCGTGCGCGCTCGCCAGGATAACGCTGTTCGTGAGTGCGGCAAAGTGAGTCTGCTTTTCGACCGGGCTCAGTTTGATGGCGCCGTTGGGGCTGACTTCGAGTATATTGTGGGTGTATGCGTAAGATCGCCAGGCGGCCGCTCCACTCGCAATGTCCCAGAGCGTATTTCCTTTCCAGTGCGCTCCCGGTGCTGTCAGAGCATCAAGGCCCTTGCGCGAGACCGTTGTGCTGGACGCGGCGAGATTGTCTTCCCCAAACACGTTTACAAAGACCTCGCCTGCAAGATCTGCAAACTCGGCCGGAATTTCGGCGCTCCACTTACCGCCTTCTTTTTTCGCGGGGACTTCAAGCCAGTAGCGGCTGCACCAAACGCCGTTTCCCGGGCTCCAATACAGCTTAGAGCTTACGGCGGGCTTAGCGCCGTTATCGCTCCACGTGTATTTTCTGCCGCTGCAGCGAAGCGAGCCCTCTGCGAACGCCGGAAATGCTTCCTTGCCTGTGAAATACTGCCGTATCCAGCTCCATCCGGTGTCGCCCATCTTCGGCCCGCCGACATCGTGGTCGCAGTTCGGCGTGATAACAAGGAGCTTCTTTCCCGGAATGGCCTTGTAGTTTTTCTGCAGGCCACCGAGCCAGAAGAAGTAATCATCAGATGCCGCGCAGAAAACAACGCACGCCTTTGTCTGGTGAGCGTAGACCGTGGAATCATAAGTCGCGTAGTAGGTATTCTGCTGGTCCTTGGGCAGCTCCATAATGCCTTTGTTCAGGCCGCTGTTCTCGCCGCGCCATCCGCCGCCCGCCAGCGCGTCCATAACGCATCCCACTCGCGAGTCAGTGCCCGCCAAAAGCAGCGAGAGATAACCTCCCCACGATCCTCCAAAGCTTGCAACATGAGTCATATCAGCGTCCGGCTGCTGGCTTATGTAGTCCAGCCCGCGCCGCAGCCCGACCAAAATGTGGTAGAGCGTATTATCTTTTACCGTGGGGACGACGCGTGAGCTCTCTTTATAGGGATCAGGATACTCCATGCGCCACTTGGTGTAGTTGGTCGCGCCCGGAATGTATTCACCACTCCAGTCAAAGGACATGACCATTGCGTTGTTGCTTTGGGCCGCCCACAGCGGTGTTGCGGCATCCGCATGCCCGCCGCCGCCGTGGATCAGGAGGATTATCGGAACGGGCTTGGTCGGCTTTATGGGCCGGGCAAAGCAGCAAAAGATTCTGTTTGGGCCGTTCTTCGTTATCTCGCTGGTGAAGTACATCTCGTCCACGCGAAAGCCGTTCTCTTCCTTGGTCGAGACCACTTCCACGTCGAACGGAACATTGCGAAACTCGTCCATGTTCCAGAGCGTCTTGAGGTCATCGTTCATAGGTTTTGTCCATCCCATACTCGCTGCGCTCACGATGAGCAGCGTCAATGCAATTGTCGTTAATGATTTCATTGTAAGTTTCCTTCTCCTTGGTTACCAATCGGTGAGGAGCGCCATGCTCTGCGCGGGCATGTCCACAACGGCAGCGCCGTTTTTGATCGATACCGGTGTAATTGGGTCAATGGTCTTGTCGCCGATGCCGGCCAGTGATTTCTCGCTGATCACGCACATTTTGAGGTCGCCCGGCAGTCCTTTGGAGGCGACTGTTACCGGCGTGGCTTGATCGGATACGTTCGCCACAAATATCGCCCATTTGCCGTTGGTGCGCGTGACCAGGGTCTTGATGAGGCCCGGATCGCTGGAGTTCGCGCCTATGATCTGAGTGCCCCTGTCGGTGTACTTGGTGAACAGTCGATAGGCGTAGAAAACAGGCTTTGGCGCCCAGTTCTCGGTCTTGTATCCCCACAGTCCGTGCCTGAACACTTCCTTGCCGTCATATATCGCGTCGTTAAGGGTCCATATAGACACCGCGTCTGCGCCGTTGTTCATCGCTTCTATGACCGTGTCCACGGTCTTAACCATATCCGCGTAGTCCCATTTAGGACCTGCGCAGCACTCGTTTACGAAGAACGGTTTGCGCCCGGACCCGGTGTCCGCCGCATCGATGACTTTTCGAATCGCGCGGGTGACCGTGCCGACCATTCTCGGCGCCGTGTAGAGGTGAGCGGAATATCCCGCAAGATATTTGCCCATGTCTTTCGGCGCTGCGAAGACCCAGGAGAAATCTTCCACCGCGTCCGGCTCAACCAGCCCGACCTGCTTGTCCAGCTTTCGTTGAACGAGCTGATCGTGCAATTCTACCACGAACTGCATTCGGCTGGCATAAGACCAATGCGAGTCCACGTTCGGCTCATTCGACCAGGAGACATACTTGATGTTGGTGAACCCTTTGGTCCTGATCAGATATTCGA
Source organism: uncultured bacterium (assembly GCA_963775535.1). Classification (GTDB taxonomy): domain Bacteria; phylum Armatimonadota; class UBA5829; order UBA5829; family UBA5829; genus CAVZJH01. Next base: position 12,522 of record CAVZJH010000047.1, on the reverse strand, counting down.
GCAGGTCCGCTTCCGCGGCCGCGGCTTTCTTTGCATCTGGGGTATAATCATAACCCCAGTCTACATTTGTCAGGTTAACACCGACGCCGATTTCCTTGAAAAACGCCAGGTTGCGGTAGAGCGCCCGCATAAAGTCCGTGTCCCAGGATCGGCTGATGTAGTCGGCGTTAGGGTTCCACATGTGCCACTGAACGAAGACCCGCGAGTATTTCAGGCCCATCTCCTTGACTCGCGCCTGGTAGAGAGCTATGTCCTGCTCATCGACGCCCGCGTCCCTGTTAGCCTGGGTGAAGAAGAATGGGTCCATCTCGGCCCCTATTCCGATGATCCCGCGATTTATGATCCGGTTGGGCTCAATGGTTACCTTGGGATGCGCGCTGAGCGGCTGTTGGGGAAAGCTCTGAAGAACTTCGAGCTTTGCGTCGTCGAACCACCCCTTGCCGTGACCGTGGAGGATGCAGTTGAAGGTAACTCGAGCTGTTTTTTCAGGAACCTGGAAGATGATCGTCACCCTCTGCCAGTCCTGCGTGCGCATGAGTCGAGTCGAGTTCTGGTAGTCAATGCGTTTGCCCCCAGCGTCGATGAATTCGACCGCGGCAAAAGCTCCCGCGCCATCGCGGACGTCCTCGCTTTTCACCCAGACGGAAGCCATGTACGCGGTATTTGGCTTGATCCCGGTGAGCTGAGTCTGCATCATATAGAACTCGGGCTTCAGGTCCGAGGGCACCTCGATGAACAGGCTCCCCGGCTTCGAGTGTCCGATCTTTGAATCCCAGCGGTAGACGACCCTGTCGGCTTCGGCAGTGACGTTTGCCGCGTGTGGTTTTGAAAACGGTGCGCTCCAACCGTCCAGGCCGGTCGAAAAATCACCGTTGTTCAACTGGCAGCGTGCCGCTTTTGCAGGCGCTGTGATGGCGCACAGCAGCATCGCGCTCACAAGCGCCAGCGATAATAAATCCCCTCGCATACTAATCCTCCATTGTCCCTGACAGTCAACTCATCAGTTTACTAATCAAAAGATACTGACATCTGCGGAAAATATCAACTACCTGGTGCGGGTTATTTCGAGGGTTACGCCCGCTTGTCGCCTGCGCTGAAAGTGAATATTTGTTGAGCGGGCGCCACCTGAAGGGGTATAATGGAAAGCAGTAAGACTGTCGTTATGGAAGCTGTTGTGCAAATTCAAAATCAATTAGTTGACGCATTGGCGCGCGCCCAGCGCGTTTTCGTATTTACCGGGGCGGGAGCAAGCAAGGAATCGGGCCTTCCTACGTTTCGTGAAACCGATGGGGAATGGAAAAAATATGACCCCATGACTTTCGCGACGCTGTCGGGTTTTCTCCACGACCCGGTGGCGGTATGGAATATGTATCGGATGCGTCAGCGGCAGATCGCCGCCGCTCAGCCCAATGGCGGCCACACTACCCTGGCGCAAATGGAAAGACACTACGACCGCTTTCTTCTGGCTACGCAGAATGTCGATGATCTCCACGAGCGCGCAGGCAGCAGCAAGATTGTGAAAATTCACGGCGATGCCTGGCAGATGCGGTGTCTGGAGACCGGAGAAGTCTTTGACGTGCGCGATTTTGATCTACCCAGCGAGTTCACCGAGGCTACTCTTCCGGCGTGTCCGAACTGCGGCGAGTTATGCAGGCCGAACATCGTGTGGTTCGGGAATACGTGCCGCCGGACGTGATGGGGCTTGCGACGGAAAGCGCCGCGACCTGCGATCTAATGCTGATAGTGGGAACATCCGGCGAAGTCTCCAACGGATACGGCTTTGCCGAGTACGCGCTGCACAATCACGCTCAGATTATCGAGATCAATCCCACCGAAACCCTGCTCACCCACTACGCCCACTTCTGGATCCCCGAGCCCGCCGGCACAGCGCTTCCCAGCATTTGGGAGCTTGTGCGCAAGGAATTGGAAGAACTGCCGTTGCAAGACTTGCAGCGCTGATTCTCGATTTGTTAGACATGTAGAAACGACCGGCAGAAGAGCACTCCACTGCCGGCCGTTGATCATTACCCGGAAGCCGATCTAATATTGTATGCCGTACCAACTCGACAGCCACGTCCTCAACTGTTGAACCTGATTGCTGTGTGCCTTGGCCATGTTGGATGCCGTAGTCTTGAGTTGAGGGTGCGGCGCTTTCTGGGCGACCGCCTGGGACAGCGTCACCGCTTCGGAGAGGTGGTTGAGCATCGCTCGCATGTACGCAATCTCGAAGTCGCGCCCGCTCAGGTCCTGGAGGCTGTTCAATATCTGGGTGTCCGCGGTCGTGGGCGTCTGGTTCGCGCGGATGCTGTACCAAGTGCTGAGCCATGCGGCGAACTGCCGGTTCATGCCGGTTTCGTCACTGATGATATGGCGAGCGAACTGCTGCAGTTCGGCGTGCGAAGCTTTTGTTTCGGCAAGCTGCGACCATGCGATGGCCCCGGCATGGCTTCGAATGACGGTCTGCAAATAGGTCATTTCCATATTATGCGGCGTCATTTGGTTCATGTTGTCCAACAGCATGCGCGTGCTGGACCTCATACTCATGGGGTTGCTCGGCACTACCCCTGGGCCGGTTGTCGGCACATAGGCCGGGCCGCCTCCGGTTTCCGCGGGTGTGGCGGGCGCCGTTGTCGTTGCCGGCGCGGGCGGGAGCATCGTGCTCCCTACAAACTGCAGGTTGCTTTTGTTTAGCTTCAGCAGTTCATTGCCCCGCAAGACATAGACATAGGTGTCATCCACCGCTACCGTGCCCATCTGACACTGACACATCATTCCACTCGGACCCGCTCCCATCACGCCAGGTCCCTGCCCTAGGTTAACCCCAGGCTGATATGCGCCGCCCATCGTTCCCATATTGCACGCGGGCTGATTCTGTGCCCCAGTGTTTTGCCCAGATATACTTGGGTTGGTAGTCTGGTCTGTTGTGGCCGGCCCCGCGCCGCATTCGGCGCCGGTAGACATGTTCATGTCGGGATTGGTCATCGTGCCTGGCTGGCATATCTGGCCGTTTGTCTGCGCGTAGCCGACTCCGGCTCCAGACAACGCGAGAAAAAGAGCTGCAGCGATCGCTAGTGTTCTTTGCATGACAATCTCCCCTAAATAACGAATTGGTGCAAATCCCGCAAACCTTGTTTCAGGTCTTTATACCCGGCGGAAGGGATTTCCCATCACGAAAGCGCGTTCTTCGTATTGACAGGGGGACTGCGTGATGGTACATTCTACCTGATCAATACACGTGGAAGAGCAAACCCGATGAGCGAACTGCTGAAAGCGTTCACGCAATATGTCCGCGGCCTGCCTGATCCAGACGTGCACGTCGTGATGAGCCAGAGACCAGCGGACGAAGAGCCCTCACTGCTGCCTGCTGCCCCGCCGAACCAGGTAAATGGTTCGGACCTGGAGGGGCGCAGCATTGACGGTGTGGCTGTCGGCGGCGCGGAACGGGGGCGGTTCGCATTCTTTATGGACGGAATGCAGCGGCCGCGCGTGACCGATCTATATCGGGTCATCGGTTCCAATCCTGTATGGTTACGTAGCCGCCGTGATACGTATGCGCGGAGAAGACCGGCGGATGCGCAAGCACGATCACAGCCCGTCTGAGTCCCTCTACTTTCCATATGAGTTGCTGGAGCCCGGCGGAATGCGCAGCCTCGGCATCAATACCGTGAATACGGGCGACGACGGAAAACCACTTGAAGAGCATCCTATCATGCTCGCCGAGCGCGCAAAGAACAAGATCGGCGACACGCGCGCAAGGCTGGAAGGGGAAGTAACGTCGAAATGGCTTTCCGATTTCGACGGCCGCGACGAATGGCTGCTGGTCGATGGATCGCTCAGCGGGAATTACAACCTCTATGAATCGCCGAACATTGTGGGCGTCATAAAGAGCCATCAGACACAGTATTTTCCCTGGGAGCAGCAGCAGAAGATTCTGAGTCTGAAAATGGGCGAGCGCAGTGGTGTGTTTATTCCCGGGGGGCGCAAGCGCCACGGAGTTTATAGCTGGTATCTGAGGCTCCGCCCGAACGAAGGACGCGATGTCTACTTTGGACTGGTGCGCGTGGAAGCTGCGAAGTGCCAGAGGACCCTGGATATGGCGGACGATATTTCCCGGTGGCTGCTGAGCGAGCGGCTCTGCTGAGTATGCCGGATGCGCGCTGGGACCGGCTGATTTATCCGATTCGAGACTGCGAGCTGTACTTGAAGAGCGTTGCGCCGTCCGCGACCGTCTTGGACGCGTTAATGACTGGTCTGGCGAACCTGTAGTGAGCGTTGCTCGCGGCTCTGTTCGGGCAGATTTGCAATCTGGCCCGTAAATGGCAATCTCGCCCGCTTTATTCTTTTTAGACAGATACTGCAAGCACTACTGCAGTATCTCATTCTAATCACGAATAATGCGGGCCGGGCATCAGTGATGCCCGAACCAGTCGAAGTGAACATGGAAGTGAGGGATGGGTATGGAGAGAGAGCAGGGAGTTAACTTGATCCAGGTTGGCCGCGTGGTAGCCACTGAGGCCAAGCCGAGCACGGCATACAGCTTCAGCTTTTGGGCCGCTGATGGCGACACAAAAGTCGGCATCGGCACGTTGGTTGTGGTCAAAAAAGGCGACCTCGAGGTATACGGGGTCGTGGTCGAATGCCTTCGGTTTTACCGACCTGAACTCGGCGATGCACGATTATATCGGTTCGGAAGGCGCGACCCCGCTTCCGATGCTCCGACCCTGCGCCACGAAGTGAAATGCTACACAGCCGCCGTGCTGCGGGTTGAACCCGAAGAGCCGCTGCAGCCGGTCCCGGTAGGGCCGGTCTTCCTCGCTGATGAGGCAGCCGTGGGCAGGGCCCTGAGGATGGACGGCTACCAGGAAAAGACAGGCATTCCCATCGGTCTCATCAAAACGGCGATCTCCTCTCACCTGTGTATCTGGACTCGGAGTTCCTGCTGGGCCCCGAAGCAGCTCACCTGAACATTACCGGCGTTTCAAGGTCGCGACAAAGACGAGTTCGGTCGAGTTTGTGCTTCTGAGCATCTTCGAGCGCTTCAGGGAGGATATCGCCGTTGTTTGCTTTAATGTCAAAGGCTCCGACATGCTCTTCCTGGACTTTCCCGCGCAGGTCTCTCCCGGTCACGAACACGAGGATCTCTACAACCGCTTCGGCGTCTGCGCATTGGATGACCGGGACCGTGGGATGTATGAGAGGCTGGGCATCCCGTGCGAACCGTTCAAGAACGTGAAGTATTACGCGCCGTTCAAAGCCGACCGGGTCAATCTGAATACGCTGCGCACTCACCCCGATTTGTCCGGTCGTGACTCCCATGTCCTGGGGCTCAAGGATATACTCCAGTATACGGAGGTCGTGCTGAACCGCGATGACGTCGATGCCAAGGCCGATGCTTCTATCCAGTCGATCAACCAGCGCGTCGTTGATCAGACCAGCGAGGCCAATAAACAGCAGATAACCGTTCGCAACTTCCAGGACCTCAACCGGTGGTTCGACCTGGTGCTGCAGGAGATGGAGCAGAACAATCGATCGGAGTGGAAAACCCACCACTATGCCACCATTCGCAAGGTTCACAACCGACTCTCTAATGTCAGCACCCGCTACCAGGGTCTGATCAGTCCCGACGAGTATTCCTCGGACCTCCCGTGGGGCGAGTTTAAGGATCGCACGGCCTATGTCGTCGATGTCGCGAACCTGTACCCACAGGCGCAGGATTTGGTCTTCACGAGGATCGTAAGCCAGCTCAGGCAGCACCTCGAGAAAGGCGATCTGGGCGTGAAGCACGTGGTGGTCGTGGTCGATGAGTTGAACAAATACGCGCCGTCTGATGGACAGGACTCCTACCTCCGCCAGACGCTGTTGGACATCTCTGAGCGCGGTCGATACCTGGGACTTGTTTTGTTCTCCGCGCAGCAGTTCAGAAGCCAGGTGCACAAGCGCATAGTTGGGAACAGCGCGACGTGTATTTACGGTAGAATGGACATCGACGAATTGGCCACCCCGGGCTATCAGGTTTTGACCTCGGCGACGAATGAAAAGTTGGCGACGCTGTCCAAGGGTCAGCTTATGGTGCGCCACCCGCACTTCAACCAGCCGATATTCGTCAAGTTCCCGCGCCGAACGTGCTGCGCGGGCCCGACGGGGTCAAAATGTTCCCGCCGTCTGACGATCTCCCGCTTGATGAAGCCGTCTGGCGAAACCTCTCCCGCGTTGACGGCGCTATGACTCGAAACGAGGTCAGGGACGTGGTAAGCCTCGCGTCTGACCCCGAGGAGGCGGTGCGCGCGATGAACCTCACGCTCCAGCAGCAGCCGGACGATCCCCGCGCGTTCTTCAGAAACTGCATCCGCAGGAATGCGGGCATGGCAGCAGGGGCCGGGCAGCGCTCCGATCTTCGTTCCCGTCGCGGACCCGGACCCGAGCGACCCATTTCAGGATTAGGAAAGGACCGCGAAAATGCGAATAGCTGTGTCCTCGGTGCAATGTAGATGGGAATGAAGCACCTCACAACGGAAGAACATGGGATCGTCCTCCGAAAACTGGTAGCTTTGGCTGAGGCATCCCCCGGGTGGGGAAAACACAGCGCTGGCTGGGGGTACACATCAGTTATCTCATGTTTGCTCATGCATAGCGTGAGTTCGGCAGTCGCAGTTCTTCGGCTTTTCGACCGGTATTGCTTGGAATGGTTTCCTGTTACGGTAGGATAAGGTAATAGCGCATTATAACTACTGTTATCTAGACATAAGCGAAGCGAGTCGGAGGTCCAGGAAACTCGGTTTCCTGGCCTCTCTCCAAGGGCAGCGCCCTTGGTGGGAGCCCGAGGGTAAAACCCTCGGACAGTCCGTAAATCGACAAGCACCCCTTGGCCAGGGCCTACGCATACGAATTTGTTATGTGACGAATGCATGCGCCAGTTGACGATTATTACGATTAGGCAGTATTGCATTGTGTGTCGAAGCAGTCAGTATATCAGCAGGGGGTTGGTGTATTGGCTTCTACAAGTTTCCTAGATCATTTTGAGGAGTTGGAAGATCCTCGTCTTGACAGACAAAAGTATCATTCTCTGATGGACATCCTCTTCATCGCTGTTTGCGCTGTCATTTGCGGGGCGACGAGCTTTGTGGATATGTCCGATTTCGGCAAGGCCAAGATAGACTGGTTTACCGAACGTCTTGACCTGCCAAATGGCATTCCCAGCCACGACACATTCGGCAGGGTGTTCTCGCTAATTGATTCCGAGGAGTTCGGGAAGTGCTTTGCCGAATGGACACAGGCCATTAGCGAGAGTGTGGGCGGTGATGTGATCGCTTTCGACGGCAAGACCCTGCGTCGCAGCTTCGACACCGCGACCGGTATGAGCGCAATTCATGTCATGAATGCGTGGTCCAGTGAGAATAGCTTCTGCCTCGGCCAGATGAAAGTAGACGGCAAATCCAACGAGATAACCGCAATGCCCGAACTGATAAAGCTTCTCGACATAAGGGGCAGCATCGTAACTGCCGACGCCCTGAACTGCCAGAAGGATATAGCCGAGCAGATCATAGATTCCGGCGGGGATTATGTTCTTGCGCTCAAGGGCAATCATCAGGCTTTGCATGAAGATGCGAAATTGTTCTTCGAGGATGCCCTCAGCGAAGGCTTTGATGTGGCTCATGGCTTCTATGAGCAGGATGATTGGGGCCACGGAAGGGTGGAGAACAGGAGATACTGGTCTGCTGGGATAGAACAGTTGGATTTCCTGCGGGGCAAAGAGGAGTGGAAAGGTCTGAAAAGCATCGTGTGTACGGAGAGCAGGCGCTGCACAAGAGACGGCGAGAGCGTCGAGAGGCGCTACTTCTTGTCCAGTTTGGACAACATCACTCACATAGCCAGAAGCATACGTCATCACTGGAATGTCGAGAATAAGCTTCATTGGGTGATGGATGTGGACTTCGATGAGGACGCCTGCAGGGTCAGAACTGACAACGCGCCCGAGAATTTCGCCTTGCTCCGTCAAATAGCCCATAACCTCATTAAGCAGGAGTCGTCTAAGAATGTCAGTGTCAGACGCAAGATAAACAAGGCTGGCTGGGACAACGACTTCCTTGCCAGAATCCTGGCTGGCTTTTAGTGCGATTGCCCTGACCCCTTGGCAACCCACGCTTTCGCACTGACCGGAAACATGTTACAATCATCGCGGATTATCAGACGAATACAAGAGACCCCCCAGCCAATAGCGTGTCCCCGCCACGCGGCATTCCGCAGATAGTTCGGCGATCTCACCGAGCGTTCGCCATATATGCCGGTGGCGCCACGTCAGAATAGGTGACCATTATGCCGATGCAACCGTTCTTTTCAGAGTTTCCAGATCTGGCGGCACGCGAGACGAGAACGCTAACCTTTCAGGGCGAGGGTGATATGCCCGCCGGGGAATATGGCTTCGTCGAACTGTACTGCAACGAAATCGACTGTGACTGCCGCCGGGTGCTGATCCAGGTGCTTTCCCCCAGCACCGGCGACAGACCCTGGGCGACCATCAGCTACGGGTGGGAGAGCCCGGACTTCTACCACGAGTGGGGCAGAGACAGTCTGGAAGAACGCGCGGGCGTTTATCTGGACCCAATCAATCCTCAGACGAAGTATTCGGGCAAGCTGTTGGAGCTTTTCAACTACAACGTGGACAACGACCAGACTTACGTGGAACGGTTGAAGCGGCATTATGCCATGTTCAAGAAATCTCTCAACGAAGAGAATCAGTCCACTCAAAGCCCCTCATCAGCAGGTCTGACGCGGGTAGAAAACGCGCAGGCGGCTGGCGCTTCGGCAACACGGACACTGATCTCAAACAAGACACAGCAATTAGCGGCTTCGCGCCGCGCGAATGCGATAAGCAAGGCTGAGAAAACACGTCGTAGACGTATGCGAAAACTCAATCAGAGGAAGCGCAAGTGATACGCCATGGTGCATCGGCAACAGCATAAGATTGACCGTGCAATCTTGATGCGTGGCAATTGTGTTCAACGCGCCCGAAGATCAGCAGGAGCACTCGCAAAGCACGAGTTCTATGGTGCCGAAGACATGGGCGTCCGCGTGTCCACATACGAGGGCCGGGTAATCGTCTCGATCCATTGCATGCTCGAGCCAGGAATGCTTGCGGGTCTGGAGGAAGGCTACTACGAAGAAGAATTGGAGGAGGAAGCGAAAGAAACCGAAGAGGCAGGCTATGAACCTGACGATTCTCTCCTCAATCTGCTCACTCAGATTCGCAGCCAATTGATGGACGGCGACTACCGGGCTCTCTACGCCGTTTGGGAGGAATATGGATCAGAAGATGAAGAAGAACAAGATGAGGAGTTCGAGAATCCTCCGGCGCCGCCGGAAAAGCCAACTGGAACGCAGATAAAGGATGACCATTACAACAGATCGATGCTGATACTCAGCGTTGGCGAGTCAGCAGCGTTAGGTCTGAAGCAAGCCCCGTCATTTCTGCGGTGTAGGAGTAACGCATTATGAGCCCGGGGCTATGTCGCAAAGATAACGTTTCGTTACCACGAAGGCATATCAATCTGTCTGCATAGGAACGGCATACAGACAATCCACGATGGCCTCCTTTTCGGGTGTGAATGCCCAGGTTAGCCATTTGTCCATTGGGTTCTTAATATCAATTTTCGCATCCACGCTAAACCTGATCGTCTGCTGGTTTCCTTTGGGCACTGCAACAAGCACCTCAAGGCCTGTAGGATTGAAGGATATCTCTTTGCTGTTGGTGATATTGAAACGCCAGCCTGCACTTCTAGTCATCGCTCCGTAAGCCCCAACAGATATCTTTGTTTGGTCGAATCTTATTTTGACGTCCCGACCAACGTCAGCGTTCATACCTAAAGCTTTCATGTCCAGTGTTAGTCCTGCTGTCGGCGGCGGCGGTAAAATGATCCAAATACGGCGGAGTGAAAATGTACCACCCGTGATTTAGTGTTGGGCGGAGGAGATGTCTCTTCCGCCCGTTGACTCCGATGGTTAAGTTGAGAAGACCAACCAGGGAGTCAGTATTATGGTATCACGGGAGAACAAAGTGGACATCAGTTATTTTCACCGCCAGGGGCATTCGTATCGAGAGATCGCCCGAAAGAGCGGACGGGATCGGCGGACCGTCAAGCGTTATGCGGAGAACCCTGAGCTTATCGGGCAGGGCCGGGCAAAGGTAGAGCGGGAGAGCATTCTGGACCCGTTTGTGCCGGTGATAGAGAGCTGGCTTGAGGATGATGGTCAGTATCATGCAAGCTGGATACTCGACCAGATCAGGAAGCTGGGATACACCGGCAGCTACACGATAGTGAAGGACCTGGTCAGAGGGATAAAGCAGGAGAGAAGCCGGATAGCGTATCTTCGCTTCGAGACAGAGCCTGGAAGACAGGCTCAGGTGGACTTCGGGGATTTCAAGGTAGTCCAGCCGGATGGGGTCGAGAGGACCCTCTACAAGTTTGCCATGATACTGGGCTTCTCGAGGACTCCGTATTGTGAGTTTCTCACCCGCTGCGACATGACGAGCTTCCTCGATGCTCACCAGCGCGGCTTTGCCCATTTCGGCGGTGTTCCGGCTGAGATCCTCTATGACCGGATGCGGAACGTCTTCATCAGGAAACTCGCGGGCAAGGCTCAGTTCACACAAGCCTTGATGGCGCTTGCTGACCACTACGGCTTTACACCCGAGGTGGCTCCGGCATACTCGCCGTGGGTGAAGGGGAAGGTCGAGCGACCTATGGACTTCATCCGGGAGGGATTCTGGAGGGGCTACAGCTTCACGGACATTGAGACGGCTAACCGGGACCTGCTTGAGTTTCTTGAGGAGAAGTCCCACCGCATCCACGGCACGACCGGCGAAAAGGTCTGCGATATGTTCGCCACCGAAAAGCCGTTTCTTATGCCGCTGCCGCCCACAACATGCGACGTGTCGATGCGGCTTTACCGCAAAGTCGAGAAGGACTGCACCATAAGCGTGGAGGGAAGCCGATATGAGGTTCCACACACGCTTGTCGGCAAGAAGATAATAGTTCGCCTGAAGGATGGTGTGCTGCGTGTCTACGATGGCGACCGGCTTATGGCGACGCTTGCTCAATCGCCCCTGAAGGGAAAACTGGTGCAGCTTCCTGGGCTTCGGGCTGCTATTGCCGCTGACAGGGAGATGAACGCTCGCAAGTACGGACGCCCACCGAAGGGTAAGGGGAAAGCCACCATCAGTCCAAGGCTCGGCAAATATGCCGTCGATGTCCAGCGGCGTCCATTGTCAGTCTACGCGAGAATAGGCGGAGGTGTTGGCTATGTCTGAGCAGTTTGTGATGGAGAGGCTTGCTGATAATCTGACGCGCCTTCGCATGCCCAGGACCCGAGACATTCTCCCGGAGATGATAAAGACGGCCCAGAGTGAGGATTGGAGTTATCTGACGTTGCTTGATCGGCTGACGGGCGAGGAAGTCGCCGGTAAGGAACAGAAGCGAATATCCTCGGCGCTAAGAAGTTCAGGACTGCCCTATGTAAAGACCATTGACGAGTTCGACTTCACCTTCCAACCGGGCATCGACAGGCGACAGGTAATGAACCTGTTCGACTGCGAGTTTCTGGAGCGGCGTGAGAACGTCATCTTCCTTGGTCCACCAGGAGTGGGCAAGACTCATCTGGCAGCGGCGCTATTGGTGAAGGCGGCTGAGTGCGGGGAGAGTATTCACTTCACGACTATGCCCGAGCTCATCTACAAGCTAAGGCAGGACCGTGATGCCCCTCGCGCCGGCAGGAGGCGACGACCATACGAGTGTTCGAGCCTGGTGGTAGTCGATGAGGTTGGATACACGCCGATAGACCGGGAGGAATGCAACCTGTTCTATCAGTTCGTGGCGATGAGATACGAGAGGTCGAGCACGATCATCACCTCGAACAAGGCTTTCGACGAGTGGAGCGAGCTCTTTCATGATTCCGTGATCGTAGCGGCGATCTTGGACAGGCTCCTCCACCACAGCGTGGTAGTGAACATCAAGGGCAACAGCTACCGACTCAAGGGAAAGCTCCCGGTGGCCCCTGACGTAACGACACGAGATACCGAGGGAGCGGAAGGGACTGCCCCAGATGCCTGCCGCGAAGAAGTATGAAAGCGCAGCCCAGCGACAGGCTGCTTATCGGCTGAGATGCAAGACGCGAGGCGGCTCGCCGATGAGTGCGGTCACGGCGGGGTCGGCATATCGTCGATGGGAGACAATGCGAAAGCAAGCTTTGAGTATCCTCGAACAGGTTGCCTGTGAAATGGAAACCTATCATGACCAACGCTCAGAAGCCTGGCAGGACTCTGAACGAGGGGAAGCATTCACCGAGATGATGGAATCGTTAGCGGACATAGTCGAAGCGGCCAGGGAAATCCCATCACACCTGCCCGATGCGTAACGCGTTACGCATCAGACCCTCAGATACAATCGTTGAATGGAGGTGATTGAGAAACAGTCGTGGCGCCGGGTGGTACATTTTCACTCCGCCGTAATTGGTACATTTTCACTCCGC
>CAVZJH010000046.1:0-37177 GCA_963775535.1 uncultured bacterium | reverse complement strand
TACGCATACGAATTTGTTATGTGACGAATGCATGCGCTAGTTGACGATTATTACGATTAGGCAGTATTGCATTGTGTGTCGAAGCAGTCAGTATATCAGCAGGGGGTTGGTGTATTGGCTTCTACAAGTTTCCTAGATCATTTTGAGGAGTTGGAAGATCCTCGTCTTGACAGACAAAAGTATCATTCTCTGATGGACATCCTCTTCATCGCTGTTTGCGCTGTCATTTGCGGGGCGACGAGCTTTGTGGATATGTCCGATTTCGGCAAGGCCAAGATAGACTGGTTTACCGAACGTCTTGACCTGCCAAATGGCATTCCCAGCCACGACACATTCGGCAGGGTGTTCTCGCTAATTGATTCCGAGGAGTTCGGGAAGTGCTTTGCCGAATGGACACAGGCCATTAGCGAGAGTGTGGGCGGTGATGTGATCGCTTTCGACGGCAAGACCCTGCGTCGCAGCTTCGACACCGCGACCGGTATGAGCGCAATTCATGTTATGAATGCGTGGTCCAGTGAGAATAGCTTCTGCCTCGGCCAGATGAAAGTAGACGGCAAATCCAACGAGATAACCGCAATGCCCGAACTGATAAAGCTTCTCGACATAAGGGGCAGCATCGTAACTGCCGACGCCCTGAACTGCCAGAAGGATATAGCCGAGCAGATCATAGATTCCGGCGGGGATTATGTTCTTGCGCTCAAGGGCAATCATCAGGCTTTGCATGAAGATGCGAAATTGTTCTTCGAGGATGCCCTCAGCGAAGGCTTTGATGTGGCTCATGGCTTCTATGAGCAGGATGATTGGGGCCACGGAAGGGTGGAGAACAGGAGATACTGGTCTGCTGGGATAGAACAGTTGGATTTCCTGCGGGGCAAAGAGGAGTGGAAAGGTCTGAAAAGCATCGTGTGTACGGAGAGCAGGCGCTGCACAAGAGACGGCGAGAGCGTCGAGAGGCGCTACTTCTTGTCCAGTTTGGACAACATCACTCACATAGCCAGAAGCATACGTCATCACTGGAATGTCGAGAATAAGCTTCATTGGGTGATGGATGTGGACTTCGATGAGGACGCCTGCAGGGTCAGAACTGACAACGCGCCCGAGAATTTCGCCTTGCTCCGTCAAATAGCCCATAACCTCATTAAGCAGGAGTCGTCTAAGAATGTCAGTGTCAGACGCAAGATAAACAAGGCTGGCTGGGACAACGACTTCCTTGCCAGAATCCTGGCTGGCTTTTAGTGCGATTGCCCTGCCCACGGGCTCGTCGCATATTGACGGGCCCGTTTTGTATTGGTACACTGGTACAAATCGGGCATGACTCCTGTGAAATGGCCGATAGCGCTGCGCAGTAGTCGCGAGAGTGTTCGTGCCGCGATTGCGTTATTTGTTCGGAGGACTTAAGTTGAAGCAAAAGAAAGCGAAAGGCCCTGCCATCCGCAAAGAGACCGAACTGCCGCGCGCACTAACGTGGGCATTGGTCTCAGCCGCAGTGCTGTTCTCGGCAATCATACACATCCGGCTCCTGCATATTCCCCTGGAACGCGACGAAGGCGAGTTCGCCTACATGGGTCAGCTCATCCTGCACGGGATTCCACCCTACAAGCTCGGCTACAACATGAAAGATGCCCGGGATATATGCCGCTTATGCCCTGGCGATGGCGCTGTTCGGGAAGACCATTGCCGGGGTTCACATAGGACTGCTGATAGTCAATGCGGCGGCAATTGTTCTTGTGTATCTCGTCGGCGCGCGGTTATTCGGTTCCAGGACCGGAGTCGCCACATCCCTAAGCTACGCTGTGCTGTCGGTAAGCCCATCGGTTCTAGGCACCTCAGCTCACGCGACCCACTATGTTGTGGTGTTTGCCCTCCTCGGGATACTGGTTCTTGTGAAATCACTGGGTTCCGAGCGCCGGATTCCTTTCTTCTGGAGCGGGCTGCTCCTGGGACTTTCATTTCTGATGAAGCAGCCCGGCGCATTGTTCACGGTGTTTGCAGGGTGTTTAATCTTGTGGCACCATCTCAGGCTGCGGCCTGTTTCCTGGTCGAAGATGCTCGCGAGACTGGGACTTCTGACAACCGGGGCATTCATTCCGTTCCTTGTTACGTGCGCTTTGATGCGGGTGACGGGTGTGTTCGACAAATTCTGGTTCTGGACGTTCAGCTACGGACGCGAATACGCCTCCAGAATTCCCATATCCGAGGCGATGGGATCACTACGGGACTACGCACCGGCGGCAATCGGCGCCAACTGGCCTGTATGGGGCCTGGCTGGGGTCGGGCTGGTCCTGTTGTTTATCGACAAGAAAGCAAGAGCGAACTGGTTCTTTGCCGTCAGCTTCCTGCTGCTGTCTTTCCTGGCTGTATGTCCGGGGTTCTACTTTCGCAATCATTACTTCGTGCTGATGCTCCCGGCTGTTTCGCTTCTGGCAGGCATAGCTGTAACTTCCGGCAGCCGGCTTCTGTCGCCTTTAGGCGCGCTGCGGTTCGCCACTGTCGCCCTCCTTGCGCTGGTATTGTGGTATCCGGTCTCACAGGTACAGCGACTTCTTCTTCAAGCTGTCTCCGACAGAGGCCTGCCGCCAAATGTATGGGCTGAACCCGTTTCCCGAATCGATTCAGATTGCGGATTATATCAAGTCTCACACCAACAAAAACGACCGCATAGCGGTCATCGGCTCGGAGCCACAGATTTACTTCTACGCAGACAGGCTCTCGGCAACGGGCTACATCTACACATACGGGCTTATGGAAGACCAGAAGTATGCACTGACGATGCAGCGCGAGATGATCCACGAAATCGAGTCCACAAAGCCCAAGTATATGGTCATCGTCGGCATATCCGTCTCGTGGCTCAGGAACCCCAATTCCAAGACGCTGATCTTCGACTGGTGCAGCCGTTACACCCAGGAATACTACAAGGAGGTAGGGCTCATCGATATTGCGAGCCCGGATTGGACGGACTACTATTGGGATCGCGACGTGCGGGGAAAATCGCCGAACTCGAATTGTTTCCTCTTCGTGTTAGAAAGAAAGCGCTCATAGCGGAACCGGTTTGTGAGGCGAGATGAATAGCTCTAACAGTAAACGCACAACCTGGCTGGTCGGCTTTGCACTGGCCGCAGTTACCGCGGTCGTGTACTGGCAGGTGCTCGGGCATTATTTCGTGCCTTACCATGACGACGGCGATTACGTCACGTGGAACACGCACGTTTTGAATGGCCTCAGTATTAGAGGCGTGATCTGGGCGCTCACCCGCGGGTGCGCCGCCAACTGGCACCCGCTGACATGGATTTCCCATATGCTGGATGTCCGGATATACGGGCTCAATCCCATGGGTCACCATCTGACCAGTCTGCTCCTGCATATCGCCAACACGATCCTGCTTTTCATTATCTTCAACAAACTGACCGGCCGAATGTGGCGCAGCGCGTTCATTGCGGCGCTGTTCGCGCTTCATCCGCTGCACGTAGAGTCCGTGGCATGGATCGCCGAACGCAAGGACGTACTCAGCGCGTTTTTCTTTATGCTCACCATTCTCGCTTACATGCGATATGTCAGCAAGCCCGGGCTAAAGCCCTATCTACTGGTGGCCTGCATGTTTACGCTCGGACTCATGGCTAAACCCATGCTTGTCACGCTTCCGATTGTTCTGCTTCTTCTGGATTACTGGCCTCTTGGAAGGTTCACATCCGCCGGTGTTCGGACATTTGCAAGATTGGCATTGGAAAAACTTCCGCTCCTTGCACTCTCCGCAGCCAGCAGCGTGATTACGTATGTTGTCCAACAGCAGGCGGGCGCGGTAGGTTCGCTGAAACGTTTTCCGTTGTCAACCCGAATCGCTGATGCGCCTGAAGCTTACCTGGTTTACATAGGCAAAATGTTCTGGCCTCATGGGCTTGCTACCATATACCCGCACCCCGGAAACAGCATTGGGCCCCTGGAAGTATTTCTGCAGGCTCTGCTGATATTGTGCATAACGCTCGTCGCAATCCGATACAGGAAATCACGACCGTATCTGCTTGTAGGCTGGCTGTGGTACCTCGTCGTCCTGATTCCGGTGATCGGACTGGTTCAGGTCGGTGAGCAGCTTGTAGCCGACCGATATTCCTACGTATCACTCGTGGGTCTTTTCATCATGATCCGCATGGCTCGTTCCCGAAGTGCTCAGCAGGAAAGATCAGTCGACGCAACCCGACTTTCGCAAAGGCTCACGGAAAATCGCGAAACAAGCCATCAAGTCACCTCCGACCTCACGGCTGCTGGCAGGAACGGCAGTCGCCGTGATCATGACTCTCGCAGTCTGCACCTGGGTCCAAATCGGTTACTGGCGAGACAACGTCAGCCTCTACAAGAGGGCCATAGACGCGGTACCCGGCAACTACTTTGCGCGGCATGAATATGGAGTGCTCATGATCAAAGCGGGCTTGTGGAATGAAGGGCTGTCTCACCTCGCTGAGGCCGTCAAAATCAAGCCGGACTGGGGACCCGGGCACAACTCGCTCGCCAACGTTTACTGCGCTTCAGGCAGGTACGCCGAGGCCTGGCAGCAGGTACGCCTGGCTAGAAAATACGGATACGAGCCACCGCGGAGCCTCATCAAGCTCTTGACTCAAAACTCACGGGAGCAACATGGCTAAAACTAAGACGACATCTCCGGATCAGCAGCAAGCCACTCTAAAGTCCCGGGACAAGTTCCCGGCGCTCATATACATTGGTCTTGCGGCTGCCATTCTTGCAATCTACTGGCAAGTAGCCAGGTTTAAGTTTATAAGCTTGGATGATCCCGATTATATTACCAAGAACCGTCACGTGCTGACGGGCTTGAAGCGAGAGAATATCATCTGGGCGTTCACCTCAGCACATAGCGCCAATTGGCACCCGCTCACGTGGATTTCGCACATGGTTGATATACAGTTGTTTGGACTTCATCCCGCAGGTCATCATTTGATGAGTGTCCTGTTCCACATGCTTAACACGCTTCTCCTTTTCTTCGTGCTGCGAAAAATGACGGGCTTCACGTGGCACAGCGTTTTCGTGGCGGCACTATTCGCTTTTCACCCACTGCACGTAGAATCGGTCGCTTGGGTCGCCGAGCGAAAGGACGTGCTGAGCACGCTGTTTTGGCTGCTCACGCTGTGTACTTATGTTCGATACTCCCAAGCGCCCAATCTCAAGCGATATCTGCCGGTTGCCGGGCTTCTTATCCTGGGACTGATGGCAAAACCGATGCTGGTAACCCTGCCGATCGTACTCCTCATTTTGGACTACTGGCCGCTGGCTCGATTCGCAAGAGTGAACGAAGCTCCGCAGGAGCACAATAAGCCCCTCGCCGGTCGGAAGGAGAGTCCCAAACCAGCCGGCTTCGGGCCGCTGATATGGGAGAAGATTCCGCTCTTTGCCATAGCTGCCGCCTCGTGTGTGGCAACGTTTATAGTGCAGCAGCACGGTGGCGCGACACGAACGATAACGCAATATCCGCTCGGAGTCAGAGCAGCGAATGCGGCGGTTGCGTACACGGACTATCTTATCAACACGATCTGGCCGCGCAGACTCTCAGTCCTCTATCCCCACCCCGGCAACTCGATACCGGCGGGACACGTGATTGCCAGTGTTCTACTGTTTGTAATTATCTCGCTCCTTGCAATCGGCGCCCGTCGGAGCAGGCCATACCTCACCGCGGGGTGGCTGTGGTACGTGGTAACACTGGTTCCGGTCATCGGATTCGTACAGGTCGGTCAGCAGGCGATGGCGGATAGGTACACTTATGTGCCGCTGATCGGCATCTTCGTTATTCTCGCCTGGGGAATCCCGGATCTTGCGAATCGGTTCCTGCGCTCTCGACCAAGCTTTTTGGCGGTTCCCGCCGCGATAGTCATCGCGGTCTTGATGGTCTGCACGTGGAAGCAGATCAGCTACTGGCAAAACAGCATCACTCTCTTCGACCACGCCCTCGAAGCCACTTCCGACAGCGGCATGGTCCAGGTATGTATCGCTGATGCGTGGTCCGAACGCGGCAGGCCGGACATGGCAATTCGCCACCTCACAGCCGCACTGAAGCGCGAACCTGACTTTGCGGAGGCGCGCAACTCCCTCGGATTCATCTATCTCAAGCAGGGACAGCAGGCGAAGGCGCTCGATCAGTTAAAGAAAGCCATCGCGGCCGACCCCAAGCTGGCGTCTGCATATAACAATATCGGAACTGCTCTTCTGCAGCAGGGAAAGACAGACGAGGCGCTGCGACAGTTTTCGAGATCGGTAGACATAAAACCGAATAACGCTGAGACTCAGTACAATCTGGGCAATGCGCTGGATCGCGAGGGAAAGATGAACGAAGCCGCCGCGCATTACCGAAAAGCCCTCCGACTCAACCCGGAGCTCGCGCAGGGACACGTCGCGATGGGCAGTGTTTTATTGCGCCGGGGTCATATGGACGCCGCATTCGACCACTTACAAACGGCGCTGAAGATCGACCCCTCTCTTGTGGAGGCACACTTCTATCTCGCGATGGTATGCGCCAAACAAGGCAACATGCAAGATGCTGTACGTCATCTGACCGAAGCGACAAAAATCAGGCCCCGCTGGGGACTTGCGCACTATTGGTTAGCGGCCGCTCTGGCTCAACAAAACGATTATCCGGGCGCGTGGAAGGAGATCCACCTGGCCGAGCGCAGTGGATACAAACCGGATTCCCGTTTTGTGCGGCAGCTCTCTTCCAAAATGCCTGAGCCAAAACAATGAGAGCAGGAGCGGTATGTTTGTAGAATGGATGCATCGGAGGCAAGTCAATGGCTGAAAAGCTAAGAGTGGTAATGGCCGGCTGCGGTGGTATTGCCGGTGTCTGGCTGGATGCGATAAAGACAATGGACGAGGTCGCAATAGTTGGGCTCGTCGATATCAACGAGGACGCCGCCAGGGCCCGTAAAGAACAATACGATCTCTCCCGCGCGGTAACAGGCGCCGAACTGGGACCTGTGATCAAAAGCGTTGGCGCGGATGCGGTATTCGACTGCACGATTCCCGAGGCTCACGCGGACATAACCTTGACCGCTCTTGATCTCGGATGCCATGTCCTGGGCGAAAAGCCGCTTGCCGACAGCATGGATAACGCTCGAAAAATGGTGGAAGCGGCCAGCCGCGCCCGCAAAACATACGCGGTAATCCAGAACCGCCGATACGACCCAAACATCCGCGCACTCCGAGCGTTGATAGCATTCGGCAGATTGGGAGACATCACTACACTCAACTGTGACTTCTACATCGGCGCACACTTCGGTGGCTTTCGGGATAGGATGCGGCATGTGCTGCTCCTCGACATGGCCATTCATACGTTCGATGCGGCGCGATATATATCCGGGGCCGATCCGGTCGCAGTCTACTGCAAGGAATGGAACCCCCGTGGCTCGTGGTACAGACCATGATGCTTCCGCCGTAGCAATCTTCGAGATGAGTAACGGAATCATATACACTTACCGCGGCAGTTGGTGCTCCGAAGGCATCAATACCACCTGGGAAAGCGACTGGCGAGTAATCTGCGCCGATGGCAGCGTGACCTGGAACGGCGGGGACCAAATCCACGCACAGGCTGTAAGCGAGACAGGTGGGTTCTTCTCCACGACCGAAGATATTGCGGTTCCTCAACCGCCGCCGCTCGCTTACCCCGGCCATGCCGGAGTAATTGATGAGTTTGTCAGGTGTATCCGAACGGGTGCGAAACCCGAGACGATCTGCACGGACAATATCAAAAGCCTCGCCATGGTATTCAGAGCAATAGAAAGCGCCGAAACGGGCAGGCGAGTTCAGTTCAAGTAGCTTGAACGGAATCCCTCCGGACTCTCTAGCGGCAGGCCAATCTCCCAGGGAGAAGGCACTTTCTCCCTGCTCCTCGTCAACCGACCGCAGCTATCAGCCGACTATAGACAGGTAGAATCGTAAGCTTCCCCTCTCGATCGTTTCCACTGCCCCTCGTCCGCCAAGACGAGGGGTTTTCTACCGATTTCCCATTCACTACTAAGCACAGAACCAGCCTTCACCTACAGCCCAGACTCTACCTCAGCAGTCCGAGACGAGAATCAATCTTTAACTATGCTACGCATTCATTGCTGATTTGGCACGGTAAGAGTTCAGGATAGGTGAGTATTTGGGGGCTGCACATCTGAAGGCGACAATTTCCATGAAGTATCATCCTTTAGACAAAGGTACTTTTGGTGC
Organism: uncultured bacterium; assembly: GCA_963775535.1. Taxonomy (GTDB): domain Bacteria; phylum Armatimonadota; class UBA5829; order UBA5829; family UBA5829; genus CAVZJH01. The sequence goes on along the minus strand of CAVZJH010000046.1, from coordinate 28,972 downwards.
CTTTGTCTAAGTGGGATGTATGAGTGAGTCGGATGGTATTTCCCGAGCAGAGCTCGTGGCCATAATAGTGGAGTTGCGCCGTGCAAACGCCGTCTTGCAGGAGCGGGTGGAGTTTCTTGAGGCTGAGGTAGAGCGCCTGCGCTCTCAGCTTCCCAGCGGTGGGACGAAAGTTGTGCCGGAGTGGGTCAAGCCAAACCGCAAGGAACGTCGCGAGGCCGAACGCAGTGAGCGCAAGAAGCGTAAGAGCTCATTTGTACGTCGTCGCGAGATTCCTACCGAGGTCCATGAGCACGCTCTTGAGCAGTGCCCGAAGTGCGGGCGTAAGCTGTGTGGCGGATGGATACACCGGAGACGTCAGTATGTGGAGATTCCGGAGACTCCGGTGCGCATAGTCGAGCACAGGATCATAAGGCGCAAATGCGGGGTATGCGGAACACAGTGCACTCCCAAAGTGGATCTTTCGGCGGAGGTGTTGGGCAAAGCACGTGTGGGGGTGAGGCTTATGAGCTTCATTGCTTATCTGCACACGGTCTGCCGGGTTCCATTAAGGACGATAAAGGGCCATCTAAAACTGATATATGGCCTGGATTTGGGCCTTGGGGAGCTTTCCGAGTTACTTCATGCGGTTTCGAAAGCGGCGGAGCCGGAATATGTTTATCTTCTTGACGAGATTCGTGGTTCTCCTGTGGTGAATGCCGATGAGACTGGTTGGCGCGAAGACGGCATCAACGGATATATATGGAGCTTCTCCACTCCGGAGCTGCGTTACTTTGTATACCGCAAGAGTCGTTCGGGTGAGGTGGCAAAGGAAGTTTTGGGTGAAGATTTCGATGGGGTTGTAGTCAGTGACTTCTACTGTGGCTACAGCGTCCTTTTGACGCGTCATCAGCGCTGCTGGGTGCATTTCTACCGTGACCTCAAAAAGCTCGTCGAGGCATATCCATCGGAGGTATCGGTCGGGGAGTGGGTAGACAAGGTTCTGAGCATATACAATCAGGCAAAAGAGTTCTCAAGCGATGATGAGCGAGTCCGGATAAGGCAGCGGGAGATATTCGAGCAGGTATTGCTTGAAGTTGCCAGTCCATATCTAGGCACTGATAAGCCCCAACGGATATTGGCCCAACGTATCGAGAGGTTCCTGCCGGAGTTATTCATCTTTGTCGAGGACCCACGTGTGCCGTCTGAAAACAATGCTGCCGAGCGGGCAGTTCGACCTTGCGTAATAGCTCGAAAGGTCAGTGGCGGAACCCGCTCAGCAAAGGGCTCTGATACAAAGGCAGTCCTAATGAGTATGTTCGGGACGTGGCTGCTCAGGGGCCAGGACACAATAAGCATGTGCAGGCAAATGCTCATCTCGGCCAATCGTCTCAAATGCCAGGTGACAGACAAAGCACTTCTCTCTCACGTAGCCTGAACTCTTACTTGGCACGAAATCGCTTTACACAACCGGCCGTGAGTGCTATACTGTATTAGTCGACGCGGGGTGGAGCAGTCCGGTAGCTCGTCGGGCTCATAACCCGAAGGTCAGAGGTTCAAATCCTCTCCCCGCTCCCATGCCTTTAACAAACATAGCCGGCATCGCCTTCAGATTCAGCGTGATCTCGTGGGCGACCGGCTTGTTTGTTTTCTGGGTGTCCTCTGCGGGTGTTAGTGTGATGTTGTCTACAAAGCACCGAATCAGTTCACGCAGTTCCTTGTTCGTCCCATAGCCTATGAGTTCGGGGAATCGCTGGCGGTAAGCGTTGATCGTCGCGGCGTCGAGCTTGGGGGGTTAAACTGTAGTAACAACGCAGCTCAACTTGGCTTCGAGTTCGCCTCGCTCTTGCGTCAGTTCCCGCATTCGGACATTTGCCCAGCCCACGTCGTCCAGGCCGTCTTCAAGCGCCTTTCGCAGGTTGGTTATCTTGGCGTTAACGGCTGATAGCCGCGCCTTAACATCGCTCCCGTCCGACGTCTGATGCTCCTCCATCTGAGAGAGAATGCGGTTTACTTCCCGCGTGAACAACTTCTCATCTAGCCATTCCTCGAAGCTGCGCTCTATTTCGGTGAACACGGCCTCCTCGATGACTGCCTTGTCCACAAAGACGCCGGGGCCGCAACCAAGTGATCGCCTGTATTGAGCGCTGCCGCAGACGTAATAGAATCCGTTTCTGCCTTTGCCATTCTGACTGCGAAAACCGGCCATATTGGCCCCGCACCGGCTGCACTTGAACAGCCCCCCGGAGAGCAGGAACCGGCTGCCGTTGCTCCGCGCTCGCGCTCCTGTCTCTGCTGCGTGCAGAGCTGTATGTTTCTCTCGAATCGCGATGATGGCGCTTGCTTCATCCTGCGTTATGAGGGCCTGATGTGCGTCTTCGATGATTACCCAGTCTGACGGCGGGTTCATCCTTTGATTCTTCCCGCGCACATTCCACACCCCGAAGCCCGCATATTGAAGGACGCAGTTTGAGTGCAGCAGGCTGTGCCAAGTCCTTGAGCCCCAAAACTGCCTGCGTGGGGCTGGTATTCCGTTTTGGTTGCAAAAGTTCCTGATCTCATCCAGTGATGCGCCTTTCCCGGCCAATTCCACCAAGCAATATCGCGCCCATTCGTGGACAGGCTTTCCCGCGATGATGGTATCATCAGGAACCCATATCGACTTGATAAGGGGTCGGCTTTTCTTAACTTCACCGCGTATCAGGCGTTCCGCGCGATAACCAAAGAGTGGTTGGCCTCCGTTCTTGTAGCACCAGCCGGTTTCGGCATCACGGGTTTGCACGTTCGCTCGGCAACCTTTCCTAGTATGAAATGCTACCTCTCGGCTGTATGCCTCATTCTTGGCAAAAGTGATCGCCTCCATATACACTCCCGCCACCGACTCCGTGTCCACTTCCATATCATTGAGAGAGATCACTCGTATCCCCGCCTGCCGGAGCTCTCGAACCAGCATCCTTGCCCCGAGGCTGTCTCTGGAGAATCTCGAATAGTCGTGCACCAGGATCGCATTTACAGCGCGATCCGCCTTGGCCCGCGCAAGCATCTTGTGAAACTCGACTCGCTGGGACTCCTTCTTGTAAGCGCTCGCAGCCTCGTGGTATTCCTCCAATATCTCAATGCCATTTATTCCCGCGTATTCTCGAATCTGCCGAAGCTGTTCGGGCATGGAAAGCCCGCGTTCCTCCTGCATATCGGTTGAAACACGCGCCCAAGCCAAAGCCTTCAGTGAAGTACGAGTGGGGCTTGGCGAGTTTATGCCATAGGAGCCTATCACTGAATCCACCAGCGCGCTCATTGGCCATTCGCCTCCTTCGGCGGTCTTACGTCTGCAAGCGCCTTCTCAAGCACCTCTTCCAGAATGATTTGCTGACTCTTCCGCTGCGTATAGGAGAGCCATCGGAGCTTCTCGTGCAGTTCATCTGATATTCGAATTGTAAGCCTGGTCATAATGTCTGCCTCCTATATGCAGTATAGCAGCATAGCTGTCAGATGTCAAGCCGTGTTGTTAGCTTTGTCTGCACGGTTGTATCCTCGACAATCTCCCGCGAAATCTGCGAGATCGTCTCGTTGACCGACTGGCCTCCCGCCCACCAATGGTATTGCCTTGGTGAATTGAAGGGTATGACCAGGTCGCCGCACGCGTTGATATGCGGCTTCGGCAACTCTGATTCAATCTCAGCCAATTCCGCCACGAGTGATGCCCGGTTCTCTGAGATGATCGCCTTCACTTCGTCGGTAAGCAGCGGTTTTGGGAATGCCCTCACCTTATCTCCCGTCAGCCACACACTGACACCTCGCCTGTTCAGTTCGTCCACAATCCCCGTCTCAGAAGTCCTCATAGTTCTCTTCATTCCAATCGTGGAGGGTTGATGGTTGTGGAGGGTTCTGGACCCTCCATTCATCGCCACAGGGGATTATCTCTTCTTTTTTCGATATAATTCCTTTTGGTTCCGCGTAGAGAGTGTTTCAACCCTCCACACCTTCCATTTGACACCCCTTCCGTGCTCAAACACGATGAAACGGAGTGGAGGGTTGAAGTCTCGGAATCACAACCATCCACTGTGTCTATCGGGTCTGCTACAGCAACCCAGGTGTTGCCGTGTCTTTTCTGGGGTCCCCTCTCCAGGCGCAAGCCGCGTGGTCCATACCTCTTTCTTAAGCGCGCCTTGAGTTGGTAGCCGATACGTGAGCAATGGTCGCCGTTTCCGTGCACCGCGTCAGATATCGACGCCGGGACCGCCTCCGCGATTTTCTCTTCGGCTTCGATATCCCGAATTAGCTCCTTTGGTGTAACTGGTGTAGCGCCGTAGAACTCCAGCCAGTTCGCCAAGAACGCCTCCCACTCGGTCGATTCCGTATCTGACTGCTCCCACAGTTCCCTCCGATTCTCAAGAAAGCCTTTGATGCCGGCATTGGCCAGTATACACCCGATTATCCTTGTCCAATTCTCGAATGACCCGAAAGCCGCAACCGGATACGCTGGACACCCTGCCGCAAACCATGCCCGGCAGAGGGTAAGCAATGCCGAGAGCAGCCGCCCTCTGTTCTCCGACACCCACCGCGTCAGATTCGAATGAAGGAAGCCCTCCCTCTCGTGCGGCTTCGACTGCCTGGGGTCGATGCGAATCCAGACGCACCGTCTGGGGATGTCACCCCCAAGCTGGATGTTATTCCCAGTCGCCACCCATACCGCGCGGTTCGACAGTATAACAATCTCCGTGTTCTTGCCAAATACCCGATCTTTCCAGGTCCTGGCCGTCAGCAGCATCGCGAGGTCCGCGCTTTGCAGGGTATACTGCACGTTGTCTATCACCACCAGCGACGGCCCCGCCGACAGTATCGCCGTAATCTTCTTCGTCCATTCCTCATCCCTTACGGGAGCGGTCGTGAAATCGGGCACTGTGCCTCCGCTGATGATGCCCGCCACAATCGCCAGCAGACCCTTCCCACTACCGGCTGTCGGCGCATCTATTAGGAAGAGGGGCGTTACATCCATTATTGCGGGCTGTGTCACCGGCGAGAGAAGTAGCGCAATCGCGTTCACTTTGCTGGCTTGGCAGTCGAATGGGAAGTCATGAAGCAGCTCCTCTATAAGCTTTAGTGCGGCCCCCACATCTTCCGGTTTTGGATTCGCCGGCACATCCGTAAGCTCATCACCCCCCGATCTGTGATAGTAGAGCCGGGTTTCGGGGTCATATCCGGGAAGCTGTGCTATGCTCCCATCCTGCCTAATGGTCGGAGACCGGGTGATAGCCTCAAGCGCGGGAAAAGGCCACTTGCCCTCTGATAGAACATACGACCCGATGCTCTTCGGCGGCACAACGTTCTTCGGACCGTCTTGTGTCTCCACTACGAAGTCGCACGTTTTCGCCAGCTTCGCCAGTATGATGTCATCTGTCACGGCCCTGATCACCGGACGCCCACGCTCATCCTCCACTACCTGACACATTGCGCCCGAACGAACGAACAGCGTCGGCGGCACGTTCGAGCTTTCAAGCAATCTAATCGCTTCGTCCCCCATGTCACGAAGCTGGCGGTTGCCCACCATCAACTTGGGATACTCCCCGCTCTCATCCGCGCGCTTCGACTTCCTGGCTCTGCTTACCGCGCTCTTTAGCTCCTTCAGGTCGAGCTGTGAAACCGCATTCTTGAGTTCTTTGACTACATCCGCATACTCCCCCTGAGTCAAGACAGCAAGCGCATCCACTGCCTCGAACACAGCAGCAGCGTTCGCTGCCTCCTTCGCACGCGCAATGCGCTCCCGAGCCTGTGCCAGTTGCTCCTCCGTCACTTTCTGGTTGCTGGATATCCTTGTAGAGCATTGATAAACCTCCGTAGTCTGCTGCACTGCCGCATCTATCGTCATCTCGCCGTACGTCCGCTCGCCGCGCCTCTGGTCCCACTTCTCGCGCATCAACCCCGACTCCCTGAACAGCCTGTCCATCCTCGCCGGGTCACGCTGCGTCCAGAACGCCAACATGTAACACAGCGCCATATCTGCCGCGCTATCGTCGCCGTTGTAGTCGCCGGTGTTCCCATTCCACAGTCTGCCGAACTTGTCGCCGTTCGCCGCAGACATCGCCTTTTCGACCAGCGCTGGATCGGACATACCGACCGGACGAGCGTTCCGGGTCGTCTCTGTCGGTGGAGTGTTGCGCGGGTTCTCCCCGAACACGCCGACATAGACTTCATTCACTGCGTCCTGCGCATCCGTGATTTCCGTCACTGCAGCAGGAACCAGTTTCCCGGTGAACACCGCAAGCCGCACGTTTTCATATATTTCAAACCTTGGGTGCTTCGCCGTCTTGCATCTCGGCCCAGGCTTCTTCGCACGCGCGACGATATGAATGCCTGTTCCCGACTGGCTGAACTCTGTGTAAGATCCCACGTTGTCGACAATCGCCTGCGCCCATCCCTCGATCACCCCGTCATCCACGACATGATCGAGGTCTATGAAGACATAGGGATCGTTGGCGGAAACTACAAAGCCTATACCGTCTAGCCCGCTGAGTGGCATGCTCGCCATCTGCACAGCGTCATCATACGAAAGCCAAGTGGTTGAGTCGTTCGTCTTGGCGCGCATCCTGCCACCATGGTCCCGAGAATACGGCATCTTTGTTTTCTCGCCGTCGCGCACCTCGATTCGATAGCACACCCATTGCCGCAGCTCTTTCAATTCCTGTGGGATGCTCGCATACCGTGTATCACTTGTCATCAGCCGGGCCTCCTAATGCACGCGCGAGGTGCGGACCGAACAGCTCCGGGTGATCGGCGGCATACGCGCGGGCGACCAGCTTGGCCAGTATCGCCTCTGCCACCTGCATATCGCAGACCGACATCGGCTCCGCCGACACGCTGCACCTGATATTGAGCTTCTTCCGCTGCTTGCCCGCCGCTCCGAATGCCTTGCTCATAGCGACACAATAGGAAAGCGCCTGAGAAACAGTGATCCGGCATGGCTCTCTGAAGGGGCTTCCGATCCTCTGAGACATCGGAGGAAGTCACAATCACCTCCGGGCCGTACAGTAGTGTTCAGCGCCGAAGTGAGGTATACTGGATATGGTTGACCCTTGAAAAAGGGGCATCTGCCGAGTAGCTGGCCGCCTGCGAAGTGACTGCTGCTCGGCTTTATTCGTTTGTAGCTTATCCCCGTACCGCCGTCTTAGCCGCCTGCCGCTCCTTAGCCACCCGCTCAACATCAACCCGCGAGTAGACGCGCCTTTCGCCTACCTTTTGCAGTGGAACGAGTTCGCCGCGTTCCTCAAGACGCCTGAGCGAAAACGGGTGCAAGTCAAGAAGTTGCGCTGTTTCCTTGACACTCATAAGTTTGAGTTCCATACTGATCCCTCCTATTGCGCTTGAGCGCTGTATCTGATATGCTTAATCATACCATTGGTGCAAGGCCATTAGAAGGTTATTAGCAGACATGTTTAACCTTAGACTAGCACAATTATAGTGACACTTAGCGTGACAGGAGGGACCGTGCAACACGTCGTAGTAACCGGGTATCACATAGCCGAAGGGGAAGATACAGTTGGGGACAAGCATCGGGTAGTGACAGACGGCTTTACTAAAGGAGCGACGCGACGATGGAGGCGGTATGACCCGCTGTCCGGATCGTAACCAGAGCCTCTACAGAACGTTCGCGGCATTGGATACCAGAAATGAGCAGAGCATCGTTCGGTTTGCGAACCGCTATGGGCTTCTCGGCCTCTGCCGCTCCACGCACGAGCGTCTTTTGTATCACACTTGCGTAGTTCACGTGCGGGAAGGTCAAGCGGACGGGGAAAGTTTGTTAGACTGGCAGAATGCTGTGCTGGATATGAAGCGTGCTGTGCGGCTTTGGGACCTGCTGAGCCTTCCCGCCAATAATCCGCGTGAACGCGCGGAACGCGACAGTCAGCTCCATAAGTGTATCGTGTGGCAGGGGGATACCGCCGTAGTCTACAAGGACGCCGATAGGAGTGACCTCATAGCGGTAGAGATGGACAAGGGCAGACATTTTAACATCGGCATTTTTGACCAGTCCTCCTCCGGCTATTGCACAACCGGGAATAGCCTCAAACCGGCTATGTGGTACTTGCAGTTGTATATCAATGAGAGAATCACAGGCATAGGCCCACGTCTACTATGGACGCCCGGCAACAGGAAGAACCCCCAGTTCTATGACTTCGCTTCCACCCTCTTGGCCGCCATGTGGTATCAGCTCGGGCTAGAGATAGTTGAACCGGAACGACGCAAGCAGGCTTACTGCGCCGTCTGCCACAAGAAGTTCCCGTGCGAGCGTCGTTCCGCCCAGGACCGCTCCAACACGTGCAGGCAACGTGCCGTTCGCGCCAAAGCTCGCCTATCTTCTGACCGCGAGCAGTCCCAGGACCCATAAACACACCCCACCATCGACGCCCACGCTATGCCCATCCTTGCCATTCCCGGCCTTTCCAGAACGGCAAAACGCGAAAGGGCCCAGCTGCGATTGTTAACCCGGCCTCATTTTACGCTCAAAAAAAGAGCTGGTGGGCAAGGAGGGAGTCGAACCCTCATGGATTTCCCCGGCGGATTTTAAGTGCGTACATGGTCGTGACAAGGGGGCACACTGGCTGTCGTCGGATGCCTTCTCAGGAGCAATGGGAGCCAACGATATACCTTCCACTCTCCTGCCTTACCGGTGGATAACGAGCAGTTCGTTTGCAAACAGTTTGCAGACGGGTTCAGGCACTACGTTACATCTTGAAGTGTGAAATGGGAGAATACGTTCGATGGGTATACATCTAATTCCTGGACTGAGAACCGTGTTCCCCTTATGACTTGAGCCTAGAATAGCGGTCAGGCCAGTCTAGGCTCGAAACGGGCCACGTGATTCATTGCCATGTGTCGTTACTTAAAGGGCCTTTCCCGGAAAACTATACTGGCACAACCATAGCACAGCAATCATTGCAATTAGCCAGAAGAACGCCGGGACCTCCTACCAGCAACCTCTTGTGCCTGACAAAACAGACCTTAAACAACAGATCAAAGTAGTTGCCGTCGTAGTCTCCATTCTCGACATTTGAGATCATGGCCCGGGTTACCCCTATCATCTCTGCGAGCCTGGTCTGTGACAAATCGGCTTCTGTCCTGAGTAGATAGATTATCTGTCCGACTCTAGCCTTGATTTCCTCCTCAAGAACCATCTGGTCCCATTCTTTGTCTCCCCCTGTACCATTGGTTCATCAGTTCTGTAGCGTCAGTTGTTCTCCTCTTCTTAGATCTCTCCATCGTAGGTATACCTTTCTGGGTCCGACTCGAATAACTCCTTGCGTCTTTTTGCTAGGCTTACCTCTTCGGGCGGCACCTTAGCTTCCTTCGTGCAGCCGTGAGACACGACAGCCGCTGTACCTCCGACAAAAAAATACAGCAGCCGATAGTTCACATGGCCAAATTGGTCTTAGCTCATATATGCCATCTTCTAGGACGCCTGCTACCGGTCTTCTTAGGTCTCGGCCATCCGCGCGCAGCATATTTATTCTGGCTTGCAGCTTGGCAGTTATTCGGCGGTCGCGCTTTGCCACCACCTCATCAATCCATACCTTGGTTGGCACAGAACCATCTGTGTCCTTGAAGAACACAACGCTGGTCTTAGGCAAAGCTCTCCTCCAAGTCCATTATACCTTATGATGTATAGTTTGAGACTACTTCTTTAGGGTTATTTTTAAGAAATCTGCGCAAAGCATCTAAAGGATATCTTAGACGGTGGTCGCTAGGTTCCCTTCCCAGCTAAAAAACACAACTCCGGTCGGCAGGGCTTCCGGGAACCCCGTCTATTCTGCGACGACACCCAACTGGTCGGCAAGCCGATGTAAGTGGCGTTGGGCAACGCCGCCAGCAAGTAGTTCCCAAGGTCGCTGCCGGCTGTCTTGTGCGCCTCGTCTACAAGCACGATGACGCCTTCACGAGTGTTGACATTGGCCGGTATGCCGTCGAACTTGTGGATCATAGATACCACCAGCCCACGGAGGTCAGACGCCAGAATCCGCCGAAGTTCACATTTGTTTCCAGCCACCCTAACGTTGGTTATACGGGGGCTCGACAGGTTTCTGAAAAGCTGCCCTTCCATCTCGTTGCGATCCAAGAGCATCAGAACGGTTGGCTTGTCTCCTTCGGTTTGCCTTACTGGCAATGGATCGCCGTTCCACGATATCGAAGTGACCTTGCTAACCGCCAACGGATCGATTAGGACTCGCTTTCAGACGATCTGATCTTCAGGCGGTTGGCAACGACGAAATCGATCAGTCGATATAGCAGAGGTACGCCTCCACTGAAAATTATCCTGGATCGGAACTTAGCATCCCCCATCCTTTCTGCAAGCTTTCCAAAGCACTCGTCAGCAACCGATGGAGTCATATCTTCAACACCGTCGAGGTCCACCTCCACCGTAGCTCCATCAACTAGCAGCAGTGCTAGCTCAGCGCGAATGGCAAGTCCAGTTTCACGTGCAAGCAACTGCGTGGAGAAATTCCTAACGATAAGAGTCTGCCTTTCGCTGTGGTCCAAACCCTTGGTGATTGCTATTGGGGGAGTTGCCGAAGGCGAATGCGTTAAGCCCGAAGCAGATTGCGCAGTTTGCTCCCGTCCGTTCTCCTCGGACACATACCTCTCAACTTCTTCTTCATACACATCTTCGAGTGGAAGCGGGTTGGCAAGTTCAATCACAAGCGCCACGATCGTACCTACCCATGGCTGAGAGAGTTCACCTGTCTCTGCCCGATACCGGTCGAGGGTTAAGTACTGGTTACCACTGATCACGGTCATGCGACCACGATTGATTTCTATCAGACGTTTCACTGTGTAGAGACCATATCCAAAATAGGACCTCCCGCCTGGACTGATGTCTCTGGGCTTGGAAGAATTGAGACCATCAACTGCGATGCGGATGGCCGAAGCGCCCTTCGCAAGACGCATCTTTACGTCTTCATTCGTCCCTTCAAGGTAGGTCTGCAGTATGCCAATCCCTGAGTCGGCGAACGTAATCTCGCATTTGTCGCCCTGACCGCCGTGATGGACGCGAGCATGAACGTAGCCGGGACTGGATGCTTCGGAATGGACAAGAACGTTCTCCGCGAGTTCGCTTAGAATGGTCTTGAACGCTGCTGTATCCTGCTGGTAACCAGCCCAATCATCGACCATATGGTATATGCGTTCGATCACTTGTACCGTAGAGCTTCCGACCACGACCGGTTGAAGTGGCGCACTTGAGACCCCATTAAGAACCTGCCTGGGGGCTTCTAAGCCGTCTTCCACGATGTCCGGTAATCCGACATTCGTGACAAGCCGTCGTGCGGACTCTTGGAGTTCGTCCAGATTCAGCTTGAAACCGATGTCTCTCGGAGCTCGCTTGGCCCAAGTAGCGATCACTGGAAACAGAGTACGATAGAGATACCCTTTTGGGAAGACGATCTCATAGAAATCGTCGTTGAACTCGGACGGGAGGCTGTTTACCAGTTGTATGAGGCCATCTGGATTGTCGCTGCCGCTTAACTTAATGCTATTCATCTACCTGACTCCTTTATGTGCTCACATTTCGCATAACAAATCGGATACTCGTATCGGTTTAACCAATTGCTAGATCGCCTGGCTGGACCAATTGGTAATATGCCTGCAGTCGGCCGTATAACTATAGCCTTTGGCTCTGCCTTTCCATGCTCCATTTTCTATGTCCGTAATTCTCCATTCATGGATATACACAGTATCTACAGCCATAGTCGTGGTCCTCCGATCTACGGCAAGGAGTTACCGTCCCATTCGTGGTTAGGGTCTGGGTAGAACGTGAGGCCACCTTGATCGTAGCGTCCGGTCCACACTAGCCAACCACCAGGAACCTTAGCCCGGTAGGTGGATAGGCTCATATCGGACAAGCAATTCACTTCCTGCCATTGTAACGCCATAGCTTTACACCTCCTCCACTGCCAGCGTGTCCGGCTTGCTGAATATCTCCTGGAGCCACTCCTCCGAGACGTGCCACCTGCCGGCAAACTTCTTGCCTTTGAGCCGTCCGGACTTGAGCATGGCTCTGGCCGTCCGCTCTTCTATGTGGAGGAGCTCCGCTACCTCAGCCTCAACTCCGCCGACTCAGCGTCTTCCCTGTCCAGGACGCCACCCGCGCCCCCATTTAACCACTCAAGCTGTCTCGGCAGCATGTGCGGGTTCCTGCATACGTGGAACACCCACTGCCCCAGCTTGCCCCAGTTGTTCACAGCCGTTACCCAGCGCAGCGCCGCCTGATGCTTCGCCTGCGTCTCGTCCGTTTCGTAGCCCTTGGTTTCGAGGATCAGCGTACGTCCATCAACGAGGCGCACCAGGTAGTCTGGCTCGTAGGACTGAGGAACGCCCTCATACTCATATGGAATCACAAGCCCCATTTTGTCGTTCCGGGCGTAGAAGCTGACACACTTGCTTGCTTCAAGATAGAACGCGGCGCAGCTTTCCCATGTCTCCGTATCCAGAACCACCGAGTTTATATGCGAACGCTGTGTGCCCCGCGTTTTCCGCTGGGTCATGAAGTCTACCTCCGCCGTAGTGCCTATGGGCTTGTACCGATTCGGCAGGGGCAGAAGCGAGGGCTCTCCTTGGGTATCGTCCGGCTCTATTGCATCAAGCAAGCGTTCAACGACCCGCCGCACGTAAATATCCAGACCCAACTCGCACGGATTCGCGCCGCTCAGATTGACCTTCCTGCGCACGTAGTCATGCGTCAGTCGCAAGACTTGTGGAAACAGTTGGTGTCGGGCGTGCAGCCGTAACTTGGGATTGCCGCCCGTGGGGGCCTGCGCTCCTTCGCCTACAAGCGCCCACACGACCTGCCGCGCAATCTCAAACTCTATTGCCTGCATGTGTGTAGACGCATAATATGCCGTCCTGTCTTGCTGAGTGAACTCGCCCGGCCCCAGTGCGCTGAAGTGCCCCTCACGGTAGCCGGACGTGGGCTTAACGAATGTCGCCGTGGGTTGCTCGTTCGGTTCGACGAACAGTGGAGCCATCTTACCGATGTCTGCCCGGATGATGTTCTTCGTCAGCGCGAACACGTAGCCTTCAACGTTCGGGAAGCGGATTTCGTATTGCGCGCGCTCTTTCATCGCGTAGACGTGGTTCGGAGGCTCCGGCGGTGGCGGCCCGGATGTTGGCCGCCCTTTGTACGGAATGACTGTGAATGGGATGCCGTATACGTCCACGTATTCCTCGATCAGTAGCCCGGTTTCGGGGTCAGGCTCGTAATTCCTCCTGCGCAAACCGCGCCCGACCACCTGCTCGCATAAGAGCTGACTGCCGAACGCGCGAAGTCCAAGAATGTGCGTGACATTATTAGCGTCCCATCCTTCACTGAGCATCTGCACCGACACGACGCAACGCACCTGCTCACCAGGCTGGCCGAGCTTGCCGACAGTATTGACCACCTCGCGCAACTCCTGCCCGGCCTTCTCCTTGCTGGCTGTCGGGTCCTCACTTTCGATCTTCGCCAGTAGCTTACTGTCGATTCTAAGGGTTCGCTTGACACCGCGCTCGTTCTGAAACAGTTCGGGGAAGAGCTTCCCATCTGTATACTCTGTTCGCTTCTTCAGCTTCTTCTTACCGCTGCCACTGGTGGCCTCGGCGTCATCGTTCTCGGCGGATTCCACGTCCTCTGGCTCGCCATCCTCGACTTCTACCTCTCCCGATATATTGCTCGCGAATACCTCTGCTGTGTCCGTGTTGTCGCAGACTATGATCATCACAGGCGGAGCCTTAAGCGCCAGATCATTGGCGTTCTGGATTGTCTCGAACCACTCCTTGTACTGGCCCGCCAAAGTAAGTAGCGCGTCCTGAGCCTTCTCCCAAACGACTTCCGGCTTCGGCTTGCCGGAGCCGGAGAGCTTCTGACCGGGAGCAAGGGTTCTGGTTATGTTTTGCCAGAGCCTGAAGTACTTAGCGTCAGGACGGCCCGTCGTGTCGCTGATAGGCAGCCTCGGTATCTTCGTGATGCCGGACTCTATGGCGTCCACCAGACCGAAGTCGCTTACCAGCCATGGGAACGGCTCGCCCTCCGGGTAGCCGCTGCCCTTGATGTAGAACGGGGTCGCGGAAAGGTCAACGCACACCTTTACCCCACATGAGGCGTTCAACCTGTCGATGCCGCTGATCCAAACGGTGGCCTCCTGGTTCATCTCTTGGGCTTCTTTGGCCTCCGAGCCAGTCAGCTTCTGCTCCAGCGGAGCGGGGCGGTATGCGTGGTGGCCCTCGTCGTTAAGGACCATTAGAGGGGCGTTATCGTACAGGTCGCCCAAGACGCGCCTGGCGAAGGAAGTCGTCATCCTCCTCGCCTTTGTGCACTACCGCATAGCTCTTACCGCTTTCGCTGTGCTCGGACTCAGACGCGAACGCATGCCAGTTGGTGACCATGACCTTGCCGGAGCGAAGCAGGTCCCCATACTGAAGGGAGGGCAGTATATCAAAATCCGTGTAGTAGTTGCCGCGCGCGCTGTCCGTGCGCAGAACCTGGAGACGTTCCTTAATGGTGAGGTTAGGACACACCACAAGCGCGGCGCGCGGGAACCGGTCGTCGCTGGGTACTCTCGCTCTGTTGCAGAACGCCCAGGAGATCAGCATGGCCATTACTACCGTCTTACCGCTCCCGGTAGCCATCTTGCACCCGTACCGCGTTAGGGCCGCATAGCCCGTATCGGCGGGGGTGTCCTTTAGTTCGGCGAAAGCATCGTCCGTGAATGCCGGAGTCCAGCGCGGCTTGCGCCTTGTTCCGTCCCTGTTCAGACCCCGAATCTCGGTGAGATAGATCATCGTCTCAGCCGCTTCTATCTGGCAGAAGAACAGCCTTCGCTTCCTGTCCTTGCGCCACCAGTGCCGCAGAAGGTCTTTCGTCACGTTGGTCGCGCCCTCGTAGTGGGTATCCCGCCAGTGCTTCACGTCCACGCGGAGGTTGTTGACCAGGATTAAGTCTTTCCGGTCTTCCTCCAGTTCCAGACGCTGCTGGCCGCTGGCCGCCATCTCCACCTTGTACCAATACTGCGCCGGACGCCTGCCCGTCTGCTTCGTTGCAGCGCCGGTAACGCGCTCGTAATCCCAGTAGTGCGTTGGCTCGTCGGTACGGCGAGCAGATGATAGGGTTCTCGACCGGCTGTATAGGCAGCGGCTCCTGGGACTGGCCTCTAGGCATAGTCGGCCTCCCCAGGAATGTGATGCACCGCATCACTCCGTTCCCACGTGGGTCGATGACCTTCACCGCCGCCCGGTCATGCTTCCCCCGGCGGAACGGAAGCGACACTGTGCCGCTGAGAGCCTCGAAACGCTCCGGGTCCACAACCCCAGTCAATGCTTTCGACAGCTTCTCCCACGCATTCTTATCAGGGAAGAACGCCTGTGTTATACAGAAGGTCCCGCCATCGTAATCGGAATCAAGAAACCACGCCGCCACCTTGTCGGCCCGCGCTGACCGCACCGTGTTGCCAATCGGGTCGTAGATGTCCACGCCCTCCATCGTGATACTGAACTCGCCATCGCCGAGATCGTTAAGATTCGTGCGCGGTGTGCCCGACACCGTGAATAACTGGCTGTTGGGCGTATCCTTGAGCAAGTCTTCCATGTTCACGTCCGGACGAATCTGCGTCATGTGGATGCGCACTCGTGGGTTGGGGTCAGCTTGGATTGCTGCCTGCGCCGCGCCGTCGAACGAGAATCCCGCGAACACCAGGTCATCATAGCCGCGCCGGTACGCGATGCGTAGGCACTCTTCGACCATCCTTGCCGTAACCGGGCCGTACTGCGGCCCAAACACGACAGCGACGCTCTGGAGGTCCCCTCCGTTCGCCTGCCACTGCCCTTCCGCATGCAACAACTCGCCGGACATTCGTTCCAGCCGTGAGAACCGCACTACTTTGTTGTCCGGGAAGCGCACGCCGTCACCGCGCAGCAGGCGAACCATTCGGTCTACGTATGCCTCCGCGTTCACCGGGTCGTCTTCCCCTTTCCCGGTTTCGGGAGAGAGGCCAGAGGTGAGGGCAGCGCCGTCTCCGTCAAATGTCTCCAGTTCCTCCGGCTCGCCGCCGATTGGCGACTCCATGTCTACGCTTTCCTCTGCGGGCATCACGCCTTCCACCGTGAAGGGGCCTGAGACACGCAAGACACCTCTTTCAATGCAAGGCTGATCGACAAGCTCTTCTTGTTCAGCGCGGGCGTCTATGCATGTCGTTCACTTCGTCCATCTTCTCGCGCCACGCTTTGCGATAGGCTGACAAAGCCTCCTGTAACGCCGTGGGCCAATCCGGGTCGGTATCGAACGGGGCTTCCCACTCTTTCCATTCGTTCTCCGGCAGTTGCCAGCGCCGCCTGTCGGCGTCGGTGATTGCCTTCTTGCCTTCGCTCTTCTGCTTCTCCAGCAGCTTCATATTGAGTTTGCGGCGGAGATCGGGCGTTACCGTCTCCCGCAGGGCCGTGTTCACGGAGGTTAGCCTTCCCGCCAGGATCGGTTCCCACTTCTCGAATATTGGGTCGAGAGCTTCATTCTGCGCTATGCTCTTCAGCATGATGTGTGGCATTGTCTTGCTGTCGAAAGTGCAGGCCGTTTTGACCTTCTCCTCCGGGTCGGTCAACCACTGCCCGTTTGGATTGCGCTCCAAGTCTTCCGCACTCACAGACCGAAGTCTATAGTAGTCGAACTTGGCAGTCAACAGCCTCTGGCGGGCAATAGCAAGTGCAACGCGGCTGGTGTCTATGGTTATCCACCTCCGGCCCCACTGCTCGGCAACACAAGCTGTCGAGCCGCTTCCACATGTCGGATCGAGAACGAGATCACCGGGGTCTGTGGTCATCAGAACACAGCGGGCTATAGTGGCTGTAGATGTCTGTACGACATACACAACGTCTGGCGGACTGGCTATGTCCGCCCAAACATTGTTGAGTTGGTAAGCTGCAAAATCGGCGAGACAACGAACATAACGCACGGCCTTGCCAGTCTGGATAACCCGGCCTGCTTGGGCTAGTCGGCGTAACCCTCGTAATGTCGTGAGCCAACCCTTGCTGCTACTGGGCCAGTAGTCGTTCCCTTGGAAATCGAACGCGAAGAAGCTGCTACCGCCGGACCCAAACGTGGTCAGTGTGGACGGTTGGTATGCACGCCAGCCCGCTTCCTCCAAGGCGTCAAAATCCGACTCGGCATCCGGCAACCTGATCCTCTCACCAAACACAGAGATCATTCCGTCGTAACGGGCTCCCGTGCCTTTGCCTTCACCAAGTATCTTGGGGAGGTAGAGTTGACGATATTTCGTTTTGGTTACGTCTTTGCCAAACCATAATATGTGGTCGCACGCCCCAGCTAGGAACTCGGCTGCAAGGCCGCCCATCTTCTTCAATGTGATCTGGGAGATGAAGTTCTCACTACCAAATACCTCATCCATCAAGCTGCGCACCAGGTGAACATTTTCGTCCCCGATCTGCATGAACACGCTGCCACTATCCGCCAGTAGTTCCTTAGCCGCATACAACCTATCACGCAGATACGCAAGGTATGAATGCACGCCCAAAGTCCATGTGCCGCGGTATGCCTTGACCATCTCCGCTTCGCGGGTGAGGTCTTCCGACCTGTTCCCGACATCTCGCTTTCCGACCTCGCTCTGGAAGTTGGAGCCAAACTTGATGCCGTAGGGCGGGTCCATGTACATCATCTGGACCTTGCCCGCCAATGCCTCGCGGCGGGAAAGAGACGCCATAACCGCAAGGCTGTCGCCGAGTATCAGGCGGTTCGCCCAGTCCATGTCAAACTGGTAGAACCTTACAGCGTCCTGGTAATCCATTTCGGGGTCCGCGAACAGGTTGCGTTGAACGTCCTGCCGGGCCGCAACCTTGAGGATGGCTTGGGTGGAAACGCGCTCGTGTATGTGCAGCTCCACGGGGTCCACTTCGCATGCTTTGGCTTCGCGCTTCCCCGCCCACTCCAGCCACGGTTCATGGCTATGCAGGGCGTCGGCGAGTATGCGGGTTTCCTCATCAGTAAGGGGCCTCTGCTTCGCCGTTTCCAGCAATTCGGGCAGAGCGTCTGACTTGCCGTTCGGGTCGAACCTCAAGACCGGAGGCAAATGGGGGTTGTAGAGGAACGTTTTCTTCGGCTCTTTGGCGACCTTGCCTTGCGCCGCCAAGCCTGCGGGAGGTATGTTCTTGCGCTTGGTATCGTAGCTGTAGTTCAGAACCGACGGATCGCCGGAGTCCTTATTCTTCTTTGGCGGCATGGTCTCACCCCGTGTGCGTATGGTTGAACTATGGGTTTCACCATGTCATTCTTCACGACGGCGTAATATCCTTCGTGTTATCGGGTGACTTGCTGGCGGTTAATGCGTTCTTGCTTGGACGCTGCACCGTAGACAAATGGCTATTTGCGCTTCGGAAACAGATATCCGATTACGCCGCCCATGAATCCGAGCACATTGACCGAAACAGACCCCACCAACGCCAGTAGCACGGACTTGTCAACGGATATCACATTGTAGCCGAATGGTCTGCCGGACAATACGGCTACCGCAGCCACGAAAATCAGCCATCGCACTGTAAGGCGATAGACCTGATCAGCAAACTTCTTGCGCGCCTGAATGTCATCTGCGAGGCCCTCGTTGTTCAGGCGTTGAGCCTGTCGAGCCAGTTCCTTGTCCTGATCAAGTACCTGCGTTTCGGACTCGGTCTGCGGGTCTGGTTTGAGCGAAGACGCTTGCGCATTGCCTTTGTCGGTGATACGCGAGATGTCTACCACAGGTGTCGGCGGATCAATCAGACTACTTGGCTTGTTCAATAAAGTAGTCCTTTATGACCGTATCGTCAATACAACGAGACTGCGGAACCTGGCCACCGCATTGCATGACAGTGGTGTACCACGGCGTCCCAACGGCGTGCGTTGCGTTCGATAGCTGTATGCCCGTATATTTCCCGTACACCTCCCACACCCGCTTAATCAGTTGCCGCACAAAACCTACCTCATCTTCCTTGCCAGGCAAAGATTGAAGCTGGACGGGATTAATGCGTATCATGCCAGCTTCTGCATCATAGCTGAGATCAGTCGCTCGCGTGGTAATGGCATCATTTCCATACATCTTAAAGGCATGGTATACGGACGGAACAACCGGACCGTATTTCCAAGCCTGAATGCCCTCTTCGAACAACGGATCGCCCTTTATGGCCAGACACCAGCCGTACGCATAGAAGACAAGTTTCTGTAGCTTCATTGGAGTCACAGACTCATCATTCTGCATTGCGAGGTCTACAAACTCGTTTGCTATCGCTCTTGGATCGTAGTTCATTGCTTCCACCTGCCGACTTGGCAAGACGCTGTTTGATGTCGTGTCATCTGGCTCAAGTATACCCCGCACCTGATCGCATGTCAATTACCCGGCTTATCCAGCAATACACGCACTCCGATTCAAGCTGACGCACCACTGGACTCCACAGGGATAACAGCAAGCTCGGTGTTATTCATAATCCAGGCTACCCCTCCTTTTGGTTTAGCTGCAAAGCCTGCCCTTCGCTTATGAATCGCTTTAGATCAGACTCGACAACACGCCAGCTCTTACCTATCTTGCGGCCTGGTATCAAGCCCTTCTTGATGTACTTGCGGGCCGTTTCGTAGTGGACTTGCAGGAGTTCCGCCGCCTGTTCCACTGTGAGTATACGGTCGTCTACCATATTCGTCACCTCAAGAAGATTATAGCATACTGGCAGGGAAACGACGAACTATCGCTTGACAAAGCAGGAAATACGGTATAAACTAACTAACGATAAGTGAACCTTATCGCTAGTTAGAGAGGCTAAAAGAGCATGACCAATGACTTAGTCAAGACAGACGAGAGCGAGGGGATTGCGCTTGTCGCAAGGGCAAAGGACTACATGGCCGACTCACTATCCGAGAACACCAGACGAAGCTATGCGTGCGACTTCTTCATGTTCGCCGCCTGGTGCGAGTGCTCCGGTTTCAAGTCGGTTCCAGCCAACCCTGCAACTCTCGCCGCTTACTTTTCCGCGATGGCGGACGCCGGCAGAAAGCCTTCCACGATAGACAGGGCAAAGGCAGCTATTAAGATGGCGCATGAGAGCGCCGGAGCCGTCGATCCCACAAACCATAAGAGCGTAAAGCTGACGCTGAAGGGCATTCGCCGTGCGGTTGGAACGGCAAAGGCGAAGAAGTCCCCCGTCCTTGCCACTGACATCCGCGCAATGGTGGAATGCCTGCCCAGTGGTCTTATCGGTGTTCGAGATCGTGCCCTTGTTCTTGTGGGGTTCGCCGGGGCTTTCCGCCGCTCGGAAGTGGCGGGGCTTACCATTGAACACGTGGAGGAGACAGTCGAAGGCATCAAGGTCTTCTTGCCCCGCTCCAAGACTGACCAGGAGGGCCAGGGCCGCTATGTAGGAATCAAGCGGGGTCAAATCCCGCCACTTGCCCGGTCCGTGCCCTTGCCGCCTGGTGTGAGGCCGCAGGAATCACCTCCGGGCCGATCTTCCGCAGGGTGGACAGGCACAGCCGCGTTATGGAAGCTATCACGCCTCAGACAGTCGCCCTTGTGGTCAAGCGTTCCGCAGTAGCCGCCGGGCTTGAGCCCGCGAAGTATTCCGGCCATTCCCTGCGGGCCGGGTTCGTAACGCAGGGAGCCCTTAACGGCGCGAGTGAAGCAAACATAATGCGCCAGACAGGGCACACCTCACACGCCACCGTCAGGGGCTATATCCGCATTGCCAATATCTTTAAGGACAACGTGAGCGGAATGCTCGGGCTGTAGAGCCCGCCACAGCTTCCACTACGGCGGGCCGAAAGGGTAAAAGGGCCAAAGTGCAAAGGGCTATACCTTACGCCTGCGTATGCCCAACACGCCTGCCAACCAGCCAAGCAATGCGATGATTGAAGCGGGTCAGGGACTTCGGTGACGCGGAACCCGATGTCGAAGTTCTCGATCGTCGGAGTTTCCCCGTGGACGCGGGTCGACGAACGCAACATTATTCCGATGTTGCCGAACGAATCACCACGCTGGCCGCGATTAGAGTAGCCTGGGCTAACGCCAACTACCCCCTCGTTCCACTGCCAGACATCGCCGTTCTGGTCGAACGTGCCGTAGGCGCTCGCGGAGCCCGTATAAGCCCCCACGTCGGTAGTGTATCCAACGACCATATTGTAGTTCGCACAGTTGGGGGCCCCTGTGGGGGAAGTAGCCGTCGGAACCGTATTGCTTTGGGTCGCATACGTCCAGTATCCCGCATTGGTCCCGCCGCCCTTATAGTAAGCGGCCTTATACCACTCATTCTCGCTAGTCACTGCCCAGGTAGACCCAGCGTTTCTCTGGATAGTTCCGAGGTCATCGCCGTTAAAACCATTCAACGTATAAGCGCCTGTCTCGGCAGTACCGTTGCCTTCTGAGCCAGTAGGCTGGCCGTTATCCAGCCAGTTGGCGAACCGGCAGCAGTCCCAGTAGTCCACCCAGACCACCGGGAGGTTTGGGTCTGCCGCTGAGTAGGTGTAGTGGCCGGAAACGCCGCTCTGGGTTATTTCACAACCGTAGTGATAGGTGTTGGTGTTGGAGTATGCCATGTAGGCGTTGTAGAGCCCATACGTGTCGGTGGCCGCCACGGCGTTGAGAAACGCGGTATACTGCCCGGCGGTCACATCGTATTTACCGATGTTGTAGTTGTAGTCCACTTCGCCGTAACCGGTTGTACCGTCGCCCATGACCGTTGTATCAGGCGCATTACCTGCATCGCCAACGGGAACGGTGGCGATGGTGATGTTTGCGTGGGTGGCAATACCCAGGCTCAGCAGCGCAAGCGCCGCCACAATTGCAAATACGTTCTTCATCGTTTCTCCTCCTTGGTTTCGTGCTGTCTCGCACCTATTGGCGTTGCGGCAAACAAAGAAAACCCGTTACACTAATTGCACTGCTCAAAAGCAACCCAAGTGAATTAACGGGCCCAACCGAAGTGTAGCCTATGACTGGCTGGTTGTCAATATCCGTTTCGCCAATACCTTCAATGACAACGTGAGCGGAATGCTCGGGCTGTAGGTTCATCTTGGAGGGCCCGCATCTGATATCCAGCGGATGCGTGGTGACGGGTGCCCGATCACGGTGTTGACAAAGTATCTCAGTGCATCCGGTCCGTGGTCGTTGACCTTAACCGGCGAGTCTTCGCCGCGCTCCTGCGCTTTGTCATCCCACACATAGCCCGATAGTTCCGACAGCAATCCAGTGCAACGGCGGTGTATAAACAGCTTCTTGCGATCAAACAGCATGGACGTTCGCCGGATGCCGTCAAGAACCGCATTGTCCGCCGCTTGGACCGGGAATTGTAGATTGTCGGATCTGAGTTGAGTGATGAATGATGCTGCTGATGGGTCAACAATAACCAGGCTCGGGCATGCCTTGTGCCGATCTATGAATGATTGGAGATCGGCTGAATACTGTGAGTCTGTCTTCTGCCGCCCTGTCTGTCGACTGTCGTGGCGATATTCGTTGATCACATAGTAGTTGCCATCGGCACCCTGCCCGCAGAGTAGGAATACGCTCGGGTTCGTCGTGCCATAGTCGCAGGCTATCCATTGTTCGTCAATCTCGGGAAGCTCATCCACGACATGCACCGATTCGTCGAGCATGTCGTAAATAGCGCCCTCGGCTGCGACCCACAGACCGAGCACGAACCGTTTGAACCAGACGCCTGCAAACATCCGGCGGAAACGATCCTTGACCCTCTCCGAGAGCGTCAGGTTATCATCCATTGTAAAATGTAGATGGAGAACGTTTTTGCTTTCGGCCTTGTCAATGAGTTCAGTCTTGACCGGATGATGTGGGCTTTCGGGATTGCAATTGAGCCAGAGTTTAGCGCCATCAACTGAGCACCGCGCGAACATCTGCTCAATGAATGACCAGGGCAATAGGGCCGCTTCGTCTGCCAGTGCGCCCGCCGCCGTAAATCCTTGAAGCACATCCTGGCTGGACTCGTCATTGCCACCGAAGCAATGATAGGTGTTCGTGCCGATCTCAACGCAATTATCGGAGAGGCGATATTTGTATGGTATGCCCTTGGCCGCGAGTATCTGCGTGAGCGGGCGAATGACGTTTCGCCTCAACGCGCCGATGCTTTTGCCGGCCAGGATAAAGGTCTCATGCTCGAAGCTCGACAGGCTCCACATCATGAATCCGTCGATCATCGCTACGGTTTTTCCCGACCTCACACTGCCGGCGGCAATCACCATATCGCAGTCGGAATGTGGACTCTCCGGCATCCACCAGGTGAGGAGTTGTTTCTGCTTGCGGGAGAACGGCTTGAAGTTGAAAGCGCCGGCATTATTCATCGGTCACCGCCGCTTCGCCTTCCCCGTTCCAAGCCTCAGCGACCGTGCCTCTGAGTGCGTGGGTGTAAGCATCAATTTGGCGTGCAAGGGAAGTGGTTTCCACGGCTGTCTTTTCGGTAGGCTCACCCATAGCCAGTCGCTCGAGCTTCGAGGCCTCAACTACATAACGCAGGAGATCGGGAACGTTAAGCTCCGCGGGAGTAAGGGTTTTTAGTCGCTCCAGCGCCTTGCCCTGTAGTGCGCGTGCCATCTGAGCGTGGCGCACGGCCATATCCAGGCGAGCTTGGCGCTGCTTTTCGAGCTGCTGGCTGTCCATGTATGCGTCATAGGCCTGGACGCGGTCAACCCATCGATATTTCACGCTCCAACGAGACAGTAGAGATTCAGATTTCCTGCACTCTTGGCCCACCTTTACTACACTGCGCGACGGCCCCATATCGCGGTATTTTTGGAATGCCTCAAAGGCGCGAGCGGATTCTCTTGGCTGCCGTTCCCAGTGAGTATTGGTGGCCATAGCTCATTCCTTCAACGCTTCGCGATTGATAATAATGGTCTGGTCTATTGGAGCGCCCATCGTCCAATACTTGAAACCGTCCAGGTCCAGGTATGTGTGTTTGTATCTCTTCCACCTGGCCTGATATCCCGCACGTCGTATGTATTCGGCAAAGAAGACGAAATCAGCGTCCAGGTCCGGGTTCCACTTCCGAACGGTATATTCGTGCGGACATGTGGGCATGGTCTTTGCATACTGCCATCGCACCCGCCCAATATACTGCCTGATTCGATCTAGGTCTTCTGATTCACACATAATTGATATAGCCCCTCGGCCCGGTTTGCCCCCAGCACTTTCGAGATAACCGCCCACTGCTCGGATGTGAACACGAAGTTCACGGAGACCGTTTGAAGCTGCTTGACTTGCTCGGCCTTGCTTATCTGCTGCTCCTCTCGCGCCCGTTCGGCCTGAACCGGGTCGTGTCTTAGACGTTCACTTATCTGGGCTTGACTGGTAATAGCGCCCTCGGAAACCGTCCGCTCATCGCACTTTGTAGGCGTCCATCCTTCGGACCATTCCTGGTCGGCGCCCAACTCCTCAGGGGCTTGAATGTCGTTTAACATCCGGTCGATCTCGACGTCGGTAAGCATAAGGCTGTCCTGCGCCCACTCTATGGCGCCCAGCTTTTCCAAGTCTTTCAGGATATCGGCGACCTGCTCAACGTCGTGGCTCCCACGGGCCATGTCATGCCGGAGTGTGGCAATCCGCCGTTGCGCCTTGGTCATATTGATTCGGACTACCGGGATGGGGTCGATACCCAGCGCCTGCGCCGCTCTCCAGCGATGCTCGCCGTCGATTATAGTGCCGTCCATCATAGCGAGGACCGGCTGGGTGAATCCGTCTTCTTTCATTGATCGCAGTAGAAGCTCAAACTCGTGTTCGCTCTGCCGGTTCGGGTTATACTCGTTTGGCTTCAATTCGGTAAGCGCGAGGTATTTAACCTTTAGCTCTTTCAGGGCATTGCCCTCGGCATCCGGCCTGCTGGATAACTTAACTGCCATTTGATAACTCCTTTGTGTAGTCGATAGCGTGAGCGCCTAACCGCTCCGCGGTCGTCCTCGCCAACGGACCATTTACCTCACAGCCGATAATGCTAGCCCCGCAAGATTGAGCAACACGCAGATGCTTTCCGTGACCGCAGCAGGGGTCACACACCAACCACTGGGGGCGAATGACTGAGGCGCAGATGTCGTGAATCATATCCCAACTGGATGACGATAGATAGGTTTTGCGCTCGATATTGACCGCGAGTATTACACTCGGTCTCTTGCCTTGATATGTGGTATTGATAATCCGTGGTTGCGGATACCCCGCCTGGACAAGCAAACTGCAGACCTCGTCACAATGCTGGAGGCCCATTTCCATCACTATCGGTCCGTTCGGACAAATGGCACGATACAAGTCTATCAGCCTTGAATGCATATCCGAGATTGATATGCGCGCTATACCCGCACGATTGCAGAACCCGGTCAAGACGGATTGATTCCAAGGCGGGTCCGTCAATATCATATCGACGCTTTTACCATTTAAGGCTTCAGTCCAATTAGCCCCCAATGCGCTGCCTATCATAATGGTATCTACCATTTGATAATCCCCTTCTTGCCGTCACCATACCAGGACTTCGCGCCCTCGCGCAGGATGTATGGCTCAAGAGGCTCCTTAACTACCTGCTGCTGTTGTACCCACGGATCGCCGGCATAAACTACGTGAGCTATGCGCTTCCAACTGCCCGGACACTGCGGGGCACATCGCCGGCAGACCACTGTCTCCAGGAGCGGTTCGGTGTATGGTGCGCGTGGTGAATTACACATCGCTCAATGATCTTGGTCCCCCGAGCTTTGAACCACTCCGGCGAGTCTTCCATAGACCGCCATGCACATTCCTGCCAGGTCTCACCTATTCGACGGATCGGCGCCAACGCGTATTTCCCGTATTGCGCCGCCGCCCTTATCCCCGGGAGTCTGTCCGAGACCTTGTCAAACCATCGGGGCCATATCTTCATCCCGATCTTCAACTGGTCCATGCCCTGCCGCATAGACGGCGGAGCTATCCTAAGTTGCGCGACCCTTGCCCCGGCTCGTCTCAGCCCGTCGTAAGCGTGGTTGTAGTCCCAACCGAAATCGTGGATTGCCTTCCAGACATCAGTGTCTTTCCAATCATAAATCGGCCGGGAGTTGTATACGTCCCAGTCGTTGGGGCGTTTGGTCATGTAGCCTTCGGAGGAATATATTGCGAACGTCCGAGCCTTGGACTCGTTTGCGCGAAGCCCGATCATCGCTATCAGGCGCTGGCCCGCTTGGGTTGGAAACAAATCCCGCGAGGTCATCGACTCAATGCACTGGCTGTCACGCCATATCGCCCACTCCGGCGGCTGTCTTACCCACTTGTCACGCTCGGTGGGGTCAAACACCCACCAGTAAGGGCTAAATCGGTTAAAGGCGTTGATAATCGGCTGGCCCATAATGAGCCACTTCATATTGACCTCGGGCCGGTTCATCACCCGCTCGCAATACTCAAACGTTCCGGGATACATGATCTCTTCATCGCGCATCACCACATCAACGGGGAGCGCATTGAATTCCCGGGCGACCTCTATCAGCAGTTCCAGCAGAACCCCGCTGTCCTTGCCACCCGAAAACGAGAGAACGCAACGGTCGCCGGCGCGGTAGTTCTCCCGTATCCGTTCCTTTGCCGCCTCGTAAACATTGAGACCCATCAACTGCTTAGGCATGCTTCACCCCGGTTACTATCAAGCTGTGGGCCAGACCAGGTAAATACCTACCTATCACCCGATCAATGGCCGTGACGCCGAATATAGGGGCAATCCTGCCTAGCGTGGTGAGTCCCGTTACCCGCACGTCCTCAAACCTGGTGCTTACCAACCGACGCAGTTCCGCGGGAGTATAGAATCGCGCCGGAGCCTGACCAGCTTTGACGACTGTGCTATTCCTTATCTGGTAGGATTTGCAGAAATGGTTCGTAGCGTGGTAGGCATAGGCCATGAGGAGTAAGCGTCCACCAGGGCGCAATACGCGGAAGCACTCATCAATAACGGATTCGGGAACGCGGGAGTGGCTGAATGACCCGAAGATGCTTATCACGTCGGAGGCTGCCCCGGATTCCTCGGGTATTACTTCCATTCGCCCCAGCTTAAATGAGTGCCGCATTCGATTCAACGCGGTAGCCTTACTTACCATCTTCGGGCAAATGTCCACGCCGAGATATCGCTGGCGCATAGGGCGCGGAAGCAAACGCAGGCCCAGGCCCGTGCCACAGCCGAGGTCGATTACATAATCACCTGTTCCGGCAAGATAATCCTTTACAACCGCATTCTCGTCACGGCTCAACTTGTCTTGATACAGCCCGTCGTAAGCGTCAGCCACCTCGGTGTAGTAGTCGATAACACTCCACTCCCAGTCTTGAAGACCGTAGTTTGCCGGGACGTTTCGAGCACAGGTTTGATCTATCATAAAACCACCGCCAGCAGAATCGCCAAATTGGGCAGCTTGCTAGAAACATTGTAGCAAGCTCAGGAGTATTAGTCAAGTCGCTTCACCATACAGTAGCTTAATGGTATAGTTGCTGAAGCGTTGTTCCAGGAGCGCTGTCCGTCAACCAGTGAAGTGAACTCTTGTGTTGCCGCCCGTCTTACGAACCAACCCATCTTTGCTCAACAATTCGTTCTGAGTCCAACCATGGAGCCAGGGTGCTTGTCAAATGTGTGGAAAGCTTTGGAGGCAAAAAAAGCTGAAAAAAGAAGGAGTTATAAGCATGTGTAGTTGGGGTGGATGTCGAATACATCTGTAGCGTTGAGAAACAGATGATAGGAGGCACCACCCCAACATGTCAACGGAAACTATTGTATCAGAACTGATGCAGCTTATCCAGAGCAATATTGCCGGCTCTGCCGGTGAGAGCTTATCAGAGAAAGAAGAAAGAGCTTTGGCGATTGGCCGGCGTGCGGCTGAGTTGTCGATGTCCGAGATGATTGCTGTTGATCCGGAGGAGCCGTTGTGCGTTGTTTGCGAGTGCGGCGGCATTTCACTGGGCAAGCAAAGCCGTTCCCGTAGCGTGGTAACGATGGCAGGGACTCACAGGATCAGCCGAAGGAGCTATCGCTGCGAGAGATGCGGCGAATGGCTTGTGCCGCGCGACGAGAAGCTTGGAATAGGTTCGGGCAACTACAGTGTTGGAGTGGTTGCGCTTGCCGCCGAGGTATCGGCTGGCTTTGCTTTCGAAGCGGGCGAGGATTTCCTGTCTCGTCGCTTTGGTTTGGATTTATGCTACAAGCAGGTTCAGCGCCTTGCGGAGCGGACTGGCGCAGTGATCTACGAGGGCGAGTATGAACTCGCCCTTGGAGTGATATCCGATGACGTTGCGCTTGTCTGTGAGGAGCGACCCGATGTGCTGACTATGAGCGCCGACGGGCTGATGGTTCATTCTGACGGGGCTTGGACCGAGATGAAGTGCGCTTCATTTCTGAGTGAGGCGTATGGGCGCAGCACCATCGCGACAATGGAGAAGTCGGAGAAGTTCGGCGAGCTTGTGTATCTTGAAGCCGTCCGTCGCGGTCTTCGTCGCGCGGGCAAGATAGTGTTCGTGGCCGATGGGGCAGTGTGGATATGGAACCTGGTGGCCCATCACTTTCCCGAGGCCATTGAGATTGTGGACTGGTATCACGCCACGCAGCACCTATGGGAGGTAGCCAATGCCTGGTATGGGGACGGAACAAAGAAAGCCAAGGACTGGGTTAAGAGGAACAAGACTCGACTGATGGAGGATGGAGTGGAGCGGGTGATCTCTTCGATAAAGCAGTGGCAGCCAAAAGGCGAGGATAAGCAGAAGACAAAGCGAGAGAATCTGCACTACTTTGCTACGAACGCTAATCGTATGCTCTACGCGACTTTCGAGCTTAACGGCTTCTACATCGGTAGTGGCAGTGTTGAAAGCGCTTGTAAGCAGTATGGCCAGGGCAGACTAAAGCAGTCGGGCATGCACTGGAAGAGGCCAGGAATCGAAGCAATAGCCCACCTGAGATCGGCTGTCCTAAACAAGAGAACCCACACAATACTGGAGGCTGCCAAGATCGCCGCCTGATTCCACACATTTGA
>CAVZJH010000045.1:0-95415 GCA_963775535.1 uncultured bacterium | reverse complement strand
TTTGTTGGCACCTGGTTCCATTACGTATTGCTTGTTCACTGCGTTCGGGAACTTGGGCGATCCTACCACGCTGGGACTCACGATCACAGTTTTTGTAGCCGGCACTTCGACGAAGCTCAGAGCGACCCGCACCATGTCCGTGTCCAGGTCACACTCGTCCACCACGTTCCCCTTTGCGTCGACCGGCGTAACCGCGAAATCATCGTCAATCGGGGTGTTCGTCCCGTGGTCCGGGAGCGTTGCTATGACCTTCCTGACCTTTGACACCTCGGTGCTCTTGCCGGATACCCTGACGCTGCCGGGAGTGACTACGGGGTCTCCATAGGAATACCCGAGCGGTGGCGCGGATGCAAATCTGACCTCGACCGGCACACGTTTTGCCCCCAGGGCCTCGACCCTGACTCTCACGGTCTCGGGGTCCACACCGACGTCCTGCAGATCCCCTTCCAAGCCGGCAAAACTCACATTAACGTGCAGGTTTTTCTCCATAACCCTCTCCCCGGTTTCGGTTCCAGCCAGATCGACCGTCGCCGTAATGTCCTCAGGGCGCACCGAGTCGACCACTGCTTTCAACCCGCTTATGGTGACGTGCACCCAGCGGGGGTTCAGTTCCGCCACATAACCCTTGGGCAGGCCGGTTGTCTGCAACTGAACCTTAAGTGGTTTGCTGGAATGGGGATTCCTTTCGGTATTGACGTAGACCCACAATCCCAGAGCTACGGCAATAGCCAGCAGTTTGTAGAACAAGTTGTTTCGGATCATTTCAGCCTAATCCTGGCCTTCCGGATAGTGCCGTTCACCTTGCTTGCCAGGTCCCGTTTCACGGTTGGTTCGTCGGATATGCCCGATACGCTCCTGAGCCAGTGCGCGAGTGATATCTCATCCAGCCCTCTGTGCAGTTTTCCTTCGAGGGCCAGCGAGATAGTCCCGGTCTCTTCAGATACCACCACCACCGCCGCGTCGCTTTCTTCCGCAACGCCCAGAGCAGCTTTGTGGCGAGTATGTATCATAGTCCCGACATTCGCGCTTTCCGAAAGCGGCAGGGTGCATCCCGCCGCGGTGATCCGCGTTCCTCTTATAATGACTGCGCCGTCGTGCAGCGGGCCGCCGGGATTAAATATCGATCCGATGAGCTCCTCGCTGACGGTGGCGTCCAACATAGTGCCGGTGGCTGCAATGTCGTCGAGCGCGTTTTCCCGCTGAATAACTATCAGCGCCCCGATATGTCTTTCCGACATCCGGCAGGCCGCTCGGGCCACAATGTGTATAAGCGACGATACATCTTCCCTCGCCGCCCCGGCCAGTCCCGTGCCCCAGCCCGCGACACGCCCCATATTTTCCAGTGTGTATCGCAGCTCGGGGTAGAAAAGGATCACAATGGCGACAGGTCCCAAATACATGAACGATCGCAGCAGGTAGTTCAGCGTGTGTAGTTGCAGCCGGTCCGTTGTGATTTCAAGTAAAAGGAAGACGACCAAACCGATGATGATCTGCCATGCCCGCGTGCGCTTCGAGAGCATGATCAGCCAGTATATCGCTGCTGCTACCAGTGAGATGTCAACAATCGTGGATA
The DNA here is from genome assembly GCA_963775535.1 of uncultured bacterium. Classification (GTDB taxonomy): domain Bacteria; phylum Armatimonadota; class UBA5829; order UBA5829; family UBA5829; genus CAVZJH01. The sequence continues at coordinate 93,842 of CAVZJH010000045.1, read as the reverse complement.
GAACGGTAGTCCACCCAGGTACTCAGCGAGGTCTTTCTGCCAAGCTGATAAGAAATCCAATGTCGCTCGTCCGATGGGCTGTAAATTGCAGTTGGATACCCAACCCAGGCGCCTTATGTGATAAATCAAGTATACCATCGGTAACCCGACGGGTCAACATTTTACACAGCTTCTTTTCGGGTGTATGCCAGGACGTGGGGATACTGCCGGGGTCCCGGACCTGATTATCCGGCTTTCCGCACCGAAGCATCGCGGCATCCGCAAATTTGATATGCACCCCCGAAATCGCTGTTTGCTAGAGAAAACTAGCCGTGCTGTGGTATAATAACGAAAATCATGGATGCGAGGATCAGCACGCGCCAATGTATCAGGTCGTGAGTTATGTTAAAGCAAATGACGCCTACTTCGTGTTGGGTTTGTCGCTGCTGAGTTTGATATTACTGGTTTACTCTATATTGCTGTCCAGTAGACTCGCAAAGATGAAAAGAAGACGCAATGCCGCCCTGGCGAACGGCAATATCGAAGAGATAGTAAACTGCCTGACGGATCAGTCCAACACCGTGGCAGGCTTGGAAAACAAGCTCAAAGATGTTGTCGATCGACAAACCAGCCTGGATCGAACTCTGTCGAGCTGCGTCCGGAAGCTGGGTATAGTAAGATTCAACGCGTATGATGATGTCGGGGGTGAACAGAGCTTTGCCCTGGTAATGCTGGACGACAACAACAACGGTGTGGCTGTCAGCAGTTTGTCAGGGCGTCAGGACACACGCGTATATGCAAAGCGCATTGTCGGCGGCGAGGGCGAACGTGCCCTTTCCGACGAAGAGCGCGGCGCTTTCGACCAGGCCCGGGCCGGCCAGGAGTTGTCGGCGCGCATTTGATGTTCTTTTCGTTTCCGTTTCCAGTTGCGTGAGCCTGTCCGTGAGCGGGGCACGCCTTGGAGAAGCGCACTGCGTGCATTCGATGCACGCGGGTGCGGCAAGAGGATTCGAGTGTTTTTTAACCCGTCTACTCCGAAGTCAGACACGGAAAAAATGGAAGAGCGCATAAACGAGCGAGTTCTCATACAGCGCTGCAAAGATGGTGACGTGGGCGCATTTGATGAGCTTGTCAGGCATTTTGAAAAGCGCGTCTTCAACTGCGCATACCGTATAGCGGGCAACTATAATGACGCGAGTGACATCTCGCAAGAGGCTTTCATTCGCGCGTTCAATTCCATTCAGACTTTCAGAGGCGATGCCAACTTTACCACCTGGATCTACCGAATAGTCACCAACGTCTACCTCGACGAGCGCAAAAAGCTGAAGAGCCACAGGCATGTTTCGCTGGATGACTACATTGAGCTCGAAGAAAACTCCGTCAGCAGGCAGATTGTAGATGACTCTCCGACTCCTGATGTGGTGGTGGAGACCAACGACGGGCGCAGGCGATTCGCGCTGCTGTCAATTGTTTGCCGGAATACCAGCGCATCATTCTGACTCTCTACCAGATGCAGAGTCGCAGCTACGAGGAGATTGCCGAGGTACTTCGGCTGCCGATAGGCACTGTGAAGTCCCGGCTTAATAGAGCGAGGCTGGCACTTAAAGAAATTCTGGAAAAAGATCCGGAACTTTTTGGGTAAATGCTTAGTCTAGAAGATGGAACCACAATGAAGCACAGGGGCACGCTGTTCGGGCAGGAAGCTCGGAGAGGTGCTGCCGGCATGTACGACTTGGCTAAGTCGCTTGTCGGGAGTAATCGAATTGCTACGAGCCTGAGCATGGAGCGCACTATGGCCGAGTATGATACGTCGGCTGGCAAATGGAGCACTGTGTTATGAAATGCAACAGAATCCAGGAAATGTTTTCCGATTATATGGAAAACGCGATGGATGCGCGGTCGTGCGTGGAATTCGAACAGCATCTGACTGAGTGCGCGTGCTGCAGTATGGACTATGACAGGTTCACTCAGACTGTGACGATGCTCGACGAAATGCCGGAGGTAGAGCCGCCGGCCGATTTCCATGCGTCCGTAATGGCACGCGTAGAGCGCGCCAGGAGGACGGCTCCTCGTCCCGTGAGATGGTGGGAGATCGACTGGCAGCGCGTGTTCACCATTCGTGTGCCCGCTCGAGCGGTTGCGATGGGACTCACGCTTGTGCTGCTGATGGTGCTGGCGGTTCGGTTCACCGGGCTTTCCACCATCACAGCCGGTTTGTTCACTCCGCAGAAGGTAAGCGCCAGGATCGTGGGCCAGGGCGATGACCAGATCGTGCTGGCCATGGCGTCCCTGGAGTGGAAACGCCAAATATCCTGTGGGTAAGTCCGGGCTGATGGTGAGTGTGGCAGTGGACTCGATAAGCGCTCATGGGGACGTCTATGCGCTGCAACTCGAGGCTGCGAGCGAGAAGGCCGTGGACTTTGTCGTTACCGCTGGAGACAAACAATACAGCGGGTCGGTGACAAGTAACCAGGACAGCCTGGTTCGAATACCGGGGTCGCACTCGGGTAAGACAATCGTTGCTCAGGTAACGTGTAAAGCTAGAGGCTGTGAATATGGAACATCCATTTTCCTGCCTGCGTTTTTCGATCCTAAGGCTTCCGCGAAAAACATGACGCTCGCATTCGAGAACGCTAGTGTCCGCCAGATGCTCAGCAGGATATCCAAGCAGTACGGGGTCGTTCTGATGGCACGGGGCGGATTGGACAAAGTAGTTTCCCACGTGCGCGTGGAGGGCAATCCCGACGAAGCTCTGCGTTCCTGCGTAGCCGGAACGGATGCCAATATGAAGTCCAGAGCGCTCGAATCATCCATATACGCAGTCGAACCCGCGAGGTGAGGCTGGGTTACAATCAAATAAGTAAAAGGCACGGTGATTGCAAAGTCGCCGTGCCTTTTTTGGTGGTTCAAGGCTGCTCCCCTCTTGCTGGGTGAGGATTGTGATGGTCGGGCGTTTCCTTACGCCGGATTCCCTTCCCGGGTTTCCTAACCGCAGCGCACTCGTCTTAGTTCTGTTATAGGAAAATATAGTTCATTTTGAGCGTGGGACCAGCCAAATGGTCTTTCAAAATGACCTGCCAATACTGTCATTTCGAACTTTTTAAGACGTCTGATTCAAAGCGGATTCCTCGGCTTCGCTCGGAATGACTGGGTTTGATGCCGCCGTTTCCACGCGAAGCACGCCGCGCCCAGGCGCGCGATTAGTTCCGGGGTGGCGATTCGGAAATCACCACCCAGAGAGGGACGATCGCCCTTGCCGAGCGAGAAACCTTGGAAGATCATAAACTACATCGCCTTCGGCATCAGCACAACGCTGGTGTAATAGTGCAGCGGCGGAATCCGAAGATCGATCCTGTTGCCGTGGAGGACGGGAGCGGGTAGCGCAACCGGTCCGTCGGGAGAAATCGCGTAAGCGCTGACGGCTCTGTCTGGGTATTGATTCCACCAGCCCGGCTTGTAAATCGTCACATCGATGCTGGGAGTGGGGATAATGTCGGCCGACTTTTTGTCCGCGGCGATGATGACATTGACGTTGTTTATGTCAAGGAACAGCTTCTTAGCCATTGTGTCCTGGTAGAGAGTCAGGCCCGTCGTCCTGGGAGCGTTCAGCGAGATTACAGCCACGTGCTTGTGAGCTGTGGCCAGCATATTCGACATCTCGGAAGCGAACCTCGGCAACTGCGCCGCCCTGCCGTCGGCATCCGCGTTGTAGTAATTCAAGCCGATGTTGTCCCTGATAAATCTTACGCTGCCTGTGCCGCAGGTCCTGGTCTTGACTGCGGGAGCTTTGCCCCAGTCTTTTACTCCGGTAAGCGAGCCGAGCGAAAGGGTGGGGTTGGCCGCGAAGTTGCCGCTCTCTCCCTTGCGGGACCCGCTGTCGCCGGTGACGATAAGAATACCGCCTCCGCGCACCCAGGAACCCACCTTTGCCGCATCGGCCGACGTGAAGACCTCGGAGTTCGGGATAATCAGGACCTTGAACCTGCCCAGAGCATCGGAGCCGAGTTTCCACTGCGGGATTATGCGATACTGATAGTGCAACTCGTCCAGAGCCGTCGCCCAGCCCCAGAGGGCGTAGTGATGCGGCTGAGCCTCGAAGTTTAGAATACCTGCGGGAGTCATTTGCCGGTTGATGGAGGAAGTGGACAAGTAGATGCCGACATCCTCGATAGGGGTGCGCGCGCCGAACTCCGGAGCGGCCTTCTGGGCAATGAACTTGAAGAATGCCTTATCTGCATCCGGGTTGCCCAAAAACTTGGGGTTGTCCGGCTCCAGTTTCTGAGCGGTGTGCGTCGCCAGCATCTCGTAGTAGATCGCGTTGACTACGGGAGTGAGCTTTGCCTGATCGACAAAGCCTTCGTTGTAAAGCCACACATTTACAAACCGGCTCTTGGCATGCTCCCTGGCTGCTTTGTAGAAAGGAGCGATGCGCCCAAATGGCGGCAAACCGATGCCCCTGGGTCCTCCCGAGAGGCTCCAGCTCAGGCTCAGTTCAGTGCTCGCCATGTCAAGGCTTCCGCGCAGCCATCCCAGCATGCAGGGCGCGATATCGTTGCCCTGGACGAAATAATCCGGCACCCCTCCCTGCGCCGCTCCTGATTTGATCGCTTTATAGATGTTCGAAATGGCTTCGGTTCCTGTCTGCCGTTTGAAGATCTTGTAGGCGTTCCACACGGGCTCGTTGATCCAGCCGGAATCTCCATGCCTGATGGTCGAGACTCTTGCCGTCCCAGCCATACTTACTGACGGCCATATTCTTTAGAAACTCGCGGATATCGAATGTCGCCAGGTTCGCATACGAGCCGCCTTTGGAAATCACACCCATGCTTTTAAGCTGAGCTGGTGAAAAGTGATTTCGGAGGTAAGTCCGGAAGCGCGCCACGGACCACTTGCCGAAGCCCTCCTGAACCGGCCCACAGGCAAAACTGGCGAAACCGGTGAAGCCGTCGCACCACGTCCCCTGGCCGCCCATCTGCGACGTGGCGAAGAAAGTTGACGCGTGAGCGAAATCGGCCCACATGGGACACGCGGCATCCTTACAGAAGATCGGATTGCCCGCGTATTTGCCTTCTTTCGGATCAAAAAGCATGCCCGTGTGGTTGTCGTTCGCGCCAACAAATCCATAATCCGCAATGGGGACGTTACCCAGGATATCAGCCGAGCAGCCGGCATCGTAAACTCGGGATTTCCTCGGATCGGTCGAATCGTTGTCCACAAAGCCAGTGGCGATGGTTCCGTCGGGTACTCATCGGGGAGCCGGGGCATGCGGACCCGGTCCGGGTGAACGGGCGGGCGAAGTCGGCGTCATCGAACCACGTCCACGCTCCCGCCCACCTGATTTGATCTGTGCCTTTGTAGCTGTTCCAGCTCCAACACTGGTAAGTAATCGGCGCAGGGCTGCCGGCCTCATGAGCTCCGATCGCCGTAATCGGGGTGTGCACACCGCCGAAACCGAACGTGAAGCTCAAGGAGCGGATGCCGGCGGCTTGGAAGCTTTTCCTCCTGGCAACCATATTGGCGAGGTTTTCATGAGAGCTCCACATTAACCACGGTCCCCAGCCGGGGTCGCAGCCGACGCCGTTCATGGTCATATTGGCGTTGTAATCAAGCGCGGTTTGAACGTCGTTGGTGTCGGCGTCCCGTGGGACGCAATCCCACCACGGATTTGTGCCTGCCACAGCGCCCGCGGCGCACAACACGCAGAAAACCCCCGCCAACAAAAATGCTTGAGCTCTGTTCATTACCTGCAATCCCCCCTCATCAGTATGAATCCATGCTCTACAAGAAGCTGAGTTCCCGTCCGCCTATCGTCGGCTTAGCAGCCGTCGGATAAGTCGCCATAGGCCCGGTGTATCGGGAACTTTATTCCCGATACGTGCTCAGGTTTCGGGAACAAGATTCCCGAAACACCGGTGTTCGGTGCTCGTTCTGCACTTTATCCGCAGGCTGTTCGGCCGCATTATTTCATGGTGACGATGGCATTTACCGCACTAAAGCCTGCGGCAAATGGTCTGGTGAATAAAGCGGCTTAGACGTCAGCACGATGCTGGCGTAGTAGTCGATCGGCGGAATCTGAAGATCGATCCTGTCGCCGTGGATCACCGGGCTCGGAAGCGTGACCGGACCACCCGGAGATATCGCGTAGGCGCTGACTGCTTTGTCCTGGCTTGCGTTCCACCAGTTGGGCTTATCTACGCTGACGTTGATTGTGGGAGTGGGGATCACCGCAGCCGACTTTTTGTCCGCGGCGATGGTTACATTGACGTTGTTCACGTCGACGAAAAGCTCTCCGGCGTTCTTGTCAGCATAGAGCGTCAATCCAACTGTCGCGGGAGCGTCGCTTGATTCCAAGGCCACACTTTTGTGAGCGGCGGTCAGGATGTTCGACATTTCTGATGAGATCTCCGGCAACTCAGCCGTCCTGCCGTTCGCGTCCGCGCTCCAGTATTTCAGCCCGATGTTCTCCCTGATGAACCGGACACGGCCCTGGCCTAGATTGCGGTCCTTGGACTCGGGGGCTTTGCTCCAAATATCCACTCCCGTGAGCGGGCCGAGCGAAAGGGCAGAGTTCGCGGCCAAATTACCGCTCTCTCCCTGCCGGGACCCGCTGTCGCCCGTGACGATGAGAATGCCACCACCGCGAACCCAAGATTCCAGCATTGCGGTGTCAGAGGAGGTGAAAACCTCGGCATTGGGAATAATCAGGACTTTCAGCGCGCGAAGTTCATCGTGGTTGAGTTTCCACTCCGGGAGGATGCGGGTACTGATAGTGCAGTTCGTCCAGAGCCGTCGCCCATCCCCAGACCGCGAAGTGATGGGGCTGGTCGCCGAAGTTCAGGACGTTTTGTGGAGTCCACTGCCAGAGAATGGACGAAGTCGACAGGTAGATGCCTACGTCTTCGACGGCGCTGCGCGCGCCGATCTCGGGACTGAGTTTATCCGCCACGAACTGCATAAACGCTTTATCCGCGGCAGGGCTGCCCGTCATTATCGGATTGCTCGGTTCCAGTTTCGGCGTTGTGTGTGTCGCCAGCATTTCGTAGTATATGGCGTTGATTACCGGCGTCAGCTTGAGTTCGTCCACATAGCCGTAGTTATAAAGCCACACGTTGGCAAACCGGCCCCTTCCGTGTTCTCTTGCCGCCTTGTAGAAAGGAGCCACACGACCGAACGGCGGCAGGCATATCCCCCTGGAGCCCGACGAAAGGTTCCAGCCCAGGCTGAGTTCGGTGCTGGCCATGTCCATGTAGCCTCGCTGCCATCCCAGCATTGCGGGCGTGATATCGTTGCCCATCACGAAGTAATCGGCTTCTCCGCCAGCCAGCGCTCCTGATTTCATGGAGTTGTATATGTTAGCCAGAGCCCCGGTGCCGGCCTGCCGTTTGAATATCTTATATGCGCTCCATACGGGCTCGTCGATCCAGCCGGGATTCTTCCATGCGTCGTGAACAATGCTCACGCCGTCCCAACCGTATTTAGTAGTGGCCATGTTCCTCAAAAACGCGGCTATGTCGAAGGTCGACAGGTCTGTGTAGGACCCGCCGGGGGGGATCACTCCCCAGCTTATTAACTGGGAGACGGAGAAGTTTTTTCTGAGGTACGTTCGGAATCGCGCCACAGACCACTTGCCAAACCCGGACGTTACCGGACCACGCTGGCATGTAAAGCTGTCCCAGGCGCTCATGCTGTCGTCCCATGTTCCGTTGCAACCTGTCATCGAACAGGCGAACTGGGTTATTGCGTGCGCAAAATCCGCCCACATCGGACAGGCTGTGTCCTTACTAATGGATGGAGCGCTTGCCCATATCTTTTTGCTTGGGACGTAGATCAGGCCCGCGTGGACCCCGTCAGGGGCGTCGCAGGCCTTATTGGAGCCCCAGGACGAAACGGAGATCTTTCCGAAGATGTCATCTACTGCGCAGGCATCGTAGACGCGGCTGTTTCTGGGATCGCTCTCGTCGTTATTAATGAAACCGGTTGCGATTGTGCCGTCGGGGTATGTCGCGGGCGAGCCGGGGCAGTTAGGCCCGGTTCGGGTATACGGGCGAGCGAAATCGGCATCGTCAAACCACGTCCAGCATCCCGCCCACTTTATCGGGTCGCTGCCGGTGTAGTTTTGCCACGTCCAGTTGCTCAAAATGATCGGCGCAGGCTACCGGTCCCGACCGAAGTAATGGGCGTGCAGGCACTGCCGAAAGCCTTTGTATAACTGATGCTCTTAATCCCGGCTGCGTCAAAAGCCTTCTTTGTGGCTTTCTCGTTGGCGAGGTTACCGGGCTGCATCGCCGTAAACCACGGACCCCAACCGGGATCGCTGCCCACGCTGTTCATCGACATGTTGGCGTGATAGTCCAGTGCGGTCTTAAGATCGGTTGTGACCACGAACCGGGGAATGCAGTCCCACCACGGAGAGGTGCCTGCCCCCGCGCCCGCACCGCACAACAAACAGATGAGGCCTGCGAGCAACAGTGTTTGCAATCTATTCATTACCGGCTCACTCCTGATTAATATAACTCCATGCTCTTCACGAGCAGTTCAGATCCATCCGCCCGCGTTCCTTCCAGCCTGAGTCCGTCGAACGCGTTAGGTTTACTCTGCGCGTTCACAAGACCTGAAAAGCTGCTCCAGGGCAGACTGAGTGTAGTGTCCGTCGCTCCGTAGTCGACGAGCGTGGTATATGGTGTCTCGTTGACGCTGCGGTTGTCTTTATAAAGACCGACGCTCAGTTGCCCGGCTGCTCCCTGGCCGCTGACGACCAGCTTAACGCCGGTGTAATGTGACGCGCATCCGCTTGCCAGCACCACGCTGTCGGTGATCGCGCTGAACTTCGTGTTCTTGGCCGTCGGACCCATGAGAATCCCGTTATCGGGACCCGCATCGACACGCGATGTCGTCAACATGGTCGGTCTCCAGGCGGCTACGCCCCTCTCTTTGTCCCAGAAAGCGCCGTTCGTCCACAGCGGGCCCGGGGTGACGCTGGGGTCGATTCCGTCCCGAGACTGTGTCACGGTTGAGGAAGCAGTGCCGTCTGAGGAGTTTATAGTCACGTAGACTTCCCCCGCCAGGCCGGCGTAAGGGGCTGGTATTGCGGCCGTCCATTTACCGTTACAAAAGCCGCCGGGATGACAAGCCAGTATCTTCCGGGCCACACGACTTTGCCGGGACTCCACTGCAGGGACGCGCTCGTTATGGGCCTTGACCCTTGCACCGACCACGAATAAGTCGCTCCCTGGGCGATCAGCGACCCCGGAACCACCTGGGAGAACGTTGGTTCGTTATCGCAATAGTGCTTGAGCCACGCCTGCCACACATCAGGGGATTTTGGCCCGCCAACGCCATGGTCGCTGTTGGGCGTGGTGAGCAGGCACTTGTCCCCAGAGAGCGCGAGGATGTTCTTTTGTGTTCCTCCGAGCCAGAAGAACCAGTCATCGGTGCAGGTCGTTATCAGGATGCTGGCGTGCGTTCGAGACACATAGTTGATTGGGTCGAATGCCGCATACCAGTCTCTGTGCAAGTCAGGGGGCAATTTCTTAAGGTTATCGTTGAGGGCACTGTTGGAGCCTTCCCATGCTCCACCCCCGCCGGCCGCGAACACGCACTTTACGCGGGGATCGATGCCCGCGAGAAGCAGGCCGTCGTAACCGCCGTACGAAGCGCCCCAGAACATAGTGCGCGAAGCGTCCACGTTCGGCTGCTGGGCCAAATAATCGAGTCCGCGTCTGAATGCCATCAGAATGTGATACATGGAGGAGTCACGAATGGTGGGTGTCATTCGATAGGTATTCTCGTATGGATTGGGGTAATCGTTTATCCATTTCGTATAGTTTGCTTCCGCCGGGGTTCCGAACTCTCCGCTCCAGTCTATGTAGAGAGCCGCCGATTCCGTCGCCTGCGCCCACCACAGTGTCGTTGCCGCGTCAGTGGTGCAGCCTGAGCCGTGTCCCATAAGAAGCACCGGGACCGGCTTGGTCGGGTTTATCGGCCGGGCAAAGCAGCAGAAAATTCTGTTTGGACCGTGTGGTGTCTGCTCGCTGCTGTAATACATCTGGTCGATCCGGTAGCCGCTGTCCGTGCGCGTGGAGATGACCTGAACGTCAAACGGCACCTTTCGGATCGCATCCATGTTCCAGAGCGCATCCAGGTCCAGCTTAGGAGCATTCTTGACGATAGCAACGTCGGCATCGTTTCTCGGCGTGATGGTCGGTATCGGATTGGATCCGTCCTTAGCCGATCCCACGATTCCGGCAGCAGTAATGTACCTGGTCGTGGCCGATAAGTTTGGTGACCCCCGTCAGCATTACGCGGACCTGGGAGTTTGTTTTGACGTCGACTATGGTCGCGAAGCTGCCATCGGTAGCAAGTGAAAGCACTTTGCCGCGGGTCTTCACCAGCAGCCCGGCTGCATCCATTCCTTTGTCGCACAGGGCCTTGCAACTCATCTCAACCGGCTTTGCCGGCCGGCCGCTTTTTCCGGCTGTCGCCGAAGCACGGACGACCCGCTCACCATCAGCGCCTGCCGCAGTTCCTAAAACTGCTGCCACTACGATCATTGTCGCCCAGATCAACAGACCTCTGAACGCAAATACTCCGAACGAACGATTTGCCATGCAAAACATCCTCCTATAGGGGCCCGAAGCGGCAGTTGCCGGCTCGGCATACCGCATTATACCACGTCCGGCTGAGGTGTGTGTCAATTCAGTGGTGGTATGTCATATCGGTGGAAACGCAATAATACTAACTCACCTTTGTTTCATTGTCTGTCCCGAAACGGCCCCGCGTATCTCACAAAAAAGGCCGGAAGACTTCGGAACAACCTCAACCTTCTGGCCCTTGATTCTTTAACATTCTAATCCGATATCACTCGAAACCGGACTCTATGAACTGGTCTCGGATAGTATCGATCTGATCCAGCGCTCTGCCGCATCCCAGTGCGACACACGACAGCGGGTCCTCCGCCACGTGAATCGGAATGCCCGTCTGGGTCGACAGCAGCTTGTCCAAACCCCTCAACAGCGCCATTCCGCCGGTAAGCATAATTCCACGCTCTATGATATCGGAACTGAGCTCCGGCGGGGTGCTCTCAAGAACGCTCTTTACCCGGTCTACAATTGACATCAGAGGCTCAGTCAGCGCCTCGCGTATCTCATCTGACCTGACCTCGATGGTTTTGGGAAGACCGGCCACAAGATCGCGGCCTCTGACCTCGAGCGCCATTTCGGTTGCCATAGGATATGCGCTTCCGATCTTCATCTTGATCTCTTCGGCGGTGCGATCACCAATCATCAAGTTATACTTGGTCTTGATATGCCTCTGGATAACCTCGTCGATCTTGTTGCCGCCGATTCGGATGGAGCGCGACAGCACAATCCCGTTGAGCGAGATCACGGCGATGTCCGTAGTTCCGCCCCCTATGTCGACGATCATGTTCCCGCCGGGCGCTGAGATCGGAAGTCCGGCTCCCATTGCGGCCGCCCAAGGTTCCTGAATCGGATACGCCTGGCTTGCGCCTGCACTGCGCGCGGCCTGCACGACGGCTCTCTTCTCCACGGGGGTCACCTGCGAAGGTACCGCCACGATGACTTTCGGCTTGAAGATCTTCTTTTTCCCGCCGCAGACTTTGGCGATCAGATACTCGAGCATACTCTGCGTGGTGCTGTAGTCTGCAATCACGCCTTCGCACATCGGACGTATGGCCACAATGTTCCCGGGAGTACAGGCCGAGCATGAGCCGCGCTTCCTCACCAACGGCAAGCAGCGCCTGGTTTGTGGTATTGACGGCAACCACCGACGGTTCGCGCGGTCCTATCCCCTTGCCCTTGAGATAGACAAGGATATTTGCTGTTCCCAGGTCGATGCCAAGTTCGGGCACCAAGTTAAACACAGATCGTTTCCTTTTCCTGTTCGCCGGACAATGCGCATATCTGCGCGCCGATGCCCTGCAGTTTGTAGACCATGTTCTCGTAACCGCGCTCTATGTGCTCTATACCGGTGATCTCGCTCTGTCCTTCAGCGGCGAGAGCGGCGCACACGAGCGCGGCGCCCGCCCGCAGGTCCGAAGCGGATGTCTGGGCTCCGAGCAGCTTCGGCACGCCGGTTATTATCGCCGTCCTGCCTTCCTGCTTGATATCGGCTCCCATTCTAACGAGCTCGTTTACGTACCTTGAATCGCCTTTCGTATACGTTTTCAGTCACGACCGAAGTTCCTTCTGCCAGCGACAGCAGGGATGCGAACGGCTGCTGAAGGTCGGTCGGAAACCCGGGGTGGGGCATAGTCATAATGTCAGTGGCCATAGGCCGGGCGTTGCACCTTATGCGCATCGAGTCTTCCGAGATGTCCACAATCGCGCCGACTTCTCTCAATTTGAGCATAAACGGCTCGACGTGCTCGGGCCGAATATTCTCGATGCGAACATCGCCCTGGGTTATGACGGTTGCCACCGCAAAAGTTCCGGCTTCCATCCTGTCGGGAAGCATGGTGAACTGTGTTCCTGTGAGCTCGCTCACGCCTTCGATTCGCACCGTTGTGGTGCCTGCGCCTTCTATGCGTGCGCCCATCCTGTTGAGGAACTCGGCAACCTCGACAACTTCCGGCTCCGCGGCGGCATTGTGTATGGTGGTAATGCCTTCCGCCAGCGAGGCCGTCGTCATGATGTGCTGTGTAGCTCCCGCGCTCGGGAAGTTCAAGTAAACCTGCGCGCCCTTCAACCGGTCGCATTCGGCTTCCACAAAGCCATGATCCATGTTGATGTGAGCGCCAAGCATCTGGATGCCCTTCACATGGAAGTCGATCGGTCTCGCACCTATATCACAGCCGCCCGGCATTGCAACCTTGGCATAATGCCTTCTCGCAAGCACCGGCCCCAAAACACAGAAAGAGGCGCGCATCTTTCTTACAAGCTCATATGGCGCCTCAGTAGCCAATATATCGGTAGCGTCTATGCGAACAACTCCCTGGGATTCTTGATCGCACTTAACTCCCAGTGCTCGCAGCACGTCCATCATAGTATGAACATCGCCGATCGACGGAACGCCGCGCAGTATTGTTTCACCTTTACCAAGAAGAGCGGCGGCCATTACCGCAAGACACCCGTTCTTGCTGCCGCTCATCACAGCCGTTCCCTGCAACCGCGCACCGCCGGTTAACAAGAGCTTAGTCAAGTCAACAGACCTCCTGTCGGAATCTCGGGCCCTCAGTTGGCTTATCTATAACCGCCCGCCCCGTCCCTAGAACGGCTGCATATGCGGATAATCTGCCAGCTCAAGTATACTGAACCAACACCTCTGTGTCAAGCAATGACACCATGGAGAAGATACCCACAAAGCATCAGGGTTAAGGATATATCGGTTTATAGCGCGATATCTACCCCGCTTTATTCCCATGGCCATTTGCCGCAGGCTTTAGTGCGGTAAATGCCATCTCATCATGAATAATGCGGGCTGAGGGCGCACACCTGTATTAACGCGCATCGTGCCCGAAAGGTATACACCCTTTGAATTATTAACGATCAGATTCCTGACAGGAATTGGCGCTTGCAGCATATATCTGTGGTGAGTAAGGTGGCCCAGGCCATGACTAAGAAACCCTGGCTCATGGTTGAAAGGTTTTACTCGCATCTCTTATCAGAGTCGGCTTGACCGACTCGACCGTTAGCGAGAACCGTGACCATAAGCCAGGGAATGTCTGGTACCTCTCATTGTTGAGTATACCCGGCGCAATCGGATGATAAACGTGAGCGGGAATGTAGTGCGTCTGGGGCTTAGGAACCGGCCGGCCGTTCTCAAAAAAAGCAATACCACGCTCGCATTAGCAAGCGTGGTCATACTTTTTAGTATATTTGGTGGGCCAAACTACGTAGTAGCCCAACATAGAATGAAGACGATCAGGGTCAGGGTAAAGTCGGAAAATCATACTGCTCATTCGCTGGCTCGATGTCATCTTGTGTTCTCGGCCTAACGTGACGAAGAACTCCGTCGTGCCCAAGGTAGGAGGTTCGGAGCGGAGAAGGGATTCGTACAGTTTGTAAACAGGATATTGAGCTTCCGCGGCGTGCTCTACCACCGGAAGTTTAGTGATGCCTGATCTACGATTCACAAATCGGCAGCGCCAAGAATTAACCATCTGGACTCGGGAATTCTGTTGATGCTGGAGCGAGAGTTGACGCAAGTCGGTGTTACCGGCTATCATGCCGTTGGATTGCATTATAGCCAATAATAGGTGCTGAAATGTATCTCCCGCGCACACTTGAGAGCTCTGCAAAAACCGCTGCTGAGCAGTTCCCCGTTCTGCTGGGGTTCTCACGACACAAGAGACTGCGCCAAGATTCGACCGTGTTGCCGTTCTTGCCGACCTGCACAGTGACTGCGGATGTACACGACCAGGATAGAAACGCACAACTACCGTCAGGTGGACAAACATAGAATGACCAGAGGGGCAAGAACAGCACTTGGCGACCGCGTGCTGATGGTAATGACGAAAGCCTCCGTGCCCGGTGCCGTAAAAACGCGACTTTGCCCTCCGCTCACCCCCGCTGCGGCTGCACGTCTGCATCATTGCTTCTTGCTGGACACACTCGAAAAGACGCGTGATCTAGCGGACACGGACATCGTCATTGCTTACACTCCGGCGGATAGCCTAAACTTCTTCACCAAGATAGCCTCACATGCTAAGCTCTTTGTGGCTCAGTCAGGTGATCACCTCGGTGTTCGTATGTCTCGATGCTTTGAAGAGCTATGTGACGGAAGACGCGCAGTAGTCATGATTGGGGCCGACATCCCAACATTGCCGACTAGTATAATCGACCAAGCGTTTGATATTCTAGCTGCTCGCACGGCTGATCTAGTGATCGGACCCTCAACCGACGGCGGCTACTATCTGGTGGGCATGATTCTGCCCCATTTCGAGATCTTCCGCGATATAGATTGGAGCACTTCCACCGTTCTGGCGCAGAGCGCTGAGCGCGCATCCAAACTAGGGTTGTGCGTGTCGTTCCTTGCGGAATGGTATGATATCGACATTCCTGAAGATCTTACTCGTCTAGTGAACGAAGTAGATGACTGGCACGCGGACTACGGACGTATGCCTGTCCATACAGCGCAGCACTTGATGTCTTTCAAGGGTAATCTTACGCAGCGACGAATTCGCCGGAGTCGCCCCAATTGACCCTTACCCTCTCGCTTTCCGTGAAGAAGTGAGTGCCGAAGTGGGTAAGATTACTCTAGGTTGCCCGCTAACGGAAAGGTGGTTGCAATGCAGATCAATCGTTTATTGATAGTTTTGGGAGTTTTGATTACTGGATTTCTACCATCGGCAGTACAGGCGGAACTGGCGTTGGGCTCAAATGCGCCCGCGTTCATAGGCCCTGCTGACCAGTGGATAAACTCGTCTCCATTGACTTGGCATGAGTTGCGCGGAAAAGTTGTGCTGGTCGATTTTTGGGAATATACCTGCGTGAACTGTATCAGGACGGACCCTTACCTGCGCGCGTGGTATCAGAGATACAAGCCCTACGGATTCACCATCATCGGAATCCAGACCCCTGAGTTTGGGTTCAGTTCGCTTCGGGACAACGTCGCTGAGGCGGCCAAGCGAGACACTCTGTCCTACCCTGTACTGAACGACCCCGAGAGCAAGAATTGGAGGGCTTATAATGAAAACTACTGGCCATCCAAGTATCTGTTCGATCAAAATGGCAAGTTGGTCTATCAGCACACCGGCGAGGGCAGCTACCAGGAGACGGAACGACTGATACAGAAGCTCTTGCTCCGGTCGCATCCGGATGCTAAGTTTCCGACTGTGCTGGCGCCGGTTCGGCCTGGGGATCGTCCCGATGCGGTCTGCGATGCGCCTACTGAGGAACTCTACGTGAACCCTGCCTACGGTTTCCTTGCGAACCTGCCCTCTGGGTGGCAGCGAGACAAGGCTGCGTGGTTCAGCGATCCTGGCCGCCACATCGACGGAAAGATCTACGCTCGGGGAGATTTCATTGCAAGATATCAGAGTCTGCAGCACGCTAGAGCAACCAGCGATCTGCGGGACTATGTGGCGATTCGCTATCACGGCACCGAGGTCAATGTGGTTTTGAACCTGCCGGGGAAGAATGACTACAGAGTCTATGTTTCTCTGGATAACAAACCAGTGCCCAAGAAGGATAAGGGTGATGATGTCAAATACGATGCACGCGGAAGTTACATAACCGTTGATTCTCCGCGCATGTTCAACGTATATCGAGGAGATTACGGCTCACACGAACTCCGCCTGGCTTCAGACTCACCCGATTATGAGATCTACAGCTACACGTTCAGCGGATGTCCGCAGCGCTAGCCAAAAACGCGGCATGCTGGAACAAACTTAGGCATTTACAAAAGCTAAAGTGAGGGTATCATGTGTGGACTGTTGAGCTGGCACGCCTTCTCCTGTAGGGCAGACTTAGCCAAGCTGGCAAGAACGGATTTGATGTTGTGAACAACGGACAGGTCATGAGGATAGGCGACCTTGACAGGCTTCGTGCCGTGGAGGTTTCGACACTGCAAGTCAACCTCGGCCCTGTATGCAACCAGACCTGTAATCACTGTCACCTGGAGGCAGGACCAGACAGGACCGAAGCCATGTCGCGGGGGACGGTGGACCTGATTCTTGAACTGCTAGGGCGTCGCTCGATCCAGACGCTCGACATCACGGGCGGAGCGCCTGAACTGCACCTGGATTTCCGACGGTTGGTCGCTGGAGCCCACCCACTGGTGTCAAGATTGATAGACCGATGTAACCTCACCGTACCTGATGCTCCCCGGTCAAGAGGCCACGGCCGAGTTCCTGAGGCGGCATAAAGTCGAGATCACAGCGTCGCTGCCCTGCTACACTCAGGGAAATGTTGATGCGGCGAGGGGCTCCGGAACTTTTGACGCCTCTATAGCGGCACTGAAAAAGCTGAATGCGCTCGGGTATGGCTCGAACCCCGAACTGGTATTGAACCTCGTGTACAACTCGGGCGGGCCAACGCTTCCCGCGAGCGCGCTGGAACTGGAGGATGACTACAGATCTGAGTTGGATCAGCACTTCAGTGTGCGGTTCAGCCGTCTGCTGACAATGGCCAATGCCCCGATAGGGAGGTTCGACAAGACGCTGCGCGAAGCCGGATGTCGAGAGGACTACCTGAAATACTTGGCCGACAACTTCAATACCTCGACAGTTCCACACTTGATGTGCAGACACATGGTCAGCGTGGGATGGGACGGTCGGCTCTACGACTGTGACTTTAACCTTGCTCTCTCTCTTCCGGTGAACCACGGTGCTCCCGATCACATCTCCAGGTTTGACTTGGACGCCCTCTGCACTCGACAGATCGTCACGGGCGAACACTGCCTTGCCTGTACGGCCGCTTCCGGATCGAGTTGCGGCGGGGAGTTGGTTACCTGATGGCGACATCGACTGTAACAGCCGTGGTCCCGGTCTTGAACGAAGAAGCCACCGTCGGAGCAGTTGTTTGCGGGCTAATGGATAACGGTGTAATCGAGGTGGTGGTCGTTGACAATGGCAGCACCGATGGCACCGTCGAAGCCGCTACTGCCGCCGGAGCGAGAGTGGTCTTCGAGGCGAGACGAGGCTATGGCTCTGCTTGTCTGGCAGGGCTTGCAGCAGTCGGCAGCGCTGATGTAGTAGTGTTTGCCGACGGTGATGGATGTGATGACCTCGAGGATCTTCCGGCGCTCATCGAGCCGATCAAAGACGACCGTGCAGACATGGTGATCGGATCGAGGCTCGCGGGGCGGCTCGACCCCGGAGCGCTTCCCATCCACTCACGGGTCGGAAACAGGATAGCATCGGTGATGCTCCGTCTGATCTATGGTCAGAAAGCAAGCGACCTGGGGCCGTTCAGAGCCATCAGGCTAGACTCACTGAAATCCCTGCAGATGCAAGATACGGGATTCGGCTGGACTGCTGAAATGCAGGCCAAAGCAGCTATGCTGCGACTGAGAGTTGCGGAAGTCCCAGTGCACTACCGCAAGCGGGCTGCAGGGCAGTCCAAGATAACCGGCAGCATAAGGGCATCGTTCTTGGCGGGCTGGATCATCATCAAGACCTTGCTACTGACTCGGGTCCGCGCCCGCCATCTTATGGGGGCAGAGCACATAACAAAACAGGAGGAATCTGTATGCGAAACAAAACACTAGCGATTGCGGTGGTGACACTTGCGGCATTTGCCTCATCAGCGGTCATGGCGTCCGTCACGTTCACTCCACCCGGGAGTCCAGAACCTATGACGAAGGTTACCATCAAGTTGATGGGTCAGAAGTCGGCTCCCAAGGCATCGGGTATAGCCACACTCACCTGCAACCAGCCTGAGACCAAGCACAGCTTTGCGCTTGAGGCAAAGGGACTGGATCCTAAGAAAGTCTACACTGTGTGGTTTGTCAAGTCTACGGGAAAGAAGATGGACATGGCTGGCGTTGGAAGAGCGCCCTACGTCCTCAGGGTAAACAAGAAAGGCAACGCCAAGATGACTTACAACCCGGATAAGTGTCCTTCGATGCAGGGATGGAAGATGCTTGAGGTCGTGGATCACGTCGATAAAAACGCAAAGAACCTGGACATGAAGAACCTCGTCCCCGTTTTGGTCGGCGACATGACGAAGATGAAGTAAGATCAGTCTTGGGGTGCGGATTCTCCGAGAGTTCGCACCCCATTCTGACGTGGTGGAAGGCGAGCCTATGCGCTATGTCATAGTTGGCAACGGAATAGCTGGAGTATCGGCTGCTGTAGGTCTTAGAGAAAAGTCGCCCGACGCGGAGATCATCATTTATACGGATGAGCCTTGCACGTTCTACTCTCGACCCGGCCTAATGTATTATATGATGGGCATCGAGAAGGAAGTGGACCTGTACTGCGATAGGCCCTACTTGTACAATAAGAATCGCATTGATCTGCGGCATGCCAAGGTGCTGCAGATATCCAGGGATCGAGATGAACTTCTGATCAAGGATCAAGCTCCGCTGCCGTTTGACAAGGTGCTTCTCGCTCTCGGCGCGCAACCTCGGAAACTAGATATCGCGGGCGAGCATTTGTCTGGTGTGCACAACTTCACCCTTATGTCCGACGCCAAAGCAATGATGGAGAAGGCAGGACGGGCTATGCGTGGCGTTGTGATTGGCGGCGGATTGCTCGGTGCGGAGATATCCGAGGTTTGGCGACACTACGGAATGCACGTCACGCTTCTTATCCTGGAAGACTGGTATTTTCAGAAAGCACTTTCTGAAGAGCAAGGCCGATTGGCTGAGAGCACTTTCCGAAAGCACGGCGTTGACGTTAAGACGAATGAGGAAGTAGCCCAACTTGCGGGGAACGACGGAAGGTTGGCCAGCGTTCGCACGAAATCCGGGCTCGATATCCCTTGCGACATAGCCTGCGTGACAATCGGCGTGGAACCACGCAAGTCACTGGCTGAAGTCAGTGGGCTGGAGGTCAGTCGGGGGATCGTGGTTGATCGCACACTGCGGACCTCCAGACCTAACGTGTTTGCCTGTGGAGACTGTGCTGAGGTGCGAGATCCGGTAGATGGCACGAGTAAAGTTGAACTACTGTGGTACAGCGCACAGTCGCAAGGCTCCCACGCAGCTAGATCGATGGTAGGCGCAGGTTACTTGTATGATCCCGGCACGTTCTACAATTCGGCAATGTTCTTCGACCTGGATTATATCTCCGTAGGTGCCGGACGCTATCCTGGAGACGACCAGCACGAGGTAACGACAACGTCCCGGAATGGCCGCGAGGTCCGCCGTTTCATACACAAGAATGCACGAGTTACCGGAATAACTTCGGTCGGTACCCACGACCGTTATGAGTATCTCAGACATTGCGTAGAGGGGGCCTACGCAGTCGATGACGCAGTGCGAGCATTAGGGAGGCGGCGGTGGTTAGGAAGATAGCATACGTGATAATCGCGCTTGCCCTGTGTGCTCTGATAATCTGTGCCCACTACGGCGGAGACCTCAAAATCGCTGGCCTGACTGTCGACTTCTGGTACGAGTCTCTCTACGCGGCATTAGTCCTTGGTATGGGCATCCCGGTGATCTGGAGGTATCGTCGCAAAAAGTACTTCGCCGTGCGCACGGCAACCGTAATGCTTGTCCAACTATTCTTTGGCTATCTTCTTTCCTATTTTCTTCTGCCGGATTCTGTGCGCGGGAGTAACGGCCTCGGCACCACGCTTTTCGGGCCATTCCTGCAGAACTTCTGGCCTCTCGAAATAAATGGCGTTCTGATCAGCAAGTATATACCTCTTAACCCGATTGTAGTCGGTTGGCTAATCTACACGATAGCCATGAGTCTCGTAGTGATGCCGATCATTGTGATGCGCTTTGGAAGAGCATACTGCAGTTGGTTCTGTGCATGCGGAGCACTAGCCGAGACTGCAGGAGACCCATTCAGGACGCAGTCACCAAAGGGTCCGCGCTCATCTCAATTCGAGTGGCTCATGGCGCCAATGGTTCTCTTCGCGGTCATAGCAACCATCTCTGTCCTCCTTGGTTGGGGTCCAAATGAAGTCGGGCAGACACGTTTTTCTCTGGGATACGATTTCTGGGGCAAGTTCGTGTTGGCGGGGGTCATAGGACTGACGACGTACCCGCTTCTTGGCCCGAGGATATGGTGCCGCTATTTCTGTCCGTGGGCCGGGATCTTCGGGGCCATCGGAAAGTGGGGAAAGGCTGGCATAGCGGCAAATGACATGTGCATGGCGTGCGGTATGTGCAACAAGCACTGCGAAATGGGTATAGACATCCGCTCAAATGCACTTAAGGGGCAAGTCACTAAGACGACGTCCTGTGTGTATTGCGGAGCATGTGTGGCCGTCTGTCCCAGGCGCGTGCTAAGGATGATATAGGTTGAGCCGCGCTTGTGATCGTAGCTTATTGTCCGCTCGCGTAATTGTTGCCGCTATCTTTCCTGTTGCCATCCTTGCGTTTTGCATTCTAACTTCAGCTCAGTCCCTGCAGCCCAGGCCGAATGCAGCCGTGTTCACCGGCGCTTATATCATCGCAGGATTAGCCTGGGTCGGGGCAGGTTGGCTGGAGTCCAGGCGGCCGGGAACCTATAGCCTGCTTTGGATCGTCGCGTTGGGTACAGGACTTCGAGCAATCCTATTACCATTCGGGCCGCTTTTCGACAACGACATATACCGCTATCTCTGGGATGGGCACGTGGCTGCACACGGCATTAATCCATTGCTTCACGCACCGGCCTCTGAGCAACTTGCGGCTCTCCGAACATGCTACTATGGACAAATAGGCTTTCCAGAGATTGGCACAATATATCCACCGTTCGCCCAACTTGTCTTTCTGGCGGCGGCCAAGTGCCACCTTACTACGCCGGCTTTGTTTAAGCTTATCTTGATTCCTTTCGATATCGGGACGATGGCGCTTATCGTCGCGTTGTTGAAGCGGCTGGGCAAGCCGACAGGACCATTATTGCTCTACGCGTGGTCACCGCTCATCCTCAAGGAGATTTTCAACTCGTGTCACATCGATATCGTTATGATGTCTCTGATGCTGCTCGCAATCTACATGGTGTTTGTGTCCAGACCTGCGTTAGGAGGAATGGCCCTGGCACTTTCCGTGATGACCAAAGGGGTGAGCATTCTAGCCCTCCCGCTGTTGGCCAAAAGGCGCTGGTCTCAGATCTCGGTGCCCTTCTTGGTAGCGGCATTGGCTTTGTGTCTGCCGTACTTTTCCGCGGGTACCAAGGCGTTAGATGGAGCGGCAGCTTATGCGCACTATTGGCGTTTCAACGATGGGTTTTTCTACCTTCTTTATAAAGCAGAGCAGGCTTTCAGGTTACACGAAGAACCGACAGCTCCGTATGCCAAAGTCGCTGCCGTTGCTATGTTGCTTGCCTACTTGGTTTGCCTGGTTCGGCGAATGGACAGAGCCCTGGCAGCCTGGTTATGGCGTATGCCAGTCTAACGTTTGTAGGACCTATCCTTGCACCTGTGGCAAATCCGTGGTACGTGTGCTGGCTGGTGCCATTGTGCTGCCTATTCCCTAACGGCGCAATGCTTGCGTTGTGTCTGCTGTGCCCGCTATCGTACGTATACTACGCAGATGGTTTATTTCCTGGATGGTTACGACTAGCCGAATACGTGCCGGTGTTCGCAATGCTTGTTTGCCAGTATGTCCTGCGCTTGAGAATACTGCGCCAGCGGAGCGCAGGATAACCCTCCTGCTTTCATCGAACAATAACTTGCCTGCCCCTCCTGCGTAGCCCTCTGGGCGTAGTAGTATGCTTCGCAAAGGAAGGCGTTAGAGCTTGAGGGCGGTGAGTGGAGATCACAGGGCTTGAGACTGGTAAAAAGTGGAAGAACGCACGGGCGAGATAGTCATATACCAGGCCGAGAACGGAGCCGCAACGATTGATGTGCGGCTGGAAAGCGAAATAGTGTGGCTCACGCAGCATCAGATCAGTGAGTTGTTTTCAACCGAGCGAAGTGTCGTTACCGAACACGTTCCGCATATCCTCAAAACCGAAGAACTTGATCGGGATTCAGTGTGTGCAAGATTTGCTCGTACCTGCTTGACTGATTGCCTTGATAACCATACTCCAGGTAACTGTCAGCAATGCATCTTGTAAGAATGATGCACGTAAGTAAGAACCTGGCTCGCTTGTTTACAGATCTATGGTGGAGCAGAGGGGATTCGAACCCCTGACCTCATCCGTGCGAGGGATGCGCTCTCCCAACTGAGCCACTGCCCCATACCGAGAATAGATTATAGCATTACAGTCGATACAGGTCAATATTTACGCTGCGATCCGATCAGAATGCGTAGTGCGTTCCCAGCGTAAAGCACATTCCGCTGAAGTTCACACTTCCTCCGCCCGGAAACGGGAGCGGGCTGATCATGTCGTAACGCAGCTCGGCAAACCAAGAGTTATATTCGTAGCCTGCAAACCATGTCGTGCCGAACTCTGTGGCGCTGGCTTCTTCTTGCCCGAGAAAAGGGACGTATCCGTTGTAGAGCACGACAGCACCAACTAACCCTGCGCCTGCATATGGAGACTTGTCCCTGTCGTTACTGAAGTGCTTGATGTAGCTGGCTTCTATGGGAACCATTCTCGCATCCGCGGAGCTATTATTTTCACTGAGCCAGGAAATCGACAACATCGTTTGCGGGCGGTCTTGCTTGTCGAATGTAAGATGAAGATCCATCCTCGGGCTCAGCCAATAGCTTGTTAGGCTCTGGAGTTCACCCCCCACGGGAAAGAAAGACGAAAGCCCAAGTCCAATTCGCGATTTGTCACTTGTCTCATACTGAGCGTATGCCGGGGATACAAGCGCGGCGAAGAGCATGACAACAGCCACCAACACAAGAGTCCGATACTTCATACATATCCTCCAATAACAGACTCGACAGGGAGATTATAGGATCAACGGCAAGGTCGTGTCAACAAACGGGCGTGCAGTGAGAGAGTTCAGTTCTGCGGGAACAATCTTCTATCCGCAAGCAGCGACCTATGCAGCGGTTGAGTTGGCGATCATCTCTCGACAAGCATCCATGGTGTTGCGACCCTGCAACGCCCAAGTCTCGAAGAGCGTGCGTAGGATGCTGCTGGTCTTAGATCCCCTCTCAGAACGTGTTCCACCGCTTATCTTCCTCGCGACTACGGCCGGTCGGATCGCCCTCTCAGCGGCATTATTCTCCGAGGGAACCTCCGGGCATTGCACGAACACAAAGAGCTCTCCTATAAAGCGTTCCATCCGCTCGGCAAGCACTCGCTGCGGTGCCGTCTTGTTGCCTGTATAAGGCTTGCAGACTGCGAGTAGTTCACGCTCAAAGCCCTCTCTGAGCTTGCTGCGCTCGTGGTCGGTATAGCGCATGAGAATAGTATCTTTTGCGCGCTCGTAAACGTCCTTAACCAGGGGATACCATGCCGCCACATCCGGCAAGTCGGGGTTCTTCTCCACCAGAGCCTTAAGGTCACGAATCAGGTGAACCCAGCACCGCTGTTTCTCGCCCTCGTAGAAGTTGTAGGCCGCGTAGAAATCGCAGGTCAGAGCGCCCGTAAACTCCTCGCCAAGCACTTCTTTGGCAACTATACTTCCACGCGAGTGTCGATATGTGTAGTAGCGCACATCCGGACTTGAGAAGCTCCAGATATAGCCGTTTACCCCGTCCTCACGCCAGCCTGTCTCGTCAGCATTCACCACCGGAGAACCACGCACCGTATCAAGAAAGTCATCATATGTCGATTCGCCAAGTTCTCCAACATCATGCAGAATCTCGGCTATCTGCCCAGAAGATATCTTTATGCCGTAAAGTGTATACATGAGCTTGCGTATAAGGCCTATCGGAACTCGGCACGCCGTCTTTAGGTGAGCAATCAGGCTCATTAGACCGACTCCGTAGCTCTTCTTGCCAACTACGATATCGGCAAGCACGACACTCGCATCAGGAGTCCACCGCTTGCCGCAAACACCGCACCTGCGTTCGACGAATACGTGGTCAGTCACGTCCACTCTGACACGCGGAGTATCTATCACCTGGTGCCGCCATTTCGTCGATCCACCAGAAAGCGGCCTGCCGCAGTCAGGACATTCGTCCAGTGCGTGGTACATCACCCGGTTTGCAGCCAGAGAATGTCGAGAAAAGGAACTCTTGCGCTTCTTTCGAGGCCCCTTCTCCTTCTTGGCAACGCTGGGCTTGATGCAAAGGTCAACGCCCGGACGACCTCCGCGCAGTCGCGCTACTTCCTCCTCAAGCTCCACTATCCGCTGTGCCTGGTGCTCCACTACAGCCCTCAGTTCAGCAATCCCCTTCTGCTGAACTTGCGCCGTCTCGTGTAGCTTGATCACCAGCGCCGCCATTTCTTCTCTTGTCAGCTCATCTAGTCCACTCACAAGGACTAATTACACAACCACCCCGCAAATTCATTACTTTTAGGGCAAGTTTTTCTAGAAAGTTTTCTGCCAGCCGGATCGCGCGCTTTTTTGCCATTCCCGCAGAACTGAACTCTCTCCGTGCAGTGGGTTGCGCTTTGCGCGAGAATGCTTCCTAATATGATACAAACACCCTGCGCCCCGCTTGACCAAACATTGGTCCGGCACTAACATGAGCGCAACCCGAAAGGAACCGATGGCCGACCTTACCAACTATGGCTTCGCTCGACGACACAAAACACCTCATACTCGGCACCGCCGGTCACGTCGATCACGGTAAAACGACCCTGATCAAGGCAATGACCGGCATTAACACAGACCGGCTCAAGGAAGAACAGGAACGCGGCCTCACAATCGACCTCGGGTTTGCTTTCCTCAGGCTTCCGAGTGGCTGTCTGGTGGGAGTTGTCGATGTCCCGGGTCACGAGCGGTTCCTGAAGAATATGCTCGCGGGCGCAAGTGGTGTCGATATCGCTCTGCTTGTTGTGGCTGCCGATGAAGGCGTGATGCCGCAGACCAGGGAACACCTGGAAATTCTCGAACTGCTGGAGACGCGCCAGGGCGTGGTTGCGCTGACCAAGTGCGACACGGTGGAAGAAGACTGGATCGAAATCGTCGAAGACGATCTCAGGCAGGCTCTGCAAAAAACATTTCTAAGGGATGCTAATGTAATTCGCGTCTCGTCGACGACCGGACAGGGTGTCGGGGATCTGATCAAAGAACTGGATCGTCTCGCAGGTCAGGCCGAACAGCGCAGCGTCGACGGGCCATTCCGGCTTCCGGTAGACCGGGTATTTACCATAACCGGGTTTGGCACGGTGGTGACGGGCACTCTCGTTTCGGGCACGCTCAGGACCGGAGACCCCGCCGTGGTCCTTCCGGAGGGGCTTGAATCCCGCGTAAGGCAACTGCAGATGCATAACAAGAAGCAGGACGTCGTCTACGCGGGGAGCAGGATTGCCGTCAATCTGGCCGGTGTGGATGTGGCGGCCCTGGGGCGCGGCAGTGTGGTTGTCGGGCCGGGTTATCTTCGGGCGACAACTATGCTCGATGCCGCCGTCACCGTCCTGACGGATTCGCCGCGGCCACTGCGGAACCGGACTCGTATTCGCCTGCACATCGGAACCTCTGAGGCAATAGGCCGCAGCCTCATCCTGGGAGCGGAAGAGATCGCCCCCGGGTCCAGGGGAATGGTTCAACTGAGGCTAGAGAGCCCCGTCGTGGCTGCGCGAGGCGACAGGTTTGTTCTCAGGTTTTATTCACCTACAAAGGTTCTTGGCGGCGGCATTATACTCGATCCGGTAAGCGCGAAGCATCGGCGGGCTGACAAAGCGGTTGTGGATCGCCTTGAAAGAACACTGAAGGGGAACCCTGAGGACATTGTCGAGGACGCTTTGGCATTATCGGAGACCGGGCTGATGAAGAAGGAGATAGTGAATAAGACGGGGCTGGCAGAACCGGCGGTTGAGTCTGCTGTCACCGCGCTGCTGGAAGCCAACCGAGCGATCGAGCACGCCGGCAGCTTCTTGCATAGATCAACCTTTGATGGGATTGCATCCAGGGTCAGGTCGCTCCTTGCATTTTACCATCAGGCAAACCCCGTGCGCTCTGGGATGCCCAAGGAGGAACTGCGGGCTCAGCTCGGGTCACGAATGGAACAGAAAGGATTCCAGAGAATATTGGCGTTGATGTCGTCGAGTCGGGACGTGATCATCTCCGAAGCCACTGCCAGGCTGGCGGGCCACACTCCGACCTTGAACCGACAGCAGGAGGAGATTGCCCGGGGCATCGAGACTGCGTTCCGAGAAGCCGGCACAAATCCGCCGCTCCTGGCGCAAGTGGAGCTGCGCTACGGCGGCGACGCTCGCGAGCTTATCTCAATGCTGATCGAACGCGGCGACCTGGTCAAGATCGCGCCGGAGTTCTATCTCCACACCCAAGTGCTGGCCAGGATCGAAAACACGCTCAGGGACTATCTTGCCACGAGCGGCCAGATGACCGTGGCGCAATTTCGCGATCTGGTCAATTCGAGCAGGAAGTACGTCGTCCCCCTGCTCGAATACTTCGATGCGAAGAGAGTCACCCGGAGGATCGGCGACCAGCGGGTGCTGTTCAAATAGCTCAGATCTTCGTCGCCGGGAGCGTTACCGAAGCTTTCCTCTGCAGTTTGCCCCAGCCCACGAGACCACCGCGCAGTGCGGCCATTATAGACCGTAAGACCACATAATACATAAACTGCCTGTAGAAGAACCTCTGCCAGAACAGCCACGTAAGGGTCTTCGGGTTCTCGTTATCCAGCCGGTACGCCACCATGGCCGAGATGAAATCCAGCACGAAGAATGCGGAGTAGTAGGTCACAACGGCCAGGAACTCGCCACTAAAGAGCGACAGCAGCACCATCAGGTCCACGATCGGCGAGAACGCCTGGAAGAATATATTGTAGACCCACATCGAGGGCATGACGAACGTGCCGAAGGCGCCGTAACGGGACTTGAACATACTCCGCCGGTGCTTCCACAGACTTTGGATGGTGCCGAACGCCCATCTAAATCGCTGCTGTGCAAGAGACCTGACTGTATCCGGGACCTCGGTGTATGCAAGGGCGTCGTTTTCGGTGCGGATATGGTAGCCCAGCAGCCTGATCCTGAATGTGAGGTCGGTGTCTTCGGCCAGCGTGTCGGTCTCATAGCCGCCGGCGCGCAATACCGCCGACTTTCGCCACGCGCCGACTGCCCCCGGGACCACCGCAACCGAGTTGAGAGCCGCGTAGGCCCTGCGGTCGAAGTTCTGAGAGGTGGTATATTCCAGGCTCTGCCAGATGGTGAGCGGGTTCTTCTTGTTGCCGACTTTAACATTTCCTGCGACGGCGCCAACTACCGGGTCGTCAAAATGCCGGACCAGGAGGCGGATGGTGTCTTTGGCAAATATCGTGTCCGCGTCGAGGCAAACTATGATCTCTGTTTCCGCGCTGGATATGCCGAGGTTCAGAGCCTCAGCTTTGCCGCTGTTTTCCTTGCGAATGAGGGTTACCTGGTCTTCGGACGAGAAGTTCTGCCGTACTACGTCGCCCGTGTTGTCCGTGGATCCATCATCCACAACTATAATGTGAATGTCGGGATAGTCGCTGGCAAGGACCGCGTGAATGGTCCTGCTGATAACGTTCGCCTCGTTGTAGGCTGGTATGACGACGCTTACCGGCGGCGCATAGGCCTCGTGTTTCAACCGGCGGGCACGGCGGTTTTGGATAATGGCAAGCGGCGTCACTACTGCGATCCTGAGTACACCCAGTATGATTGCGATCAGGAACACTATTTTCAACGCGCTGCTTGCCAGGAAACTGGACTCGAACACTATCCGGTCGCACCCATCGATTGCGACTTGATTTTGAGCAATGGGTGGGAACATTCGCGCGCGGCCACCGCTGCCCAGGAGGTCTGAAACCCTGATAAACCTGTATCCCCTGGCCTTCAGATCGCGGATCACGAGGGGCAGCGCAGCCACGGTCTGTGTCCTGTTTCCACCGCCGTCGTGCATCAGTATCACGTTATGCGACGCGTTCTTTACGAACGGAAACTGCAGTTCCTCGGCTCCCAACTCATCTATCGGCTTTTCTATGTCGAGCATCTCCAGGACCCTGTGTTCGATTCTGTTGACAACTTTGCCGTTTATGACCAGAGGGCGAGGGCTCTCATAGTCCTTGGGGTCTATATTCATTCCCACCGTGATGTAGCCGAGGCGCTGCATACGCGCCAGCGCGTCAGCGTCCTTTGAGGTATTCGCATTCGTATCTTCGGCATTGTCGCCAAACGGCGGCCTGAACAGCCTTGTAGAACACCCGATAATGCTCTCGATGAGGTGCTCAGTCGCGTTCACTTCGAGTTCGGCGCGCAGTGGGGACTTCCTGGATATCTCCGGGTGGGTAAATGTGTGGTTGCCGATCTCGCACCCCTGCTGCCAGCACTGCCTCACAATCCCGGTGTTGTTTTCCGCGTTCTTTCCGATCATGAAGAAAGTGCCGGGGACGTTGTTATCCTTCAACACCTTGAGAATTTCAGGCGTGTATTTCGCGTCCGGCCCATCGTCAAATGTGAGCGCGACCGCTTTTTGAGCGCTTCCAAAGTGCTGAATTACATAAGGGCTCGGATAGCTGAGGAATTTTTCGGACGTGATCAGCCCATCCGAGTCCGTTTTGAATACTCTCCTGCCGGGCTTGGGCTGATCGATAACCTCCATCAGCTCGCCCTTTCCACGGTCGACAACGCTGATATCGAAATGGACATCGTTGAGGTCTTTGAGGTTCGCCGGTTTAGCCAGCTTGTCGTCATCGACAAACGACCATATATCGGGATCTTCGGAGCCAAGCCGCCACAATGCGACACCGCGCGGTTCGTACCCCCTGAGCGCCTTGATCTGGTTGTACGCAGTCACTGCATCGAGCATGTAGACTGCGTGATCTCCGGCATCATCTTGATAGTAGAAGTGCGGATTCATGTCCGGAGAATCCATTATGACATCGGTCTGAGCATCGTGAGCAAACTGCAGAGCTTCGCCAAGGGATAACGGATTCGCGTTGACTTTGGAAATCCCGTTTCCATCGTTGTCCCAGGAGTTGACGCTCCAGTCCAGGACGTAGTTGCCTATGCCGAGGATGACTTTCTGGGAGTCCATTCTGGCGAAAGTCCTTTCGGCAGCCTTCTCGATCCAGTCCTGCCCGGCAATCGGGCCGGCCATCCTTGTGCTTGCTGAGTGCTCGTCATAGATCATCACCACCACGAAGTCGTTGTAATCGCTGAGCTTCTCATAATTGAAATCCGGATGGTTGGGCTGGCCCTCGTCATCGAGCGTGTCCGCCGGAATGTCTTCCGTCACGAGCAAGTGAGCAGGCTTGAAAACCTTGTGAACCGTCTCCACGAAATGAGGGAGTTCATCGTGCATGAGTCTGAAAACTTCAGTTTTCTGCGATTCCGGCACGGTATTGAAAGGAGGAGGCTCGAAGTCGATATTAATGCCGCCGCAATTGACGCCTTCGCGCTGCGCATCCAGCAGATAATCCCGCAAATCCTCAGCCAATTGTTCCTGATAATCACGATCCTTGAGGAGCGCGCGCAATCTAGGCCAGTTCCACGAGTCTGTCAGAGGATCGAAATTCTCAATCATTGGAATGAGCGGCACATTATGCCTTTTAGTATCGTGTGCCAGGGCTTTATCGAAGTGGTCAGTGCCGCGCAGGGGCGAGTCAAATGACAGCTCACCCTCTTTGAGGTGCTTCACGCCATCCTTCAGAAAGAACCATTCCGGCATCACATAGCTGAGCGCGTCGATGTGATCATGCAGACTTGCGAAGCTTTGCGGGTCCCACGTGACGTAATAGCCGATCACGGTGGACAAAGGCGCTCCGGGGCTGCGCGGATGGAGTTTTGGCTGGGGCATGTGTTCGCGAGCGATCACACTCTTGAGCGTCTGGCTCGTCTTGCTCGCGATGAATCTCTGCGCTGCTTCTTCGTGGCTCTCGAATTTTGGAACGAGCCTGCGAACGTACTCTTTCTGGCTTAAAGGCAGGGGTGACAGGGGCAAAGCTATCAGACTGAACGAGAAGAGGGCACCTAGAATGGAGATCGCGAGCGCAACCCCGGTGGCGAATGCCAGGATGCGCCTCCAGCGTTTTCCCGAGTGGTCAAAGAAAATAGGTTTTCTAATATGAGTCATCCAGGTGTATTACTCCCACTCCCAAAATACGCAAGAACACTGCTCTGCCGTTCCGCCTGTTCGCGCAATTAACTAGCAGCCGTCGGAAAAAGTCGCCATAGGCCCGGTGTATCGGGAACTTTATTCCCGATACGTGCTCAGGTTTCGGGAACAAGATTCCCGAAACACCGGTGTTCGGTGCTCGTTCTGACACTTTATCCGTAGGTTGCCAGCCCATCTATTCACCCCACCTTGCTGCATTCGTGCCGGACACATACACGAAACAGCGGGGCAATAAAACCACTCAAAAAGGATACCATATTGGGGGAATTAGTGCACGAGTCCGGAAGAGGGAGTATTTGCGAATAATCGCGTATCCGCTATGCCGCATAATACTTTAGCGTTACTTGAGGCTAATGCTTCGGTACATAAAAAAATAGGGCGGAAAGCTAATTGTAGCGCCTCATTGACTGGGGTATCATACATATGGCCGATGAGGGAGCGTATTGCTCGGAGAACTTAGGCGGAGTATCTCCAAACAATATGGCCCGGCTGAGGAAGACTTTTTCAAAAAAACTGCCTGCCCGCAGAGTCTTGCTCAGTTCCAGACGAGTCCGGTGCGAAACAGTGACCTGCCAGCACTCCGCAGTTTTTTACGGACAAACTCGGGCATCGGCCACATCCATCTTCTCTCCTTTCTTTCCGTAAACGGCGACTGTTGCAAGACGGTCGCCGTTTCATACTTCTTCTATTTGTTAGTTACCACAGCAATTCAGGCCTGTCAAGGCGCAAATCGAAGGGATTGGGTGAGACTTTCGAGAAAGATTCTGCGTAGTATTCACTGGAGATCAGCACCCTATAATGACAGATTCTCAATTCAACGTCATCGCAGCGTATTACGACGATCTGATGGCAGGTGTCCCTTACCGTCTGTGGGTCAACTACCTCATTGGCTTGCTCGGCAGGTTCGATTATAAGCCTCACAGCGTGCTTGATGTCGCGTGCGGCACCGGCAACGTGAGCGAGTTGCTCGCCGACCGAGGTTTTGAGGTTGCGGGCGTGGACATTTCACCTCAGATGATCGAAGTGGCTCAGGGCAAGCAGAGCCAGGTCGAGTATCACGTGCAGGACATTGCCGAACTGGACCTGGACAGGAAGTTCGATCTCGCCATCAGCTTGTTTGACAGCCTGAACTACGTTACTGATGTGGGCAAGCTCGCCCAGGGAATGAAACAGGTCTCCAGGCATTTGGTGGACCACGGAATCTTCATATTCGATGTGAACACGATCTATGCCCTTTCACACCATTTTTTCGACCAGGCCAACCTTTCCGACGACCATTACCCCAAGTATATCTGGAACAGTGAATACGACCACTCTACCCGCATCTGCCGCGTCAACATGACCTTTGAGGTTGTCGAAAACGGCGAGAAGCGCCAGTTCAAGGAAGTGCATATACAGAGAGGACATTCGATTGAGGAGCTGACCCAGTGGCTCATTGACGCATCTTTTGAGGTTGTTGACGTATTACAAGCATATAAGTTCAGGAGGCCCACCAGGCGCTCGGACAGGGTCTTCTTTGTTGCCAGGAAGGTCTGATATGCGTAAGAACGTTTTGCGAGGCACAATCGTTGTCGTAGTCATCGCCCTGGTTGCCGCAATCATGCTTTTTATCCCCAGGTCCAGGGCAAACAAGTCTCATCCTCCGAACGACGACCCATGGAAGCTTGTTTCCTACGATCCCAACAACCCCTACGGCACTTATCTGTCCAATGGATTCATATCAACCCGCATAATGGGCGACGGGGTCGGAAGCCAGGACGGCCGGCCGCTGCCGTGTTTTATGGCCGGTCTGTATGATGACGAGAAGCTGGTCCAATGCCCGACCTGGAGCGACCTGCGTTTTTACGATGGCAAAACGCAGTTCAAAATAGACAAGGACGCCGACTACAAGCAGACGCTGGACATGAAGGCCGGCATCCTGACTACCGAAGCCACCTGGCGCGCCGGAAGCAAGACGCTGAAGGGCAAAATCGAGGTGATCGTGTCCAGGGCTGAGCCACATCTAGGGCTGGTGAAGGCGACGCTCACGCCGGATTTCGATGGAAAAATCGGCCTCAGTTACCCCGTTAGTTTTGGGCAAAACGGACAGTTAGTTTCCCAGGGGATGACTCGTGACGGTTGGGCGTCTGATTATTCCTGCTCCACGAAGCACAGCGGCACCAGTGTCAAGCTTTCACGCTGGGCAGACATCGAGCCGGGGAATCTGCGGGGTGGGTTGGCCATCGCCGGACGCGTAAAGTCAGGCTCTGACAAACAAGAGGCGCCTGTTGATGAAGAGGTAAAGCTTAAGTCGGGTGCGAGGGTTACAGTCACGGCCTATGCTGACGTTGCAGTAACAAGCGCCAAAGCACTGGCCGCCGGTGATGTCAGGCAGCTTCAGGCTCCGAATGCTGACGCAATTATCGCAGCTCATAAATCTGCCTGGGCAAAACTCTGGCAAAAGGACATTGTGACTGACGGGTCAAAAGCTGACCAGCAGGCCATTCACTCCTGTATGTTCTATTTGCTGCAGAGCGTGCGCGCGGGAAGCCAGTGGAGCCTGCCGCCGATGGGACTCTCGAACAATGCCTTCAGCGGGCATGTCTTTTGGGACGCGGATTTGTGGATGTTCCCCGCGCTCATTCTCCAGCACCCCGAGCTTGCGCGCGCAATTGTCGACTATCGCTACAACACTCTCGCGGGCGCGATGGCCAATGCCAAAGCCGAGGGCTTTTCTGGCGCGCAGTACGCATGGGAGAGCGGCGGCACGGGCAGGGAAGACACTCCGCCCGGTCTTCTCTACAGGCAAGAGCGCCATATAGATGGCGATATCGCCATCGCGCAGTGGCAGTACTACCTTGCCACAGGCGACATGAACTGGCTCAGGACCAGGGGGTATCCCGTGCTAAAGGCGACTGCCGACTATTGGGTCAGCCGGGCAAAGTTCGTGCCCGCCAAGAAGCATTATGAAATACTAAAGGTCGTTCCACCGGACGAGAACGCCGATCTTGTGGACAACAGCGCCTATACAAATTGCATCGCAAAGATGAACCTCGAAATAGCCGCGCGCTGCGCTAAAGAGGCGGGACTTCCTGCCAATCCGAAATGGTCCGAGGTTGCGGCGAAGATGTACATACCGTTTGACGCCGGTAAACGTCGGTTCATCGCGTTCGATAACTACAAGGGACTTAAGGCGAAACAGGCGGATTGCGAACTTCTTGTATATCCCCTGCAGTTCAAGACCGCGGGAGAGAACATGACGGAGATTTACAAAAACACGTTCTCATTCTACGCGCCGAAGGTTATGGCAAATGGTCCCGCGATGACGTCGTCGGTGCACAGCGTTATATCCGCCCGGCTCGGAGATTCCGAAAGAGCATATAAGTGTTTCGTGGAGAGCTACAAGCCATTCCTGCGCGGGCCGTTCGATTACTTCAACGAAAAACAGTCTCGGACTTATGACAATATGTGCTTCCTGACAGGCGCCGCAGGACCGATCCAGGCGGCGCTTTTCGGCCTGGCGGGCGCGAGAATAGATTACTTCCCCACGGGCGCCAGCACACCGCCCCTGACGTTTGAACCTCGCCTGCCGAAAGCACTGGAAGAGCCTGAAGATCACAGGGGTTCAGTGGCGCGGGAAAACCTCGACGTCGCGGTGAACGCCGGGAACAGGGTCACGGTGACGCCGAGGTAGATATTTTCACGGGCTTCTCCCCAAGACGGTTCACTTAGCACAGCGTGAAGGCGCTTTTATCACGAGAGCACGAAAGGAAGGAAACACGAAAAGGAAGTTTGAACGTCAAGAGGTAGAGGATGGCGCAGGGTTGCAGCCATTATCTTATCCATCCGATCTCACTTCTCTTTTCGCGCTGTTCCCCTTTCGTGCTTTCGTGATGAGAATTCCCTTCCGCCGCCCCAAGTGAACGGTGTCGGGCTCCGCCTTCGGACTTACGACGCCAACTGCTTGAAAACCGCGTAAGCCTTGTCAATCGCAGAAGACGGGCGCGGCTTGTGAGTAATGAGCTCGAAGGAATTGGCACGATCTCTCGCGCTTCATCCAGCGATCTCACGCAGTCCGTTCCCATTGCCTGCACCAGCACATTACCGATGGCCGTTGCTTCAATCGGGCCGGTGATGACTGTGCGTCCGGTTGCATCGGCGGTAAGCTGAGAGAGCAGCGTGTTCTGCGTTCCGCCTCCGACGATATGCAGTGTATCTATGCGCTTTCCAGCATGTCGTCAAGGTCGAGTATCGTCTGCCGGTATGCCAGCGCAAGACTGTCCAGAGCGCAGCGGACCACTTCGCCCATGCTCGTCGGGATTGGCTGGCCCGTGTTCCTGCAGAAATCTCTGATCCGTTGAGGCATGTCGCCGGGCGGGAGGAACACGTTTGCGTTAGGATCTACGACGGATGCAAAACCTTCGGCCTGGACGCCATCTCGGCGAGTTCGGCGTATGATACCTCCTCGCCCGCGTTGAGCCAGGTCCGCCTGCACTCCTGAACTATCCAGAGCCCCATTATGTTGTGCAGGAACCTGATGGTTGAGCAGATCCCGCCTTCGTTGGTAAAGTTCCTGGCAAGAGCTATTTCGTTGATCAGCGGCTGCTCGAGTTCTACGCCCAGCAGAGACCACGTGCCGGAACTAAGATATGCGTGGTTTTCGCTGCTTGCGGGGACAGCAGCAACCGCGCTGCCGGTGTCGTGGCATGCGGGGGCTATGACCGGTATGCCCTTGCCGACTCCCATCTCGTCGACCAGAGACTGCGAAAGCGAGCCAATCACGGTTCCGGGCTGAACCACTTCCGGGAGAATATGCGTGGGTATGCCCAGCTTTTCGAGCATTCCCTTTGCCCAGTCCCCCTTGCGCATGTCGTAGCACTGGCTGGTGGATGCAATCGAAAACTCGCTCACTTGCTCCCCTGTGAGCCAGTAGTTGAACAGGTCGGGAATGAACAGCAGCTTGGATGCGCATCGGAGGGAAGTCGAGCCGCCTTTGACCATCGCGGCGAGCTGGTAAAGGCTGTTGAACTGCATGAACTGGATGCCCGTGTTCCGGAACACTTCCTCGCGCGGGACAACCTTAAAGACCTCCTCCATCATCCCGTCGGTTCTGCTGTCGCGGTAATGGAAGGGATTGCCGAGGAGTTCGCCGTCGTCGCCCAGCAGCCCAAAGTCCACTCCCCACGTGTCGACGCCTATTCCATCGATCTCGCCGCCGGTCTCCTGCAACGCGAGCCGCAGTCCCTGCTTAATATCGAAGAACTGGCGAAGGGTATCCCAATGCAGATGCCCCAGAATCGAAACCGGAGTATTGGGAAACCTGTGTATTTCCTGCAGGCGCAGTTTATTGTTTTCGATTATGCCGAGGAGTGCGCGTCCGCTCTCGGCGCCAAAGTCGAATGCCAGAAATTTAGAGTCTTTTGCCATGCCTTCTCCCTTGAAAACAACGCAGTTGTTTTATCCGCAATTCCCTGGATAACGCCGTCAGTCAATTCCGGGCGGCGATTTCCGAATCCTGGGAGCCTAATGCGTGCAACCGGATTCGGAAATCCTCACCCGGAAATGCCAACGTTCTATGCTCCGAACTTTTCTTGAACGTTCATGAGCTGCGTGACGATCTTCATAACGTCTATTCCGCGGATTCTTCCGAGACCGCCCGCGGTCACCGAGCGCTCGTCGAAGCGCTCACACTTGTCGGTCCTTACGCCTTCGCCACAGAATACAATCGGAACGGGGTCGCCCGAGTGGTCCTTGAGGGCGCAGGGAGTGGAGTGGTCGGCAGTCAAGACGATATAAGTGTTCTCTGGCACATTAGACATCAGGTAGCCGATCATCTTATCCAGCTTGGCGATCATTTCAATCTTGACCTGCGGAGCGTCATCGTGGCCACCGACATCGGCGCCCTTAACGTTGCACAGCACGAAGTCGTGACTCTTGAGCATTTCGACGATCTCGACAGCCATGTTCAGCACGTTGGAATCAGGTCCGCCGGTTGCGCCGGGCGCCTCGGCTATTGTCATTCCGACATACCGGGCCACACCGTTGATCAGGCCCGTTTCGGCAACGCACGCGGCCTTGAGGCCGTATTCGGTCTCGAAACTCTCGATGTTCGGGCCGATGCCGCCGCCCCGGGGCAGGATGATGTTGGCCGGGTTGAGGCCCTGGGCTATGCGCTCCTTATTCACGGGATGGTCCTTAAGCAGCTCATAGGATTTCTTGACGAATTTGTTTACCACATCCGCGGTCTTTGCGCTGGCTGCGTCATTTGAATCGATCGCCGTGCTCGTGAGAACCCCCGTGCCCTCGTGGTGCGGGTCGGTGTCGGTGATCTCAGCGCTCAGATTGGCCCCGCGTAAAATAAGAGCTCCCCTGTGCGCGACCGATTCTTTGAAGATCACCTGGACTCCGTCGATCTCCATGCCGTTCACCGCGGCGGCAAGCTGATCGGTGCCGCTGGAAATGCGGCCGGCACGGCGGTCGATGATGACCATATTGTCGTCAACCGTGGAGAAGTTGCAGCGGAACGCTATGTCGCCCTTCTTCACGTCCATTCCGATACCGGCTGCTTCGAACGGACCTCTGCCGGTGTAGTATTTGTAGGGGTCATAGCCGAGTATGGCCAGGTGTGAGGTATCGCTC
Source organism: uncultured bacterium (assembly GCA_963775535.1). Lineage (GTDB taxonomy): Bacteria > Armatimonadota > UBA5829 > UBA5829 > UBA5829 > CAVZJH01. The sequence goes on along the minus strand of CAVZJH010000045.1, from coordinate 56,574 downwards.
CCGGCCCTGATTCCGACTGCAATGGGGTCCATCAGCCCGCATTCGCCCTGTGTCGCCAACATATCCAGGTTCGGCTTCTCGGACGCCTCGAGCGGGGTACGGTCTCCCAGTTCCTTGATCGGACGATCACCCAGACCATCCGCGATTAGAAGCACTGCTTTTGGATTTGCCATCTATTCACTCCTCCTAGAGTTTGGAAGTCAAAGACAATTAAGTCATTCGGACGTAGTCGGCGGCGAAGACCGTGTGCACAACATCCCGTTCGTCTGTTATCAGGAGCCCGCCGGCTGCGTCGATTCCGGAAATCACGCCTCGCAGGGTAAGTCCCTGGGCTGCGACATCAGCCTGGCTGCCAATTCCCCACATATACTTATGCCACCGCTCTGAAATCTCCTCGAAACCGCAGGCCAAATACACTTCGTAATTTGCAAATAGCGCTTTCGCGAACGGCTCCGAGAGATCTTCCACGCTCATATGCCGCCCTGTCTCATTCGCTGCCGAGGTTGTGGTTTCGACCAGCTCATCAGGGAACGTTAACTGGTTGATGTTGATCCCAATCCCGGCCACTGCCGCAGGTCCGTTATGAGAGTGCGTCACTTCGATCAGTATACCGGCGATTTTTTTTCCATTAACTATAACATCGTTCGGCCACTTCAGCCTGGCGTCGATGCCGAGTCCGCTCTTCAAATACTGGGCGGTCGAGAGTGAAACGACAAATGACAGCTCGGGGATTCGGGAGACCGGCACATCAGGAGCCAAAATCACGCTCATCAACAGGCTGTCGCCGGGTTTGTCCCACCACTTCCTGCCCATTCTGCCGCGTCCTCCGGTCTGACTGAGCGCAGTGACGATTGTGCCCTCCGGCTCCCCGCGCCGGGCCATCGCGAGCGCGATATCGTTGGTCGATTCGACTATACCGTAACGGTGAAATCTTGGCTCAAGCATTTTGGTTCCTTGTCGAGGGCTTTGCCCTCGGGCTCCCACCAAGGGCGCTGCCCTCGGCCCCAGCAGAGTCCAGAGACGGCCGTTTCTGGTGGGGGTGTGGGGGCGAAGCCCCCGACAACTCACACAATCCTGAGACTGATATCGAGCGCGTGCGGCGAGTGCGTCAGCGCGCCGACGGATATGAGATCGACACCCGTTTCCGCGATTTCCTTCACGGTGCTCTCGTTTATGCCGCCTGAGGCCTCGATGAGTGCCTTTCCATCCGCAATCTCGACCGCCCGGCGCATCATCTCAAGCGGCATATTATCCAGCATAATAACGTCCGCCTTCGCCTTGATCGCATCCGCAAGCTCTTCGAGGTTCGTCACTTCCACCTCGATCCTCAGCGTGTGCGGGGCGCGGCTTCTCGCGGCATGGACAGCCGAGACTATGCCGCCGGCCCCGGCAATATGGTTGTCTTTGATCAGAATGCCGTCGGAGAGGCCGAAGCGATGGTTCCTGCCGCCTCCGACGTTGACCGCATACTTCTCCAGCCGCCGCAAACCGGGGGTGGTCTTGCGCGTATCGACTATCTGCGCTTTCGTGTGCGAAACCAGTTCTACGTATCTCGCCGTCAACGTCGCAATGCCGGACATCCTCTGCAGGAGATTGAGAGCTACCCGCTCCCCGGTCAGAATTCCCCGCGTGCTCCCCGATACGGTCGCTATGCTCTCCCCGGCGCTTACCCTGGCGCCGTCCGGCACGATCACCTTGTATTCGACCGGCGAATGCAGCGCGTTGAACACACTGAGCGCCACATCCTGGCCTGCGATTTTGCCATCCTGCTTGGCGACCAGGAGTCCATCGGAGCGTGCGTCTTCGGGTATCGTGAGCAGTGTCGTAATGTCACCGCTGCCGATGTCCTCGGTTAACGCCGCCTTTACTACCGATTCCAGGTAGATCGAGTCAAGCCACGTCATCTTGCAACCATCCCTTCTATTGCGGCTCTGGATTTCTCGATTATGCTCGCGGGCAGTTCGATCTCGTATTTCATATCCTCAAGGCTCCAGAGGACCTTTTCAAGCGTGATCTTTTTCATGTTCGGGCAGATGTTGAGCGGGCTCGGGTTGTAGAACACTTTGTCCGGGTTGTCCTTTTTAAGCCTGTGCAGGATACCCCGTTCGGTGCACATTATGAACTCCCTGGCGGCGCTTTGCGCAACGAATCTTATCATACCTGACGTGCTTTCAACGGCGTCAGCGAGTTTGACCACGTCTATAGTGCACTCCGGATGAGCGACCACAAGCGCGTCAGGATGCTCGCGCCTGGTCTTAAGCACGTCCTGGGCGAGTATTCTGTGGTGCGTCGGGCAAAAACCGCAGTAGGGTATGATGTGCTTATCAGTTTTGGATGCGACATACGCTGCGAGGGATTTATCCGGCACAAAAAGTATTTCGCGAGCGTCCATTGATTCAACTACCCTTACTGCGTTTGCCGATGTGCAGCAAATGGTGCTTTCGGCTTTCACTTCGGCACTGGTGTTCACATAGGCAACCACCGGCAGGCCCGGGTGGCGGCTCTTGAACCTGCGGAGCTCCTCGGCCGTTATCATGTCGGCCATCGGGCAACCGGCGTTTGGGTCGGGAATGAGCACCGTCTTTTCAGGCGAGAGTATCTTCGCGGTCTCCGCCATAAAGTGCACTCCACAGAAAACTATTACTTCCGCATCCGTTTGGGCGGCTTTGCGGGACAGTTCCAGGGAGTCGCCAGTGAAGTCCGCGATCTCCTGCACTTCGGGAAGCTGGTAATTATGCGCGAGAATCACCGCTGCGCGCTCGGTTTTCAACTTCCGTATCTTGTCTGCGAGGCTCTCGACTTGGTTCATGCTCTCCTCACGTCGCAAGGTTGAATATCAAGAAGTTTCCGGGGTTACCCCTCCGCTGCGACATCATATTATACATCACCGTCCATTCATTGTGTGCCTCGATTCGAACGCCTCGGCTCCCGCGGTGCCGCAAGCACCGCGCCTCGTAAATGGAGGGAAGAAGGGGTGAGCAGTATAATCATAGGCTATAATCTTTCAAGCGCAGGTGAACTTCGATGTCCGTTTCCAAGGCGACTGTTCTTGCTATGCTGGGCGCGGCGAGCGATGCCCGCGACAGAGCTTATGCTCCCTACTCGGAGTTCAGGGTAGGCGCGGCTGTGTTGGCCGGCTCCGGCAAAGTCTACGTCGGATGCAACGTCGAGAACGCATCCTACGGTCTAACTGTATGTGCTGAGCGGGTGGCGATTCTCAGGGCTGTCTCAGAGGGCGAAACCTCCATTGCCGCAGTGGTCGTGGTTGGTGGGGACGCGGAGATAGCCAGGCCGTGCGGCGCTTGTTTGCAGGTGATGGCGGAGTTTTCGCGGGATGATGAGCCGGTCGTTATCGCCGCTTCTTCGTCGGATTTGACGTATGACATGCTTACACTGGATGATTATCTTCCGCTGCGATTTATGCTGGAGAAGAAATGAGACGGGCGGGCGCTCGCGTGCGCCCGCCCGTTCAGACCGGATAGAATGGGTTCTAAGGTGATGTTATCACGAAACTGACGGTTTCGTTAGCCTTCAAGACCAATGGAACTATCGGGATGTTCGCGTCCGAGAACAGCAATATAGGCGTGTTGTACTTAAGCAACGAGCCCACATTGTCTGCGTGAACGGTGATGAGGTTGTCGCCGGGCCGGAACTGCAGTGGCCAGGTCTTGGGAATCAGCGTCAGCTTATAGTTGGTGACAACCGGCACGCCGTTGAGAGTCACGTCAATCTGGTCTCCGTCAGGAACCAGGTCCATCAGACCAAATTTTATGGTGCGATTCCAGACCGTGATATCGCAGGGCTCGACAAATGGCGCATTGATCAGCGAGGTGGAGGTAATGTCCAGTCCTCCTGACTGCACCGCGCTTTCGACGATATCCGGATTGTTGAACACAGTACTTACCGGGCAGGTAATGCGATCCAACAACGTGAAATCCATCACCGGCGTGTAGTTCAGAGCGTCGTCGGCGAAGTAAGTATTGCACGCATTAATATCGTCCGGGCATCTTTCTGCCACAGGAAGCTGCGATGGCGCTACCGGCAGACAGACTCCCGGCGCGACTATCTGATTCGGGTCGATGACCCAGAATTTCTGAACGTCTGTTGACGGCACCAGGGACAATCCGGGAGCGACGTTCGCCCTCACTTCCGCGGCGAGGGTCGGATCAGCGATGTCCGGAATTATAACCGAACGCACAAAGACTCCCTCGGTAATCGGGCTCTGGCAATAGACGAACCATGTCGGGAGCGTGACTTCCTTATCCCTGACTTCGACGTCGATCACCTGAGGAAGACGATAGGTTCCGGGAGGTGCGGGAAGCCAAGGTCCACCCAGTGGCCCGATGGCGATTATCGGATAGTCGACAATGGTCCAGGGACCGTCAGGGTCGATTGCGGTACCATTGCAGACATTGGAGAAGAATGCCTCGGTGGTTGTCGGGAGGCCGCTGGGATTTGTCGGTGACTCCGGATTGGCATTGCAAATAGGCCGCGGGATCACGCCCGGCTGCCAGGTGATATACACGACTTGCCAGAGTCCCGCATATGGAGCAACTCCCGGTTGAGCTGTGAACACCGGTCCCTGGTTCAAATTGGTCACAAGGTAGATTGTCGGTATGCCACTGTTAATGGCGCTGCTGAGTCTGGGCGTGTAGGTCAGGTTGTGTGTTTGCGCGAACCTGAAGTCGTTGCTGTCGGTGCAGATGTACCATGCCCGGGAGCCGTTGAACCAACCCTGGAACATGTTGAATTCTACCTGGCTGTCTCCGACTCCGCTAAACAGGCCGAAAGTGGTGTTTGGAAATCCATCGGCCACACAGTTGCTTGCGCAGTACATCACAATTACTGCCGTAAGCGCGATCAAGAGTAGAGTGTTGCGTTTCATTCGTTTCCCTCCTTGAGTGTTTCCCGAAAATAGTCCGAACGCGAGAGCGTCGCATCCGGATGGAGCCAGTAATGCAATTATGTTCTCGAACATCGCCTCCTTTCGCTGTTGTAAGCGGTCTTACATTGTGGCTAACGTGCGTTGAATACCCTGTGAGCACGCTAGTTAAACGTAAATAGAGCCGGGTTGTCAACAGCGCATCACAGTGTTTGCCTGCTGATATTGTTCGACTGCCTGTTTATTGTAGGGATGTCGAATATAGTGGCTGCAATATATATGTCTGCATGCTTGCATCTAAAACGGCTGGACAGACGAAGTCTGCCCAGCCTGTGGACGTGAACAAGGAGGGAGAGCCCGCAATAGACTCTCCACGAGCTAACCCCTTTATTCACCGCTGCTGCTCTTGGCAAGCTTTAGTGCCGCAAAACGCGTCTAAGCACGAATAATGCGGGTCAAGCGCTGCCCGTAACTAGCACGGTATTATCGGCGCGTTCACGGTTCCCGGATACGGAGCAACCGGTGGGAACGGCAGCAGCGGTATCAGGCAGCCGTTAAGGATGCCGTTCTCTATGAATATCGGGTTGTTAAAGAGCTGACCCTGAGAGATCGCTCCGACACCAATCAGTTTTCTATCCAGCGGTACCAGTTCCTGGACCGGGCTGTAGAGAAACTCCTGGTTGTTGCAGTCGAAACTGGTCGGGCAGTACTGCGCCACGGCCCACTGATCCGGCGGTAAGCAGAAGTGGTTCTGATTCGGATCAATGTAGTAAAGGTTCTGCGTGTTCGCAACGTCCGTCGCCGCGAGTATCAGGTGGCGATGTTTGCGCCAAAGATCCCGGCAACCGTTACATTCGCCGCGTCTGTAAGAAGGAACTTCCTGAGCGAGATTTTCAGGCTGGTCCGATTCTGGCAGTATACGTTAAAGTAAGGGATCTCCAGAGTCTTGACAACTCCGAATGTCACGGCGATGCCCTGAGGAATCCTGTAGGTTGTCGGGGTTGTCGCAAGCTTCCAGGGATTGCTGAGCGTTCCTACCGCCACCATGGGACAGTCTATGACCGTAAAGCCGAGAGCCGGACACGCCGGTGCGCACGCCACGTTCGACAACGTCGCCTGCGAGGGAATGAGCGGAAGTCCACCGTTGGCCCGACCGACCGTCGTAGGATCACTGATGCACCAGGGTGTGACGCCTGGGTTCCAGGTCAGATAGATCACCGTCCAAAGTCCGGTGTAGGTGCCGTCTCCGAATGGGAGCGGTGCGTCGGTGAACGCAGGTCCCTTCTGCCCGTCGAAGTTAGTGACAAAGTAGACCTTCGGGCCCGCGATGGTGTTGGCCAAGCTGGTGAGTTTCGGCACAAGCGTCAGGTCCTGCTGGCAGGAGATCTTGATGTTGTTGGTGTCTGTGCAAAAATACCATGCCTCCTGGCCAAAGACGAACCCCATCTGAAGCGGCACGTTGACCGTGCCGTCACCGCCGCGGCCGGAGAGGCCAAACGAGAATGTAGGAAATGAAGCCTGCGTTACGCTGGCGCATGACATTACGAGTAATACCGCAAATAGAACAAATATGCTGTAACGTCTCATCGATTTTCCCCCTTTTGAGTAACTTCTACATCAGCGCGGCTGACTTGAATGTGATATTCACCGAGCAGCCGCTTGGCGTGTCTGGTCTTCAATTTACGTTCGGATGGCCCTCCTTTCGCCTAGCGAGTAGGCAATATGTTGTTTTTGTGTGACTCAACGAGTCCTGAATACCCGTCAGGAGATTTTAATTAAACATGTGCAAGGTCGTTTTGTCATGATGCTTGTCAAACCGTGTGCTTGCACCCTACTTTGTAGCAAGCGGCCTTGCCATCCGCGGCAGGAAGAAGGGCTGTTGATGCAGAAGTCTTTAGTGGATCAACTATGGGGAGTGTGCGTTATGGATGTCTTTCCAGTCAGAACGAGTGAGCGGCACCAGTTCGTCGACATTACGGAGCATGTGCAGAGGTGTGTGAGCGAGGCCGGATTTGAGGATGGACTTGCCTGCGTTTTTGTGCCTCACACAACCGCCGGTATCACGATCAACGAGAACGCCGACCCCGATGTCGTGCACGATCTGCTCGGTGCGCTCGCAAAGGTTGTGCCTGAGCGCGCGGGTTACAGGCATGTGGAGGGCAACTCCGATTCCCACGTGAAATCGAGCCTGATTGCGCCTTCTCTCGTCGTCATAGTGGAAAAAGGCCGGCTGCAACTGGGCACCTGGCAGGCTATCTATTTCGCCGAGTTCGACGGCCCAAGAAACAGGCAGTGCTGGGTAAAGCTGCTGTAACCGGCGCATAAATGAGCTTGGGTCGTTCTTCTACCACGTCGGTTTTGACTTTATTCCTATTGCAACCCGACGGGGCACCGGCTGGCGAACGACTTCTTCTTCAACGACCTCAGAGCCGGTCTTTTGCCCATTCTCATAGATTATTGTGGTTTTCACTTTTCGCTGTCCCGGCGCTCCACTCGACAGCTCAGCGCTCTTGCCCGCATACATCCTGGCGCTGGACACGCTTTCCACGGGAGCCGGCATAGACTCGATCCGTTCGTCCAGGTCCCGCACGATAACCGTCAGCGCCGGTTTGGAGACTGCGGTCTTGCTGATATTGAGCTTTTCTCCGATGTGAAGATGGTTCAGGTTAACTTTCGGGTTCATCGCCCACAATTCCGCAAGCCCTATGCCCTGGTGATGCGCGATCGCACCCGCGATATCACGGTCTTTGACCTCGTAAACTCTATTCGTCGTTGTGGACGAGGCCGGTTGAGAGAACAGCAGATCAAGCGCCTCCTGGGCGTTCCTGCGGTAGATTGAGGGGTCCACCGCGGCGATGTCTACGGTGACTTTTTCCTTAAACTGTGGTTCTTCCGCGAGGTTATGGGCAAGTTTGCCGAACTTGAGCTTGGCCATCTCCAGGACTTCCCCGGCCGTATCGCGGTTCGGAACAGCTACAACGGGTTTGCCGTCAACTATGATCGCCAGTCTCGGCACGACGGTCGAAACAAGTCTCTGGACCTCTCGCATTGCTCTGTGACGGCTGACAGGCTCGGCGTCCCTGGGTGCTTGCGCAACCCGGACATCCTGCCTGAACTGGATCTCAGAAAGATTGCACCCGGTCCGCGACTTTATCTTGCTGAGCACAGCCTCGGCCTCTCGTGGAGACGACACGCATACCACCGGCCTGCCGTCGACGTAGATTATCGACTTGGAGTTTCCGAAGTGCGCCCACGCCAACCAGGCGATGAGCCCCACGACCACCACTGCCGAAACAGCTCGCTGGATGCGCAACTGCCGTTTTAGGTTAGAGACTGCCCGTTCCTGTTCCATGTTGACTCCCTGGAAAATGCTGAAAGGCATTTTCATCTTGCCATTTCGATTATCTCTTCAATTATAACTGACTCATTCCCTGTGTCAAATCACCCCGGCTTATCCGCGGGAAGTGCCCCCGAAATGGTTATCCTCTCCGGGGAGGTGTCAAGAATAGCCATGGACCTTATCTGCCGAACAAAGACGAATTGAGGGCAAGGGCGGCGATGATCGATAATCTCGACATATTAACCATCACGGGCCTCTCGGAACGGGAAGCTGCTGAGAGACTGGAGCGGGAGGGTTACAACGAGCTTCGCGCCTCGAAGCCCACCAATGTTTTTACCATAGCGTTCAACGTGCTCCGTGAGCCGATGTTCGGACTTCTGGTCGCGGGCGGGCTGACGTATTTGTTCCTGGGAGACGTCCATGAAGCGTTGGTGCTGCTGTGCTTCGTCTTCGCGGTTATGGGCATCACGGTCTACCAGGAACGCAAGACCGAGCGAGCGCTCGAGGCCTTGCGGGATCTCACGAGCCCCCGCGCCCTCGTGATAAGAGACGGGCTGAGGCGACGAATCGCCGGCCGCGATGTCGTGCGCGGCGACATTCTTGTGTTGGTAGAGGGCGATCGGGTTCCGGCGGACGCGCTGCTAATAAACGGTTCTAACGTTCTGGTAGATGAGTCTCTGCTGACCGGGGAATCCGTGCCGGTGCGCAAAGCTCCAGCGCTCGGCGTCAAAGAAATAATGTTCCCCGGCGGCGACGATCTTCCCTTTCTGTATTCAGGAACGCTGGTTGTGAAGGGCAGGGGACAGCCGAGGTAATATCTACAGGCGCAAACACCGAGATCGGCAGAATCGGCGCGGCGATACAGACCGTCGCGCCGGAGGATACCCTGCTGCAGCGCCAGACCGGGCGGCTTGTGCGAAATCTCGCTCTTGTAGGGGTATCCCTGTCGGTTTTTCTGGTGATCGCTTATGGCATTACCAGAGGCCAGTGGGTAAACGGGATCCTTACGGGGATAACGCTGGCGATGGCTATACTGCCGGAAGAGTTCACCGTGATCCTAACGGTCTTCCTTGCCCTTGGAGCGTGGCGCATCTCGCGCAAGCAGGTCCTCACGAGGCAAACCGCGGCTATCGAAACCCTCGGGGCGGCTACCGTGCTCTGCGTGGACAAGACCGGGACCCTGACCCTCAATCGTATGTCCGTACGAAAGCTGTTCGCCGTCGGTGAGTTCTACGATATTGAGCAGGGTAGCTCTCTGCCGGAGACGTTTCACGAACTGGTTGAATTCAGCATCCTGGCGAGCCAGAGAGATCCCTTCGATCCGATGGAAAAGGCGATCAAGCAGCTTGGCGAGCTTTATCTGTCTCGCACCGAGCACGTTCATTCGGATTGGATCCTGGTTCGCGAATACGCTTTGTCGCCGGAACTCCTGGCTATGTCTCACGTCTGGCGCTCACCGACAGGCCGCGAATATGTGATCGCCGCGAAAGGGGCGCCCGAAGCTGTTTTCGATCTCTGTCACATGGAAGAAAGCGAGCGATCAGTGTTGTTCGATCAGGTGAGCTCCATGGCCGACGAGGGATTGAGGGTTCTCGGCGTTGCGCGGTTGTACTTCCGCGAGCCGGAGCTCCCGGGAGAACAGCACGATTTCGGGTTCGAGTTCCTGGGACTCATCGGACTGGCTGACCCGGTGCGGCCGGCTGTTCCCGATGCCGTGAAGGAGTGCTGCAAGGCCGGAATCAGGGTTGCGATGATTACCGGCGATTATCCCGGAACCGCGCGCGCCGTAGCAAGGCAAATCGGACTGGCTGCGCCGGATGCATGCGTCACCGGCGACGAACTCGAGCGGATGGATGACGACCAACTCCGGCGCCGGATAGAGAGCGTGAGCGTCTTTGCGCGGGTTGTGCCTCAGCAGAAACTTCGATTGGTGGAGGCGCTCAAGGCGAACGGCGAGATAGTCGCGATGACCGGTGACGGCGTGAATGATGCGCCCGCGCTGAAGGCGGCGCACATCGGAATAGCGATGGGAGGACGCGGTACGGACGTTGCGAGAGAAGCGGCCGGTCTCGTGCTTCTCGACGATGACTTTTCTTCCATAGTGCAGGCGATCAGGCTCGGCAGACGCATCTTCGATAACCTGAAAAAGGCCACATCGTATATCTTCTCAATTCACGTCCCGATCATCGGCCTGTCGCTGCTGCCGATATTCTTCCGCTGGCCTCTTATTCTAATGCCGTTCCACATAGCTTTCATCGAGCTGATCATCGACCCGGCTTGTTCGGTGGTATTTGAAGCGGAGCCGGAGGAGACGGATGTGATGGACCGCCCGCCCCGCAGCAAGCACGAGCCGTTGTACGACAGGAAGACGGTGGTCTTGAGCCTCATTCAGGGGGTGAGCGTGTTCCTTCTGATTGCGTCTATTTTCTCGGTCACATGCTGCGTGGTGGACCTGGGAATGCACCAGGCCCGCACCCTCGCGTTTACTACCCTAATCTTTGCCAACACCGCTCTAATCCTCACTAACCGCACGTGGTCGCGAGCCAGCCTGGACATTATCCGGGTCCCAAATCAGGCTCTGTGGTGGATAGTGGGTGGAGCTATAGTGTTCCTCGGCGCGGTGCTTTATGTGCCGTTTCTTCGCGGCTTGTTCCGGTTTTCATTCCCGAGCGTCGATGACATTCTTATCTGCCTCGGTCTCGGCCTCGTGAGCATGATCTGGTTCGAGATTCTAAAAATGCTGTTTGCCCGCTATCAGCAGACCGGCGTATAGAACGGAAAGTTTCTCCACTCCGCTTACGGATTCATTATCAGATCGACGTAAACCGCGGAGGTCCATCCGTAGTTGTCGCTTCCCAGAGGATCGCCGGTCAGTGGGTCGTAGTATTCGTGGAGCACGACCGTGCGGGCGATCAAGTCCAGCGTCTTTTCCCGTAGTTGAGCCGCCGCGGCCTTTTGCCCGCAGCGCTCGAGGCCCCGCACAGCGAACCAGTTCAGGTTTATCCACACGGGCCCGCGCCAGTAATTGCGGGGTTCGAAGCCCGGATCTCCGGCAGCCACGCTTGGCAGGGGCCATCTGGTGGCGAATGCTTTGGGATCGGAGAGATACTTCACGGTGTTTACTGCCTGGTCGGGTGTCGCCACTCCCAGCGCCAGCGGCCAGAAGATAACCGGCGTGACAGCGTCGTTTACGGACTTGTCGGGCAAAATGTCGTTGTAGATGCCGAGTTTTTCGTTCCAGTGCATCCTGCGTATAGTGTCGCGTATTTCCCGGGCTTTGGCGTCCCACTGCTTCGCTTCTTCGTTTTTGCCGAGAGTTTGCGCCATTTTCGAAAGCTCTATGCGGTCGAGGTAGACGAAACAATCCAGATCGAGCGCAGCCAACACCGGCTTGTCCCAGCGCGTCGATGTGTCCCATCCCGTATCTTCATTTTTCCAGGTGCCCAGCCCGTCACTCTTGAGGACGGTCGCAATAAACCACTGCTGGTTCTTCACCAGCCGAGGATAGATATCGGCCAGCGCCTTCTTGACTTCAGAGCGCTCGCTCCGGCCGCGAGCAGCCTCCATCAGGCGGTTTGCCGCCAAAGTCAGAAGCCCGGGCGACTGGCAGCCGGTACTCTCCAAAAAACTTAGGCCCGTCCTGCCAGATCTCGCGCGGTATCTTGCCCGATTGATCCTGGCCGCTCAACATCACCTGAATCTGCCACAACCCCAGTCTGCGGGCTTTCGGCCCACCGTGCGCCAGCGCGAAAATGTGAAACGCGCTGTCCCATTCCCAGATGCCGCGCACATAGTTGTCGCCGGGACAGATAATAGGCTTGGTCCACGCGCCCTGGGCCGGTTGGATGTTTATCCACAGCGTTACCCAGGCTCGATAGAATGCGTCTCTGCGCTCGCGCGAAATCCCGCTGGGCGGAGTCGGCGCTTCCTTGAGCCACTCATCCAAAGTCGCATACGGATGATGGTCCGGGTCCTTTATGTGGAGCTGCTGAATCAAGGCCGATCTGTCATAGAGTGGAGAGGCGGGCGCGCTTGCCCACGTGGACTGTGAAATGCAGGAGCATATTGGAATGGCGAAGCCTAGCGCTGCAATAATACTGGAGCGGATCATATTTATCCTCATGATTCTTATTGATGTGCTTCATTGTGCCAGACGCTGCAGAGCAATGTCAAGCGAAACAGTGGTTTACCTACCGGCGTCTCCTTCCACCAGATCTAGGGAGAGGCCGGGAATAAAACCCGGGGATAAGGGCAGAAGGACTCGCCTCAGCGTCCATAGAATCCTGATTTAACACTGTCATCAAGCAGTTCTGAGAGGATCTTAAATGGCAACTGGTAACAAATACACTGCCGCGATAGTTGCAGATCGCGGTGATCGCACGCTTTCTTACGCTGCGGACGACCTGCGCGCGCTGCTGGAGTCCACCGGCCAGGTCAGCTTTGTCGATTCCGGCGCGGTGTGGACATTTGAGCTGGCGGTTGATGCGTCGCTCGCTCCGACGAGCTTTGCGGTTTACTGTCCTGACGGAGGAAATGCGGTGAGGCTCACAGGCAGCGATGCGGCCTGCGTCCTTTGCTCAGTCTACACGGCGCTCGAACAGACCGGCTTCCTTTTCGACATTACGGGCCAGACTCCTCCGGAAAAGTTGGAACTGGAAAAGCTTCGGGGATGGTCGACGGTCGTGGTTCCGGCTGTGAAGCGCCGGGGGATCAGGCAGCACATCAACTTCTGCATGGATATTTCGTCCTATCCGATCGAGGAGGCCAGGGAATATGTCCGCAATCTCGCTCGCCTGAGGATGAAACCACATCCGCCTTCCACTCCTATCCCGGACAGTGGTATGAGGTGAAGCTCACCAACGAGCAGCTTCTTGCCGGCGGGTTCTTCTACGGGCGCACGAACATTGTGCCTCCGCACCCGAGCTCAAAGGTCGTTCGCAATGAAAAGATATTCTGCATTCCGGACGTCGAGCCGATCTACAACCAGCCTGAAAAGAAGAGCCAGGCCGCAATAGCATGGCTGCAGGAAGTGATGAAGGAAGCCAAGCGGGTGGGGATCAGCATCCAGTTCTCCTACGAGCCGCGCGACGCATCGGTGGAAGACGGCGTTACCGCGGCTGAGGCGATTATTGCACAGTATCCGCTCATCGACCGATTGGAGATTATTACCCAGGAATGCGGTGGCACGTGGAACGAGGCCGATGCGAAGAGCGTCGACGGCGCGGCCGAGATGATCCGGGATCTTTTCGGCGCGGATGTCGCGGCAGACAATGACGTGATCTCCCCGCTCAAAGAGGGACTCTGGCAACTCACCGGCACAGCTATTGAGCTGGCCAAAAACGTCAAGATTTTAGGTGCGCTCAGGGAACGCTGGAGCGGCCGGGACCGGCCCGGTCTCACTGCCGGAGTCTATTGCACCGATCCAGTGTCGCTGCGCATTACACTGGCCATTATGCGTCACTGCATCCCTCAGGATGTGGAACTTGCGTTCCTCCCGGCCCACGGCGCTCGGGCTGCCTCCGAGCACATGAAGGCGATGGGCTTTACCGCTTCTGACCTTGAACGGACGATGCTCTACAGTTGGATCGAGTTCGACGGCGACATGTTCCTCCAGGAGAACACTGTCCTTGGGACAAAGCAGACGCTCGAAAACATCCGGGAGATCGTCGCGGACACACAGATAGTGGGTTTGGCGTTTAACCATTGGCGAACGGCGGAGAACCGCACCGGCGCCCGCTATGCGTCGCTGGCCACCATTAACGGCCCGTTTCCGGTGGAAGAGTTCTACAAGGCCTATGGAACCAGGCTCGGAATCGGAAAGCTGGGTCAGTATGCCAGGGCGATGCAAATGCTGGATGATGCGGACACCGACGCCCGCAACAGGCTCGGAAACATAGGGTTCTGTCACGAGCCCTGCTGGCAGGGACCGACCAAGCTGGGCTATGTCGCACACTGGAATGTTCCGCTGCTGGACGAGGTGAGGGGCGAGTTCGAGGCCGCTGATCTACATGCTCGAGGAGTGCCTCGCCGCGACCGAGACGGAGATTGGCAGGAGCTACCTAGGCTTCCTCATTAACCGGATAGGCTGCACGTCGCTGCACCTGCGCGCGATGGGAACGCTGGTGGCTCTTCAGCCGCTTTGCAAGGACACTGATCCTGAATGTTTGGACGAAGCCTCGAAAGAAAAGGCGAGAGCCGTCTGCAATGCTTCGTTGGCCCTGATCGAACAGTATATGAACCTGCACGCGCAGGCGATCCTCGACCGCGGCTGCGAAGGCAACCTCGTGAGCTACTACGATACCGCGTGGAAGTTTACGGCGAAGCTCAGGGCGATGTTCGGAGGCGAGCCGGTGGCGGCAGCGGACCAGTCGAACTCAGACGATCCGCCATCGCCCGCGATATAGCGGTTTAGACAATAACGCAATGAATAAGTGCCTCGGAACTTCGAGCATAGGTTAGTTTCGGGGCACTTTTTGGGTTAGTTCTGTTGTAGGACAATATAGCTCATTTTGAGCGTGAACCCTGCCAAATGGTCAAAATGACCTACCAATATTGTCATTTCGAACGCAGTGAGAAATCTGCTTTTTAAGACGTCTGATTCAAAGCAGATTCCTTGGCTTCGCTCGGAATGACTGGATTTGATGCCGTCGTTTTCACGCGAAGCGTGCCGCGCCTGGGCGCGATTAGTGCAGATGTGCTTTCGATGCCGACGCCGAAGGCAGCGAGTCTTGCGGGTCCGGCTGCGTGCAACCAAAGGCGCCTTCTACTAATAGAGGCAAGAATATCTGTCCCGGAGGACTAAGGCTCGCATTAAGTTTAGGCGTATTCGGAAGCCGACTCTGCTATTATTCACGTATAGGTATTTATGGAACCAAAATCTTATCACCACTCTCAACTGAGCCCGACTCACGAAGCGATCATCGAGATGATAAGACCCTCTTCAAGGGTCCTCGAGATGGGCTGTGCGACGGGATATGTCACCCAAGCTCTCAAGGAGCGCCTGGGCTGCAGCGTCTGTGGAGTCGAGATTGCGGCGGATCAGGCAGCGCTTGCCGAGCAGTTCGCCGAGCGCGTCGTGGTGGGGGACATCGGCTCTCCGGACACGTGGGGCAGCGTCGGTGGTGACTATGATTACGTTATCTTCGCGGATGTGCTCGAGCACCTGTCTGATCCGTGGGAAGCTCTGCGACGAACGTCCGGAGTTCTTAGAAGCAATGGGCGTGTAATTGCCTCTATTCCAAATGTCGCGTACTACAAGGTGCGTAAGGATCTCGTGCTCGGCCGGTTCGATTACACGGATTATGGGATCCTCGATAATACTCACCTTCGCTTCTTCACCCCGAAAACCGCACGCGCGTTATTTGCCGAGACGGGCTATGACATTCTCGATTTCCTCAGAATGTTCCGCGGAAGAGTGGATCGGAACTTGAGCAGAATGTGCCCGGATGCGTTCACGTATCAGTTCGTAGTCCAGGCAGGGGTCCGTGAGCCATGATGGAATGAATCTATTGCGAACCCCTGCTCCCAACTGACAGCGCGGCGGCTGAAGGATCACTTCACATAAGGCGGATGCCACAGCTTTCGGGCGTCGTCCAGGTTGTGCTTCACAAGGGCGCAGCGCTCGAGGCCGAACGCGAAGTGGATCGAGCCGAACCGCTCAGGATCGAGGCCCCCGCGCCGCAGCAGTTCCGCGTCGCCAACACCACCGGCGCCAACCTCCAACACCGTGTCCTGCCAGGGGAAGTCGAACTCCTTGCTCATTCGCATGAAAGGGAACTCCATGGTGGCATCTCTTATGACCGGCTCGGGGCCGGGCACGAGCCGTGAAGCGCAGGCGCGAACAGCATCCAGCAACTGCTGCTCGCCCAACCCCTCGTCGACCCAGAATACCTCAGCCTGGTGGAAGACCTCCAGAGACGTTGGGGTCTCTGAGTCCGTTAAGCGAAACGTTCTGCCCGCCGTCAGCCATTTGCAGCACTTCCGGCCGTTACTCAGCCACCGTTCAACAAGCTGCGACGTTATTTCGGGGCGAAGGATTCGCTCTTCGTCCACCGAATGCACGTGCCTCGCCATCGCTTCAAGTGGAATAGGTGACGTCCGCCTGGGAACGATCTCGTCCAGTTCAATCACCTCGAAATCCGGGAAACAACTGCACAGGACTTTCCACAGCTCCCGGATGGGGTGGCCCTTGATCTCGAGCGGCCTTGGCAGGTTCAGGAGCATCTTGACGCGCTCAGGGAACTCTTCAGATAGCGTGTGGTCTTTTAACTCATCGCTGAACATTTCTAGCATCCTTTCTTTCAGGCGTTTCCTCGACGAGTGCAGGCGATTGTTGACCGTCGTGACCGGCACTTCGAGGAACTGGGATATGTCTGACTGGGAGTAGCCGTTGATGTAGAAGAGGGTCGTGACGGTGCGCTCGTCTGCAGGCAGCGCGCGAACAGCTTCGAGCACTTTCGCGCGCAGGTCCGCCTGGGATGCGGACACCAGTAGTTCGGGAGCGTCCGACGGTATCTCCGCGATCTCGCTTAAGGGTAATATCGGCACTTTCTTTCGACGTGTTAGCCTATCGCAGTGCTTGAACACCACCCGTTTGAACCAGCCCGGAAATGCGGCCGGATGCTGGAGGCTTGGCAAATCGCTCCATGCGGCGACGAAAGCCTCCTGCACGGCGTCCTCAGCCGAATCGAAGGCGCCGATTATCGAGTAGGCGTAGCCCAGCGCCATGTCCTGAAACCGCCGGACGATTTCGCCGAAAGCATTCACGTCACCGCCCTGCGCCCGCACGACCAGCGACTCCAATTCTTCCATCCCAACTCCAATTCCTTGAAAATGGCCGAAGGTCATTTTCATCCACGACTCCTAAGAGGATCCTCTATACTATAGACCCATTATCGTGGGGCGCTCTTTGGATAAAGGAGAAAAACGGCGCTATCTTTTGTCCCACCTGAACTGACCGCATCCGGCCGTCAACGCAGTGGTCTCAGCGCTACACTTTCCCCCAGGACCAGGCTCGGGACTATTGCCCACTTCCGGCCAGTCACCAGGCTACCGGCGTAGATTCTGCTCGTCCAGACGCGTCTTCTGCTTCCATAATTGCCCATGTCTCGCCCGCCTTCCAGCGCCGTGAAGTATTTTCCGTTGGGGTCAAAGTCTATCTCGCGGACATCGTCCGCGACGCCTCTGGCCTTGCCGGTGCGCCAGTCCACATCGAAAAGCCACTCGAAAGATCCAGCCTCCGCATACCCCAAGTCTGAGATGACCCAGGTATGCTCCGGTTTTTTCCCTGGGAGCATGTAATCCAGATCACCAGGAATGTCCAGGATGTACTCTCTTCCCAACCGGGCTATGACGTTTTTTCCTGGGGCATCCTCTGTAACATAAGGCAGCTTCCTGGGGAATGGAAGACCATCGTAATGTAACCATCTAACCAGTGGCTGGCCGGGTGCATGCCAGATCTCGCCGCCGGTATCCAGCCGTTTGGCTTGGTAGATGGGCCGCTGTGCTGTGTTGCACCTGGGTTTTATGCCGGAGGCTGCATCGCTCGCGCCGCTGACGGTTTTCACATTCCAGGTGCGAATGTTCAGTTCCTGCCTTACGGTGCTCCCGCCCACAGACTTAAGCCATGTGAGTCGATTGCGGCCCACCCAGCGCGCCTGGCTGCACTCGGCCGCGCCGAAGGTAATCTGTTTCCGCCGGTGCCCACGGAGGTCGCTGAGGTAGACTTGCTGATGGCTGATGCGTTTACCGCCCGGAGGGTAGTAGAAACGGGCAGTGTAGGCGACGTCCCATCCCGACCAGCACGATGCGCTGCAGCCCATCCACAACAACGCGCTGACAAGGAGCAATATAGAGCGCAGGTAATACGTTCGACCCTGAGATGCCTTCATATTACGCTCCTCCTGGAGCCGGAACATCGCGAAAGTATATTCCCGGCTTTGAGAAAAAGGCACACACTATTCCGGAACCGACAAAGGGGATTTGCGGTGGAGTGCAGACGGTGAAGTTGGTCGGGGCGGAGAGATTCGAACTCTCGACCTCTAGTTCCCAAAACTAGCGCGCTAACCAAGCTGCGCTACGCCCCGAAGCCGCAACATTATACCACTGGGCCGATTCTGCAGGCAAGCCCAGCTCAGAGCTTCGCGCTCGACCCCGCCAGCCTCTATTACCAATAATTCCATCACCATTCGCGGGTCGTCTATGCCTTCCATCCCCTTGAGCGCCTGGTCCGCCTGAGCGATTGCTCCAAAGCACCTGACCATTTCGTTACGCGAAAATGACCTCGCCTGCTTCGCCAGCCTGTCGGCCATCGCATGCCCTGTCGTCCCCAGCAGATCCAAAACATTGGTCTCCGAAGGAAGGGTGGACATCACTTCATCCGGGATGGAGGCCTTTGAATACGTCCTTATTCCCACCTCGGCCAGATATCTCATCTGCCAGATGAGCCTGAACTGCCGCGCGATGGTCGACAGGGTCTTCGGAGCGTCGGCCTTAGGGTCATCTCCGATCTCGAAAGCTCATCCAGGTGCTTGAGCGCCGCGGCGCTGTTTTTCGCCGCGATTGCGTCGACCATTTTGAAGACCTTTTCTTCCGGTGTCTCGCAGGTGAGAGCAAGGATGTCCTGAGTGGTTATTCTCTCAGATTCCCCGCTGTAATCGATCAGCTTTTGGCTTTCGCTCGCGACAATTGCGAAGTCGCTTCCTGAGCGCTGCAGAAAGACGCCGAGCGCCTGGGAATCGATTTTCTTCCCCGCCTGCGCGAACGTGGATATTGCAAACTCGCGAGCTTTCTGATTTCGCTCCATCGGCTTTTCGCCGCCGAACTCGCGCACCTCGCCGACCTTACGCACCGCCTTAGAAAGCTCCCCGATAACCTCGCTGCCCTTCTTCGGCTTACCGTCGACTTTCTCAGCGGCGGGGTTAACCAATATCAGGCAGCCGGTTTCCGGGGCTTTCATCAGCCGCGGGGCCAGTTTTTCCTGTTCATCGGGCGGCATCTTGTTCGCGTGCTTGACGAGCACAAGGCGCTGTTTCGAGCCGAACGGCGGCACGTTAAGCCCATTGATCACTCTATCGCTGGTGGCCGAGTCGCCCTCCAGCAGTTCCAGATCGAAATCGCTGAAATCGCTCGACACCAGCGATTCCAGAAGTTTCTCCAGGTCCTTTTGCTTCCGGAAATCGTCGTCCCCCCTGAGGAGGTAAGCCCGGGTTGTTTCGTTTGTTCTCGTTTTGGCGCTCATGGCAGGCATATTATCGCACGTGATGAGGCAAAGGGCAAATGCTCGGGCACTCTTGGTAGCGTACAATGGAGTGTGTAAAATCAAGTTGAGGTAGGTAAGGCGCATCCCTCTTTCTAATATGAGGTTAACGAGACCAACAGAAGGAGGAACGCGCCTTGAGAGAAGTATACGTCGAAGAGTTCGAGGAAGCAATAGAAGCTTGGTCAGAGGTTCGCGCTGCGGATTGTCCTTGGGGTCGATACAGGGAGTTTCAGCAAAGGGGGTTAAAGCATTTTGTGGAGTCGAGCCTGCGAGATGCGCTGAGTTGGAAGCTGGGAATTGGCTGGTATAAGCGTGGCGAGGGCCGTCGGGGCTATCGTAACGGTGTCTACCTGCGAACTCTGGTAACTCCGTATGGAACGGTAGAGATAGAGGTTCCACGACTGCGAGATGGAAGCTATGAGCACGGTCTTTGGGACGCTCATGGGCTGCTGACAAGCGAAGCGCGGGATTTGATACTGGAGACATATCTGTCAGGTCCGTCAACGCGCAGAGTGGGAGAAGTGCTTGGCAGAGTTTTGGGCTACGAGGTTTCCGCCGGCACGGTGTCTGCGATCTGCCAGGGTCTGGACGATCTAGTGAGGCAATATTGGTCTTCACCGCTTGACGATGACTGGGAGTATTTGCTGCTGGATGGGGTCGTTGTCAAGAATCGATCTGCTGTCGGTGCGGAGAAGCGCTGCGTGTTAGTCGCTATGGGGATATCCGGGACCGGTAGGAAACAGATCCTGTCATTTAAGCAGGTGGAGTCTGAGTCTGAGGTTTGCTGCAGCTCTTTTCTTGAGAGTCTATACAGACGCGGCTTCGAGGGCAAGAACCTGAAGCTGATATCGACAGATGGCGGAACTGGGCTCATTGCTGCTGTGGAAAACATGTGGCCGCACATCCCACGTCAGAGATGTTGGGCGCACAAGCTCAGAAACGTGGCTAACAAGCTCAAGAAGTGCAATGAGAAGGCTTGCCTGGATGGAGCCAAGCTAATCTACCTGGCGCCAAAGCGCACTGAGGCGGCAAAGAGATTTCGAGCTTGGCGGAAGAAGTGGATCGAGATGGAGCCGAAAGCAGTCGCCTGCCTGGAAGCTGACATCGAAGAGTTGCTGGAGTTCTTCAATGTGCCTGAATGTTTCCAGCGCAGAGTGCGAACCACCAATCCAATAGAAAGGGTGTTCAGAGAAGTGCGGCGGCGCACCAGGACAATCTCGTGCTTCACGAACCGACGCAGCGTCGACCGCATGCTCTACGCAGTGTTTGCATACCAAAATCGACACTGGGATAAGTCTTACCTGCCAAAGAACTCTGGCCCGCAAACAACATCAGCTGCGAAACGAGTAGCCTGAAAGGAGACGCTCATGCCGAGAAGACGAATATATGCAACCAACGCGGAGCGTCAGGCTGCCTACAGACACAAGCTATGCAGCGGCAGTCAAGCGGCACAAGAGTCGATTCCGCCTCTTGCGGCAGTATCATCCAAGCCTGGACACAAGAGATGGCGCGGATTGCTAAAACACGCAACGCTGCTTGTCGATCAGGCCGCGTGCGAGATGGAAAGTTACTTCGAAAGCCGCTCAGAAGAGTGGCAGTCCTCAGAACGGGGCGAGGGTTTCACTGAGATACTTGATGCCGTCCAGGATGTTCTGGCTTCTCTGGGCGAGGTGCCTTACTAGCGTTATATCGTAACGCGTTACGATATAACTGGACATCCTAGCCGCAGGGGACATTTTTCCTTTGCAATTATACGCAGGGTTGTGCCTTACCGGCCAAGGCAATTTACACACAACACTTGACGCTACCGGCACTCTTCCGGGAGTGAGATGCACCCGAAAATGCGTACATATCGTTTATTCTCTGTTGCATACCGGCAAAAATGGTATATACTGAATAGGATGGAGGAAACATTCAGGCGTTAATTGCGTCTAAGTGAATTGATATGGTTGCTGAGGAGCAGGAGGCAGGGCGAAAAATGTCGCCCCGGATGATTTACTATAAGGTTTTTGCCGTCCTAATGGCGGTGTTTTTTGGTGTACCATTTTTGACGTCTGCTTGCACTGCGGATGATGTTCCGGGCACGGGCGCTCAAATGATTAGTGACGTGTTGATCGGGCACAACAACATGGGGCCATATATGCTGACGTGGACTAACATCGATGCCGGCAGCGTCAGGGTTATTCTCGACGGCAGGACCCTGAAGCAGGGCGACGATTACGGCCTCGATCAGGTCAATGGCATTATGTCTTTCACCGCCAGCGTCCCCACCGATGCGATAGTGCACGTCTCCTATAATACGACCGCCCAGTCCAAGCATGCGTCCGGGCAGGTAAGCATTCCCGTATCGGTGGATTTGCTGCAAGATCAGGACACCAGTCTGAAAGTCACCGGTCTCTACGCTCAGAATGACCCAAAGGATCCCAACTCAAGCAAGATGGTTATCGGTTTGGGCGGCGACCAGAAATGGTCGAGCAGCAGCATAACGACTCAGTTTATGCTAAGCCAGTCCAGCAGTTCGAACGCAAATGCCCAGCAGGGGAACCTATTGGATAACGCGGCAATGAAAGTTGGCGGCAACACCCAGTTAGGCGCGCTGAAATTGTCGGGTTCGTTTACTGACGGCGGCAGCGATTTTGCCGGAGCAAAAGAGATGGGTGTAGATGCCGGTAAGCAGTCGACCAATCTGTCGCTGGCGTTCTCGCCGAATAAAATGCTGCAGGCCAGCGCAACGCATACATCAACTTTGGGCACCGGCGGCGCGGCCGCAGGCACCAGTACCGTCGCCGACCAGCAGAGCGTGATCGTCGCTCCCACAGATACTACCAAGCTTTCGCTCGTGCACTCAACCAACGAGACCAATACGGCCACTCCGGGTACCGACACTTCAGTGGAGTCGAGCGGCGTGAATCTGGACCAGAAGATCGGCACGAGCGCGAGCGCCGCAATCAGCATGCAGGACACGACCACCACTACCGGAAATACGACCGCTCAGCAGCAGACAGTGGGAGTAGGCATTTCAGCCAAGCCGGTCGACCAGGTCAAACTGGATGTGAAATACGGTTCTGTCGATAATGACAGCGTAGGACATCAGACGAGTCAGAACGCAAATATAGTGCTCGCTCCGGTCAAGGACGTGTCGATCAATGCTTCATATTCCGGAGTCGATTCGACAAAGCTGGGCTCGACGGAACAAACCAACGTTCAGGTGGTCAGCACGCCCGTCAGTTTTGCGAAGCTCTCCGCGTCGTATTCGGAGAATGGGTTGAATGACACCAACAACGCTACCGAGGGCGCAACCCTGGAACTCTCGCCTTTCACCAGCACGAAAGTGAGCGCGGGTTACAAGTATGTGCTGACCGGCCAGAGCGCGATGACTGAAACGGACTTCGCGGCGGCGAGCAAGTTTACGAATTTGCTAAGCGTCTCAGGCAATCTAAGCCAGCGCGACTCGGCAAACCAAGATGTGCCGGGTTCGACCGGGCTGCAACTCGCGCTCACCCCGCTCAAGACATTCAGTTTCACCGGAGGGTATCAAACAAATCCTGTGGACCCCACTGGCCAGGTGCAGACCTACAACAGCACATCGGTGGGTGTCAAGATGCAGCTCGGATCGGTCGGCGTCACGTCCAACTACGCCGAAAACGACCAATACAAGGTCAACAAGGTCGGCGGTGAGCAGGACTTCGGGCTGAACCTGCCGGTATTTGGCGGCGGGAAACTGAACACCGGATACAAGTTGTGCAGATCCATCGATGGCACCACGCCCTCCGCCAGGACCTATTCGCTTGGATACCAGCATGCCATCGGAGCAGCGTTCAATGTTTCGCTGACTGGGTATTTCACGCAGTATCTTCAGGATGCCACCTTAGCATTACCGGACAATTACAGCGCCCAGATGAACGTAGGCCTGAAGTTCTGAGCTTGCAAAAACTCTCTGGAGGTTGATTGAAATGCCACAACAGGAACTGGACCCGATTCGTGATGCTTGTCGCCACATGAGAGGACGCTTCAAGTTGCAGACGTCCAACAAGTCGCCTTTTCCGGAGAAGAGGTTTGTGCGTTACGAGTGCGAGCGGGGGCACGACATTGCCGACCAGAGCGAGGAAGACACTCAGAAGTGTTTCGACCAGAAAGTAGGCTGCTGGAAGGAGGAGTAACCCCGGCTTCTCCGTGACATCTATAAAAAAATGGAATGCCGCGCTCACGCGCAGCATTCCGTTTTTTTAATCACCTATAGTTAAAGGGTGCTGAAGAATGTGAGCGGGATCAATCCCACCGTTGGCCTGCCTGGAGCAGCGATCTCCAGGAAACCTCGCACAATCGACCCGGTGACCGTTTCCGGGAGCACTTCCACTGTCAAGTCAGCGCTGGCCCAGTTCCAGAGAGTAATATGGTTGCGCTTGCCGGGAGACACATTCCAGTCGTCGGGCAAGTGCCATATCAGTTCCATGTGGCGAGGGTCCGGCGTTGCGCTCTTGAGGGTAACTTTGAGCGGGAACGCTTCGCCCGCCACCACATCAGGATCGCCTCCATAATCGAGTGTGACCTGAGTATGCACGAAATCGTAAGTTACCCCGTACGCCGGCCGGTTCCATATATCGCGCGCCGCTTTATCGCAGGTAAAGTCGATATCCGCGCTACCCGTAAGATCCGTGTCTTCGAACGTGATCTCTACCGGCGCCCCGAACGTGCCCAGACTGACAGGCGCCAACGCCATCACCTGATCCGTCATTTCCGAGAGCGTCGCCGGCACGTTGATCGAACCCCGGTCGATTGCCAGGGTAATAATGCGATCTCCGATTGGTTCAGTCCACTGGGATGGGATCTTTTCCCGCCCGATGATAATGCCCAGGGTCGCTCCGAGGGTTGCGGCTGTGCAGTCGGTATCATCACCGCAGCTTGCGGCGATGCATATCGACCGGCCGAAGTCACCCTCGCCATACATCCAGCCGATGATCACGAATGCTACGTTTGCGGGGGCCTGGAACCAGCCCAGGTCTTCGGAGTCCTTGACGACCGTCTCTCGTGTTTCCTGCCAGCTCAGGCCCTTCGCGTAACAATCAAGGACAATCCTTATGCTCTTGGCAACCCTGCAGTGAGCGGGAATTTTCGACAGGCCGATGCGAATGAGTTCGTCGCGGTCGCTGATCACAAAAGCTGCGCTCTGCAGAGCTGCCGTGAACAGGGCGGCGTAGGTTCCCTCTCCGCCTCCGTGGTCTACCGAGGCGTCTTCATAGGCGTAACGGATGGCGATGTCCGGGCAGCCGGGAGCGAGGCACGCCCATATCTCAGAGCGAATCCAGGCGCCGTTGGAGTGTTTCCACTGGTTGTGGTATTCTCCTGAGACGGGCGGCTGGAGCCCCGCTCGCATGTTTGCCTTGCAGATGCCGTACTCATTCCAATGGGGCGGGATGTAGGTCAGCCAGTATTCTCCAAGAACCTGGTTGGTGATGCCGCGAGGCCCGCGGTCCTGCACGGCCTTCAGCCAGACCAGTTGAAGGTCGAGATCGTCATTGGGAAGAGGTTCACCTTTGGCGCTTGTGTAGCCCGTAACATCCTGAATCTCCCGGCGGCATTCGTACGGCCCGCCAAGGGTACCGCCAATATTCTTGCCCATCCAGCATCCGTATATCTTATTCCTAAGCTCATCGCGATTGATCGTTATTCGTGCCACAACTTATCTCCTTATCCCCGTTTAAGTAGTTTTACCCCGCCCACCTCATTATAGCAACCGAGCGACTGAAGGCAAAGCCCTTTGGCCTGAACCCGAGAGGTAGCGTACAATGGAGTGTGTAAAATCAAGTTGAGGTAGGTAAGGCGCATCCCTCTTTCTAATATGAGGTTAACGAGACCAACAGAAGGAGGAACGCGCCTTGAGAGAAGTATACGTCGAAGAGTTCGAGGAAGCAATAGAAGCTTGGTCAGAGGTTCGCGCTGCGGATTGTCCTTGGGGTCGATACAGGGAGTTTCAGCAAAGGGGGTTAAAGCATTTTGTGGAGTCGAGCCTGCGAGATGCGCTGAGTTGGAAGCTGGGAATTGGCTGGTATAAGCGTGGCGAGGGCCGTCGGGGCTATCGTAACGGTGTCTACCTGCGAACTCTGGTAACTCCGTATGGAACGGTAGAGATAGAGGTTCCACGACTGCGAGATGGAAGCTATGAGCACGGTCTTTGGGACGCTCATGGGCTGCTGACAAGCGAAGCGCGGGATTTGATACTGGAGACATATCTGTCAGGTCCGTCAACGCGCAGAGTGGGAGAAGTGCTTGGCAGAGTTTTGGGCTACGAGGTTTCCGCCGGCACGGTGTCTGCGATCTGCCAGGGTCTGGACGATCTAGTGAGGCAATATTGGTCTTCACCGCTTGACGATGACTGGGAGTATTTGCTGCTGGATGGGGTCGTTGTCAAGAATCGATCTGCTGTCGGTGCGGAGAAGCGCTGCGTGTTAGTCGCTATGGGGATATCCGGGACCGGTAGGAAACAGATCCTGTCATTTAAGCAGGTGGAGTCTGAGTCTGAGGTTTGCTGCAGCTCTTTTCTTGAGAGTCTATACAGACGCGGCTTCGAGGGCAAGAACCTGAAGCTGATATCGACAGATGGCGGAACTGGGCTCATTGCTGCTGTGGAAAACATGTGGCCGCACATCCCACGTCAGAGATGTTGGGCGCACAAGCTCAGAAACGTGGCTAACAAGCTCAAGAAGTGCAATGAGAAGGCTTGCCTGGATGGAGCCAAGCTAATCTACCTGGCGCCAAAGCGCACTGAGGCGGCAAAGAGATTTCGAGCTTGGCGGAAGAAGTGGATCGAGATGGAGCCGAAAGCAGTCGCCTGCCTGGAAGCTGACATCGAAGAGTTGCTGGAGTTCTTCAATGTGCCTGAATGTTTCCAGCGCAGAGTGCGAACCACCAATCCAATAGAAAGGGTGTTCAGAGAAGTGCGGCGGCGCACCAGGACAATCTCGTGCTTCACGAACCGACGCAGCGTCGACCGCATGCTCTACGCAGTGTTTGCATACCAAAATCGACACTGGGATGAGTCTTACCTGCCAAAGAACTCTGGCCCGCAAACAACATCAGCTGCGAAACGAGTAGCCTGAAAGGAGACGCTCATGCCGAGAAGACGAATATATGCAACCAACGCGGAGCGTCAGGCTGCCTACAGACACAAGCTATGCAGCGGCAGTCAAGCGGCACAAGAGTCGATTCCGCCTCTTGCGGCAGTATCATCCAAGCCTGGACACAAGAGATGGCGCGGATTGCTAAAACACGCAACGCTGCTTGTCGATCAGGCCGCGTGCGAGATGGAAAGTTACTTCGAAAGCCGCTCAGAAGAGTGGCAGTCCTCAGAACGGGGCGAGGGTTTCACTGAGATACTTGATGCCGTCCAGGATGTTCTGGCTTCTCTGGGCGAGGTGCCTTACTAGCGTTATATCGTAACGCGTTACGATATAACTGGACATCCTAGCCGCAGGGGACATTTTTCCTTTGCAATTATACGCAGGGTTGTGCCTTACCGGCCAAGGCAATTTACACACAACACTTGACGCTACCAACCCGAGAATAGGCATTGACTATCACCGACTTTGGTGATACATTACATAAGGCAGGCAGCAAGTTTTAGGTAAGGGGGACTTTCCATGGGTTATGGGAACAAGCGTGGCTTCACGCTGATTGAGCTGCTTGTGGTTATAGCCATTATCGCAATACTGGCGGCTATTCTGTTTCCGGTGTTCGCAGCCGCGAAAGAAGCTGCCAGAGCCTCGAAATGCGCAAATAATCTAAAGCAACTGCAACTGGCCAACATAGCATATCTTGACGACTACAACAGGTTTATGTACACCCCTAATGGGTTCAAGATCATGGACATCTATCAGAAGCCTGATAAGACCCCGTTATCGGATTACGACAACTCAAGCGTATATCCTGGTCCCTATTTTCAGGATATGCTTTTCAAGTATACCCGTAACACCGCCATATTCATGTGTCCTTCGTGCAATCCGGCTGACCACCTGTTGCCCATCAGTTATGAGCATGGCTGGTAATTGGACCCCATTTGAAGATCTCCAGTGGTTTATGGGAGATGGGTCGACTCCGATGGGCAAAACAATCCCGACGACTTACATGTACTGTGATCGGCATAACTGGTATGTCCCGGCCACGCCGAGCGTTTATTACCCTCCTATACACAACGACACCTGCGCACCGTCCGCCATTGTGAAGCCGACTAAAGCGGCTATGTTCCTTGAGTTCGAATCATATCCTCCCTCCGGTGGAATGGACCGGGGTTCTCCTCACAAGAACGGAGCGCTTGTTGTATTCTTCGATGGGCACGTAAAGCAGATGCAGTACGCCAACGATCTGACCGACAACATTCTTTACTGGGGATGGGGCTGCCCGTACGAGCCATCGGTTCTTTAGAGCCTGATATAGATATTCTTGGGGCCCGAGACGGGCCCCTTTGTGTTTTGTAGCGGCTAGTGCGGCCCGGTGATCATCGGGTAATCGTCGGTCCGGAAAGGCACGGCTGGGAGCCCTTTCTTGTTGAACAGGTTCACTACCGGAAAATCCGCCCAGCCGAAGCGGACCGCCGTCGGATGAGAGACCTGAGAACTCCGCACGAGTATTGTCTTTCCCAGAATAGACGCCTGGGCGTTGCAGAACTTCTTGTCCTGCCCGGCAATGGCGAAACCCTTGAGATCCCCGTCCCTGGCAACCAATCCACCGCCGATGTTGTCGAACGAGAGGATGATGCTGTCCCCCTTGATCTTCATTGATTTATAGGTTGGACCCTTGTAGGCGATTTTTTTGCCATAGGCGATGCCCTCAGCCGCAAGCGCAAGACGCTCACCTACCGGCTCCTTATGGCGGGGATGTATGTTGTCTTCTTCTCCGGAGTCGGTGATCACCGCAATGCCGGTCTCCGGCACATCGAGAGTCGTCTTGTATTGCGCCTCGCGCATCTCAGCCCAAGCGCTATCCGCCGGCTCCGGCTGGATCTTCATAAACCCCGGAAGCTGCACTATGAGAAACGGGAAATCTCCCTGCTGCCAGTCCTGCCTCCAGTTGGCAATCAGCGTCGAAAGGGCCTTCTTGTAGGAATACGAGTTTCCGGCATTTGACTCGCCCTGATACCAGATAACCCCCTTTATCGCAAACGGCATTAAAGGCCGAACCATGCCATTGAACAGTCCGCTGGGGTGGTTTCGCTCTATAGCCCACGGCGGCCGAGGATAAGTGAACATCGCCATAGAGCCATCTGAGCTCGATATGATGGAGTCACGGCTTATCCACGCCTGGGCGATGGTCCCGCCTACGGAAGCGTTGATAATGCCCACCGGAACGTTAAGCGCGCGCCTCAGATCGCGGCCAAAGTAATAACCTACGGCGCTGAAATCGCCAACCGTGTCGGGTTCGGAGCTGAGCCACGTTCCGAAAGGCCAGTTCTTGTTTCCGGGGGTAAGCCACGAGTAGCCCTGGTCCTTGCCGAAGTCGCGGCGCGCAATATCTGACGAATACCAGGGAACGCCGAGGATGCGCAGCTTGGGATCGGCCGACGACGCCATCGCCTGCTCGCCATTGTCGGCATACCTGAGCGCAAATTCCATGTTAGACTGGCCACTGCAGACCCATACTTCGCCGACAAGAACGTTCTTGATCTCGACGGTGTTGCTGTCTCCCGCTACGGTCATCGTGAATGGCCCACCGGCGGTCAGCGGCGCAAGCCGCACCATCCACCTGCCGCTTCGCGCGACCGTGCTCACGGACTGGCCCTGGAATGCGACGCTCACTTTCTCGCCATCATTGGCTGTGCCCCAAACAGGTACGACGACGCCCTGCTGCAGCACTGCGCCATCCGAGAACAGGCTGTGCGGCTTCACGGCCGCAAGCGCCCCAACGCTCAAGAGAAGCAGGAAGGCAAGAATTAAAATGCGCGGGAATAGCGATAAGGTTATTGTCATTGTATTTCCTCCTGGCGCGCTCTAACGCGTCACCAGCTTCACCAACATGCCGGCTGCCGCTCCACCGGCGATAAGCCATGTCGTATTCAAGCGCAGTCCCAGGAGCAGCCCCACGCTTGCCAGGGCGATCACGGCACTCGGGACATCCGTGATGGCCGCGCGGCCCAGTTGCCAGGTTACGAACATCATCAGCGCAAGTGCTCCCACGTTGATTCCGTCGAGGAATGCGCCCGCGACCGGTGAGCGACGAATCCGCGGCAGCAGCGGGGCGGTCAGACCCACGTAAAAAAACGACGGCAGGAATATTCCCACCGTGGCGACGATGGCTCCCCGAACGCCCGCGAGCGTGTAGCCAATGAATGTCGCCGTCGTAAACACAGGCCCCGGCGTCACCTGGCCCACGGCTATTGCATCCAGAAGCTGCCCCTCGGTCAGCCATCCATAATGCCCAACAAGGTCAGCGCGCAGGAACGCAAGCAGCACATAGCCGCTTCCGAAGAGCACCGCGCCCACCTTCAGGAAGAACAGAAACACAGGCAGCAGTCCGACCGGCGCGACACCGAGCAACGCAGGCGGTGTGCGCATCGACTTCAGGCGGTCGGCGGCAAACCTCGTCGCGGCAACGAATGTCCCAGTTCCCAGGAGAACGATCAGCACGTTGACGCCCGCGAAGCTCGCGGCGAGGGCAATTACCCCGACTACAGCCAGAAACTTGCTCTTGAATGCCGCGCGGCGAAGGTTCCACAGGGCTTGAAGCACCACCGCGATCACCACCGGCTTCACGCCATACAGAACCCCGGAAATCTGTGGAAGCGAACCGAAGCGCACGTACGCCCAGGCCAGTGCCGTGACGATGACCACAGCCGGCAGTATGAAGCATGCCCCGGCGATAACGATGCCTGCAAAACCGGCGCGCAGCCTGCCTATGTAGATGGCCATTTCCGTCGAGCTGGGGCCGGGTATCAGGCTCGTAGCGCCGAGCAGATCGAGGAACTCCTCGTGAGTAAGCCAGCCCCGCCTGCGAACGACTTCGTCTTCCATCATCGCGATATGAGCCGCCGGACCACCAAACGCCGTAGCGCCGAGGCGAAGGAAGAGCAGTGACAATTCCTTGAGTCTATTGGTGCTGGCTTCGTTTGTGTTATCTAGCAATCTAAAACCCGGTATCGCTGCCGTCTGACGACCCCGGCTGTTTTTGCTCGTCCTTTGGGTTGGCGACCAGATAGTCCTTCATAAGCGCATCCGTCTGGTTTAACGCAATATCTCTGACAGTACGATTGAACGCCTTTTCCGGGCAGATTCCAAAACTGACCTTGTCCCATGTCTCGGTAAAGGCTTGAATTGCTGCATCCCTGCATAGTTTTACATAGTCCATCACGTAAGTGTCCACAGTGTAAACTATGCTTCCGCTGCCGGTTTTCAGGCATTCGACTTCCACGACCAGCACCGGCAGTTTCAGGTTTTCGACTGTATTACCAGTGGCTACAGCGCACTCCGCGCTCTTGACCTCTTTCTCGACCATGGTCTGCAAGGCTTTTCGATCAAATCCTTCGACAACTGAACCATTGTCCAGCTTTCCTCCCGAGCACTCAACCACAAATGACTTGATGCCCTTGAGCGGCCCAATACGAACGGCCTCAGTTGTATTTGTATCAAGGGGTGCAGCGGGTGCAGCGGGTTCATCAGCCGATACCCGAACACCGACGCCCAGTAGAAGCGCCAACACCAATAATGCTTTTTTCAATTCACATCCTCCAGGAATGAGACGGTAGACGGAAACAACCAGGTCTGAGTGTCGGTCCCTTTGGGCCCGGCTTCAGCTGCGTGCAACCGAAGCAACTGCAAGCTAGACGGCTTCGGCTGCGTGCAACCGAAGCAACTAGCAGCTAAGTATACTCGTCTGACACTATCCAACGGGCGCTATTCCCACTTCAGCTTTGCCTTGGTTTCAATCTTGACTACCAAAGTGCGGAACGGGTCGTGCAGCTTCACGTCAAGCTCGCCTTCGCCGGGCTGGGCCGGTGCAACTCCCTGAAGTTCAACTACCTGCGTGTCGCCGAAGACCATCGGCTCTTTCAGGAAGGCCAAGCTCTTCGGAAGCCCCAGCTTCTCGCCGTCCCCGGCAATCTCGAGATATTGCCCAACCGTTGGCAGCCACGGGCAAACGCCGGTGTTGCCGAGCTCAACTTTGAGCGTAAACGGTTTCCCCGGCCTGAATTGCAGCCGGCGAAACCGTGATCCTGCCATCGTATTCGAGGAGAGACGAGCACTCTGTCGAGCGTGTAGTCGAAGCCCAGCACCCACTCCTTGTTCGGCTGGGTCATTCCGAAGTCGCATATCGAGCGCATCATATTTCCCGGCACCTTTTCAGCTTCCTTGCCATAGGCATCCGCCAGGGAATAGACTTCGTTGTGCAGTGACAGAAGCTTTGCCCGGAGATCCTCCGGCAGAGCCCCGGACGAATTAAGCACGGCCATGTTCGCCTTCACCAGGTCGTTCATCTCAACTATTATCTGCAGCCTGCGCAGATTGTATTCGAAGAACGTTCCAAAGAGCTCGACGTGGGCAAACCAGCTTGAGTGATCTTCGCCTTTAACCGCGGATTTCAACTGAGCAAGCCGGGTCCTGTACTCACTAAGCCAGTAGTTGCACTGCTGCGCCGCCCGCTCCTGGCCTTCCGGGGTGAGCTGCACCCAGTCGACTGGCAGCATGGAGTCTGGTAGAGGTCCCACATCTTTTCCAGGGCTTGGCTCAGCCTGGTGTAGAGCGCAGCGTCTTTCTCGCCGAACTCGCGTTCTCCCCACTGATATCTAAACGTGTTGACCGAGGCCGTAGGTTCCCAACCGAAATAACCCAGCGACTCCCACGGCAGCTCTGTGCCGCGGTACGCGCCGCCGATCCAGAAGCTTCCGCGGTCGGCAAGAAGGCGCTTCATCGATGGCGACGGCGCAAGCCTGAATCCGCCGAACAGATTATCAAGCCAGGTATCGCCCATTGGACCCAGGTATTCGAAGTTACGTGTGAGCGTGGCCACTCCGCTGCCGTGCCCGACTATATACAGGTCACGCGGCAGGAGCGGGTCCAGCCGGGGTTGATATTTGTCATTGTAGGGATAGACCGCAATGTCACCCTTGAAGCCCATCGACCTCAGCATGTTATACATTAATGACGTACTGCTCCCAGCACGGGTCTTTGGTGCGGGAATCAGCCACATACTTCTTGCAGCGGTCGCAGTCGCAGATGCCGCCGTTATCGTCGCGGATAATGACTATGCCGTCTATGGGGTATGTCTCGAGCAGTTCCTTAAAATATGCCTCGACATACTTTCGGTAAAGAGGGTCGGTGAAGCACGGAATCTTATCGCTCTTCGGTGACATCGCCTCCGGGTGCGCCTTGGCGTAGGTCGTGGGAACGCAGCCTATGGGCAGCCAGTGCCACACCTTTACGCCGCGCTCGTGCAGATAGTTGAGGAGCTTGAGGCCGTGCTCGCGGTGCTTGTCGATCTCGGAGAACTTGCAGCCGCTCGATTCATCAAACGCATCGGGCGAATCCGACTTGAGCTCGGGCATATACTTGTAGGAAACCGGCATTTTCCAGTTGCCCCACATTCCGCACTCGCAAATAGTGCTCATGCCGCTGTCGATCAGGCCATCGAATGCATGCTCCCACTCGTCATCGGACCCGTAGGGAAAATCGACTTCGTGCAATCCGCCGCCCGGGCCTCCCGAGCGCAGGTCGACCGCCGGATTGCCTGCGATCAAAGGAATGCCGACGTCGCCGTCGGCGCGCTCTATTCCTTTTGCTACCCTCTGCACTCCGTATGTGAGGCCGAACAAACGGCCGGCTTCAATAACCACTCCACCGTTTTTGTTTTGGCTTGCCGCGAAACCGTCACCGTGGATTCCATCGTCCGTGAGCCTGGTCGTGAGGTTAAGAGCGATGCCGCCGATTGCACTGCCGGGCTTTGCCGGAACGGCGGAAGCGTTAACGCCGGCCTGGCGCAGCGCTTTGACCATATTCTCCGCGGCCACTTTCGCGCCGTTGGGATAAGAGACTTTGACGGTTTTCGATCTGAGCGTTACGCGCGCGGGGGTGGCTTTTACGCCAAGCCCTTCCTCAGCAAACGTAAATAAGTCCGCCGCTTTTGAGGCCTTGTCCGCGGATGCGATGTAGAGCTGCCTGTTCCACCTGCGGCCGTTCACAGTCTGCTCGCCGAGCTCCATCACCATTGCTTTTTTTCCGGTGTGAACGGTGTCCGCGTACCTAACGACGGCGGCATAATCCTTGAAGCCGTAGTAAGGCGCGCGGTTAAGAGGATAGCTCGCAGGCGTCTTTTCGCCCGCAAGCGGCAGGTTATACTCAACAGCGTGATCGATCCACGGAGACTGGCCCTGCCACGGCCGCTCGTCGGAAAATATCTCAACCAGTCCGGAGGCGTGAATTCGATAGGTCAGCGCCAGCTTCAAATTTTCGCCCGAGTTCAGGGTGAAGTTGATCTCGGTCATCGCTGCGGTGGAGGAGGACGAGACGAGCTGCACCGCGGGCGGCGGCATCGGGTCCTCGACTGCCACCTTGACGTCCGCAGGGGGGCGGATATCGATATTCCCCTCCAGCTTCGATATCCTTCGCCCGGCAGCTTATAGAAGTTAGCCGAGAGCTTGCCGGTAAGCAGCGATTCGCCGTATGCCTTCAAGCAGGCGAGCATGCCGGTATTCTCGTCGATGGCGATTTTGACGTTCGGGTAGGTAACCGTGATCAGGCCGGATTCGTATGCCATTGCCGGAACATTTTTCGCCGAACCATGAATCACGTCCACATCGATCGACTTTCCGGCAGGGACCGCGCAGGAGAAAACCAGCAAGTCCTGCGCGTGAGGAGTTTTAACGGGCGCCGTGAGCTTCGATTTCCAGTGGACGGTTCCCTCGCGCAGTGCAAATGGGATTTCCTTACCATCCGACACAAGCTTTACTTTGCTCCAGTCCAGAGTTCCCGGCGCCGCAAGGGAACCGGTCGGAACTTCCACTACCCCCGGGCCGCTCCACGCGGTTGGGTTAAAGACTTTTATGCTAATGCCTGTACTCGCCGGACGCGCAGCCGGTGCTTTGCTTGCAGCGGTCGTCAAAACCAACACCCCCATTAGAAAACAAATACTCGATCTCATTTGGATCCTTTCGCCCAGGACTTCTCCCGCACATAAGTCCTGATTACCTGTTACCGGAAGCCCATCAGGACTCCTTCGGGACTTTTGTTGACCAGTTCAGGCGTTTTGCCTCCGGACGGTGAATGAGTTCAGTTTTCCGGGAAACGTGGTGCCGTTAGTGCTGTTGTAGGAGAATATAGCTCATTTTGAGCGTGAAACCTGCCTAATGGTTTTTCAAAATGACCTGCCGATACCGTCATTTCGAACGCAGTGAGAAATCCGCTTTTTAAGAGGTTTGGTTCAAAGCAGATTCCTTGGCTTCGCTCGGAATGATCGGACTTGATGCCGTCGTTTTCACGCGAAGCGTGCCGCGCCTGGGCGCGATCAGTTCGAAGTCCATTGTTTGTACTTACTCTTCGGGGCACACGCCCGCAAGCATAAAACACGGGCTATTATTGGCCCATCGTATCTCCTTCCCCGTTTCGTGGCTCCTTCCTTTCGTGTTTTCGTGATTGAACTCCCTTCCGGAACCGGCTACCGAATGCTCCGGTAAATTTGACACGCTGTATCATTGATGTTAGGATATTACGTTCTCGGACGGTTGCTTCGAATTTGCCCCTCCATTACTCCGGTTGAAAGGTTTGATGGGGACTATTTCGGGGTAATTGCCGCGGGAAGGGAGGCGATGTTTTGCAGAGACGAAAGTTTCGGCTTGCGAAAACTGCCTCGATGATCGCAGCGCTGCTGCTGGTCGTTGGTGTAGTTGCAGCCAACCGGGATGACGTCGTGCAAGCACAGCGCCTGGTGTCGGTATTCGTAACGATCAATTCGGATGGGGCCCAACGCCAAGCACGCGTACCGCCCAGTCGTCTGTCGGCGCGACCCTCAAGGAAGCAGGGGTCGAGGTGGGACCACGTGATGTGGTTACACCCGCGACGAATGATCGACCGTATGAAGGAATGGCAATTACGGTCGTTCGAGTTCAGGAAGTGATAGAGCCGGTGACCCGGCCTATTCCGTTTGAGACAGTCAGGACCTTTACCAGGTTCCTTCGCCCGGGACAAGTCACAACGATAAGACGGGGAGTTCCGGGGGAAAAGCTAGTTCATTATCGCGTGCGTTATGAGAACGGAATCGCCGTAAAGCGCACCGTGGTCAGTTCGGTTACGGTGAAGAGGCCCGTGAGCCAGGCTTACAGCATTGGTTCAAGAGGCGAATACACCAGCCGTGGAGAGTTCCATACCGGACGAGTGCTCAGGATGGTTGCCACGGGATACGATCCCGGCCCCAGGAGTTGCGGCAGATGCGCCCGAGGAAGAACGGCGTGTGGTCTGCGGGCAGGTTACGGGGTGGCCGCGGTCGATCCCGGGATTATTCGTCTAGGCACGAAACTCTACATTGAGGGTTACGGTTACGCTATTGCTGGCGACCGAGGTCGCTCTATCAGAGGGAACCGCATAGATCTGGGCTACAGCACCTATGCAGAGGCGCGCAGGTATGGACGGCGGGTTGTATACGTCCACTTGCTTGAGGAGTAGCCGGGTTCCAATACAAGTGTCGGAAATGGGCCGCCGTCAGGCGGCCCATTTCGCGTTTTAGCCGTAGAGATCATTTCCGTCGATCTGACAAGCGCTCCCGTGATGCTGTATAATCCTCTTAATGAATCTCGCATCTGCTCCACAGGTCAAGAAACTGCTCGCCGAGTATGGTTTACACCCAAAGAAGCGGTTGGGTCAGAACTTCCTGATCGATCGCAACGTGCTAAACCGGATTGCTGACGCGAGTGAGGCTGCTCCCGGCTCGAATATCCTTGAGATTGGCCCGGGGCTGGGTGTTGTGACGCGCGCGCTCCTGGACCGCGGCGCGCGCGTGGTCTGTGTGGAAGCCGACAGGGACTTCCTGCCGATCCTCGAAAGCGTGGCAGGCGGGGAGAGCGGGGCTGAGATTATCATCGAGGATTTCCTGAAGATCGACCTGCCTTCGTTTTTTGGTGATCGAGGCGGCGGCAAGTGGAGGGTTGTCGGAAATCTTCCTTATTACATTACCTCTGGGATCATAGGAAAACTGCTGGAGTCGAAGCGCTTCGTCTCAGAAGTGCTCCTCATGGTGCAGAAAGAGGTCGCGGCGCGTCTCCAGGCACGGCCGGACTCCCAGGAATATGGCGCTCTGACAGTCTTCGTGCAATACCACTGCGAGGTCGAGAGCATAACGAGGGTCTCGCGGAATGTCTTCTACCCAATACCCGATGTAGACTCCGAGATCATAAGGCTGAGAGTTCGTTCGACTCCCAAAGCCTCCGTTAGCGATGAGCGGCTCTTCTTTCAGATCGTCAAGGCCGCCTTCGGCAAACGACGAAAGACCCTCTTCAATGCGCTTGGCTCGTCGACCGAGCTAAACTGGGACAAGGCAAAGGCGCGCGAAGTGCTTGACGCAGCGGGCATCGACGGCACCCGAAGAGGCGAGACTCTTTCGATCGAGGAGTTCGCGAGTCTCACCGAAGCGGCGTTACCTGCATAGGCCAGTAAGTTCATTATTCCAAAAAAGTAGGTGACCCATACATGTCTAATACTGTAATGCTGCTTGCCAACGAGATCGTATCCCAGCTTAGAGCGATAGCCGATCCCGTGCGGGCCGAGTCGGAGAACTCGGTACTTCAAGGGAACAATCAACTGCCTCGGCACTGGAGCGTCCAATTGGCAGAAGCTGGAGAAAAAGCTGTGCGGGGGATTGGCGAAGACGTGGGGCATCGATGCGGCGATGGAGCTTTGCGACATTCTTTTGGAGAAGCGGATATTTGAAGTGACCATCTTCGCGCTCGATTTCCTCGAACGCTTCGCCGATCGGTTGGGAGAGCCGGAACTGCTGCGCATGGAGAAGTGGCTGGAGGACGATCTGTGCGATAACTGGGCTGCTGTCGATACGCTCTGCCCGCACGTGGTAGGTCCGATGCTGCGCAATCACGCCGAGCTTGTGCCGAGGGTGCATCGGTGGGCGCACTCGGGGAACAGATGGGCGCGCCGCGCTTCCGCTGTCTGCTTTATCCTGCTCCTTAGAAAGGGAGAATTCATTGACGCCGCCTATGCGACAGCCGGAGTGCTCATCGCGGATAAGGACGACGATCTTGTGCAAAAGGGCTGCGGATGGATGCTGCGGGAGGCCGGAACAACCGATCCCGAGCGCCTGGAGAAGTTCCTCCTGAAGAACGGCTCCGGCATCCCGCGCACCACGCTTCGTTACGCCATCGAGAAGTTTCCCAAAGAAAAGAGAGCCGAGCTTCTGGCGGCCACCCGATAGCCTGCCGACGCTTCAGACGATCTCTAACGCATTGCGATTTGGGAAAGACGGGAACGGCGCCGTCGGCAGTGTCTGGTACCAGGTACGCCACTGAGCAAATGTCGTGCTGGCCGGGGTAGAATCTGCCTTCGCTGCGCCAGCCGAGAGCCTGAATGGTCACGCGCAGGTCCGACTCAAAGCGAACGGGGTCCATCACGTGCCAGCGGTACATCGCGTGGCGCTGTTGAGACCGATAGGTCCCGTCCGGCCGAAGCGCCTGGTGCATCCCGAGGAACGGCGTGGTGTAGGTAACATACTGGCCATCGACCTCCCAGTCGTACGAGCCGCCGAAGTAGTCCTCGGTTCCCGTGCCGCAGATGGTCGGGAACTCGGTATCGCCGTCCATGTAGAACTTGATTTCTCCCTCTCCCCACCAGCCATTGTTGTTGATGCTCCAGCCCATAACCGTGCCGGCGTATTGACCCCAGCCGCGCACACCGTCAAGAATAGTGTACACTTGCCCGTATGGCACGGGGTTTACGCGCCGGAACTGCGCGTGGAAGTAGGCTGTATCATCCGGGACGTCGGTGAGTGTGTAGTTTATCTGGTAGAAGCACTCGCCCGCGGAGTTGGGACTGATGTTTTCCATAGTGATGCGGCAGCGTTTCCGGAAAGGCATCTCCCAAAAGCAGTTTAGTCCTCGATTCGGGTTAACCGAAACAGGCATCGAGTTTACGGGCGCGAATGGCCCGGCTGTGCGTTGAGCCGACTGGCTGGCCCAGGGGGAAGCAAAGAAATCTGGCAGGGGACACTCCACCGATGGGATGTCCTGATCGTCCCAGTAGATGCGCAATATGAAGTCGCGGTTGACGTTGCCGCCGAGCCACATGCTCTGCACTGCGCCCGGGCCTTCGATTTCGGCCAATACGGCGGTTTGCCCGGGGGCGATCATAATAAACGGAGCGCATTTCCATCCGCGCCCGAGCTCTCGCGATGCCCCCTGAGGATCGGCTTCGGCCATAGCCCCCGTTCCCTTTGCGCCCGTCGGATTCTCGGCGGATATGGAGCGCGTCTTCGCCTTCGACAGGCGCGCAAGATTTCCCATAGACATTCCCAGTCCGTTGAACTCATTCACGATAAATCATCCTCCAAGTTAGCGATGGCCCTTGCCTTTTGTGGATCGCATGACATACCGGTTACGTCATTGCGAGGAGGCAGGACAAGGAATCTGCTTTTGATGTTTCGATAAAAGCAGATTTCTCGCTTCGCTCGAAATGACAGTATTGGTAGTTCCGGTTGTTGTACGATTGAAAAGGGCCAGTATTGTGTTTGATAG
This sequence comes from uncultured bacterium, assembly GCA_963775535.1. Taxonomy (GTDB): domain Bacteria; phylum Armatimonadota; class UBA5829; order UBA5829; family UBA5829; genus CAVZJH01. Next base: position 17,384 of record CAVZJH010000045.1, on the reverse strand, counting down.
TCGCACTTAGGATTCCTACATATAGCTATATGTGGTCACTCCGAAGATCAGCCCGATCAGCGGCCAGATGCAGCCCATCACAAAATCTCCAATGAGCAGCCCCAGGAAAAAGTCCAGCACGACCCTGTAAGTTTTCATTCCACCGACCCTGAGCGCAGTCAGCTTCACCGCCCACGCAATCATCAGCGGAAACCACAGCGTGCCTATGGAGTAGCTTGTGGAAACTGCGAAGCCGAGCGGGTGAAACGGCCACCACGCGAACCGCAGTTTCATCGTATACAGGAAGAAAGTGAAGATCATCCCCCAGACTATGGCGAACGTCGCGGGGATGTTTGGCCTGCTGGGGTTGGCGAGCCAGTTGCCGGCGTGTTGGCCGAACGCTTCCTCCCCAAAACCCGACACGAAACCCGCCATGCCAGCCGCGGCGCCTCGCTGGTAACCGAAGTGCAAGTATATCCAGAACCCGCTCACAACAGCCGCAACGGATGCCGCCCCCATCGCAAGTGACGCGTATCTTTGTTGAGTGCCGCTGCGCTGGGCTATCTTCATTCCGTCCAGTTGATAAGCGATAGGCATACTTCTGTATGCTCGATTGAACCACCAGAACCAGCTTAGCCCCGTCATCTCCCCCGCGCCGAATGAACGCGTGCCCAACACTTCGGAAAGGACAACCTCCGGTCCCATCCAGTAAAGGTCGTGAGACGGCGGACCGAACTCCGCGTGCATTCGCGCGACAGCCAGCGCAAGGAAGAAATACATCCCGATCCCCGCCATTGCCATCCACCACCTCAAGCCGATGAAATGGAAGAAAACCATGATAGCAAGAGAACCCGTGACGAGCCCTATCACGGCGGTCCTGTAGCGCATCGGAGAGCCTGCTTCGTCTTCGTTTTTCTCTCCCTTGAATGCGGTGCGATAGACTCGCGCAAGGTGCGCTCTGCCGGACCACAGCGCGAATATCCCCACGAGGTAATACGCGCCCAGCGCCTGCTCGTTCATGAACGGAAAGTTCGGAGCCGCGGCGTTGATCCCGTATGCCGCGCCGATGATGCGAACCACTCTCCACACAATGAAGAAAAACCAGCAGGAGAAGAGCATGTCCAGCGGGAGCAGGAAGCCGATCCCGATCGCGTAGGGGTAGAACGAGATCGGAGTATACCCCATGGCATTCCACGGGGCGCTGGCCGCCAGGTATGATATATCGCGCATTTTGACGTCGATGTAAGGTATCGACGGATAGAGCATGCTCAGCCCGTTCACGATGGAGATGCCCGCCGCGATTGCGAACCCCGCCCACATCAGTCTGCTCCTGAAGAGGTGGCTGCCGGGCTCCGTTATCCTCATTGGCAGCTCGACAATCGGAAACTGCAGCCTGTCGTGCTCCATCCACTGCTGCCTGACGATTGTGTTGATGCAGAACATCACGAACAGCATCGCAAATATAACCGCGGACCAGACACCGACCGGAAGCAGCCACTGCCTGATTATTCTCCAGTCATAAAGGTTGCTGTGTCCCTCGTACCATCCTTTGATCGCCGCCGGGTCACTGACGCTTACCCAGTGAGGAATGTGCGGCAGAATGTTGAGTGCCCACTTGTTTTCGGGTGTCGCCGCGCGGAAGGGATAGGTCATCATCGGAACGAGGATATCCATGAAGTCCACGCTCACGATGGCTGTGGATATGGTGAGCATCACGTAAATAACCAGCAGTTCCGAACGCGTCAGAGCCGAGTTTGGAAACCGCCGGGCGAAAATACCGTTCAGCGCCGTCAGCGCCAGGAGAAACATGATGGCATTGGCGAAGATCGAGACCGTGGAAGGGTAGGGACCGCCTGCGCCGGTGATCCCGCCGAATGTTACAACTTCCATATAAAGGAGGAAGTAAACATTGACCGGGACCAAAAGCAGCCCGATCAATATGGCGCGATAGCGCCTGAGCAGCGATGCCGCCGGGGCTTTCTCCTGTTTCCGGACTGACGCGAGTTCTTCCGCAGAGGTTGGGTGCATAGCAAGAGTTTAGTTTGTTGGAAGGGTCCTCGTCAAGCAGGCGGGAAAGGGATTCGATCACGAAAGCACGAAAGGAAGGAAGCACAAAAAGGAATGCCTGACTTTTCCGGATTTCTCCTATTTCGCGCTTTCGTGATAAAGATGGTTTCCGTAGATCTGACAAGCACCGGATTACGGGGCTCTCAGGACTCCCATCCCAGCACTTTCGCGTAGAACTTGGAATCCGGTCCCACTCCGAAGGCTGTCATGTGTTCGCGGAGGATGGCTTCCGCCTGCTTGCGGCCCAGGCGGTCGGCGGCTAGGAGCATCTCCGGCAGCCAGCGTTCCACGAGGTCCCAAATATAACCGTAGGTGCCGCGTGTGCGCCCTGATATGCCTGTCTTGGTGATCAGAAACTTGCGCTCGAGTTCTATAAGCACGCGGTTTGCTCCTTGTTTTGCGTCTGGCGTGAGCATCCGTTTCAGGTTTCTGATCGCAATGGGGCCGTATGCTTCGATGCTGCGATATATCTGCTGCGCCTCGGGGGTAAGCATTCCGTTGAAAAGAAGCTCATCGGCCACTGCGCCGTTCGTCGCCATCAAGGCGGGCAGCAGAGCATACGAAAGGAATCCCGGCTGGCCGCCAAATACGCGGGTATAGTAGATGCGCTTTTCGGCGTGCAGGTCGTCCTTCCAGAACCATGTGTCTGGCGAGTTGGCGTCGAGCTTGCCTATCGCCGCGTCCTGGTTGGGAAAATCTGGATAGCCGGGGAGTTCCTTGCTGGTGCAGCAGCCCACCGCATCCACAAAACGCACCATATCCTCCGGATTGTGCACCATGCCCGTCCACTGCCCGCGCCATTGATCTGCCGAATTTGACATTATGACTCTCCCAACATTCAATATCATACCATTGTGAGCTCGGAATTACAGCCAGCCATTCATTGACACTGTATACTCGCCGTGCTATACTCTGGTGGTTTTAGAAGAGTGTTTTAATGAACGGGGGCCGTTGTCGCAGGGTGAGCGTTTTCAGCGTGGGTTTTGGCAATTATGTATCTTGCTGGCGCGTCGTCGCCATCGTAGCAGCGGACTCGTCTCCGATCAAGCGCGCTGTCCAGGAAGCTCGAAAAGAGGGTGAGATCATCGATGCAACCCAGGGCCGAAAGACGAAGAGCGTGCTGTTTATGGATGACGGGCGGCTGGTGCTTTCGGGACTCGGTCCCGAGACTCTGGCCAAACGCGTGGAAATGCCGGTCTCCGAGGCTTCCGATGCGGACGTGGGATGAGTACATCCCCAAGGAAGGGCTGCTGGTGGTTCTCTCGGGTCCTTCGGGCGTAGGCAAGGATGCGGTGCTTGAGGAACTCAAGAAGATATATCCCAACGCCCGGCGCTGCGTCACTACCACCACTCGATCGCGCAGGGAATGTGAGATCGACGGCGTCGATTACACGTTCATTACGACCGACGAGTTCAAAAAACGCATAGCCGAGCACGGGTTCCTGGAGCATGCTGAAGTTTACGGCCATCTCTACGGGACACCCCGACAGTGGGTGGAAGAGAACCTGCTGCAGGGCGCTGATATCGTCCTGAAGATCGACGTTCAGGGCGGGCTGGCCGTGAAGCGTGAGATGCCGTCGGCAGTGATGGTATTCCTTGTGCCGCCGTCGATGCAGGAGATGGAGAGACGGCTTCGCTCGCGCGGCACCGAGGCGGATGAGGATATTGCGAGGCGATTGCTCACTGCGTGCCAGGAGATAGACCGGATTCCGAACTATGATTACCTCGTTGAGAACGATTCCCTATCAAGGGCGGCCGAGGAACTTAAGGCGGTCTTAATTGCCGAACACCGCAGAATCCGGCAGTAGCGCCTGCAGCGGCGAACTGTCGGGCAAGAAGATAATACTTGGAGTGACCGGCAGCATCGCGGCGTATAAGGCAGCGTATGTTGCAAGCCACCTGGCGCAGCGGGGCGCGGATGTGCACGTCGTTATGACCGAGCACGCCACAAGGTTGGTCGGTGCGGCCACGTTCTGGTCATTGACTCGCAACCCGGTGATTACCGATTTGTTCGAGCCTCCTCAGGAGCGCGAGATAGTTGATGTTTCCCTGCCGGAGAGCGCGGACCTGCTATTGATAGCGCCGGCCACCGCGAACATTATCGGCAAGCTCGCTAACGGTATCGCGGATGATATGCTCTCGACTATGTCCATGGTCGCCAGATGTCCGGTTATTATCGCTCCCGCAATGAACGTGTTTATGTATACCAATCGGTTCGTTGTGGCCAATATGGACAGGCTGCGGCAAGTCGGGCACATTATTGTCGAGCCCCAAGAGGGCAGGTTGGCGTGTGGGGACGAGGGCGTCGGGCGGTTGGCGGAGCCTGAGCAGATACTGCGCGTGGTTGATGAAGTCCTGATGGGAAGACCGAGGGACTATGCGGGCGTCAGCGTTATTGTTACCGCGGGACCGACCCAGGAGCCGATTGACCCCGTGCGATATCTGACCAACCGTTCATCCGGCAAGATGGGCTATGCCATCGCCGAGAATGCGGCACTGCGCGGGGCTCGTGTGACGCTCATCAGTGGTCCGACAGATTTGGATTCTCCGCAGGGGGTTGAGCTGGTCAAGGTCACGACCGTTCGCGAGATGCACGATGAAGTTGTCAAACGCGCGCGTGATGCACAGGTTTTGATCTCGGCTGCCGCACCCGCCGATTTTGCTCCATCGCAGGTTCGCGATCAGAAGATCAAGAAGACGGCGAGGTTGACGCTCGAGCTCGAGAACACCGTGGATATACTGGCTGAGCTTGGAGAGAGCAAAGGCAGAACTATTTTAGTAGGATTTGCTGCCGAGACCCAGGACCTCGAAAAGCACGCGCAGGAGAAGCTGCAGAGCAAAAACCTCGATCTGATAGTGGCCAACGACGTTTCTCCCGGAAGCGACACATTTGGCGGAGACACGAACCAGGTTACCCTGATATCGAAGACGGGGGAGACAATCAGATGGCCGAAAATGTCGAAGCGCGAGGTCGCAAAGTGGATTCTTGATTACGTAAAACATAGTTTTCTGGAGGAATCATCTTGAGTTTACAAATGCACAAGTTCACGTCTGAATCGGTTACCGAGGGTTATCCCGATAAGCTTGCCGATCAGATTTCCGATGCTGTTCTGGATTCGATCCTGGAGCAGGACCCTATGAGCAGGGTGGCTTGCGAATCGTTTCTTACCACCGGTTTGGTTGTAGTTGCGGGTGAGATAACCACTCGAGCCTACGTGACAATCCCGGACATCGTCCGAAGAACCCTGGAACTGGTAGGCTACACACGGGCAAAGTTCGGATTTGATTTCCAGACGTGCGGAGTGATGACGGCAATCCAGTCCCAGTCGCCTGACATCGCGATGGGAGTCGATACCGGAGGCGCAGGCGACCAGGGAATGATGTTCGGATTCGCCTGTGACGAGACGCCGGAGTTGATGCCGATGCCGATTATGCTGGCCCACAAACTGGCACGACGGCTCGCGGCCATCAGGCGCGATGGCGATCTCACATGTACCTGCGCCCGGACGGAAAGACCCAGGTGACTGTGGAATACGATAAAGGCGTGCCTGTTCGCGTTGACAAGGTTGTCATTTCGACCCAGCACCAGCCCAATATCCCCCAGTCTACGATCCGCGAGGATATGATCGAGCGCGTGGCGAAACCGATCCTGCCGGCGCACATGGTGGACTCAAAAACCGAGTATTTCATCAACCCGACAGGAGCGTTCTCCGTGGGTGGACCGCAGGGTGATACCGGACTCACCGGACGCAAGATCATCGTAGACACTTATGGCGGAATGGCCAAACACGGCGGCGGATGCTTTTCCGGAAAGGACCCCACCAAGGTTGACCGCTCCGCCGCTTATATGATGCGCTATGTTGCCAAGAACATCGTGGCTGCGGGACTTGCCAAGAAATGCGAGCTGCAGGTTGCCTATGCTATCGGCACAGCCGAACCCATGGGCATTATGGTGGATACCTGGCGAACCAATACTATTCCTGAAGACAAGATCGGTGAGCTCGTGCTCAAGTATTTCGACCTGACTCCGCGCGGAATTATCGACAAGCTCGATCTGCGCCGCCCGATATACAAGCAGACTGCGGCTTACGGGCATTTCGGCAGGACCGACCTTAACGTTCCGTGGGAAGACACCGATATGGTCGATATTCTTCGGAAGGAAGCTGGGATCTAGTTGTATGCCAGCGTTGTGGTCGACACCGGCCCAACAAGTTCTATAGAGTCATTGACTTACGAGATACCGGATGGCCTGGCGGGAAAAGTCGAAGTGGGCGCGTGCGTGCTTGTTCCGCTTGCCACCCGACAGGCCATCGGTTATGTGACAGGCCTCGAGGAAGAGTCTCCCGTCGCAAACACTCGGCCGATCATCGCTGAGCTGGACAGTCCCGTCAGGCTGACGGAGGATATCCTTGAGATTGCTCGCTGGATTGCCGATCAATACCTGTGCCCGCTGCCTCGTGCGGTTGCCGCCATGCTGCCTGGAGTCACTCAGGCTCGGGTGCAGGCGCAGGTGAAGATCAATGATCCACCAGTCGATTCAAGCAGCCTTACTCCTGGTGAAAGTGAAATACTGGAGCTGATAAGGTCATCGGAGGGCATCTGCAACGTCGATAATCTATATGGATCGGGGATAAGCCCGTGGTCCAGCGAGCGCTGCGCCGGTTGGAATCGAAGGGCGCCGTTAAGCGGATTTGGCGCCTGGTTCCACCGAGCGGTAAGCCGCGTGTGATGCGCGGGGTTCGAGTATCCCCCGGCGCGAACGCGGATGCGCGATTATCCGCGAAGCAGGCGGAAGCGTTAGAGATCATTTCGGGCCTCGGCCGTGATATGTCGCTGGTGGAACTGAGCCGAGAGATACGCGATATCTCGTGCGGTTGTGACCGGATTGGAGAAAAAAGGAGCTCTCGAAGAAGTCGGCGTGACCTTCCGTCGGTCACCTGCGTTCTTCAGGGTCCCGGATAATTGTGTGAGCCTTGGCGATCAGCAGCAGGAAGCGGTGGATGCGATCATCGCGTGCATCGATTCGGGCCGATACGGCGGCCATCTGTTATTCGGCGTCACTGCAAGCGGCAAGACGGAGGTATATCTTCGCTGCATTGAGAGGGCGCTCGCTCTTGGGAAAACGAGCTTGGTCCTGCTGCCGGAAATAGCTCTTACAACCCAAGTCATGAACATCTTCAAGTCTCGGTTCGGCGACCGTGTGGCTGTCCTGCACTCTGCTCTCTCGGCGGGTGAGCGCTGTGATGAGTGGATTCGCATCGACGAGGGTGAGGCGAAGGTTGTTCTCGGCGCCAGGTCGGCGGTCTTTGCGCCGCTTCCGAACATCGGGCTGGTGATTGTGGATGGAGCACGAATCCAGCTACAAGCAGGACATCCAACCGCGTTACAGCGCGAAAGAGACGGCCATTTATCGAGCAAGACGCTCCAATGCGGCTTTGGTCCTGGGCAGCGCGACACCGTGCATAGAGAGCTTTTACCTTGCCAGGCAGGGGACCTACAGATTGCTTACGATGGCCAGTCGAGTGGAGCGCCGCCCTATGCCCAGGGTGGAAGTTGCGGATCTTAGGCAGGAATGGATACAGGGCAAACCGACGATTTTCAGTCGAGTGCTCGAGGATTCCATCCGCGAGCGACTGAGCCGCGGCCAGCAGGTTATGCTGCTGCAGAACCGGCGGGCTTATTCGACCTTTTTGCTTTGCAGGGAATGCGGGTTTGTGATGCGCTGTCCCAACTGTGCGGTGTCGCTGAAGTTCCACAGCGCCGACAAAAGGGTAAGCTGCCATCACTGCGATTTCACGAAGCCGGGCGCCTTCGGTGTGTCCGAGTTGCAGCGGAAGGAAGCTCAAGGGCTTTGGAATCGGCACCGAGCGGGTGGAAGAAGAGACGAGGAACCTTTTTCAAAACGCCCGAGTCCTTAGAATGGACAGGGATACGACTGCTCGTAAGGGTTCTCATGCATCTATCCTCGACGTGTTCCGCAGGGGTGATGCGGATATACTCGTAGGGACGCAGATGATTGCTAAGGGGCTGGATTTTCCAAACGTGACCCTTGTTGGTGTGATAAGTGCGGATACCTCTCTCAATCTGCCGGATTTCGGGCTACGGAGCGGACATTCCAGCTTATCTCTCAGGTTGCCGGAAGGTCCGGTCAGGGGAAAGCAACCGGGGGAAGTGGTGATCCAAACCTTCGATCCCGACAATTACGCGATTCAGTGTGCGGTGAACCACGACTACTGCGGTTTTTATGAACAGGAAATCGAAATGCGACGGGAACTCGAGTATCCGCCGTTTTCATCACTTGTAAATGTAATATCGCGCGACGAGGACGGACGCGCTGCCGAGTCGAGGCTTGCGAGTTTGGCCGCGAGCATTAAATCGACAAGGATGTCCGAGCGAATGGGGATTGAAGTTATCGGTCCGCAGCCGGCGGTGCTGTCCAGGCTGCGAGGTGAGTTACAGGTGGCATACACTGCTTCGCGCCCGAGACAGGGACGCGGTGCTGAAGTTGCTTAGAGGGGTTCTGGATGGCAGCCCGGATTTGCGCAAGCATTTGACGGTAGACGTTGATCCTGCGTCGCTGCTTTAGGGATAATGTGGGAGTACGAAATGCACGCCGAAGTGAGCAAGATAGTAACGTATGGTAATGAGATCCTTCGCTCAAAGGCGGAGGACGTCGACGGTTTTAATGATGAGATCAAAGAGCTGATCCAGGTGATGTACAACACTATGGTCGAGAGCCACGGTCTGGGCGTCGCAGGTCCACGGTTCGGAGTTTCGAGGCGGATATTTGTCTACGACGTGGGCGAAGGTCAGCATGCTTTTATCAACCCGCAGATCACCAGCTCGAGTGGCGAAGAATGGGCAATCGAGGGCTGTCTGAGCATTCCCGGGCTTCAGGGTGAAGTGCCCCGCGCCGAGAAAGTCACGGTTACAGGGATTAATGAGGACGGCAAAAAGGTTAAGATAAAGGCGGATGGCCTGCTGGCCAGGGTGTTCCAGCACGAGATAGACCACCTGGACGGCACCATGTTCGTCAGACCGGGCCGATCCGGAGACGCTGGAGACGGTCCCACTTACGAATGGGGATGACGAAGACGAAGGCTGAGTTGACTTGGTTTTGGCAGTTTCTACCCTCACCCCCGGCCCCTCTCCCTGCTAGGGCGAGGGGACCTATCGCCGATATGTTTGCTGTGGTCGTGCAAAAATGTATTTCTTCTCCCTGCCAAGGCGAGGGGAGCTATAGCCGGTATGTCTGCTGTAACTATGCACAAACAAATTCCCTCTCCCTATGAGGGAGAGGGCCAGGGTGAGGGTGGAAACGCCGCCCGACAACGGAGATCCGATATGCCAGACAACTTGCGTAGAGTGAGTTCCGGCACGCGAGAACAGGCTCGAACATTGCGTCGACCTCAGACACCGGCTGAAGTAAAACTGTGGGCCAAGCTTCGGGATCGACACTTGGATGGTCTGAAGTTCAGGCGACAGCACCCGATAGGCCGGTTCATTACGGACTTCTATTGCGCCGCTCATAAACTGGTGATTGAGTTCAACGGGGATGTGCTAATGCCGGAGACTGCTGATCGCGATGCTGAGCGGTCGCAATGGCTAAGTCTCCACGGCTATCGCGTGGTCCGGTTGCAAAACTCAGATGTACACCGCGACATGCCGGGAGTTTTGGAACTTATAATGGCTGAGTGCGGAAAGGCAGAGTAGAATCGGGGGGTTTCTACCCTCACCCCCGGCCCCTCTCCCTGCTAGGGCGAGGGGAGCTATCGCCGATATGTTTGCTGTGGTCGTGCAAAAATGTATTTCTTCTCCCTGCCAAGGCGAGGGGAGCTATCGCCGATATGTTTGCTGTGGTCGTGCAAAAATGTATTTTTTCTCCCTGCCAAGGCGAGGGGAGCTATTGCCGCTAGGTTGGCCGTAATTGTGCACAAACCTGTTCCCTCTCCCTATGAGGGAGAGGGCCAGGGTGAGGGTGGAAACGCCGGTAATCCTGCAAGCCATTTCGGAAGCGTGTGCATGTTCGCCTTTCGCGCTTTCGTGGTGATAAAGAGAGATCGGACCTAACCGGTTCCCAAGTTTCGGGAAACCCTTGTCCCGAAACTTGCGTGCCTTATAAAGATTTTCGGGGAGGTATGTGTGAACGTCATCTTTGTTGGCACCAGCAGCTTTGCCGTCACCTTCGCTGGAAGCGGTCATTGCCTCGCCGCACGATGTCGCCGCAGTCATCACCCAGCCGGACAAACCCAGGGGAAGAGGGCTGGATACGCAGGTTTCGCCGGTCAAGGAGGTGGCGCTTGCCCACGCCATCCCAATCCTGCAGCCCGAGAAGATCAGCTCGCCTGAGTCCGTGGAGCAGATAAAGTCGGTCGGGCACATTGGCGCGATGATCGTAGTAGCTTACGGCCAGAAGATTTCTTCCGAACTCCTTGCTTGGCCGGAGCATGGCGCCGTCAATGTTCACGGCTCCATCCTTCCCAAGTATCGCGGCGCGGCTCCGATTCAGCAGGCCATCATTATGGGTGAGACCCAGACCGGCGTCACGACCATGCTGATGGACGAGGGTTGGGACACGGGCGACATCCTTCTTCAGGAAGTTCTCGATATTCCCCCGGACGAGAACGCGGGTGAACTGTCCCAGCGGCTCTCGCTGCTGGGCGCGAGACTGCTGATCCGCACGCTTTCTGGGTTGGAACTCGGGACGATCAGCCCCATTCCACAGGACGATGACCTTGCTAGCATTGCGCGGTCGCTCCGGCGTGATGGCGGGGTGATCGACTGGAGCTCTCCCGCCGAAAGCATCGTGAACATCGTTCGCGGGTGCACGCCAAAGCCTGGCGCTTTTACGCGAATAAGCGGGGTAATGGTCAAGGTGTGGAGCGCTGCCGTGGATACTTCGGACGGAAGTGCGGGCGAGCCGGGTGAGATAGTTCGTATTGGAGATGGCGCGATAGTCGCGTCGGCGGGGAGTGGTCGGGTAGCTCTGCTGGAGTTGCAGGCCCAGTCGCGGAAAAGGATGCCCGCAGCGGACTTTGCCCGTGGGGCGAAGCTGGCCGCGCGCGACCGTTTTGACGTCAGGTTTGAGATGGAATAGGTGAGGGGCAAGGCCCTGATTTTCCGCACATTTGACAAGCACCTCGTCTGCCGGATTGCGCTTGATTTGCAGATGGGAAGTTGGTATACTGCAAGCGGGACATCGTGCTCGTCGCTCATCGCTGTGGCTCGGTGTTGTAATACTTGATGAATCGCCGGGGTTTATGGGAGTCTTCGCCTGCTTGCCATCTCCCGACTGGCGGATGGAAGGCTACCGACGTTGTCGTTTTTCGCATGGTCCTGAGAGAAGATGGATATGGGGCAAATAGAAGAGCATTTTGAGCGTGGTATTGCCCTGAAGATTGAGGGCCTATACGAAGATGCCCAAGCTGAGTTTCAGGCTATACTGGATCTGGACCGGGATCAGGTCGAGGCTCACAGGCAGCTTGGCCTCGTTTACGGCTTCATCGGCCTGTTCGATGAGTCGATCGAGGAACTGCTGACTGCCGTACGTCTGGATGCGCTGAACCTGGCTGTGCATAATGATCTTGGGCTCACATATTCGATGCTGGGAATGAGTGATGAGGCCAAATCCGAGTTCGAGTATGTGCTCGCGCTGGATCCGGAAAATGAGGTCGCGAGGAAGAACATCATCTACTTCGTGTAAGTGAGGTCGGCGCCCGAGCGCCGAAAGCCGGAGATGAGAAAGAGTAAACTTGTCAGGGTAGTATTCGAGCCCGACGGAACGGAAGTGTTCGTGCCGGCGGGCACGTTGGTTTCTAAGGCTGCCGCCGCTTCCGGCAGAGCCGTTGAGATGCCGTGCGGGGGTATGGGCACGTGCGGTAAATGCAGGGTGGTAGTTGCCGGCGTCCTCGGCGAACCTACCGCGTCGGAGATCCGGCGCTTGAGCAGCGAAGAGATAGATTCCGGCGTTCGGCTGGCATGTCAGACCCGGGTGCTCGGCGAGATGATCGTGACTATTCCCGAGGGAAGCCGTTCGCTGGTCCAAAAGATCCTGAGCCAGGGCGTGCTTCGCGACTGCGAAGTTATGTCGGGAGTTACCAAGGTCTACTGTGAACTCAGCGCTCCCAGTCTCGACGATGAAAGAGCGGAGTTCGAGCGGCTTGCCGATTATCTCCAGGCGCGAGACATCATTCTCAGGCCCAATCTGAATGTGATTCGCCGTGCTTCAACTGCATTGAGAGCAGCGGGGTACAAGGTCACCGCAGTAATGTATGGCGATGAACTAATCGCATTGGAAGCCGGAGACACTACGCCTCAGTGCTACGGGATAGCATACGATTTGGGCAGCACTACCGTCGTCGGCTACCTCATGGATTTGATTACGGGAGAGGACAGGGCCGTTTCGGCGGTTATGAACCCCCAGATGATCTACGGCGATGACCTGGTTTCCAGGATCAGTTTTGCGACCACTCAGGAAGATGGCGCGCGTATACTTCAGCGTGCCGCCCTTGACGCGCTGACGCGAATAGCCGAAGACCTCGCCGAAAGATCAGGCGTATCTCTGGACAACGTCTACAAGACCACTGTTGTTGGAAACACGTGCATGTCGCACCTCTTGCTTGGCATCGATGTGGCGAGCCTGGGTCAGTCTCCCTACGTGCCGAGCATCTGTCAGGGGGTCAGCGTTACTTGTGCCCAACTCTCGCTGCCGTTCGCGCCCGAATCCAGGGTCATGGTGCTGCCGAACGTAGCCGGGTTCGTGGGTTCCGATCTGGTGGGTGTTTTGGTGTCGAGCATGTGGGAAGATGATGGCGCGACCCGCCTTGCCGTGGACATAGGCACCAACGGCGAGATGGCGCTGCTTCACAACGGCAAGACCTACGTGTGTTCCGCGGCCGCCGGTCCGGCGTTTGAAGGCGCGGGTATAAGCTGCGGCATGCGGGGCGCTCCGGGCGCTATCGACAGCGTGGTAATCGGTCAGTCAGTGCAAATCACGACCATCGAAGGCCGAAGACCCATTGGCATCTGCGGCTCAGGCCTGGTAGACGCCGTGGCGCAGATGCTGGACGCCGGGATTATCGACGAAACCGGTCGACTTCTTTCCCAGGCTCAGGCAGGCCATCTGCCTCCTACCGTAAAGTCCCGTCTTATCGACACGGAACAGGGAACTCAGTTTATCCTGGCGACTGGGGAAGAATCGGGGAACGGGCATGCGATTGTGCTCGCGCATGCCGACATACGGCACCTCCAACTGGCGAAGGGCTCGATCCACGCAGCTATTCAAACACTCATTTCCACTGCGGGCACGAGCGATGCCGAACTCTGCGAGATATTGCTGGCGGGCGCTTTCGGCAACTACATTCGGGTGGAGAGTGCTATTCGGATCGGTCTGATACCGCCGGTTGCAAAAGAAAAGGTGGTTTCCATCGGCAATGCGGCCGGCGCGGGCGCGCGACTGGCGCTCCTTTCCGAGCAGGAGTCGGATCTAGCGAGTAAACTTGCGAAAAAGGCAATTCATCTGGAGCTTGCTGTTTCACCGAGCTATCAGATGGAGCTGATGAAACGGATGATGTTTCCATTCGGAATTGGTTGTTTTGTGAAAATGACAGAGGAGTCTAGAGCGGACATCGCGTAATAACACCGGAATAAACTTGCATACTTTCTGATGAATAGCTATACTTATTGGCGGTTGTCCGCTGCGGTGATTCATCGTTTGGCAACTGGGTAAGTCTACGATTACGGCGTCAAACGGCGTTGGCGACGGCTTTGACGCAGTGCACAAAAGGATATTAGGAGGAGCTAAAGTGGCTGATATGGAAGCCCTGGCGCAAGCTATTATTAACGGCAAGGCGCCCGATGCAAAGAGTTTGACCGAGCAGGCGCTCGCGGAAGGTGTCGGTCCTGGCGACATCCTCAACAAGGGTCTCGTTGCCGGGATGAGTGTTGTTGGCGCCAAGTTCAAGAACAACGAGTTTTACGTTCCGGAAGTCCTCATTGCGGCTCGCGCTATGAAGACCGCTATGGAAGTGCTTCGACCTCAACTTGCCAAGAGCGGGGTTGAGCCCAAGGGCAGAGTCGCTATTGGAACAGTTCGAGGCGACCTTCATGACATCGGCAAGAACCTCGTCGGGCTATGATGCTCGAGGGAGCAGGCTTCGAGATCAGAGACCTCGGCGTGGACGTTAAGCCTGAGGGTTTTGTGGAAGCAGTGAAGAACGGCGCAGATATCATCGCGATGTCGGCCCTGCTGACGACCACTATGCCCGCTATGAAGGACACCATCGAAGCGCTAAAGGCCGAAGGCGTGCGCGAAAAGGCGCTCGTTATGATCGGCGGCGCGCCGGTTACCCAGAACTACGCTGACGAGGTTGGCGCAGACGGGTATTCTCCGGATGCGGCGAGCGCCGTTGACACGGCCAAGACGCTGCTCAAGATATAGCGGAGTCAGAGAGAGTTCAGTGTCCCGCTTGCGCGCCAGGTTATCGGAGCGTGGGGCCATAGTTGACCGTGCGTCGATGCGCTTCGCACTCAGGACTTGCAGGCATCGGATAAAGTCGCCATCGGCCCGGTGTATTGGGAGCTTTATTCCCGATAGGTGCTCAGGTTTCGGGAACAATTTCCCGAAACACCGGTGTTCGGTGCTCGTTCTTTATTTTATCCGCAGGCTGCTGGCGGACAAATCCCGTAAGACTGAACTGACTCGCAGTCACTGGTTATAGACATTTAAGGCAGGGCCATTTGTTTTGGCCCTGCCTTTGCTTTATAATATGTATATTACTGCTGTGTATCAGCACCAGGAGGGTTCGGATAGTTGGGCAATCTTACCCTTTCCTCGTTCGGGCTGGTTTGTATCTCCATCACTCTCGGCGGCTTCGGCCAGGTCTTCCTGAAGAAGGGACTCGGTCCCAATGGGATCGCCGGTGGACATACAATCTTTCAGACCGTTTTCCACATTCTTGCTGCGATGATCCAGCCGCAGGTAATGACAGGGCTTCTCCTTTACGTAGTCAGCACGTTCTTCTGGCTCATGATCCTGAGCCGGGTGCGGTTAAGTGTGGCTTACCCGCTGATAAGTTTGAGCTACCCGCTTGTTGTTGTGCTGTCGGCGACGATTCTCGGCGAGCATATACAATGGATTTTTGCGATCGCCGGCCTGGCGTTTATTAGCGTGGGCGTGTCGTTCATTGGGTTCGGGCTCGGAAAGGGCGCTGAGGTGGACCGGACATGCAAGGGTTGACGTTACAGACGTTCGGACTGATCTGGGCGACGCTCATCCTCCTGAGCTTCGGGCAGATCTGTCTCAAGCTGGGACTGGGCAAGGACGGCATACCCTCGGCAAAGAACCCGCTGCGCACCGTTCTGAACATTTTGACAGCCATGCTCAAGCCAAAGGTGCTCGCAGGCTTCTGCCTGTATGTTATAGGCACGCTTTTCTGGCTTCTCGTGCTCAGCCGCGTCAGCCTGAGTATAGCTTTTCCGCTGTTTAGCATGAGTTATTTCCTGGTGGTTATACTCTCCGCCACGATCCTTCACGAGCGTGTCAACTGGCGATTTGCGATTACGGGACTGGTGCTGATCAGCATCGGGGTTACGTTTATCGGCCTGAGCTCTCCGCACAAGAGCCAACACCAGAGCCGTCATGCCGTGGTTAGTTCGATACCAAATTCCCCGGGTGATGGGAGGCATGCAAAACACGAGTAGGCAAGCGTATAGGCACATTCTTCCGTATGTCTTTTTCCTGATACTCGTCTGCATCTTTCTGTGGCGGCCCATATTTACAGGCGCGGCCCTGCTGCCGGGCGATTACCTGGCGCAGATGTCGCCCTGGAATACGGTCGTAAAGTCCTGCACGCCTGCTCCACAGTGGAACCCGCTTCAGTGGGACGCGATAGCGCAGTATTACCCCTGGCGCGTGTTTTACGCATCTTCGATGAGCCACGGTCATATTCCACTGTGGAACCCGCATCAGTTCTGTGGAACCCCGTTTTTGGCGAACGGCCAATCGGCTGTGCTTTATCCGCCGAACCTGCTGTTTCTCGTGTTTAGTCCCATCACTGCGTTCACTATATTTGCCGCGCTGCATCTGTTTCTGGCCATGGCGTTTAGCATCTGCTCCTGCGCGAGCTGGGGTTAAGGAGGTTGGCGGGGTCGTCGGTGCGATTGCGTTCGCATTCAGCGCTTTTATGGTGCTGTGGCTGGAGTTGCCGACGTTTGTGGGCGTGGCGATGTGGCTGCCGCTGGTGCTGCTGCTGATACACAGGGCGGTGGAGCGCAGGTCGATCTTCTACGCGATGCTGGCTGGTGGGGTGCTGGGCGTGCGGTTCTTGCCGGGCACTTTCAGATTGCGTTCTACGTGGCTCTCGCAGCGGGGCTGTGGTGGGTGTGGAAGCTCGTTGGGGTCTGGAGAACCGAGGGGCAGCTCTACGCGCTTTGGAGAGTTGTGATCCCGTTCGCTGCGTTTGCCGCAATCGCGATTCTCATCGCGTCACCGCAGTTGCTTCCTTCGCTGGAGCTGGCCCGGCAGTCTCAGCGCGCATCCGTGCCGACTGCCCAGGGATATACACGGTTTCTTCGGAACGCTCTCCAGCCGTACCGGCTGATAACGGCTTTCGCGCCTGATTTTTTCGGCAGCCCGAGCAAGGGGAACTACTACCTGCTCGGAATGCTGGACGGACACCCCGGCAGCGCGGCGGACTACATGGAATATGGAATGTATGCCGGAATCCTGCCATTGATGCTCGCATTTGTCGCGTTCAGCCGCATCAGGAGACAGCGGCACGTGGGTTTCTTCGCGGTCCTTGCGCTGCTCGGCATTCTGACAGCCCTCGGAACACCGATAAACGCCGTTTTCTATTACCTCATGCCCGGTTTCAGCTCACTGGGAGGGCCTAACAGGATTCTTTTGCTGTATTTGTTCGGGATAGCTGCGCTGGCGGGCTTTGGAGTGGACTATCTCGCTCAGCGTTCCACGGAGAAGTTGGTGCTGCTTGGCAGAGAACGGCACGTGATACGGGTGTGGCTTTTCGCTTCCTGGCTTGCCCTGTGCCTGTTGTTTCTGTGGGTGTTCTGTTTATCCAAGGCATTCATCGGCGAGCTGCGCCTGCCATTTCCTACTGGTTCAGGTGATCCTCTTATTGCGCACGGACTGATCGTGGCAAGCATTCTTTTGGTGGGCGCATACGTTATTGGCTTCCTGTCCAGAAAGACATTCTCATCGCTTGTTGTCTTGTTTATCGTCTCCGACCTCTTTGCCTTCGGCATCAACTACAACCCCACGTGCGACCGTGGCAAGGTTTATCCGAGGACTGCTTTGACAACGAAGCTCAAGCAAGTCGCCG
>CAVZJH010000044.1:0-54237 GCA_963775535.1 uncultured bacterium | reverse complement strand
AAAGAACACGAGATACCACACCCTAAACGCGTACACCGGCGTAACCAGCGCGCCGATCAGAGCGCCAAGCCAGAACCAGGTGGTGCTCAAGTTGGATGAATAACTCGCCCAGATAATGATGTCCTTGCTGAAGAAACCCGCGGTAACGAGCGGCAGCGCTGAAAGGGACGCTGCGCCGACGAAGAAAGTCCAGCACGCCAGGGGAAGATGCCGCCTAAGCCCACCCATTTTGAAAATATCGTGCTCCTCGTGCTGAGCGTCGATCACCACCCCGGCAGAAAGGAAGAGCAGAGCCTTGAAAAATGCGTGCGTCAGTAAGTGGAATATCGCGCCCGACCACGCTCCGAGTCCGAGCGCAAGAAACATATACCCGATCTGGCTGATGGTCGAATATGCGAGCACTCGCTTGATATCCCGCTGAACAAGCGCACTGAAGCCGGAGTAGAGCAGGGTCACCGTGCCGATGATGGCTACGGCGAGCATCGCTTCGCGCGAGAGCAAGAAGACCTGGTGCATGCGTGCAATCAAATAAACGCCGGCAGTGACCATCGTCGCGGCGTGAATTAAGGCGCTCACCGGCGTCGGGCCGGCCATCGCATCGGGAAGCCACGTCTGAAGCGGGACCTGCGCCGATTTCCCGATTGCCCCGCCCATAATAAGAAATGCAATTGCAGTGGCCAGCGCGGCGGGCAACACGGCTGGCGCGCGCGAGAGTATGGTCTGTATATCGAACGTTCCGAACTCTCTAAATAGAAAAAATAGCCCGATTGCAAAGGCGGTGTCACCGATCCTGGTAACAATGAACGCCTTCTCGGCCGCATGGCCGTTAGCGGCATCCTTATACCAAAACCCAATCAGCAAATACGAGCAGACCCTACGCCCTCCCAACCCAGATACAGGAGCAAAAGATTATCAGCCAGGACCAGCGTCAGCATAGAGCCACGAACAGGTTCATATAGCTGAAGAACCGGCTGTAGCCGTCCTCGTCATACATCGACTGCGAGGCGTAGAGGTGAATCAGGAACGCGACGAAGGTAACCACCAGCATCATCACCAGCGAGAGCGCATCAAGATGCAGCCCGATTGCGACGCGCAGTCCACCCGCGTTGATCCAGGGGTAGAGGGTCGTGTCGATCGATCCGCCCGGACGGGTGATCAGAAAGTTGATCGAAGCGATCATCGCGGCAGCCAACGAGACCCCAATCGCGGTATCAGCCGATAGCCCCGGCCGCTTTCCTGGGCATGTTAGCCCCGAAAACCGCCAGTATGAGCGCCCCAAGGAAAGGCGCCAACACCACTACCCACAGCAGATCGCGCACGCTAGCCTCTCATCCGGCTGACTTCATCAGCATCGACGTTCTTCCAATTGTGATAGATCCTCAGCAGCAGTGTAAGGCCGACGGCGACCTCCGCCGCCGCCGTTACAAGTATGAATATGACGAATACCTGCCCGTCGGGCTGCCGCCACTTCGATGCGGCCGCGATAAACGCGATGCCCGCCGCGTTCAGCATTATCTCAACCGACATCAACACAAAAACCAGGTTCCGGCGCGCCATAACCCCCGTTGCGCCCAGCGCGAAGAGGATCCCGGCGAGTATCAGCGCGTGGCTTGTCGGGACGCTAGTCATCGAACCCTCCCGCTCTTCCCAATGAATGCGCCGAAGTGGAATGCCGCGACCAACCCCGCAAGCGGCATGAGCGATGCGAGTTCCACACCGACGAGGTAAACATTAAACAGGCTCGTGCCCACCGCCTTGGGACCGACGACCGCGGCCGCTGGGGCCCCCGAAGCCTTTGCCAGCGCAAAAGCAAGCAAAACCAGCATAAACGCGGCCAGCGCGGCCGGCAGTATCCACATGCTCGCGCTCAGCCATCCGCGCTCCTGCCGCTGGGCCTCCCTGCCAAGGTTCAGCGGCATGATGACGAACACGAAAAGCACGATTATTGCCCCGGCATACACGATGATCTGCAGCGCCGCGGCAAATGGCGCTCCCAGCGAAAAGTAGATCGACGCTATTGCGAGAAACAGGAGTATCAGGTTGAAGGAGCGCGTGCATCGCGTTTATTCTCGTCACAACCATCGCGGCAGCGACAACGGCAATGGCTCCTGAAGCATAAAAAAGTAAAGTCATGGCAGCAGGTCCCTCACATCCACCGGCGGCAGCTCGTCAACGGCTTCGCCCTTGCCCTTGTCCTCGATCGCTGGGCCCGCATGCTTCCAGAAGTCATAGTCCCGGTACTTACCCTGCCCGCTGATAAGCAGATCTTCCTTTTCATAGACAAGATTCTTCCGGTCGTATTCGCTCATTTCGTAGTCCGGAGTGAGTTGGATCGCGTAGGTCGGGCAGGCCTCTTCGCAGTAGCCGCAGAAGATGCATCTGCTGAAGTTGATCCTGAACCACTCGGGGTACCGCCTCCCGGATTCATCCTGCGTGGCCTGAAGAGCGATACAATCCACCGGGCAGGCAACGGCACAAAGGTAACACGCAACACAGCGTTCTCCACCGTCCGGATCACGCGAAAGTATAATTCTGCCGCGGAAGCGTGGAGGCACATAGGTCTTGTGCTCGGGGTATTGAACCGTCACCCTGGGCCTGAACAGGTGCTGAAATATGAGCCACATCGAACGCAAATTGGAGAGCATCGCCTTACCTCATCGCCAGCGCTACCGCGCCCGTAGCCAGTATATTGAAAAACGAAAGCGGCAACAGCCACTTCCATCCGAACCCCATAAGCTGATCGAACCTGTATCTCGGCAGTACGGCCCTCAACCATATATAAAGGCCTATCACCGCAAATGTTTTGATGACAAACCACAGTATTGGCGGCAGCAGTGGTCCATGCCATCCGCCCAGGTAAAGCACGGTCACCATGCAGCTTATCAGAATAACATCCAGGTACTCACCCATAAAGAACAGGGCAAACTTCATGCTCGAATACTCGGTGTGATAGCCTGCGACAAGCTCGCTCTCGGCCTCGGGCAGGTCGAACGGCGTCCTGCGCGACTCCGCCACACCGGCGATTACGAAAATTATGAACCCGAGCGGCTGCAGAAGGCAGGTACCAGAGGTGAGTTTGGGCATTGACTACGTCGACCAGCCTCATCGACCCCGCCAGTATTACCACTCCGGCAAGGGAGAGCGCCATCGGCAGCTCATAGCTGATCATTTGCGCCGCCCCTCTCATGCCACCAACAAGCGAATATTTGTTGTTCGACGCCCAGCCTGCGAGCGTGATGCTGTAGACGCCGAGGGACGTCATTCCCAGGAAAAACAGCACCCCAACGTTCGCATCCGAGACGAGAAACTTGTCCGTAAACGGCACGACCGCGAACGCCGCGAGCACGCTGATCACCAGGATCGCCGGAGCCAGCACGAAGACAACGCGATCCGCGAATGGCGGAATCCAGTCTTCTTTCATGAAGAGCTTGATGACGTCCGCCACAGGCTGCAGCAAGCCGAATGGCCCGACGCGGTTCGGGCCGAGCCGGTCCTGGAACCACGCCAGGCCGCGCCGCTCGATCCAGATCATGCCGGTAGTGACCGCAAGAAGGGCCGCGATGATGATCACTCCGGCAAGCAGCGTCCAAAGGCCGGGAAGCCAGTTGTTGACGGCGTTGATAGTGCTCATTTGCCCCTCGCTATTGTCGTCACGGTCGGGGCAAGTATACCCATCGTCTCGGCGGAGTTTGCGGGCACGCTTATCACATTCCGCGAAATAAGCTCATCGAAACAAGCTGTAAGCACGCGCACCTGTCCGCCAAGTTCCAGTTCGACAGGTTTGCCCTCGATGATTCCAAGTCTTCGCGCGAGGTCGGGATAAATGGAGACAACCACCTGAGGAATCAGCGAGGCGATTCCCGGCGCAAGCCGGGAAAGCTCTTCCGAACCGAATATCTTTGGTGTCGGCACAAACCATATTTGGTCTTTCGATGGAGCGGGAATGTCACCGATATTCAAGGGCCCCCGTTTGAGCGTTCGACGGTTCTATCAGGCGTATGCCGGGGTTGCCCCCATGAAGCGGGCCGCCTATTTCAATCTGAAACTTGTTTATGGACTGCTCGGAGTTCCAGCCGGGATACCAGAATCGCGGAACCACAGGCCCGGGAACGATATTCTGGTCGCCCTCCATAGAAAACGCGAAAGGCGTATTATCATCCTCCGGCGAGCCAGGCTCAAAAACGCTCTTTTGCGCGTTTATTGCGGTGCGGCCGCTGTAACGAGCAGGCTGTCGAGGTATTTTCTGCCCGGCCTCGGACCTCCAGCCGGAATCGGGCGCGGCGTCAAGCGCCGGTGCGAGTTCGGGTATCTTTGAGGCAATGTCACGAAGCACGTCCTCGCAACTCCCCCACTCCGATCCTTTTCTGCCGGCCATTTCCCCCAGCACGGACCACGAATGCCTGGGTTCGCCGGGTGGGACGAACGCCTGGAAAAACCTTTGCGCGCGGCCTTCGTTGTTTACGAACGTGCCATCGGACTCTACGTACACCGTCACCGGCATGGTCACCTGCGCGTGCCGGGTCACGTCGGTCTCGATGCAATCCAGAGCGATTACGTTCTTGATCTTGGAAAAAGCACTGTGCAGTTGCGCGGCAGACGCGCGGCGCGAGAGATCGTTTTCGAGAACGACCAGGGTATCAGCCTCGCCCCGCTCGATCCGGTCGAGCGCATTCTGAACCGGCATCCCGCCGACCATTGCGACGCCGAGGGTATTTGCTTCAGGCGACGTTACGGACAGCCAACAGTTTTTGCCCTGAGCACACAGCGCCCAGGCGACATTGGCGGCTGCTTTCATAATATCGGGACCTGCCGAGATGCTGGTCACAACGAGCGGCTGCCTGGCATCACGGAGTTGGGCGGCAATGCGGACGCAATATCGTCATCCGGGCTTGTTTCGGAGATTAGGCCTTCGCTTATCCGCTGGGCGAACTTCACGATGCCTATCGGGTCCAAAAGCTCTAGTCGAGCGGCAATCTCGGCGATTTTGACGGCCCATGGCATAGCTATGTATAACTTTCCCTTTGAATCCTGCAACGCGGTTGCCACAGCGTTCGCGTCCCACTCCGGTATTTTGAGCTTGCGGGCTATATCCAGTGGGGCCTTCCGCACAGCCTGCCTGACGGCGAAATCCAGCATTGGGGCTTCGTTCGTCGGGTCGGCCCCGAGCACCAAAATGACGTCGGCCTGCTCCACCTCGGCCAGCGAGGGAGTCCTCGCCGGTCCTTCGCGCAGGACTTTCAAAGCAAGTTCGACGCCTTCCTTCTCAAATGCCGATAGCCCGGATGAAAAGCAATCTTTCCCAACGAGCTCTTTCAGGGCATGGTTAGCCTCTAGGGACGCCCGCGGCGAACCAATGCCGATTACACCTTTTGCGCTCTTCAAGGCCTCTCTCGCGCGCTCAACGGCTTCTTCCCACGAAACCCCGGCTTCCCCCGCCACCCGGCACCTTCGAATTCGGCTTTCGTGATTGACGAACTCATAGCCATACCGGCCGCGGTCGCACAGCCAATAACCATTGACCTGACCGTTGTACCGAGCAGTGACGCGCCTGAGCATATCGTAGCGAGCGCCGGGGATAGTGTTGCAGCCGAGACCGCAATGGATGCACACAGAGGGCGCTGTCTCCAGATCCCATTTGCGGGTGTAGTGAGCACCGTAGGTCTTGTCTGTAAAAACCCCGGTCGGGCAGACTTCCACCAAGTTGCCCGAGAACTCGGACTCCAGCACACCATCTTCCTGCCTGCCGAAATAGATGCGGTTCTTTGAACCGAAGTAGTTAAGGTCTCTTCCTCCGGCTAGGTCCCTGTAAAACCGAACGCAGCGGTAGCACTGGATGCAGCGGTTAAGCTCGTGGTTAACCAGGGGGCCTAAGGACTGGTTTGTATAAGTTCTTTTCCTAAACCTGAACCTGCGGTAGACCTGTCCGCACATCGTGGTAATGTCCTGAAGATGGCATTCTCCGCCCTCATCGCAGACCGGGCAATCGTGCGGGTGATTGGTCATCAGCCATTCGATCACGTATCGCCTGAACTCAGCCGCCTCAGGGTCCTTTATTGAAAACCTCACGCCGTCAACCGCCTCAGTCATGCAGGCCATCAGAATCTTGCCCCTGGTGTCTGACTCATCCTTAAAGACCTTCACAGCGCACAGACGGCACGCACCCACCGACCCCATTGCCGGGTGCCAGCAAAAGTAAGGAACGTCCAGCCCCAGATCCAGGGCCGCTTCCAACAGGTTCCTGCCCGGTTTTACCTCATATTCAGTTCCATCGATGTATACTGTCGGCATTCTTCTCCGGCTTCCTTACTGCGGCTCTACTCATCCATCATTCTCTGTATCTGCATCTCTTGCGCCTGACATGATCGTCGAAGTCGTCCCGGAATTTAGTCAGGGCGCTTTCGAGTGGGAACATCGCGCCGGTCGCGAGCGCACAATAGGTGTTTGGGCCGATATACCTGGCCTGGTCAATGAGGAGCTCAACATCTCCCTCCTCGCCGTGGCCCTCGTCTACCGCACCGAGCAACTTTTCGATCCACGGCAGGCCCTCTCTGCACGGCGTACACCAGCCGCACGACTCGCGCGCATAGAACATCTCCAGATTCCTGCACAGCGCAACCGGACATGTTCTATCATCCAACACGATCGCGGTGCCCGTCCCAAGCGCAAGGCCCATTGGCCTGAGCGTCTGGAAATCCAACGCAACATCCAACTGGCCCGCGTCGATAAACATCGTGGAGGCTCCGCCGGGCAAAGCGGCGCGGTAGGCATAGCCCTCCTGCATTCCGCCCGCGCGTTCCTCGACAAGCTCGCGCATCGTGGAACCCATAGGCATCTCCCAGCAGCCCGGGCTCTTCACTCGACCGCTTACTCCGTAGATCTTCGTTCCCGAATCCTTTGCCTTTCCCAGACTCCTGAACCACTGGGCCCCACGTTCGACAATATGAGGCACGCAGCAGAGCGTCTCGACATTCTGGACCACGGTTGGTTTGCCCCAAAGCCCGGATGTGCCGGGATACGGCGGCTTTGAACGCGGGTTCGCCGGTTTTCCTTCCAGCGCATTCAGCAGGCCGGTCTCCTCACCGCACATATAGCGTCCGGCGCTGGCGTGAATGTGCAGTTCGAAACCCCAACCGCTGCCCAGGACATTCTTGCCGGTATAACCTCTATCAGCCGCTTCCGAAAGCGCTCGTTCGAGGATCTCGATTGCGCGAAAGTACTCGCCCCGCACGAAGATATAGCCCGCATCGGCCTGGCACGAATGCCCGGCGATCACGATCCCCTCGATCAACTGGTGCGGGTCACCCTCCACCAGGAACCGGTCCTTGAATGTGCCGGGCTCCATCTCATCGAAGTTGCAGGCGATATATCGCGGCCTTGCGGATTCCTTAATCGGAAGCATCGACGCCCACTTCATCCCAGTCGGGAACCCGGCGCCGCCGCGACCGCGCAAGTCAGAGTCCTTGATCGTCTGCACCAGCTCATCAGGACTCATGCCGAGAGCCCCTGCGAAGGGCCTGATATCCTCCGCCGCGTTCGTATGCGTCGATCCACGTGGGGCAATCGCCTTTGACTATGTTGCTTGTCAGAACGGGCTCCATACTGGTCAGGTCTCCCTCGGTTTGTCGATTGCGTCGGCCAGAACCCGGTCGATCTTCTCCGGTGTCAGGTTCCCGATTATCTCGTCATCGAGAAGCATGACCCGCGCCTGCTCGCAGTGCCCAAGGCAGACCGTCGGGAGCAGCGTGAACCGCCCATCGGGCGTAGTCTGCCCAGGCTCGATGCCAAGCTTCTTTCGGAGGTAATCCATCAGCTTCTCCTCACCCATTACCCAGCAACTGATGCTGTCGCAGACCGCAATCACATGCTCCCCTACCGGCTTCCGGAAGATCAGATTGTAGAACGTCGCCACCTGGTCAAGATCGGCAGGCGTCACACCAAGCAAAATCGAAAGGTTATCCAGTGCTTCATCCGAGACCCAGCCCCGATGGCTCTGCACTATCTTCAGGGCGTCGATGCATCCCGACTTCCTTGTCGGCAGATGCGCCAGCGCTTCGTCGATTTCCTGTCTTTCGATCTCGTTAAGCATAACGGCTTTCAGTCCCTACCTGTCTACGTCCGCGAGCACGAAGTCGATACTCCCCAGAATAGCGATCAAGTCCGATATCAGCAGCCCCCTGCAGAGCATGGGCAGGCTTTGCACGTGCGGGAACGATGGCGTCCGGATGCGACAACGATAGGCATAATTGCTCCCGTCGCTGATCACATAGTAACCGTAGTTGCCCTTTGCCCCCTCTGTCGGGATTGCAGCTTCGCCCGCCGGCATCGGCTGGCCCCAACTGACGGACAAAAAGTGGTTGATGAGCGTCTCTATCGCCACCATCGTCTGTTCCTTTTCAGGCGGCATTGCGAACCTGCTGCTGCTCTTGTAGGGCCCTATGGGCATGTTCTCAGCGGCCTGCTCCACTATCCTCAGGCTCTGGCGCATCTCCTCGATTCGCACTACGCACCTCGCATAGCAGTCTCCCTCGGTCGCGGTTGGAATCTCGAACTCGTATTGATCGTAACCCGAATACGGCTGGCGCTTCCGAAGGTCCCAGTCCAGGCCCGTCGCGCGAAGATTTGGGCCTGTGACGCCCCACTCAATGGCGGAATCCGTCGTGTATGCGCCTACGCCCCTGGTCCTGCGCCTGAATATGCTGTTGCGAACGATCATGTTGTTGTATTCTTCGATGCGCGCAGGGAAGTAGTTCAGAAAGTCATCGATCAGGCCTTTCCAGCCGTTGGGAAGCTCCGCCGCGACTCCGCCTATTCGAAACCACGCCGGATGCATGCGGAACCCGCAGATGGCTTCCATAATGTCGAAAACCCTCTCGCGATCGTTGAATGTAAAGAACACCGGAGACAGAGCGCCAACGTCGGCAGCGTACAGTCCCGAACCACACCAGATGGTTCGCGATCCTCCACAGCTCCGAGAGCATAACGCGAATCACCTGCGCCCTCGGTGGAACGTCGATCCCGGCGAGCGCCTCGACTGACAGCACGTAAGGCATGTTGTTGAGCAAGCCCGAAAGATAATCGACACGGTCGGTGTATGGGATATACGTGTGAAACGTCTGGCGTTCGGCCATCTTCTCCGCCCCGCGGTGGTGCCAACCGATATCCACCGATGAGTTGAGTATCTGTTCGCCGTCAAGCTGGAGTATTATGCGCAGGAGGCCGTGTGTGCCCGGATGGTGCGGCCCGAGGTTCAGGAACATATACTCCACGTCCTCACCCGAGCGCGGAAGCCCGAACTTCTCGGGATGGAACTCAAGCTCGCGCTCATCCTCTTCCTGCTTGCGCTCGGGCAGAGTGTAGCCCGGCATTTCGGTTGCACGCGCGGGATGCTCTTTCCTGAGCGGATGTCCTGACCAATCGGGCGGCATAAGTATTCGCCGCAGGTCCGGGTGCCCCTCGATATTGATCCCGAACATGTCCCATACCTCGCGCTCGTACCAATTGGCGTTGGGCCAGAGGTCGGTAACGCTGGCAGCAGACGGATAATCACTCTGCAGCGGGACTTTGATGCGTATCCACGCGTTGCGGTCGAACGACAAAAGCTGGTATGCCAAACTAAAGCGGCACTGTGGTTGATCGGCAGACTTGCGCCTGGCCCGTTCATCTATCGCAGTCAAGTCATACAACATCCGGTACGGCTTGTAGGCCTCATCTTTGAGGTAGGCCAACACTTCGCGCAGACGCTCCCGCTCCACCCACAGCGTCGGCGTCTTGTCCGCCGTCTGCTGCTGAGCAAAGCTCACTTGGGGAAACCGCGCTTTTAGCTCGTCCACGACAATCCGGGCTTCGGACATATCTAGACCTCGTCCTGCGGACGGATTTCGGTCATGGCCTGCCTCTGAGGACGCTTGAGATCGCGCAGCACCGGGAGTTCAGGCTCCGCAACTCCACCTTCGCCCACGACCCAGCTCAGCGGCCGGCGCTCAGCGCCAATCTGGTTCTGCAGCAGCAGCAACCCCTCGATAAACGCATCCGGACGCGGCGGACAGCCCGGAACATACACATCCACGGGCAGAAATCGGTCCACTCCCTGAACCACGCTGTAGATATCGTACATTCCCCCTGAGTTGGCGCAGGAACCCATAGAGATCACCCATTTGGGCTCCATCATCTGATCGTAGAGCTGCTTGATGACCGGCGCGATCTTCACAAATACCGTGCCCGCAATCACAATGAGGTCGGCCTCTCGAGGAGAACTGCGGATGACTTCAGCACCGAAGCGCGCGATATCATATTCGCTCGTAAATGCGGCGGACATTTCCACGAAGCAGCAGGACGTGCCGAACCCGAACGGCCAAATAGAGTTTTTGCGGCCCCATGCGACCAGGTCCTGCAGCCTGGCCATAAAGAAGTTTCCCTCGAGCTGCTGGTGCGCTTTCAGCAGCGGGGCAGTTGTCGAACTCCCCAGATACCTTGGCGTCACTTGCGTTCACCCCCGTCGTCTTCGTCCGGCGACCGCGGAGTCTGGTGCCAATCCAACCCTCCCAGCTTCCATACATAAACCAGTCCAAGGGCCAGCGTGACGATAAACAGCAACACCTCGATATAACCAATCCAGCCCAATTCGCGAAACGCAACAGCCCAGGCAAAGATGAACGCCGCTTCAACATCGAAGAGGATGAAGAAGATGCCGACCAGATAATACCTCGCGCCAAAGCGAAGCCGGGCCGAACCGGTCGGCCTTACCCCGGACTCATAAGGAATGTTGCGCGCGCGTGCGCTGTGTCGTTCGCCCAGCAAGTAAGAAATCACGATCATCGCAGCGACGAGGATGACGACTATCCCGCCGTAAGCCACCACCGGCCAGATTGTATAAGCACTCGTTGCGGTCATAGCCTACAACTACTCCAAAAGTCTTACATATACCTGCCGAGCGTGTTTAGCAGCCCAGCATTAAAATAAAAATGCCTGCTCAACCATACCCAGGGGCTGCTCGCGCAAAACGTTGGTCGGGGGCTTTGCCGCGAAGCGAGTCGGAATCTCCAGGAAACACGGTTTCCTGGCGGAGTCCAAGGGTAGAGCCCTTGGTGGGAGCCCGAGGGTGAATCCCTCGGATAATCGGGCAGACATATTGCCAAGCGCTGCCGGCGCTGTCATAATGATTGTGCCCGCGACGGCTGCATGTATTTCGACTGTTTTGCGCCCGCGGAGGATACCACTGAGTATGGAGCCATAACGTGGAGACCAAATACAAAGACAGCAACCTACCAATAGAACAGCGCATTGCCGACCTTATAAGCCTAATGACCGTCGAAGAAAAAATCGGCCAGCTCAACCAGTTGTTGGGATGGAAAGCTTATACAAGGGACAGAGGCAACATCGGTGTCTCGGATGAGTTCCGGAAGAAACTCTCCGGCAGCGGCATCGGCTCGTTATATGGCGTGCTGCGGGCCGACCCGTGGACCCAGGTGACCCTCGAAACCGGCCTTTCTCCCGGCGAGGGCGCCCAGGCCACTAACGCCATCCAGCGCTTTGTGATCGAGAACACGCGCCTCGGGATTCCGATCATGTTCGGCGAGGAGTGTTCTCACGGTCACATGGCCATAGGTGGAACGGTGTTTCCGGTGCCGATCAACATGGCAAGCACATGGAACACAAAGGCGCTCCGGAAGATGGCCGCCGCCATTGCGCTGGAGACTCGGGCTCAGGGCGGAGCGGCAACATACTCACCGGTGGTGGATGTGTGCAGAGACCCGAGATGGGGCAGGACCGAAGAGACCTGGGGCGAGGACCCCTATTATATCAGCCGAATGGCCGAGGCCGCAGTGCAGGGACTTCAGGGAGAAAGCATCGGCAGTGACCGAAATATCATCGCTACCATCAAGCACTTCGGCGCTTACGGCAATTCAGAAGGCGGGCACAATGCCGCTCCGGCGCGTTCAGGCCCGAGAGAGCTGAGAGAAGTACACTTCGCGCCGTTCGAGGCCGGAATAAAGGCAGGCGCGGAATCGCTCATGTCCTCCTATAATGAGATCGACGGCGTTCCATGCACGGGCGGTAAGCAGTTGCTCACCGGGATTCTCAGAGATGAGTGGGGATTCCAGGGGTTCGTTATCTCAGATATGGGAGCGGTAAGCCTGATCGCCAACTTATATCGTATGGCTGCCGACCTTGCCGGAGCCGGCGCAATGGCGCTGGAATCCGGCGTGGATATGGAAATGTCCGCCGAAGCTTATGCCGAACCCTTAATAAAGGCAATCCATGAAGGCAGGGTCTCTGAGGAAGTATTGAACACCGCAGTTGCCAGAGTGCTGAGAGCCAAGTTCAGACTTGGACTTTTCGAGAAGCCTTACGTCGATCCCAAGCGCGCGCAGCAGGTCATTCACTGCCCCGAGCACATCGAGCTTGCAAGGGAAGTGGCCAGGCAGTCGATGGTCCTGCTCAAAAACGAGAACCACACACTTCCACTAAAGAAGAATGTCAAGTCCATCGCGGTCATCGGACCCAATGCGCACAATGTCTACAACCAGCTCGGAGATTATACCGCGCCCCAGGCGCCGGGCAAGGTTGTCACGGTTCTTGAAGGGATCAAGGCAGCCGTCTCCAATGATACGGTCGTTCGATACGCAAAAGGATGCGCGATCAGAAACACTTCCAGGGAAGGCTTTGCCCAGGCGATAGAGGCGGCAAGGACGTCGGACGTGGCAGTGGTGGTTGTCGGTGGGTCAAGCGCAAGAAACTTCGGAGAGCGCAGCTTCAACGAGCTGACAGGCGCTGCGGTGGCTGACCCGTCTCAGAGCACCGACATGGAATGCGGAGAGGGTCTGGACAGAGCCGACCTCGACCTCTCGGGGGTTCAGCTAGATCTGGTGAAGGCCGTTTATGAAACCGGTGTGCCGATGGTTGTGGTGCTCATTAACGGCAGGCCGATAACGATGAACTGGATCGCGGAGAACGCGCCGGCAATCCTCGAGGCGTGGTATCCCGGCGAGCAGGGAGGAAATGCGGTGGCCGACGTGCTCTTTGGCGATTACAACCCTGCCGGCAGGCTTCCTATTTCATTCCCGAAGTCCGTAGGCCAGCTTCCCGTCTTCTACAACTCCACCCTCAGCCCCCGCGCAAATTATATGGAGATGAACGGCGCGCCGCTCTACAGCTTCGGCTACGGCCTGAGCTACACAACGTTTGGCTATGACAACCTCAAGATCACTCCTGAAACAATGACCGCGGATGACGCGGCGATCGTGAGCGTGGATGTAACGAACACCGGGGATATGGCCGGTGACGAGGTTGTGCAGCTTTACCTCAGGGACGAATACTGCTCAGTCACCAGGCCTCCGAAGCTGCTGAAGGGCTTTGAGAGGGTAACGCTCGCCGTGGGCGAGACGAAGACCGTGACATTCACTCTTACAAGGCAAGAGCTGCAGTGCCTGGACATAAACATGAACTGGAGCGTCGAGCCGGGGGAGTTCGCCGTAATGGTCGGAGGCAGCCTTGATCAGGTTCTTACGGCAAAGTTGAACATAGTTGCGCATGAATAGGCTCCAAGGCCACTCAAGATAAACCATGAGGAGATAGTAAGTTGCAGCCCAAATACAAAGACAACACGCAGCCGATAGAGGAACGCATCGCCGATCTACTGGGTCGTATGACCCTGGAAGAGAAGATCGGACAGATGAACCAGGCGCTGGGATGGAAATTCTATACCAGGGCGAATGGCAAGTTCGAGATCACGGAAGAT
This sequence comes from uncultured bacterium, assembly GCA_963775535.1. Lineage (GTDB taxonomy): Bacteria > Armatimonadota > UBA5829 > UBA5829 > UBA5829 > CAVZJH01. The sequence continues at coordinate 40,499 of CAVZJH010000044.1, read as the reverse complement.
GGCAAAAAGCAGCTTTCGGGCAACGGCCTGGGGTCGCTCATCGGTGTGCTGCGCGCGGATCCGTGGACCCAGGTCACTCTCGAAACGGGTCTGGATACTCTGGAGGGCGCTGAGGCCACAAACGCTATCCAGCGCTGCGCCATCGAAAACACCCGCCTTGGCATTCCTGTTTTGTTCAATGAGGACTGTTCTCATGGGCACCTCGGGATTGGAACCACGGTTTTTCCCGCTCCTATCGGGGTAGCTTCCGGCTGGAACGCGAAGCTGCTCAAAAAGATGTCGGAAATAATCGCCATCGAGACGCGGGCCAGGGGCGCGGCTTCCACGAACTCGCCCATCGTCGACGTTACTCGCGATCCGAGATGGGGCAGGACCGAAGAGACCTGGGGAGAAGACCCCTGCCTGGTTTCCAAAATGGCTGAGGCGTCAGTTAAGGGTCTTCAAGGTGAGAGCCTGGACACCGACCATACCATAATCGCGGTGATCAAACACTTCGGCGCCTATGGCTGTTCGGAAGGCGGGCATAACGCCGCGCCCGCTCACGCCGGACCAAGAGAACTCAGAGAAGTCCATTTCGCGGGGTTCGAAGCGGGAGTTAAGGCCGGTGCGGGTTCACTGATGACCTCTTACAACGAGGTCGACGGCGTTCCGGCCACGGGCAGCCGGGAAATGATGACCACCATACTGAGGGACGAGTGGGGTTTCGACGGCTTTGTCATCTCTGACATGGGAGCCATCAGCCTTCTGCACAACGTATATCGCGTGGCACACGACATGAGCCAGGCGGCGGTTATGGCGCTTGTGGCGGGCGTGGATATGGAAATGAACAGCGAGGCCTATGCCGAGCCCTTAGTAAGAGCAATCCACGAAGGCAGGGTCTCTGAGGAAGTATTGAACACCGCAGTTGCCAGAGTGCTGAGAGCCAAGTTCAGACTTGGACTTTTCGAGAAGCCTTACGTCGATCCCAAGCGCGCGCAGCAGGTCATTCACTGCCCCGAGCACATCGAGCTTGCAAGGGAAGTGGCCAGGCAGTCGATGGTCCTGCTCAAAAACGAGAACCACACACTTCCACTAAAGAAGAATGTCAAGTCCATCGCGGTCATCGGACCCAATGCGCACAATGTCTACAACCAGCTCGGAGATTATACCGCGCCCCAGGCGCCGGGCAAGGTTGTCACGGTTCTTGAAGGGATCAAGGCAGCCGTCTCCAATGATACGGTCGTTCGATACGCAAAAGGATGCGCGATCAGAAACACCTCCAGGGAAGGCTTTGCCCAGGCGATAGAGGCGGCAAGGACGTCGGACGTGGCAGTGGTGGTTGTCGGTGGGTCGAGCGCAAGAAACTTCGGAGAGCGCAGCTTCAACGAGCTGACAGGCGCTGCGGTGGCTGACCCGTCTCAGAGCACCGACATGGAATGCGGAGAGGGTCTGGACAGAGCCGACCTCGACCTCTCGGGGGTTCAGCTAGATCTGGTGAAGGCCGTTTATGAAACCGGTGTGCCGATGGTTGTGGTGCTCATTAACGGCAGGCCGATAACGATGAACTGGATCGCGGAGAACGCGCCGGCAATCCTCGAGGCGTGGTATCCCGGCGAGCAGGGAGGAAATGCGGTGGCCGACGTGCTCTTTGGCGATTACAACCCTGCCGGCAGGCTTCCTATTTCATTCCCGAAGTCCGTGGGCCAGCTTCCCGTCTTCTACAACTCCACCCTCAGTCCTCGGGCAAATTATATGGAGATGAACGGCGCGCCGCTCTACAGCTTCGGCTACGGCCTGAGCTACACAACGTTTGGCTATGACAACCTCAAGATCACTCCTGAAACAATGACCGCGGACGACACGGCGGTAGTGAGCGTGGATGTAACGAACACCGGGGATATGGCCGGTGACGAGGTTGTGCAGCTTTACCTCAGGGACGAATACTGCTCAGTCACCAGGCCTCCGAAGCTGCTGAAGGGCTTTGAGAGGGTAACGCTCGCCGTGGGCGAGACGAAGACCGTGACATTCACTCTTACAAGGCAAGAGCTGCAGTGTCTGGACATAAACATGAACTGGAGCGTCGAGCCGGGGGAGTTCGCCGTAATGGTCGGAGGCAGCCTTGATCAGGTTCTCACGGCAAAGTTGAACATAGTTGCGCACAAGTAGGCACGTCTTTGCTTCGGATTGCGGAGCGAAGCAGAGCTGCCGGAGCCGGGCCCGCAGGGCCCGAAAGAATGACGTACCGTCCTTCTGGTTAAGGATTGAGATGTCTTTGCGCCGCCTGCGGCTTCGGCAGCAGCGCCGTCGAAGCACCCAGTCGACGCAGTGACAACTCTAACTAAACCTATCCGCACCCTTCTACGCGGCGGGGGATGCTGTGCTGGTACACTGTTGTGAACGATCAACGAATGGTCGGTGCGCAAGTTCACAAAACATTTATTCGTGCGTAGGCCCTGGCTTCTTCAGCTAACGATGCCGTCGGTGATAGCGGCGGATTATGACTCGATGACCATGGTGAAAGCCGCGGCGATAACCCCGCCTGACACCGTGGTAGTATCCACGCATATAGGCGTGGTGCCTGCGAGCGTCCGCGTGTCGCTTCCACGCGTATGCCGCCCCGGCGCCAAGTGCAATGGTGGCGCCCCTCTTTCCATGGGCTGCGGCATATACGGCCGCCGCAGTGAGCCCAATTGCTGTGTTTCTTCTTCCTTCGGTGCTTGCTATACTCACTGCCGGCGCCACAGACACCCCTAGAAATGCCGTAAGCACCAGCGCACTCACTGTTTTTTTTAGTTTTTGCGTAGTCATCCTTAACACTCCAAACTCATGGGTCGGCGAACCGATGTTCGTCCGGCGTCCTATCACCACAGACGGATCACCTGCCAAAAGGGTTCCGCATGCTCAGCGAGTCCGGCTGCGTCGAGTGTCTTCTAGCCTTCGCAGTGAACCGCAGCTTCCATGAGATCCTCCCAGGAAATGTATTCTCTGTCCGGTAAAGCGCCCAACACATCCAGTATCTGTTCAGGTGCGCCTTCGTCCTGGCAGAACTCAATCAGCTCCTGCCTCGTCTTCGGAAAACTTATGCCTTGCAGGTAGTTTATCACGCTTGTTTCAGAGTAGCCCGACTGTTCCATTGTGTTTCACCTCCAGCCACCATCATTTTACCAACAAGGCACCGAAACGTATGGCAAGGAAGGGACAGAGTCCAAGCTGCCGGGCGTTGTGTGGGGAACAATTGTTCGCTCCTTTCGTCTCAAGCTATATGAACAAGCTCAAGTTTATCCGATGGCTCCTCATCATTTGGTTTGCGGGAATCTGCGGGGGCAATGCGCCGGCTGCCGAGCTGCCTACTCTTCACCTGAGAAAAACGCCCTCACCCCCGCCACTAGTTACGATGCTTCAGGACCCGACAACCGCATCTTTGTGGTATCCATCCAGCCCAACGTGGTTTGGCATGGGAGGCAAGACAGGCGGCCGCAACCATACTGAGGTTCTCGTCACCTATGATGACACAGCACTCTATGTCGCGTTCCTCAACATAGACCGCGCGACCTTTCCGTGTCCCGCGGGAGTGCCGACCGATCTCACCACAGTGGACAGCGACGCGATCTGGGTCGAGACACCGGCTGGAAACACATTTTACCTGATCGCGGCTCTGGACAGCAATTACCCGCCAGGGCCCGTTCAGGCTTCAGGGGAGTTCCCGAGCTTCGATCCAAAATCGGACAAGCTGCCCGGCTGGTCACACGTCGGAGAGTCGTCGGGGGGCAATACCTTTCAGCAGACAATCCGGATTCCATGGTCTGCGCTGGGCATGACGGCCCCCACCCTCGGTTCGAGTATGCGAGTCAACTTCGCGAACTACAATCAGACGGCACCGGCGTTGACTGCGGCGACGGTAGATCTCCGGACTTGGGCTCCCGGTAATCAATCCCAGCCTGATCAATGGGGCAAACTCGCGTTCGACGAAGCTGCGTACACGCCGCCTACGGGAATCTCGCCGGAAGCCACGATAACGCTTCGTCCCGCAACAGGGTTTGGAGGCGAGGTGACTATGAGCCCGGGAAATGACGCCGATCAGACTAATTCTTTCACAAATGAGGCAATAACCCAGTCCAATTGGAACGATTGGGACCCGGTGGATTACACCCTCAAAGAGTTCATGCAGTTCGATCTCACGACGATACCTCCGGGGCGAAAGATAATATCGGCCACCCTTCTCAACAACTTTCGCGGCCACTACAACTCCAATCCGACTGATCTTTATCTTCACGTTGTGCGATTGGCACAAGCTTATGATCCCGCCACAGTCACGATGCTTACCTCGCCTGTGCCAATCGAAAACGGCTACAGACGGCTGGTGCAAGTATCGGAAGTTGGCGACTGGATCGACTTCGACGTCACGGATGCGGTTACCAAGGCACTGGCAAGCGGATCGTCGAAGGTCAGTCTCGCTTTGGCAGGTACCTCCGGAGACATCAGCAACGGCAAGATATGGAACGTCTCCTACGGAAGAGCGGATTGGTATGATAACTGGAGGCCGCAGTTGATCATAACGTTCGGCAGATCCGACGAGTCATTTGCATCGCCTCTGCAGTTAGGCACGTTCAACTACACGAGCGCCGCCACCACCGCATGTAAGAACAAGATCACGAACGGCACCTTCCGCTACGGCACTCTCGAAGGATACACCAATACCAGCTACTGGCAGACCCCTGGCTCTGTCTATATCAACGGTCAAAACGTCCCGCTTGCACAGATGGACGGAGACATCAATCCGAACACGGGCGACCCCGCGCTCAGGTTTTTGACACCGGTCAGTTGGGAGCCCATGCGGCAAATCGCCACCGGTCTCGTCGGAGGTCAAAACTACTTCTTCTCTGGATGGTATAAAGGGTCTGCGCCGGGGATTGAGTCTGACATAGGTATCGAACTGGAAGATGCGTCAGGCAACGGGCTTGCCAGCACAGACGTCGTCTATAACGGCTCAGGCAACTGGGAACAGATGACGGCATCGATAATGGCGCCCGCCAATACAGCGCAAGCGTTAATGCAGATAACCAACTATACCAGCGCCCCTAATACGTACATGCTCTACAGCGATCTTCAATTCGAGGCAGGAACCTCGTTCACGCCTTACTCGGAGACGAAGGGAGTTTACTGTCCCACCTACCCTTCGCACTGACGGTACCGCGCTGACGAGCGACGATTGCATCAACGCGGCCAAGTCGCTGCCAATCGGAAGCGCCGTAACGTTCGCCGACCGCGCAGTAACAGGGTCGTTTGCAGGATTCTTTTACATCCAGTGCCCGGAAACCGACCATCGCGCGCATGGCATCAAAGTCCTCAGTTCGGCCAATCCCGCCGTGGGATCGAGCGTCAACGTAACCGGAACCCTTGCCAAAGATTCAAACGACGAACTGATGATAAACGCTGCAACCGTAACAGCGGGCGATCCGGTAAACCAACCGGCCACTGTGGGCACAAAGAACACGGGGATCTGCGGCACAACCCGTGGAAATGCACAGGGTTCCGATGTGGGGGTTGGTCCCAACACGGTGGGCGCCCTTCAAACAACCTGGGGAAAGGTGTCTGCCCTGGCTGCGAACAGTTCCATGATCGTCGACGACGGGTCGAGCGCGCCTGTACCTATCGTCGGGCCGACTGGCAATGCGACAAACGGCTGTTTTGTCGCGGTAACGGGCATTGCCAGCATACAGAAGAATGCAGCCTTCCACATAAGCGTTCTCAGAACACGATCGGCGAGCGATGTGAGCGTGTACTGAGGCAATTCCTCGTACGCCGCCGACATTGCCAGCGACCATGCTGCACACTATGTGATAGTCGTGTGTATGCCCCAATTGCCTGCGGGTATAACATGAAAGGCCAGTTGGCGCGTGAAAACGTGCAATCGGCCTGACATAACAAGAAACGCAGTGAGGCAAAGATGCGCGATAAAGTTAAGAAGACGGATGCCCAGTGGCGAGAGCAGCTCACGCCCGAGCAATACCGAATAACCAGACAGAAGGGAACTGAACCGGCTTTCACCGGCAAGTACTGGAATCACAAGGAGAAGGGCACATACCGGTGTGTAAGCTGCGGACAACCGCTCTTCGGCTCTGAAAGAAAGTTCGACTCCGGGAGCGGCTGGCCCAGTTTCACTGCTCCAGTCGACAAAGAAAACGTTTCGACTGAAGTTGACGCCGGCCATGGAATGGAACGAACGGAAGTGCTGTGCAGCAGATGTGAAGCACATCTGGGACATGTCTTCGACGACGGCCCGCAGCCTACGGGGATGCGGTGACTGCATTGATTCGGAGGCGTTGGATTTTGCCCCTGATGAAGCGTGCAGGCAGAAAAAGGAACAATCGGATGAAGGCACGGCAGATTCTGAACCTTGAAGTGGTAGAGGTCGCGCGTGGCACAACGCTGGGTCGAGCCACGGGAGTCATGATCGATGCTGATGAGGGACGAGTTGCCGCAATTGCGGTCTCGCAGAACAGCCTGCTCGGGAAGACGAGATACGTGCCATTTGAGGACCTCAAGTCGATAGAAAACGATGTGGTTACGGTTCCATCGATGGAATCGGCGGTAGAACGAAGCTCGTTCAAGAAGACGGGCATGATGGACACTCTACTGGGCAGAAAGGTCCTCACTCAAGATGGCAAGGATCTGGGCGACGTGCAGGACTACAGCTTCGACCCCAAGACAGGAGATATGGAATCGATCACTTTGGGAGTCAACAAGCAGGTTCTTGGCGGGCTGTGGAAATCGCACGGGGAGAACTACGAAGTCTCTCGCAATTCGATAATAGCATTCGGAGAGCACGTAGTGGTAGACAATTCGGTCCCGGAGGCAGTCGGCCTTCGGCGCGCTGCTTAAGGATGTTTAGCCTCCGGGCCCAATGACTTCAACACGCGTCCCTACGGGGGTCGCATCGTAAAGCTGCTTCGCGTCGTAGAGAGTGAGACGGTTACAACCGTGCGAGGCGGCGCGGCCTAGGTTTCTGTAGAGGTTGCGGTTGGTAGCGTGAATGAAGTGACCGCCCAGATATCTCATGGCCCACCTCATGTGCACGGCGAACAAGCGCGACATGTGGTCAGGTTCCTTGCTCAAAACGCGAAATACCCCCGCGTGGTCGTGCGGTTTGTTCAAGTGCCTGTTCGGCGGAAGCCAGAGATAGTTCTCAGACGAACTCGAGAGATAGGCTTTTACCAGCTTGCCGTTCTTCTGCACGTACAGTCTTTGATCGGTGCGCTTGTGAAGGTCGAGATATATGCCATCGGCTGCGCGCTTTTCCAACACCACGGGCCGGAAGCCGTACGATGTTCAGTCTGAGTTACTTCACGCCCTGTTGAATCAAAACCTTTGGCTTTGATTGTGAATGCAATGGAATCTATCCACGGAACGCTCCATTCGATGCCCCCTGCATCCGCGGGCACAGCGTTGGCCACCACCATCAGAAAGTCGCCGCGTGAGCGTGCCCCAAGCGGGGTCCTGTCGCCGTAAACGACAATGCTGACCTTGTCTATCTGTTCGGAGTTCCACGTGATCCGGTAGGTGTGTTTTTCCACAAGTGCAGACTGATCCGGTCCCGTTATCGATATGCTTTGCGCCCAGCACACGCCACCCGCCAGCAAGACCACCATAAGCAGACAAGAAGCATATTTCACAGTTCAACCTCCCTTGAAAATGGCCGAAAGTCATTTTCATTCCCTTCGCGATAAAACCCCTCGGACGACAGTAGTGTCAATAGGTACTGCGAAAGCCGGACAGGAAGAATGCGAAAGGTTTCATGCCCACGATTCCCTCGCGAATACCGCTTTCTCCGCCCCTCCTCACGCCACGAGACGAGAGTGTGACAATAATACTCTACCCTGCGTTTGGCGTCGTCTTCACACTTTGTGATACAATATGTTGGCAGCCTTTCCTTCCGAACCGGTTGGAGAGGCGATTTTTGTGTTCCGGAGTATGCCTTGTCAGACAGCTTGATTCATGAAATCAGCAGAAGGCGAACGTTCGCCATAATATCACATCCCGATGCCGGTAAGACCACTCTAACTGAGAAGCTGCTTTTGTATTCCGGAGCGATAGATATCGCCGGTTCAGTCCGCGCAAAGAAAGATCAGCGGCACGCAACTTCCGACTGGATGGAACTGGAGAGGCAGCGCGGTATTTCCATCACCTCAACGGTTTTGCAGTTCGACTATGAAGATCACGTCCTGAATCTCCTCGACACTCCCGGGCACGAGGACTTCAGCGAAGACACCTATCGCACGCTTACCGCAGCCGACAACGCGGTAATGCTCATAGACGCGGCGAAGGGTATCGAACCACAGACTCGCAAGCTCTTCGAAGTCTGCCGAATGCGTGGAATCCCGATATTCACATTCATCAACAAGATGGACCGCCCCAGCAGGGAACCGCTGGATCTTCTGGACGAGCTCGAGAAGGTTTTCGGGATCAGGACTTATCCCATTAACTGGCCGCTGGGAAGCGGATCGACCTTCCGCGGTGTCTACGACAGGCGGACGGGAGAAATGAACCTCTTCGACCGAACCCAGCACGGAGCAACCATGGCTCCGGTAATTGTAACCACTCCGGATGGTCCTCAGTGCGCTGAACTGGTCGATGCCGGAACCCATCAACGGTTCCTGGACGAGATGGACCTGCTGGAACACGCCGGTGAGCGCTTCGACGGCGAACTCCTGGCGCAGGGCAAGCTGACACCGGTCTACTTCGGTAGTGCGGTAAACAACTTCGGCGTGAAGCTTTTTCTCGACTCTTTTCTCAGACTTGGACTCTCGCCCGGCCCCAGACACACCGCCGAAGGACACGTCCAACCCGACCAGCCGCACTTCACCGGGTTTGTCTTCAAATTTCAAGCGAACATGGACCCCAAGCACCGCGACAGCGTGGCGTTTCTTCGAGTGTGTTCCGGCCGCTTCGAAAAGGATATGCAAGTGCATCATTCCAGACTCGGCACGAAGATGCGCCTCTCACGCCCGCACAAGCTTTTCGCGCGCGAAAGGGACACCGTGGACGAAGCATATCCCGGAGACATTCTCGGCCTGGTGAACCCGGGGCAGTTCGCTATCGGGGATTCAGTGAGCGCCAACGGTCCTGTCCGGTTTGACGGCATCCCGCGCTTCGCCCCGGAGCATTTTGCGGTGTTGCGCTGCCCCGACCCATCGAACCATAAGAAATTCCGATCCGGTGTGGGGCAGTTGATGCAGGAAGGCGCGATGCAGGTCTTCTATCCCGCGGGAATCGGCTCCGCAAGAGAGCCGATACTTGCCGTAGTCGGCAGGCTGCAATTCGACGTGATTCAGCACAGACTTCTGACAGAATATAACGTGGAGACTACCCTCGAGATGATGGACATGAAATACGCCAGATGGATCGAGGGAATTGATGGGGACGCTGCGCGCGTGTCGCTTACGATCGGGAGCCGGCTAGTGGAAGATTCCGATGGCAGACCTGCCGTTTTGTGCGACACGGATTGGTCGCTCTCGCGTGTAGCGGAAAAGAACCCGGACCTTAAGTTCCTCGAGATTGCCCCCGCAACGCCCCACAAATGAAATGCGCCCGAAAGCGTCATCTTTCGGGCGCGTTGATCGTGATTTCTGCACGGCCGGTTAGAAGTTGCTGTTCGGCCTCAGCCAGTATTCCGACTGCCAACCGAATGGCCAACCCGGGGATAGCTGTCCCGCGTAGCAGAAAGCCCCGCATTGCTGCCATGGTCCACTGCCGTACAGTAGCCCCTGCGGGTCCGGCGCCGCAGATATTGCTGGCGTTGTATTCCATTATCGGAGTGCGGTCCCATGCCCGGGGCTGTACACGTCGGACAGACACTCTGCTGGGCACACGTGTTACAGTACCCGCCCGCGGCATAGGCAGTTATCCACAGCAATCCGCTCACGGCCACTGCCAATATAGCGATAACAACAAAGCGCTTCATTGTATTCTCGCCCCCTCCATGCCTTGTTTCTGAGCCGGGCTCTAGTCAGGGCCGCAGACTCATCACCTGTAATTTACCCATGCAACGGTGTGGCAAAGCAACAGCCCGCGGGGCCTTTAGTCCCGAAACCTTGCACGAAAACAGACAATGAGCCAGGGCCTACGCATACGAATTTGTTATGTGACGAATGCATGCGCCAGTTGACGATTATTACGATTAGGCAGTATTGCATTGTGTGTCGAAGCAGTCAGTATATCAGCAGGGGGTTGGTGTATTGGCTTCTACAAGTTTCCTAGATCATTTTGAGGAGTTGGAAGATCCTCGTCTTGACAGACAAAAGTATCATTCTCTGATGGACATCCTCTTCATCGCTGTTTGCGCTGTCATTTGCGGGGCGACGAGCTTTGTGGATATGTCCGATTTCGGCAAGGCCAAGATAGACTGGTTTACCGAACGTCTTGACCTGCCAAATGGCATTCCCAGCCACGACACATTCGGCAGGGTGTTCTCGCTAATTGATTCCGAGGAGTTCGGGAAGTGCTTTGCCGAATGGACACAGGCCATTAGCGAGAGTGTGGGCGGTGATGTGATCGCTTTCGACGGCAAGACCCTGCGTCGCAGCTTCGACACCGCGACCGGTATGAGCGCAATTCATGTCATGAATGCGTGGTCCAGTGAGAATAGCTTCTGCCTCGGCCAGATGAAAGTAGACGGCAAATCCAACGAGATAACCGCAATGCCCGAACTGATAAAGCTTCTCGACATAAGGGGCAGCATCGTAACTGCCGACGCCCTGAACTGCCAGAAGGATATAGCCGAGCAGATCATAGATTCCGGCGGGGATTATGTTCTTGCGCTCAAGGGCAATCATCAGGCTTTGCATGAAGATGCGAAATTGTTCTTCGAGGATGCCCTCAGCGAAGGCTTTGATGTGGCTCATGGCTTCTATGAGCAGGATGATTGGGGCCACGGAAGGGTGGAGAACAGGAGATACTGGTCTGCTGGGATAGAACAGTTGGATTTCCTGCGGGGCAAAGAGGAGTGGAAAGGTCTGAAAAGCATCGTGTGTACGGAGAGCAGGCGCTGCACAAGAGACGGCGAGAGCGTCGAGAGGCGCTACTTCTTGTCCAGTTTGGACAACATCACTCACATAGCCAGAAGCATACGTCATCACTGGAATGTCGAGAATAAGCTTCATTGGGTGATGGATGTGGACTTCGATGAGGACGCCTGCAGGGTCAGAACTGACAACGCGCCCGAAAATTTCGCCTTGCTCCGTCAAATAGCCCATAACCTCATTAAGCAGGAGTCGTCTAAGAATGTCAGTGTCAGACGCAAGATAAACAAGGCTGGCTGGGACAACGACTTCCTTGCCAGAATCCTGGCTGGCTTTTAGTGCGATTGCCCTGGACAATGAGCGCCGCTCTATTGCCTGCACGGGCCCATCTGGTATAATATGTGGAATGCCGGGCTGCATGCGGCTGCCCTGATCAATCGGCGCCGCAAGCCGCAAGGCATTGAACTACACGGAGGTATTTACTTTATGGTGGCTGCGCCATGGTTCAGATCAAAAGGAAAGGCTGCTGGTAAGGCAGCCAGACAGAGTATCGACGCGCTGCCGGATGGTCTGTGGACAAAGTGCCCGAATTGCAATGAGATATTGTTCAATAAAGAACTGGAAAAGAATCTCCGCGTCTGCAATAAGTGCGGTTATCATTATAGACTTGGAGCGCTGGATCGCATACAGATCACTGTAGATGACGCAACGTTCGTGGAGACCGCCGCGAACTTGTCTTCCCTGAACCCACTGGATTTTCCCGAATACGACGAAAAACTTGCCAGTGACAGGAGCAAGACCGGTCTCGAAGACCCCATGATTACCGGTACAGCGGAGATAAATGGATTCCCGGTGGCGATCGGGGTTGCCGATTTCGCATTCAGGGGCGCCAGCATGGGAAGTGTCTACGGCGAGAAAGTCGTAAGACTGATGGAACTCGCCGTTGAAAATAAGCTTCCTGTGGTGATGTTTACCACATCGGGCGGAGCCAGAATGCAGGAAGGAATACTCGCGCTCATGCAAATGCCCAAGACTTCGGCGGCGTGCGCGCGACTCAACAAAGCCGGACTTCCGTACATCGTGGTTTTTACCGACCCGACGACTGCCGGAGTGCACGCCAGCTTCGCATCATTAGGCGATTTCATCTTTGCGGAGCCCGCCGCCCTTGTCGGATTTGCCGGAGCCAGAGTAGCGAAGCAGGCTGGAGTGGTGCATCGCCCCGACAACTTCCAGACATCAGAGTTCCAGGTGGAGCACGGCATGATCGACCGCGTAGTATCACGCAGAGAGTTGAGATCTACCTTGGTCAAAGTGCTCCAGTTCTGCATCACAAAGGAGAAAGATAATGCCGCCTAGCCCTACATGGAGTGTTCTGGATTTTGAGAAACCGATTGCCGAGCTGGACGAACAGATAGCCGAGATCAAGCGGCTCACCCGCGAACGAGGTGAGGACCGCAGCGAAGACATCGTCGCTCTGGAAAATGACAGAGACAGGCTGATCAAAGAAGTTTTCTCGAAGTTGAGTACGTGGGATAGAGTCCTTCTTGCCCGCCATCCGAAAAGACCGTATGCCCTTGATTACGCTCGGGTCATGTTCGACGATTACGTAGAGCTGTTCGGAGACAGGCTGTTTGCCGATGACCACGCGATGGTTGGTGGAATCGCTGACATGGATGGCCGGCAGATAATCTTTGTTGGCCAGCAGAAGGGCCGCGATCTCAAAGATCGCCAATTCCGCAATTTCGGCAGCGCTAAGCCCGAGGGATATCGGAAAGCCATAAGGCTGATGAAACTGGCTGAGAAGTTCAAGAGGCCGGTCGTATGCCTCGTCGATACGCCGGCTGCCGACTGCAGCGTGGAATCGGAAGAGAGAGGCATCTCTGAAGCCATTGCACGCAACCTGATGGAAATGTCGACGCTGGAAACGCCTATCGTTGCCGTGGTTCTGGGCGAAGGTGGAAGCGGCGGCGCAATCGGCATTGCGGTTGCGGACCGCGTGCTCATGCTCGAGAATTCTATCTACTCCGTCATTCCGCCCGAAAGCTGCGCGGCTATTCTCTGGCGTGACCCTACAAAGCACAAGGAAATGGCTGAGGCGCTCAAGATCACCAGTCAGCACGCTATTGAGTTAGGTGTGATAGACGAGATAATACCGGAGCCGCTTGGTGGCGCGCACAGAAACACGGAAGTTACGGCAAAGAATATAAAGGCATCTCTGACCAAATACCTCGATGAACTCGAAAAGCTCCCTATCCCGGAACTGCTGGACAAGCGATACAACAAATTCCGTAGCATGGGTCAGTTCCAGGAGGCTCAGACCCCGGCGCCTGCGAAGCAATAGGCAAGTTCCACACACGGCTCAGGTTTGTCGGGATTTGAGGGTCGGACAACTGTCGTAGGTCCTGTGATGCAGTTCTTCAATCCGAACCGGAAATCTCGATGCTCCGCTTCGATATATCCGCCCGGGATCGGGATTCCGCTCGAGCCATCGAATGCCAGTCCCGGAATAGTCGGGACCACACAGACCCCAAAATGAGTCTGCAGACTCATGCCTGTGCGCTTCATTGTGTCTACAATTACGATGGATGTGCAAAGAGGCGGGTCTTTAAGTGTAAACCAAGGAACAGACAGGTGATTCGCGCTCACCCCCTTTGCTGCAGGGCTGCAACCGGCGAAACTCCATACCCCACATCGCCGGAGTGTGCCGTCCGGAAGCGTACCACCCGCCTCTCGCACTCCAACTCCGTGTTCACTTTGGTTTGAATTCCCGGCCGTCCACCAGGATTTTGCCGATGTCGAGGTACATCTTGAGGCGAGATACGAACCCATTGAGGTATCCGAGCTTCTCCTCTTTCATGCAGTGAGTGCAGCCGTGCAGCGTAACCCGCTCCACACGAAGCCTGCGCGCACGGAAATACTTTGTGATCGCGGTCTCCACCCCGGAGCGCACTCCGTCGAGCTTGGGTATATCGAGAAAAACCTCCCGCTGCATGGCTCTCTGCCCGGAAATGTAGGGGGTCAAAAACTGAGCGAGGTCCGTCGCGCCTCGGCCGCCTTTGAAAATACCTATGGCCATGTCCGCCCTGTCTTCAGCAACCGGCCGGACTATGGCGTCCACTTTCTCGCCGTCCATGCCGACCAGGTCTGCATCAAGGAACAGGATTACATCCGCGTCAGTGCTCATTGCGCCCTCGCGCATAGCCCCGCCCTTGCCCTGGTTTGTCTCCAGCCTCACGGTCTTAACATCACGGTCCGCTGAAACCAGCTCGAAAGTGCCATCTGTCGAGCCGTCACTTACCACTACGATCTCATCAATCGTTTGGGCACTCTTGACCGCGTCAAGAACGGCAGATATCCGGTCCTTCTCGTTATACGCCGGCACGATCGCGGCAACTTTCATACTAGTCCTTGGCCTCACTGTGGGTTCCCGACTTCTCGCCCTCCACCCCGATCTTCTTCGGCCTGGCTTGTTCCGAAATGTCTTTCCAGGCCTTCTGGAACACGGTCACAGCCTTTTCTCTTGCATTACCCATAAACTGGGCAGCGTCTCCCACAATGTCTTCAGATACGTTGTTTGCCGACTGCAAACTCGCCAAAGCCTTATCCAGTTCGGCCTGGGCCTCGGCAAGCTTCTTCTTCCGGATCAGCTCTTTAGCTCTCCTGGTGTGGCGCTGGGTTTCCGCAAGCGCAGTCACCATATCCAACTTTCCAGGGCTGGGGGCAGTTTGCTTGCTGACCGCATTAAACTTGTTCGATATCGCCTGTAACTCACTGCGCATCTGCTCCATACGCCACTGGTCGTAACCAACAACCGCAAGTATTAAAACCAAAACCAGACAGCCCAATCTCTGCACGTAACACACCACTCCTTCAAAAATGGCCGAAGGTCATTTTCATCCCTTCGCGATGAAGCCGACAGCGTTCTTCCGCAGGAAGAATGCGAGAGGTTTCATCCGCGATTCCTTCAAAAATGGCCGAAGGTCATTTTCATTCCTTCGCTGCTGCGATATCAACGCATCAGGCAGCGTCAATCACCCTTGCGATGACGGTCTTTCCACCATACACCTGCTGACTGAGCCCTACCTCGAACTCCATATTTTCAGAGAACACAATAAGATCAACCTGACTTCCTCGCTCAATGAAGCCCAGTTTCTGCGAGTATTCTAACTGCTGGCCGCTCTCCACGAAGCACCTTATCTTTGCAACGAACTTGTCGGCAATCAGCACGACCGCCATTTTCAGCCCGTTGGAGTCCAGGAAAATTGTATTGCGCTCGTTTTCAAGGTGATATTTCCGCGCAAACATATCTACCATCTTCCGCAGCCACACCACCCTGATATATTCCCACAAGTCCAGCATCGGAAAATTCAGTTTTGCGCTCTTTCGAAATACGCTCTCTACTGCTCCAGGATACGGACAATAGTTGAAGTGAACGTCGAGAGGGGACATGTATATCCCGATTGCCCACCCGCGCTTCTCGAGGGTTTCACAGCCCGCAATCTCAGGAAGAGGAATCTTTTCTCCGAGTTTCTCCGCGTAGATCCCCCCATCCTCTACTTTCTTGATGTAGACCACTCTACCGGAAGCGGGCGCTACTATCACACCCGGCTCGCATCTCTCGGGCTCCCGCACGGGGTCGCGGTAAAACCATACCCGCCTCAGAAACATGAGCGCTCCCAGCCATACCACCGACAGCCCTGCGATTATGTAAACATAGATCATGAGTTCGTTCTACCTGCCTTCGATTCGGAAAAACCCTTCCATGCATAGTAAGGAAACCTCGGAATAAAATACCCGCAGAACCCAATCATTCCGCCCAAAAGACCCAGACGCTGCCTGTCAGACACATCCCTCGGCTCGAATCTACCACTGCGATAACCGCTGTCCAAGGCACTGTAAGCGCCCAAAAGTCCCTTGCTATCGTACATCTCTCGGAGCTCATCAGACGCAGTTCGCGTGAGGTTCTCCACAGGGAAATCCGCAATCTCTTTGAGCTCCCCAACCAGACTTTCCGACTCCTCGCGCAGTCCTTCGCGGCACATCCGTTCGCGCTGCGCGTTGTAGCTGGAAATGTTAGGCTCCAGATCGACATCCAGCTCGGCGATCGCTTTCACGGCGCGCAGGAGATATCTGATTCGGTTCACGTCCCAGCACGGATCGCACGCTCTGAGCTCAACTGTGCCCAGCCGCTTTGACAGGATAACATCCTGAAAACGTATCGTCCAATCCTCCAGTATGGGACCGATGGCAAATGACTTGTGCATTCGGTAGGATTGACCGAAGTACCTGCCGGCGACCATCGGAGAGTTAATAGTAAACACCGGCAGTATCGGCAGGAAATGGATCAGATTGTAGTATACACGCCGCTTGTCGGGGACATCTCCTACGTGTATGTGAATGGCACACGTATTGGTCGGGGTATCAAAATTGATGAGGTGCCCCACGGGCACAATCAGCCCTGAGGCAACAGCGGCAAGATCCGCGCGTCTGGCGGCCAGATCGTCGACCAGCTCATCCACATCCTGATGCACGCCGGTACTGATCTCTACGCCGCTCATCAACCCCTGCTTGACATCTTTGCCCCGGGTGAAATTGTGGGCGGAATGGGTGTAATAGTATGCCGGATTCCTGGCAAGCAGCCTGGACAGGTAATACAGCGAGCGCAGCGTAGGACGCTCCGGTTCCGTGATAAAGACTTCCTCTTCAATACCCAGTGTTGCCATGGCGACTCTCATTATACCAGCACATAGAATCCGTGGCAAACAACCTCGGCTGCTGGCAGCGTTGTACAAGGGCGAAACCCCTGTCCTCAATCAACCTTCGGGCCCAGATGAATTCGCTTCCCTGTCATGCGATACAACCGCTCCAGCAGTCCATCGAACCAGATGTCGGTTGCCCTGTATGAGATCCACAGGAATATGCCAAAAACGATAATGAACGTGACCAGTTTCGGATGCCCCCCGATCTCCATCACCGATTGCCAAATAATCTCCGGCCGATTTGCAGGGTCCCAGCTATTGAACCGAAGAACAAGCCCCAGGTATACGCCCACTGACATGGCCACAAAAAACGGCAGCGCCCAAAAAGAGGTCTTTATTCCGTTTTTCGCTGCCAGCCTCTCCATGGACGAATTGCAAGCGCAAACGTCACCATGCCAAAACCACTGTAAAGAAAATAGAACAGCGACCATTCGCACAGTTGGACAAGCACCGCGCTGTCAAACTGCGCGCGAAGGAAGAGGTTGCCCGAATCTACAGCGCCGAGGTAATGCCGCCACTCGGTAAGAAGATAGCAGGTGTTCGGCAGGAACACGAGCCAAACGGATAGGAGGGCCACCATCAAAACCACGCGCAGCTTAGGCGTCCCACGCAGCCCGGACACCCAAAGACTGACATAGGCGAGCACTACGGGTATAATCGCTAAAAGAGCATTCCATAGTATGCTTGCGGCAGGCGAGCTTATAGCCATAGACTCAAATACATTAGGCGAATACACGGTGTTCCCATCCAGTGTCTAATAGAAAGGCCGCGGAAAAGGTTTCCCCGCGGCCTTGATCTGGTTTGTTGAAGCCTCTCGACTGAGTCTCCAAACCGCTGCTATTAGTTAGCGGGCGGAGGCGGAGGCATATCCGGCTTCTCGCTCGGCGCAGGCGCTGCGGATTGCGCGGGCCTGGGGGCCGGAGCGACTCTATTGTTGATATTGGAAGAGGTCGTCGGAGCCCTCATCTGCCGCTGCTGCATCGCAGTAGGCTTGGGCTGCTTGACCTCGGGAGCCTGCAGCTTGTTGACAATCTTGCTCTTGGCTTGCAGTTGTGTGTACACGTTCTGCATTTGCGTGGGCATCTTCTGGTCAAGTATCTGCTTGTTGAGTTCCACTTTCTCTTCGCCGGTCGCATCTTTGCCAAGCTTCTCAACCTGGATGATGTGATAACCGTAGTAAGTCTTTACCGGATCGCTGGTCTGTCCGGACTTCAGCTCGAAAGCAGCCTTCTCAAACTCAGGAACCATTCGTCCGCGGTTAAACCATCCAAGATCTCCGCCCTGCTTCTTGCCATCCTTGTCATTGCCGGGGTCTTCGGAGGTTTCATTGGCAACCTTGGCAAAGTCTTCGCCATTCTTGAGGCGCTGTACGATCGCATCGATTTTCTTCTTTGCGATTTCTTCCTTCTTTGCCTGGTCTTTCTCATCGTCAGGGAATCTGATCAGGATATGTCGGGCCTTGATCCACTCCGAATACTCCGCATCGGTGGCACTCAGATTTTTCTGAACATACTTCTCCATCAGCGCATTGATCTTTACGATGGTCATGAACTGGGAGTAAGTGAAAGGTGACTGCCGAAGCATCTCGTCGACGCTCTTGGCGCCTCTGCGCTTCAAATTGTCATTAATAGCATTCTGGATATCGGCCTGAGTGAGCTTCACGCCCGCCTTGGTGGCTCCCTGCTCAATCATTTTCTCCGTGAGAAGCTGCTGCAACACGGTGGGAGCATTCCAGTCCCACAATGCCTTCACAAGCTCGCCCTTGGTAACCTTGACGCCGTTCACGGTGCCAACAACCGCGCTGTTAGGCGCCTTCCACATGTCACTCATCACCTTGGCCTGGTCGAATTTCTTTGCTGCAGCGGGTTTGCTGCCACTTTTCTTGGTCTTTACCGCAGCATTTGCGGCAAAAGTGGCGCTTGACAGCACAACACAAAACATAACTGCCAGGCCCACCACTAGTGTCCCTTTACGCATATAAAGCTCCTTTCGATAATGCAAATCTCGAAAAATCTTACTACAATCTCACGAACCGGTCAACCGGCTCCTTGCCGTGGTCTATTCCCTAAGCTCCCGAGAAACCACCCCCGTTTGTACAACAAAACCACCGGGACCGCCTTGGCGCGTCCCGAACAATCCATAGGAATGTAGATAATCACATCCATTGCCCGGTTGACTGAGGCATATAACACTTTTATTATAACGACAAATGGGCCCAGCTAGTTCCCGAAAGTAAATAATTCAACTTCATTACGTGTCGGCATCGGTGATTTGTCCGGGATTCATTGTCAAACACGGTGTCTACTCCCGCCCCGCCATGTGAAATCAATAGAATAATCTGACTAGCAAGAGCATTGTTACGTTATTGATAGCGTGGCATATCATTGACGTAACCAGTGAGCCCGTTCTTTCTCGAAATATGGCAAAGGCAGTCCCCAGGACTAGTATTGGCAAAAATCCCCCCGGTAAAGTGGGGTGCACGATTGCGAAGATCGCGCCGGAGATGAGCGCCGATGGCCACACGCCCATCACTCCTCTGAAAGCGTTATAAAGCATCCCTCTGAAGAACGTCTCTTCAACGATTGGAGCAACAAACACAGCCACAACAAGGGCCACCACAAATGTGACGCCGCCTTCGGTGACCATCTCGGTAATCGGGTGTTCCGGAGTGGGAATATTCCTAAAGATCGTCGTGGACAGGATCGACGCGAATAACAGGACAGGCAGAATGCCGCAGTAACCGCCGATTCCCCACGCCAATGCCCGGGGAATCGAAATCGCCTTGAGCCCAATGTCTCGCAATCCGTGCCGCCCGCTTTGAGTCTTCGCCCCAAAGATCACAAGACCGATGACAAACGCGCCAATCGTAACTGCCCCGTCCAACGCCAGCGTCGAAGCATCACTGGCGCCGCTCAGGTACTTATTTTCAAATAAGGCCACTATGACGCTCAAGAAAACAAAGCTCAAGAGGTAAGCAAGAAAGCTCGCAAGCAGGTTCGATGGCTTTCCCGCAAGACGAGGCTCGCCCGACAGCTCGGGAGCGTCCTTGTATAAAAACGCGGCGGTCAGCCCCAAGCCGACTACTCCCGCCACGCAAAGCAGACCAAAAATCGCTGCGACGACGATCGCCCGGGCCCTGGCGCTCTCGCGAGCAACGACACGCGCGTGATCCGCTTTCCTGTCTTCGCCGGCACGGCTGTATACATCCGCGATGGCCGAGTACCCAGAGGCCCCAGGTCCAGACCCTTGATTCTCTCGACAGCGCGTTTAGCCTGTGATGGGTTCATCTTCGCCGAGGAGTAGACCAGCCGCCACATTGCAGCCTCTGCTTTCAGGTTCCTAACATCTCCGGCGCTCAAATCCCTGACTGCGGCAGGCGAGTCAATTACTGTGAGATCCCTCAAACCCGGCTGATGGAGAACGGTTTGCTTCGTGATGCCAATACGCCTGTAAGCGGCAGGCCATGGGATCGCCTCTTCGTAGTATCCGGTTGCGAGGTAAGCGTATTTCTTGGAGGAAACGTAGCCCGAGAGTGCCATCCTGACCATGAGGTCGCCCTGGGCAATCGATTGGGATGGGTTGGCTCCCTTGGTAGTCTTGTCGGACCGAGCACCTAAGTGTCCAATGTTGTTGGCGACCAGCGCTCCAACCACTATTACGAGGTACAATAAGATAATAACGCCATGCGCAATCGCGCTCGTTTTCGGGGTCCGGGATACAGCCCTGGGTGGACAATCAAGCGACCTCGGCCTGATCTTCGTCGTTTTGTCTGCGCTTGTCCAACCACTCCACATAGCCCGCAAGCACAGCGCGAAATTCGGCGTCGAAGCGGTCCCTGGTAGCCTGCAGGAGAGCAATCTCCGTACGAAGCCTCTCTGTCTCTGACTGAGCATCGGCAGTCATCTTCACGCGGGAAAGCTCGGCCTCCTTCAGAATCAGCTCTACCTGCTTATGCGCGCCGGCTTTCAACTCATCGGCGCTCTTCTGAGCCACAGTGAGCGCATTGGCCATAGTGGACTCTGTACTGCGAACCCTGTCCACCTCACCCTGAAGCGCATCAGCACAGCGCTGAACCTCAGCTTTGTCATTAAGGGCGGTTTCCAACGCTTCTCTGACGGAGCGCGCAAACTCATCTACTTGCTGTTTGCTGTAGCCTCTGAGCGTTGTCTTAAACTGCGTATGAAGAATGTCTACTGGTGTAAGTGCCATGGTATCTACCTCAAAAGGATGCCCCGAGAACCCACCGAATGATCTCCAGAGCAAGAATTGCGATCACGGGCGAGAAATCCATGCGGCCCGTCTGTTCCGGTGACATCAGTCTTCGAATCGGCCGATAGATTGGTGCGGTAATGCGCCGCAGGGCGACCACTACCGGATTGCGGCGATCGACGTTC
The DNA here is from genome assembly GCA_963775535.1 of uncultured bacterium. GTDB lineage: Bacteria > Armatimonadota > UBA5829 > UBA5829 > UBA5829 > CAVZJH01. The sequence continues at coordinate 19,349 of CAVZJH010000044.1, read as the reverse complement.
GGAAACCACGTCAGCACCGCGTCGATGATGATAATCCATATTAGCACTTGGATAATCAGGGCTGCCAAGCTATACACGTGAGGCTCCTTGTCCGTTAGCCGAGTTCTTCAGATCGTTTGGTCGCGGCCTTTACGGCCTCAATCAGCGCAGAGCGGACCCCGGCGCGTTCCAAAACATCTATACCCGCAATCGTCGTTCCACCGGGACTGGTCACCTGGTCCTTAAGGCGTGCCGGATGCTCACCGGCCTCGATGACCATTCGCGCGGCCCCGGCTACGGTCTGAGCGGCCAATTGCAACGCGATATCCCTTGGCAGTCCGACCCGCACACCGGCGTCCGACATGGCCTCGATAATCAGGTAAATGTATGCCGGTCCACTGCCGCTGAGTCCCGTGACAGCATCCAGCAGCCTTTCCGGCACCTCAAAAGATTGTCCAACGGCATCGAAGATCCGTTAAGCAACCGCCGCGTCTTCGTCACCCACAGCAATTCCACGGCTGAATCCGATAGCGCCCGCGCCTATCTGGCACGGAGTGTTCGGCATTGCCCTGATGACTCTGGTTCGGGCAGGCACTCCCGCCTCGACTGTGCCCAGCGTCACACCGGCGGCAATGGATATCACCAACTGCTTTTCACTCAATACGTGCTTGATGTCGGCGAGGACCTTTGTCACAAGTCCCGGTTTTACAGCCAACAGCACGACGTCGGCATCTTTGACTGCTTCAGCGTTATCCGCAATAACCTCGACGCCCATCTGATCCGAGGCTTTCTTTAACTTCGCCGGATCCACATCCGCCACTGTAACGTTATTTGGCGCCAGCAGCCCTGCCGATATTACCCCGCGCGCAAAGGCGGAACCCATTGCACCCGCCCCGATTATCACAAGACGTCCCAAACCTGCTGAAGACTCCATTATTAGCTCCGAACCATTGCCACCGAAAGGACAGCCAGTCACAGCGCCCTCAAAACGGTTGAAATACAAAGACCCAACGCGCGCGTTGGGTCCCGTGAACTCAGTTTCCGTTGAACGGGCTGTAGACTTTTCGTCCCTTCTCCCCGTTCTCCACTTCAATACTATAGTTGCTTGGGGTGAAAAGGTATACCTTGTCTCCCACTTTCTCGACGAATCCATCCAGCGCGTAAATGACGCCGCTCAGGAAATCGATAACCTTCGTGCTCACTTCAGGCGTCGCCTTCTCGAGGTTCACTATCTGCTGATGGCCCAACTTAAGGCCGTCGGCCGCCTGCTGCGCGTTGTCAAAAGACTGGATCGTCAACCATACCGAAACGTGATTGATCCGCGATGCGTGAACTCTAAACGTCGTGGGCCGCCTCCTGTTTCCGGCATCATCGACGTATTCGACCTCCTCCTCATCGTCGTACTCGCTCAAGCCTATGCGGTCCTTGATCTTACCCCACAGTCCTCTCGGCTGATCGTCGAAATCTTCTTCTGGTGCTGCTTTCACGCTTGAAACCCTCCCATTCAGGTGATGGTGCCAGCCATGGTTGGGTGTTGGGCGCCCACTCCGAATCCGTGACTAAGCGCACCGCTAATCTAACATATTAAGTTGATCATGTGCTCTCTTGGCCCGCGTTATTCATGATGAGATTCGAGATACTGCGGTAGTGCTTGCAGTTTCTGTCTCAGGTCAATAACACGGGTTGGGTCGCTCTATCCTCTCGGGCCGAATATGGCCGTTCCGATCCGCACCATGTTCGATCCCTCTTCGATTGCAATTTCAAAATCCTGGGTCATGCCCATTGAAAGGTAGAGCCGCTGCTCATCCGGCAGCTTATCCCACAGTTCCTTTAACTTCGAGAAATAAGGCCGCGTTTTCTCGGGATCCGCCGCGAACGGCGCCATTCCCATTAGACCGCAAACCCTGATTCCCGACACGTCTGATATCTTCTGCACAAGTCTGGCCGCTTCCTCCGCGCCAACGCCAAATTTTCCGGGCTCTTCGGAAATCTTTACTTCTACCAGCACATCCATGCGCTTTCCCACAGATTCGGCTCTCCGGGCTATCTCGCGCGCGAGTTCCTCGCTGTCAATGCTCTGGATCACGGAGAACATTTCTACGGCATGCCGCGCCTTATTGCGCTGCAAATGCCCGATCATGTGCCATCTAACCTGATCTCCGATCCCGCCGAACTTTGCTTCAGCTTCCTGGACGTAGTTTTCACCGATATCCGTAACGCCACACGCCAGGCTTTCCCTGATCTCCTCAACGCAGCGGGTCTTGGTAACCGCGACCAGAGTGATATCATCCCCGCTTCGACCGGAGTGTCCGGCCGCTGTGCTGATGCGTTCTCTTACTGATCGCAGGTTCTCGCTGATGATAGACATGTTCTTGTGCCGCTCGCCAACCCCGGCAGACCATCATAACGTCTGCCGGCCGTCAGCAAATACTAATTGGGCACTGCGCCCTTGAACTCCTCCCTCTGGGAGTATAATATTGTACAAGATTTTCGTGTCAAACTATTACAGCCGGCGCAGGCAAATCCATCCACCCATTCGCCCCGTTACATCATCTCTCCTAAAGCTGAAAAACTCTTCCATGTTGCAGCTCGTGCACTCATCGCTCACCGCAATGTTTCGTTCATCCAGTCCGGCTTCCTTCAAGAGCAGGAGGTTGGCCGTCTTTAGATCGGCCCGCCACTTGTCGGTCTGTGACTGCTTGAGCACGCGCTCATCGTGGGGAAACACCCGGAATAACTCGCTCGCTACATCCTCGCCGACGTCGTAGCAGCACCTGCCTATCGCTGGTCCTATCGCAGCGAGTAACGTCCTGGGATTAGTTCCGAAACTTTCTCGCATAGCCTCAACCGTGCGCCCGACAATTCCTGCCGCAGTGCCTCGCCATCCCGCGTGCGCGAGGCCAATTGCTTCTCGGGCAGGATCGAGGAAGAATATGCTCACGCAGTCGGCAAAGTGAAGCGCGAGCGTCACTTCGGGGGTGCTGGTTATCAATGCGTCGGCGTCGTCTATCGCAGAGGCATGGTCCAACGCGCCACAGCCGGCAGATGATGCATCAACCAGCACGACTTTATTGGAATGCACCTGTTTCGGAACCACAATACGTGCCGCATCCACGCCCAAAGCGTTCCCAAAAGCGCGCCTGTTCTCGATGACCCGAACCGCGCCATCATCCACAGTAAGCCCGAGGTTAAGCGCGGTGTATGGCCCTCTGCTGATGCCCCCGACACGCGTACTGAAGCCGTGATCCACGACCCCGTCGCGTGCAAATTCCAGGCTCTATAGAACTTGATCTCCCCTGACTCGACCCTGTACCAGTTCGGTATTCGCATGTTCGGCTGCTAGTCACACGCACCACAAGCTCTGCAATTACCAACATCGCAAGCCGCGGTCGTGGCTCCTTTCAGTGCGTTTTTGTACTCGCTCAGCAGATAATGCTTGTCTATGCCCGCATCTATGTGGTCCCACGGGAGAACTTCTTCCGCTCTGCGCTCGCGATACAAATATGAACTCGCGTCCAGCCCGATGTCTCTGAGCGCAGCGGGCAAGTCACCGCCATTTTCAAGCGCCGCCGCCAGCACCGGGCCCAGCCTGCGGTCACCCCGTGCCAGGTATGCCTGCACCACCGCAAGCCTCGGGCTCTCGCCACTGAATTTTACCCGGCTCAGCGTAGTGAGTTTCTGCCTCGAACATGCCGAAGCGCCGTTTCAGAACGTTCTCTCGTTCCATCGGATGCCATTGGAACGGTGTCCAGGGCTTCGGCACGAATGAGCTTGCCGACGCCTGAAAACTCATAGTTGGAAACTTCAGCGAAAGCCTGCGAACCAGTTCCACGATGGCCTCGATATCTTCGTCAGTCTCCGTAGGAAGCCCTATCATAAAATACAGCTTCATCCGACGGAACCCGGCATCTCGCGCCGCCGATACCGCTGAGCACATCTCCTCGTCGCTGGAGTTCTTGTTGATCACCCTGCGCAGTCGCTCGCTTCCCGCTTCCGGAGCTATCGTGAGCGTTTTCTGCCCGCCCCTGGACATAAGCTCAGTAAGCCGTGCATTGACTGTTTCCAGCCTGACGGATGAAACACTGAACTCGCCTCCACATTCGACGATCCGCTCGCAAATCGACTCCGCCTCAGGATGGTCAAATACCGCGGCGCCCACAAGCCCGAACCTTTTCGAGTTCGAAGTTTCGATACCGCCGCGCGGCCTCGGCGGCCTGTTGATGTGACCAGCCACGCAGAACCTGCATTTTCGACCGCACCCTCTTGCGACTTCCACCAGCTCAATATCCCCAAACTCCGCGTCCGCCGTGGAGATAATCGAGTTGCCCGGATGCCGCGAAAGGTCTGCTGTGATCGACCGCCTCACCGTCTCCGGAGCAGGACGTGACGCGCGAACACGCGTAACTTCGCCGTGCGCCCCATACTCGGGACTGTAGAACCTGGGAATATAGACGCCGGAAAGCATGGCGAGCGCCGCGCATTGTGCGTTATGTCCCCTGTCCTGAGCCGACTCCAGCGTATCTACCAGGCGCCCCAGCACGTTCTCGGCATCTCCGATAACGAAGGCATCGATAAAATCCGCGAGCGGCTCGGGATTGAACGTGGCACACGGCCCCCCCGCGATCACCAGCGGATGCTGATCATCTCTTTGGGCGCTCGCAAGCGGGAGATTCCCAAGCCTGAGAATCTGCAGCACGCTCAAATAATCGATCTCAAAGGAGATGGAAAACGCCACTACGTCGAACTCGGAAAGAGGCGACTGGCTTTCCAGTGTAAACAACTCTGTGCCCGAGCGTATGTGCTCCTTGAGGTCGTCAGCATCCGGAAGAAACACACGCTCGCAGGAGGCGTTGGGAAGCGAGTTCAACATCCGGTAGACAAGCTGGTAGCCGAGCGACGCCATTCCGACGCGGTATGTGTTAGGAAAAGCAAGCGCAAACCTCACACTTGCCGCGCGGTCGATATACATTGCGCCATTCTCTCGCGCGACGACTGCTTTTGTCTTTTCATATAGATCAAACGCCATACGTTAATGGTACGGCAATAAGACAGCTCGCGCAAGGGCGCCGGCCGCATCGGGTGTTTGTCAACTATGCGGATTATCCGAGGGCTTTGCCCTCGGGCTTTCACCAGAGGCCTCCGCCTCTGGACTCTGCTGGGGCCACGGGCCCGGACCCCTAACTCGCTTCGCGGATGTCCACCCCAGTAAGGGTGGACATCCGCCAAGCGAGTCGGAAGGTCAGGAAACACAGTTTCCTGGCGGGTTCCAAGGGCAGCGCCCTTGGCAGGGGTTCGGGGCAAAGCCCCTGAATCTCCGCATATTTGACAAGCACCGGGCCGCATCATGCGGGCTTCGCCCGGATACGCCGCGTTGCCATGCTATAATGAATGAGCCCACTACTTCGGAGGTCACCTGTTGAATACGCAAAAACGATGTTCACGAAATCGGACAGCGGCTCTGCTGGCGGCGCTGTGCCTTGCCTGCCCGCCAATCGTCGCGCGGATTTGGGTACACCACAACTCGCGGGGGCAAATCTATACTCACGTAGACAACATTCCCAAGTGCAGGGTGGCGCTTGTTCTTGGCTGCAACGTTCGACCCGACGGCCGCCTGACAAAGTTGCTGGAAGAAAGAGTCGACGGGGCGATAACTTCTATCGAGCCGGCAAGGCGAGTAAGCTGTTAATGTCCGGCGACAACCGCGTCAGCCATTATAATGAGCCCAAACGCATGCCGAGATTACGCCATTGCTCAAGGTATTCCTTCGCAAGATGTTGCGATGGATTTCGCCGGAAGAAGGACTTACGATTCTGTCTACAGAGCCGGACACATCTTTGGACTCAAGACACTGATCATTGTAAGCCAGAGCTTCCACCTTGATCGAGCCCTGTTCCTGTGCAATCACCTCGGCATAAAAGCGTGCGGCTTTGCCACAGACGGATCGCGCAATGAGCGCGCCACTCTCAGAGAATATCCGGCATGTCTAAAGGCGCTTGCGGATGTCTACATCCGCCGTCCACGCATTGTTATGGGCGGGAAAGAGACGATCTAGCGGCGCCCTGACTCAACCACCAGTTTTACGTCGACATTTCCTCGAGTTGCCTTGGAATAAGGGCAAATGTTTTCGTCGGGCCTTCTTCACGATGGCCTCGGCTTCTTCGTGAGAAACTCCCGGCAGTTTGCAGTGGAGTTCCGCAGCCAGTGCCCAGCCGCCATCATCCTGTACAACGCTCACATGTGACGTAACGCTCGCATCCCCAACATCTTTCTTTTGCCCCTGCGCAACGGCCCTGACCGCGCCAAGGAAGCATGCTGCCCAGTGCCCAGGGCGAAGAGTTGTTCGGGATTTGTGCCGTCACCGCCCGATCCGCCCAAATTCCTTCGGTATAGACAGGTCAACGTCAATCTTCGCGTCGGATGTTCTGCCGTGTCCTTCTCTTCCGCCAGTGACGGCTGCCGAAGCTGTATATAACGATTTCATCCCAAGCCTCCCGTGTCGTGTTATTTGCTGAAACATAGATACCCCAAAAGCTCAGCCTTAAACAATTACTCGCATTCCTCACGCAGCATCACTGGACCATCTGGTCCGGGCGATATGCTCCGTGGCTGTCGAGGATCGTAACCTGGGTGCACAATGGGACGGCCTGCCCGCCAACGCTGGTGGTCACCTCACCGAACATCGCCACGTAACCCTTCTGCGCCATCTCAGTCTTGCCGGTAAAGCCTGTCTTGTTATTGGTCATCGGAGTTGGTTCCCACGTGCTCTCTCGAAAATCCAATGTATCGGACTTTGCGACCCACAGCACTGCCATTGCCCGAGTCGAATCGATAGAAATATCGAGACGCTCCTCGTTTCTCGCCTGCTTGTATGTCCACGTCATATTGGGACACGGGGAGTCCGACGCAATCGCGCGAGTATAACCGCCGAGCGCTGACACCAACTGTGCCACATTCGCCGGGTTCTTGCCTATCCCAAGGTCGTGTCCACCGTTCGGGACATACATAACGAATTTTGAGCCTTTGAGGTCGTTCCAATATGCATTGAGAGAGTCCAGGGTCCAGTAAGGATCGTTGGCGCCGTTAATGATGAGCTTCGGCATAGTAATACGGCTCCGGTATGCCCAAGGGTCTACTGCAGCTGACAAACGCCTCCCCTTTTCAGTCTCCATCGAGTCCTGAACCCCGCGCTGAGTATACGCTTCAATCATCTCGCTGTACCTTGCCCCAACACTGTATCTGGTGCCGCATCTGGACGGTGATGTTCAGGTTATCGTACACCATCGGAATGATCGCCTTCACACGTACGGGGTCGGCCGCCGCGGTCAGCCACGTCGTCCAACCTCTTTTCGATGCGCCGGAGACTACGAACCCGCTGATCTCCTGATGAAACTCGTCTTTAGTGAATGCCTGGACAGCGTCCATTGCCCTAATCGCCGATTTCGTCATCGGGAAAAGCAGCGGCCAGGTCAGATCGCCGGTTTCCATGGCTTTCACAAACGTGTGCGCAATAAGGTTATCCTCTTTTAGCCCATCGAACAGGGGCTGGTTCGGAATGCCATACAGGATGGCTACCGGGCATCCCGACGTAACTGCTACCATCCCCGCCACTGTCTCCTCCGCACCGCCTGATTTGCCGCTGGCAATCATGAGAAATGACGTGTTCGGGAAATCGCACTGGTTTGGCCTGATAACCTGAATATCGTGCGTCCAGACGATTCCCTGCCACGTCTGGCTGGTCATTTTCAGCATGTAACTCTGGCCAAACGGTGTCTTGGACTGGGAGACTTTCTCCCACTTATAAGAATCGTCCGGTTTCTGCACATAAGACAGCAGATCATCCGCACAGCACCTGGCGGCGAGGCAAACAAGTGCAACCGCTAGCGCAATTCGTACTTTCCGCATCCCAAGCCTCCATAATAGCCGAGCATTCTCAACTCCAAGCAAGGATTCCGATTGCTCATTCTACCCCGCCATGCCCTTTTCCTTCGCACTAGACTACGCTACGGCTGCCTCGTATATCCGTAACTCTGTCTGGGTATGCAGTAATAGAGGAATCGTAACACAAATGGAGTGCAACTAAATGAGACTCTTATCATTACAATTGAACACGCTGGAAGATCTTTATGTGGAGCAGTTGAAAGACCTCTACAGCGTGGAACGGAAGATAATAGACGCGCTGCCTGAAATGATTGACGCCGCCTCTTCACTGGAACTGAAGAACAATTTCAAAGAACACCTGGAGCAAACCAGGGAGCAGGCACAGCGCCTGGAGCTAATATTCGAACAAATGGATATGGAACCGGAAACGACCCGCTGCGAAGGCATAGAAGGCATTATCAAAGAGGCCGAAAAGATTATCGAGGCCGGGGGTGACGCAGATGTCAAAGATGCAGCTCTCATAGGCGCCGTCCAAAAAGTGGAACACGACGAGATATCACGCTACGAAACCACTCGCACTTTAGCTCGTGTGCTGGGGTATGATGACGCGGTAGAGCTCCTCCAAAAGACTCTCGACCAGGAATTGCACACCGACAGAATACTCAGCGAAGTGGCGGAACGAAGCATCAATCTCAAGGCTTCGGGCGCATAGAAAACATTCGAAACAACACATCAACCAGCGCCGGCGCCTTGTGCAGCCATGTCCGCGGGGGGCGTCAAGGTTTCGCCGTGTCCTCCCATAACAACCTTCACCTGATGGGTTTCACCCGCTCTAAACACAGGCAGCAGCGAAGAATCGCATCGCGTTCCATCGACCCATATTTCCCTGATGCCTTGGGAGACGTGGTCGGGATTGGCTACTTCGATCTCATAGGTAGCTCGTCTGAAGCGCCTAACTACTTTATATCCATCCCAGTCGGCCGGTACACAAGGGTCTATCAGCAGCCCTCGAACCTCAGCCCGCACCCCCAGTATCCAGTCAAGGCAGACTTTCCACATCCACGAAGCCGTGCCTGTCATCCAACTGAACTCGCCCTGCCCGTAGTAGTTTGAATCGGGACCGTGAACGAATTCGGCATAGACATAAGGCTCGGCCTTGTAAAGGTCAGGCTGCTCGCCGCGGTGTACAAAAGAGATTTTCCTCCAATATTCGAAAGCCCGCTCCGGCCGCCCCAGCATGCACTCGGCCATTATTGCCCAGCAAACGGGGTGGCAAAAGATCGTGCCATTCTCCTTTGTGCCAGGCGCAAAGCGCGTGATGATTCCCATCTTCGTATCCGGCTCCTGATACGCCGGCAGGAATAACGCGGGGCCGTAATCCGTATCCAAGTGGGTTTTTACAGAGTTCATGCACCTTATCGCCCTGTTCCTGGGAGCGGCATCCGCCAGGACCATCCAGGACTGCGCGTTAATGAAAATACGGCCTTCGATATTGCGAGAGGAGCCGAAGGCCTCTCCGTCATCGCGCGTGCCTCTTATATACCAGTCTCCATCCCAAAGATACTGGTTGATGTTGCGTATCAGCTTGTCTCTCTCCTCAATGTACTTCTGCGCCAGCGCATCACTTCCCACGAACCACAGCAGCGATGCCAGTTCCTTTAGCGTCCATGCCAGATGCGCCGCGACCATTGTGCTCTCTCCGCGACCCTGCCTGCCTACATAGTCCAGGCCGTCGTTCCAGTCGGCGGCCATTATCAGGGGCAGACCTCTCTCGCTCATATGTCCAAGCGTGTAATCAATTGCTCCCAGAACGTGCTGCCGCACCCCTTCGGAGCCGCTGTCATAATACCGAACGGCTTCGTCCAGGAAGACAAGATCGCCGGTTTCTTTCAGATATTCGATAATGCCCAGCACCAGCCACATGGGATCGTCCGAATGGCCGGTCTTGGTGCCGATATTCGTAAGCGGGTCCCAGTTGTGCAGGGTGCTGCCATCAGGAAACTGGTGCTCCAGCATGTATACCACGCGCTGTCGCGCCCAGTCCGGATCGTTGGGCAGTATCGCGAGCATGTCCTGCCAACTGTCTCTAAAGCCGATTATGGAACCGCCGCCCACATAATATGAGTCCATTCGGCTCCAGCGCGACGCGATCCAGGCCTGATATTTGTTCCAGGTGTTGAATGACAGATCGAATTGTCGGCTGGGGGTTTGGGCGGATGTGCGTGACATATAGTTTTCCCAATACGCCTTGAGCTCTTCCAATCCTCGTTCGGATTCTTCCCATGTATCGTATCGCCGCCTCAACGCGAAGGCATCCTCTTTGTGGAAAGCAACCCCTACCAGCACGACAAAGCGCACCTCTTCGCCGGGCGCGAGTGCAAACTCGTGCTGCACGGCAGCAATCAACTCCCTGCCGCGTCCCTGGGTATTGCGCAGTTTGCCCTCCTCGATCGCGATTGGATTGCTGAAACCGCGGTACATGCCCATGAACTCTTCACTGAAACAATCGAAAGCCTGAACCGGAGCAGTAGAGGTCATAAACGCCCATTTATCCCATCGGGCATTCGGGTTTCCCCCTCCCCCCGCCGCGATGTTCCAGAACCTGGTGGTGACAAAGATAATGTCCTCCTCTACGTTGGCTTCGTTGAACAACTGAGAGAAGTTCGACTCCACAGCATTGTACGCGTAGTTTGCCAGGTCCCAATTCGTATAAGGAAACGCTTGAATCTGGCGAGGCTTATCGCTGGTGTTTTTCAGCGTCACCATCCACACCTCGACATCGTCTCGAGGAGGCACATAATACAGTAATGCTGCTATCGATCCCGTGCGATGAATACCGGAGCGCGGTGTATCCGATGCCGTGACGAGCTTGGAAATTGGATGCGTCGCCACACACCGGCTGCCAGTTAGCAGACCAGAAATCTCCGGTCTCGACATCTCTTAAATACACATACCGCCCAGGTCTATCTTGAAGGACGACCGTTTGCGGATACTCTCGGGTTAGACGATTGTAACCCGATGTCTCAAAAAAGGAATGTCCCCCACCCGTCTGCGAGCAAATAGCGCAGTATTTTCCGTTTGTGAGGTAGTTCGCCCACGGCCGCGGCGTGTCCGGGCGAGTAATGATGTATTCCCTACCGTCCTCGGAGAAGTGGCCGTAGCTCATTCTGACGCCTCTCTTACTCGCAACTCGTCCGTGTTGATGTATCTGACGCCGGGTATTCCCCTGGCTACGAGCGTGGCCAGTTCGCGCTGTTCATCAGTATCTACCACGCCCTTGAGGAAGACCTCTCCATCGGCAACACGCACAGCGATCGCCTGTCCACTGATGCGTTTGTCTTGCACAATTGCGTTTCTAACCCTCCCAGCCAAGGCTTCATCTTGAATCGTCACCGGACTGCCTCCACTTCGACATGCCGCAGCACCTCAACGAATGATTCCCCTACCGGCAAGCTGCCGAACCATGGCGGGCTATCTCGGACTAACGAGGAAACGGCTGGGTCGGCGGTCCCGGCAGAGTACGGAGACACCCGTCACTGAACGGAAGCAGCGATTCGTTTGAGTTCCGAAGCAGGCAGGTCGGCCATAACAACAACGCTGTGGTTCCCTGCCGTTCTCATCAGTTCCAGACCTTGTCCCCAGTCGCGAACATGCCCCATGGTTCCATGTTCCCGACCCTTTCTGTCTGAAAACTGAACGAACACACTGATCAGGTCCAGGCCATCCGTGTAGACTATTTGGGATCGTTTCGATCTGCCGTCGACCGATAGGTCGGCAAGCTCGTAACCTGAAGGGATGTATCGGGGCAGTTCCACCGTTTTCCCGAGAGCATGTGATGCGCCCGCCAGCGCGGCGGCCTGGTTCACGGACGGCGCCGGGTGCTGCCTGCACGGGAGCAGCGCGCTCCTGAAGGTGATGAAGAAGGTTTTCATTGAGGCCTTGACTGTATTGCGATGGCTCCAGTCGCGCGACGCCAGAACAGCAGAGGTTTTTCGGTCGACCCAGATCTGCTTCCACGGGCGATGCTTCTCCCTGGGCTTCAACCGAAGAACCCAGGCTTCTCGGTGAGCAATGCTGTCCTCGCCCTCAATGCACGGAGAATAATTCTTCTCTATCAAAGATATCCTGTCCCTGCGACCGAGCACGACCCAGGAGGTGGCGCCGGGAAGACCGGCGCTTGAGCAGGTTTTGGAGAAAGAACTGTCGACTTCCTCTCGTGAGTCTACTTGCCTGCCGAAGTACTGGCAAGTGCAGGCCTCGATAGCGTGATAGTTGCAGGAGGTTTGGCATGCCAACACCTTATGAATTACGAGGTTTGGATCCACGTGATCAACGCGAGATGCCACATGGCACAGGACAACTCCCAGAGCGAAAGTGCCTGCCGCGATCAGCAGCGCGCGAGTCCCGCTCAATTCGATTCGCCCCCTGCATGCAATTGAACGCCGCGCAGTCGAACTAAGCCGGCAGCGCTCAGGGGATTCTCTGATCCGGCGCCTATGTGGTCGAGCGCAAAACATCGAGACTGAGTATCTGCCGCAGGCACTGAGACATCGCGTTCCATCGTGCACCGCCAGTATGCAGCCCACAGGAATATCGCCAGCACTGCGATGAGAAGTCCATTTCTTCTTCGTTTCCTGTCCACCTTACCCCCACGATCCGCGACGGATCATACAGCGTCCCAGGTATACTTCTACCAAGCCGGCGCGTTGTCCTACATGTGTGTGAGATTCAATAAAGAGGCGTCCAAATAGGGTTTATATAGAGGAATCGCGGATAAACCCTCTCGCATTCTTCCTGCGGAAGAACGCTGTCGGGCTTTCGCAGTATCTTGCGATACTACTGTCGCCCCGAGGGGTTTCACCGCGAAGGGATGAAAATAGCCTTCGGCTATTTTCAGGGAATCGCGGATGAAACCTTTCGCGACTGCGCCTGCGGCGAGTCACTGTCGGTTTCACCGCGAAGGGATGAAAATAACTGCGTTATTTTCAGAGGAGGGGTTTGTGTAGGCGCTGAAGAGAACTAATTGGTATCACAAATAAGGGAACACGGCTTCCACAATAACCGCAACAGGAAGTCGATCGTAAATCTCTAGATGTGGTTTGATGGTTATAACCCCCGGTGCGGGCCGAGGTTCAAAAATCCGACGAACGTTAAACCCACGCGCGCTGAGGGCATTCACATACCCGGCTATCGTGCGGTGCTTGACCCTTGTTTTGGAACTGCGAACAGTCTCGACCATAGCAGACGGCCACCAGCCTTCCACAAAATAGTTGTCGACCGTCTTATACATGGCGATGCCGTCTTCATCGTGTGCCCAACACGCGTCCGGCATGCAGAAACAGGGATGTATCACGGAGAAGATGAACCGGCCTCCCAGCTTAACCAAGCGCGCCAGTTCCGCAATTGTTCCGGTAAGATCGCGCGTCATCATCAGCCCCATATTGCAGACGATATCGTCGAACACGCTGTCCTCGATAACCGACAGATCCGTCGGCTCCGCAACAACGTACTTGATCCCGTGGTCTTCGCGCTTGTTGATCTCTCCGGCGATGCCCACCAATCGTTCGGAGCTGTCGACAGCGGTCACATTAGCGCCCAAAGACGCCAGACGTCGCGACAGGTACCCAGCTCCGCAGTACCAAATCCAGAACGTCTTTGCCGTGGATGGGACCAATCATTTCGAGCATAGCCGGCGCAACCACGTAGCGTTGAATGTCGCCACCCGCTTCGCCCGCGTAGGACGCAATACTCTCCGCAAATTCTTTGTAGGCTATATCTCGGCTCATTGCGACAGTGAACTTCCCATTGCATTCTGACGGAAAAAAACTCGTTATTGTTCCGTGTACTTCCTTGGTTATTATGCCACATGCAAACAACCGGCGTTCGCAGGCACCTTATTTGGAAGCGAATGCCGGTTGTGCTTTTCTCGATTTGTTATAGTTACAATTAACAGATACCCGAACAAGAGAACGCGGAAACTTTAGCCCGCGCCAGCTCAGACAAGGGGAAAGCAAGCACCCTCGAAGTTACCAAGCAGGCACATTAGTTATATTAGACATCTGAACGCCGCATGTCAACAGGTGTTGATAAAAAGGCAAGAAAAGGCCTGTATCAAAGGCTGCTGCCCGCGCTTGCATTGATCGTTGGAATGTCCGCTGCCTCGCGCACATCAGCCGCCCGATAGTCTGCTACTATGTGCCCATCTTCCATGGCTACGATCCGCTGGGCGCGCTTGGCAAGCCGGTCATCGTGGGTTACGAGGACGAATGCGGTGCCGAACTGGTAGTTCAGCTCGGTGAGGAGGTCGAAGACGATGGCGCCGTTGCGGCTGTCGAGGTTCCCCGTCGGTTCGTCCGCGAGGATCAGTTTCGGATGATTTGCAAGCGCCCGCACAATGGCCGCACGCTGCTGCTGCCCGCCGGAAAGTTGATCGGGCCGGTTGTGCATCCGATCTTCCAGCCCAACTCGCGCGAGCAGCATCTTCACCCACTGTAGATCGTCCGAGGTAACCCTACCCCTGCGTATCGTCAACGGCATAAGGGCGTTCTCCAGAACCGTAAACTCGCCCAGCAGATAATGGAACTGAAAAATAAAGCCGATAGTCTCCCCGCGTAGAGCCGCCAACTCCGCCTCATTAAGATTGCGGACGCTTCTTCCATCTATGTGCACCTGTCCGGAAGAAGGCCTGTCGAGCGCGCCGATTACATTGAGAAGCGTGCTCTTACCCGAACCGGACGCGCCTACTATTGCCACGAACTCACCTTGCTCAACACGCATATTGACGCCTCTGAGAGCCCAGGTTTCGACGCTGCCGCCATAGCTTTTTGCAAGGTCGGTTGTCTGAAGGATAGGGGTATAGTTATAGTCCACGTCGTATTGCCTCAACCGGTGTCAGTCTTGCAGCCCGATAAGCCGGGATTACGCTGCTGAGAAGACCCACAACTACCGCTACCGCTGATGCAGCCATAACGTAGACCATGTCCCATTTCATTGGAACAATAGTCGCAGGCTTTCCTCCAAACATCTCACCGGGCACCGGGATGTTCTGAACAAGGAAACACAATCCTGTTCCCAAAGCGGACCCGAGCAGCGCTCCCCCCAGACCTATTCCCAGGCCCTCAAGCACAAATATCTTCTGAACTTGCTTTGATGTGGCGCCCATGCTCTTGAGGATACCGATATCACGAGCCTTTTGCACAACAAAAACAATCATAACGCTGGCAACTCCGAACGCCGACGCGAGCAATGTCATCGCCTGGATGATGACCGCGGCGGAGTTCTGCATTCTTATGGTATCAAGGAACGCCCTGTTTGCTTGCATCCAGCTCTTCACATCGAGCGTAGAGAAGCCGCGGATCTCATCGGCAATCTTGTCGGATTTGAAGATGTCTTTCGCGCGAACGCTGATCGTGGTAACGTCTTTCCCCATCTTCAGCATTGCCTGAGCTGCAGGCAGGCCGATGTAGACCCACGCGCTGTTTGCCTGTTCGATTCCGAGATCAAAAATGCAGGCAACTCTGAATGTCTGAATGATTCCTTCGTTAGAAATAACGCGTATGCGACTTCCTATGCCGGCTCCCAGATCGTTAGCCATCTTCACGCCTATCGCGGCATTAAGCTGATCGACCTTCGAGAAGCTGCCCTCGAGAGTTCTGGTTCTCAGCGACACGACCCTGGACTGTTCTTCAGGAATCACACCGATAATCGCCGCTCCGAGGGTCTTGGCGCCGACGCTGACAAAGCCGCTGCCTTCCACGCTCGGCGAAACCGCCTGGACATCAGGAAGGCTCCTGATTGTGTCGCTTATACGCTGCCACTGCTCCACTTTACGCCTCTGCGAGGATATCTTCTCGATTTTGGTCACGGTGAGGCCTTTGACCAGAGTCTGGCCCGCCACTTGCCATAACGGTTTCGCTTCCTTGGTCGCGGCCTCGACAGTGACGTGCGCCATGGATCCAACGACATCTTCTATCAGACCAACCTGAAGTCCGTTGATCAGTGAGGACAAAAAGACCACAAGAAGAACACCAACAGCCACGGCGCCAACGCTGAGTTCGGTCTGGCCGTGAGTCATCAACAAATGGCGCCAGGCAACCTTGAGCTCGAATCCAAGGAGACGTCTCATTAATTACTCACCGGGCGCACATCCGAATTCGGGCAACATTCTCGGCTTTCCTTACAATCAAGTCCCCATCTCTGAGCTTGCCGCTTACAACCAGGCCGTTGGAACCGGCAGCGCTGCTAACTACCGGCACGGGTATGGCCACGCCGTTCTTTACAACCAGGACCACCGGATGCCGCTGGTATCTGATTACCGTATCTGCCGGAAGTATGGTGTGCCGAACCCCCCGTCTGATTACTATGTTCACGTCAACGGTCTGGTCCGGGCGGAGCCAGTCCACCGGGCCCACCGGCCGCAGCCTTATTTTTACGGTGCCACGTTCCGGATTGACCATAGAACCAAGATCGTAGAGGACCGCGTCAAAAGTCCTGCCCGGAAATGCGTCCGAGCTAACCACCGCCGTCTGCCCGAGTTTTAACGCGGCGAGGTTATCCTCATCTGTTTCTATCTCGATGATTTGTCTGCCGGCTTCGTGGAAGACAATCATTTTCTCGCCGGCAGAAACAGACTGACCTTCCTCCACAACCAGGTCAGCAACCACGCCATCGAACGGCGCTCGGAGATCATATTTGTTTCTCATGTCCGAAGTCTGCACCAGTTCCGATCTAGCTTCATCCACCTTGGCACGGGCTGCCCACACATCTTCCGGCCTCGGCTGAGCCGTCAGACTCTTCAAGGACTCCTGCGCGGATCTGATGCCGGTATCCCGGCTCGCCTTAGCCTCTGCAAGGGCTGCTTTTGCTTCGGCGATTGATCGGGTCTGGAACCCGCCTTCAAAAGGTTTATCTCCTGCTGCTGAGCAGCAACGCTGGTACGGGCGGTGTCGACATCTGTCTTCGCCGCGTCGAGGATAGACTGTGCCACGGCGCCCAGGTCCACCAGTTCCTTGTTGCGCTTGTAATCACTCTCGGCCTTCGCCAGCAACTGCTCCCTGCGCTGTAACTCGACCTGGGCTCCCAACACTTCCTGCGAACGCGACCCCGCCTGCAGATCCCGCAAATGCGCCTCGGCCTGCGCGACCTTCGCCTGTCCAACTAATGTGGCCTGTTCAAGATCGGCCCTGGCCTTGCCTATATCAGAAGACAAAGGCCCTCGACTCGCCCTGGCAAGTTCCGCGTCCGCGCTTCTGACAGCGTCATCGGCCGACTCCGTCTTCGCGTTCATCTCGGATGTGTCCAGGGACAACAGGACCGTCCCCGAGCGCACTTTGTCGCCCGCACGCACATAGATTCGGCGTACCACCCCTGTGACGTCGAGTCCAAGGTCAGCTACTTTCTCCCCGCGTATCTTGCCGGTCGCGCCAATAGTCTCTGCAGTGGTTACGGTCTTGACCGGCACAACGTGCACGTTCTGAGGTGAGTTAACATACCGATACGCTGCTAAGCCTGCCAGCAGCATTATGGAGAGCCATATCGTTCGCTTCGATCCTGCCCTCAGCCAGCGGCCCGCGCGAAGCATTTTCGCCAATATCCCAGCTCGGATAATCGCGGGTGTAGTCCCCAATGAGCTGGAGCCAAGCTCCAGTTCGGTCATTATAGTAGTCCTTCCCAGCACAACGCATCAGTTGACACCACTCGCCTCGCCTGAATTGGAGCCAGACAGTATATCGCCCTCCAATATTTTTGCGGATCAGCCTGTAGTTGTTGCCATAGTGAATACGGCAAAGCCACCGACATAGATTCCCGCCAATCGCCGCACGTGCGACACCGACTGTGCAGTTGATGAGGTGGATGGGCATAAGATGAGGACCGAAGCGGGTGCAGAGGTTGAAAAAGTGCTGCCGGGCAGCAACTCAATGGTCACTGCCCGGACATAACACATCTATTGGTTTTTGCCGTCGCGCTAGGGTTCCAGCTTGCCGGCCTTCTTCAACCACAGCATTTCGATGTTCTCCAGCGTTCTGCCCTTTGTTTCAGGGACAACTCGCCAGACAAACAGGATCGTGGCTATAGACATAACTCCGAAAAGCCAGAACGTCTTGGGAGCACCGACTGCTGCGAGCAACATCGGGAACGTCAGAGATACGACGAAGCACGACGCCCAGACGAAAAACGTCGCGATAGACATAGCTCTTCCACGTATGCGTGTAGGGAAAATTTCGGACATAACGAGCCAAACGCCCGGCCCCAAGCCGAATCCGAAGCACGCAACATAGCCAGTGATGAAGACTGCAGTAAGAATCGGCGGGAATGAGGCTCCCTGATGGAACGCGTATCCTACAAGCGCGAGGAAAATGGTCATACCGATGGTGCCGAGTATCAGAATGAACTTTCTGCCGACCCGGTCGACCACGTGCACTGAGATCAACGTCACGAGGACGTTTACGACGCTCAATGCGATTGAGACAATCAATGCTTCTTTAATCGGGAAGCCGGCATCCTTGAACACCTGCGGGGCATAGTAAAGTATGGCGTTGATACCGGTTACCTGCTGGAAGATGGCAAGCATAATACCTATCATAAGAGCAATTCTGAGACCGGGCCGGAACAACTGCTTCAGGTCTCCGGATTCCTGAGATATCGCTTCTCTCATTTCAGCGACTTCAGTCTTCGCGTGCTCTTTGCCACCTACCTTGGCCAGGATCACCTGCGCTTCATCAAACCGGTCCTGTTTGGCCAGCCAGCGCGGGCTCTCGGGCACACCTATCAAGGCGAAAAGAAAAAGAGCTGCCGGAACCGCGCCGGAGGCAAACATCCATCGCCAGCTAACATCCGGGCTCAGTTTCATAGCGAAAACCAGCCCTACAATGTATGCGCAAACCATACCTATCATTAGAGCGACCTGGTTCAATGCTACCAGGCGACCGCGGATTTTGGCCGGTGCGATCTCGGCTATGTAGAGAGGCGATATCAGCGAATCAATACCCACCGCAATGCCCATCAGACCACGAGCCAGCGCAAACTGCAGCAGCGTATGTGGAACGGCGGTTAAGATCGCAGTCAGGACAAAGAATATGCCCGCGCCAATGAGGGTCTTCTTCCGGCCGAACTTGTCACTGAGGACACCTGCAATGCTCGCACCGATCATACATCCGATGATCACAGCGCTAACCGCCCAGCCCTTCTGCGCCGGATCCAGGGTAAAGTATTTCGTAATGAATGTGATGGCTGCGCCGATAATGGCTGTGTCAAAACCGAACAGGAACCCGCCGACCGCAGCCACAGCGGTCGCCAGATAAACGTATATGGCGCTTCCCTTCTCTTGCAGCATCGTGCTGCTCTTCTGGTTACTCATCTCCACACTCCGTGTTCTCTGCATCGCTGATTTGCAATGCGAATCCGATAACAACCAGCGATCAGCCGGCTCTCGACAAGCTGATCAGTCAGCTAATTGTAGCAGAACTTGTGGAACTAATCTAGCGACGCAATGT
>CAVZJH010000043.1:0-35231 GCA_963775535.1 uncultured bacterium | reverse complement strand
CAGGTAGTCCACGGCTTTGACCATTTGCGGGCTGCGGACCTCATCGTCCGAGAGCGAAAAGAGAGCCATTCGGCGATATGCCCGGTCGTTCGCAGCCGGCGATTGATGTCCGGATCGCCCTCGCGGCGGGTGAACCACTGGGTGCTGAAGCTGCCGTCGGCGTTCTGCAGGCTGAAGAGCAATACGTAACTGAACGAAGCGGAGATTTGACGTATTGCTATCCCTGCAGGAGAGAGGCAGACCGCTTTCGGACTATTATCTGGTTGTGGTCGACGTCCAGGACGGCGGCGATTGGGACTGGAGCAAAGGCGAGCCGCCGATGGAGAGCCCCGCATACTACCTGCGCTTCTGCAAGACATTCTACCGGATGGGCGGCATGTCGGATCATGCTGTCTGGACAACCGCCTGTTCCTCCTGGCTCTTTACCGAGAGCTGAAGAAACTGAGGAATCGCTCATGACGACGGAAGACAGGCTTGAAGAGATACTCGCTGCGTTCGGGAGCCGAAAGATTGTTGTGGTCGGCGATTTCTTTCTGGACAAATACCTGGAGTTCGACCCGAGCCTGGCCGAGATATCGCTTGAGACGGGAAAGATCGCGAACCAGGTAGTGAACGTGCGCCACAGCTCCCGGCGCGGCGGGCACGGTGGTCTGCAACCTCGCGGCTCTCGGCGCGGGCACTATTATCCCAATCGGCTTCACAGGCGATGATGGCGAGGGTTACGATCTTAGGCACAATCTCAAGAACCTCTGCTGCGTCATGGACCACGTGCTCACGGCGTCCGACCGCTTGACCCCGACCTACCTTAAGCCGCGCGACACGAGCACCATCGGCCTCGATGGAGAGCGCGAGCGCTACGACACCAAGAACCATTTTCCCGCTTCCGGGCGACGTGGAATCTGAGATCATTTCAAGGCTGCGCGAGGTTGTAAAAGACGCAGACGCCGTCATTGCTATGGACCAGGTGGAGGAGGAAGGCTGCGGGGTGTTTACTGCCCCGGTGAGAGAAACGCTGTCTGCGTTGGCCCAGCGGCACCCGGAAACGATCTTCTGGGCAGACAGCCGCAGGCGAATCGGTTCATTCACCGGAGTCATCATTAAGTCGAACCAGTTCGAGGCCGTGTTAGCAGCCTTTCCCGGTTTCGAAGGTCAACCCGACAAGCACACAATCATCGAAGCAGGCCGAACCCTCGCTCAGCGCTCCGGCAGACCCGTCTTCGTCACGCGTGCCGAGCGAGGAATACTGGTCTTCGGTCCCGAGGAAGTCCATTCGGTCCAGGGAGTGCGCGTAGATGGCCCCGTCGATCCGACCGGAGCCGGCGACAGCGCTACCGCAGCAGCCGTGCTGACCCTCGCCGGCGGCGGAATCCTTACCGAAGCCGCCCTACTAGCTAACCTGGTCGCGTCGATCACCGTTGAACAGCTCGGCGTAACCGGCGTCGCACGGCCCGAGCAGATCCCAGCCCGGCTCGATATGTGGCGCACGCAGGCTTGTTTCCACGCGGGGGCTTTGCCCCCTGCGCCCCCCACCAAGGGCTCTGCCCTTGGAACCCGCCAGGAGCCGAGTGGCCCCTGGACCCCCATATTGCGCTTCGCGTCGATGCTCACCCTACCGGTGAGCATAGACGCAAAGCTAGCCAGGGGTCGGGGCCCCCGGCCCCAGCAGAGCCCAGAGACGGCGGTCTCTGGTGGGGGCGCGGGGCAAAGCCCCCGCACAATCAAAACTGCGTCAGCATATCCGAGTGGGCTTGTATCATCTCGCGCGCGGCGGCGTGGGCGGGTTTCTTGTCGCCGATCGCCGGGTCCAGCTCGATGATCTGGTCCACTATATCCATATTCCCGCTGGCTGCCGCGTCGGCAGTGAGTTCGATTACCTGCGAAACCGCCCGGCAGATGTTGGCAACTTCTCGGGGAGTGTTGGAACTTCTATTCCTTCGATCCGCCCGTCACTCGAACGTGCCGGGACCTTAACCACGCTCCCCTCAGGAAGCTCCGCGATATCGCCATGGTCGGGAATGTTCACAATGTCGAATTGCCGTTCCTGGCGCTCATGCATCGCCATCGCCACGTCAATTGGCCGTTCCCAACTGCGCTGGTGAAGCGCGTCGCGCCAGTCCGCGCCTCCGGTGGCGACTTTTTCCAGGAGTTCCTTGAACTCGCGGCCTGTTCGGGGTACCGTGGAACGGGGGTTGGTCCGCGTAATGCAGGTCCGGCTCGAAAGGCAAATACTCGGCCATGTGTCCGGCCGATGAAACCCCCACCCCGCCGTAGCGCTTGAGCCAGCGCGTCAAAACCCGGCTGTCGTGATCCTCGCCCGCCTCAATGCGCGATTTGACCAGCGGCATCAGGTCCTCGCCGGTTTCGCGGTCCTGAATCTTTAGCAGCCACGCAAAATGGTTGAGCCCGGCGGTGACGACTTCGATATCCTCCGCTTTTCGCCCGCTCAGTTGAGCCGAGCCACTGGTAACCGGGGTAACCCATCCAGGCCATGTTGCAGAAGCCGATGGCTGGGATGCTGGTATGGCGATTAACCGCCGCGACCACGCGCGGCATTGGGTTGGCTACATCGAGCAGCGTCGCAGTGGGGCAAAGTCGTTCCATATCGCGGGCGATTTCGGTGGCGAGCGTGATCGAGCGCAGTCCGTCAATAAGACCCGTGAGGCCACCGTTCTCGCGCCCCTGATCCGGCATACCGAACTTGTTTACGATCTCGTAGTCCGTATGCCAGCGGCGCATGCCCTGATTCTCGGCCGACATTATAACGAAATCAGCGCCGGGGGAGAACTTCCTCGCGCCGGGTTGTGCTGTGCAGAGTGATATCGGAGCCAACCTGGGCGGCCATTTGCCGGCCCACGCCTTCCATGATGGGCAGGATCGAGGTCGAGGTCCACCAGGACCAGCTCGGCTCCCGAAGCCTTATGCTCCAGGATCAGATCATGCAGAATGCTGAGAGAAAAGACGAAACTTCCCGCGCCGATCAGGACGACTTTCATATTGTGTTTCCTTTCCAGGAGTATGTTGTCATCGGTGATTATATCATACCTGGCGACCGATGGTGGACGCTGGTTTTGAATCACGGAATCGCGGAGAAGGGCGGAGGGCGCGGAAGGGTCGCCTTACCTTCCGTGTCATGCCGAGGAAGTCTGGTTGCTTCGGTTCCGCAGAGGCCGAAGCCGGGTCCGAAAGACCTGCTGCCATTTGGTGTCGGCATCGGACAAGCTACCTACCGCTAACCATTGGCGGAGGAACAAGAAAACGTTTTCGCGTGCATGCTTCGGATATCGCGGAGAAGGGCGGAGGGCGGCGGAAGTAGATTGCCTACATTCCGTGTCATGCCGAGGAAGTCTGGTTGCTTCAGTTCCGCAGCCCGAAGCCGGTTCCGAGGACCTGCTACCTTCGGTGTCGGCATCGGACAAGCTACCTACCGCTAACCATTGGCGGAGGAACAAGAAAACGTTTTCGCGCGCACATGCTTCGGATATCGCGGAGAAGGGCGGAGCGTGCGGAAGGAGATTGCCTTGCATTCCGTGTCATGCCGAGGAAGTCTGGTTGCTCTCGGTTCCGCAGGGGCCGAAGCCGGTTCCTCGAGGACCTGCTACCTTCGGTGTCGGCGTCGGACAAGCAACCTACCGCTAACCATTGGCGGAGGAACAAGAAAACGTTTTCGCGCGGCCCATGCTTCGGATATCGCGGAGAAGGGCGGAGCGTGCGGAAGGAGATTGCCTTACCTTCTGTGTCATGCCGAGGAAGTCTGGTTATTCGGTTCGCAGGGGCCGAAGCCGGTCCAAAGGACCTGCGGCCTTCGGTGTCGGCATCGGACAAGCGACCTACCGCTCTAACCATTGGCGGAGGAACAAGAAAAAGTTTTCGCGCGCATGTCTTTCAGATCGACGGACTGTGCCCGCAGCGCTCCCATTCGTGGTATTCGAGCTGAGGAATGTGAGGCTGAATGCTGGCCCGGATCATTTGTCCGGGATGAGGATCGTATGTTCCGTGGAGCATTATCACAGGGTTCTTGATAGCTGAGAATGCCGCCGGGTAAAGCTTTTCCGCCTGCAGCCGCAGCATATTCATGCCAAGTCTCGTTATGAGCCTGGATATCGAATGGTGGCAGTTCATTATCCGGTTCTCCGGGAGGAAGAGGATCATAATAGTCGATGTACCGGCCCAGTTCGTGCTGCTTGAGGAATAGCGTGTCAGGGTCAGTTGTTTCCTGCGCCAGTAGCTCACACTGCCGGCGGAACTCTTCAGTCTTGCGTTCCTCCCGTATCTCGAAGAAACGCGCTCGCGATGCCGGGTCAAAAGTTCCACAGCCGACGAGACAACGGCCCCACGCTGTTGGAATGCACCGCCGCGTAAGCAAGCGCAAGCATCGCACCCCAAGATTCGCCCACGAGAGCCGGTTTAGCGCCACTGCGTCTTGATTTGACCAACTCGTGCAGGTCCGCCACGTGCTTCTCAACGCACAGTGGCTGACTGCCGCTGCCGCGCTGCCAGGGTTCGAGCACGTGAAATGTATCCGCCAACCCAACCGCCAAACCCCGGGCATTTCCTGCAGCCGCCGGTCCGCCGTGGAGAACAATCACAACCGGTTCGCCAACGCATCCATATTCACGTATCTCAATTCGCTTTTGGGTTCAATTGGCATAGTTTCACTTAAGATAGTTTTTAAGATTGCCGATGCGACTTAACTATGTGGCCCGGCGATTTCGGGAAAAGGGTTTTCTGAAACAACGGAAAAGACGGAAATTCCCGCGCCAAACAGGACGACTTTCGTATCATGTTTCCTTTCCAGGAGTATGTTGTCATCGGCGATTATATCATACCTGGCGACCGTTGATTTCTTCGTTTCGGCGAGAGCCCATTCATACTTCGCGGGCGTATGCCCCGAAGGGTAACTGCGAAGATGTGTGTTCGGGCAGATTTGCAATCTAGCCCGTAAGGGGCCCCCAACTGCGGCTTCAGCTATTATCTACAGACGCGTCACATTCCTAGACCACTTACAGAGCAACTGGCGGTTTGCTTGCCATACGTTACTAGCCGATCAAGAATGTGTGCCGTCGTGCCTGAAACCACTTGTAGTGGTCCGTTAGAGTTAGTCTGGCGTGCTTATAGGAAAGACTCATATATATACCGTTCAGTCTCCAGAACTCTTTTCTTTCCCAGGCTTCATCAGCTCGTTCCCGCAGTCTGCTTATGTAATGCTCATCCGTTTCATCATCTGCTTGTTCCAGACCACCCAAATCACGCATAAACTCGCACAACCGTGCCCACGGTTCAGGCTCAGCTTTCAGAAGCTCTCCTGCGTACCTCGACAACATGCTTACTTGTCTTTCCAGTTCTCCGGCTATTTCTGCGTCAGTCCGTGCCTTTTTAGGATACCGATCCGATTCATTCAATTCCGGAGCAAACAATTCCAGTATCCAGTGAAGCTCAGCCCCTCCGAATGGACTCGAAAACGAAGGAACACCGGTTTTGGGCAGCCGGCTCACGGCGGTCTTGACTGTCGTTCGGGCATGCGCCATGTATATCTGCACTTTGTCTGAGTCGGCAAAGTATTCCAGTAGCATTCCTTTCCTGATCTTGAACCCCATGGGTTCCAAAAGAGGAGTTACGGATGCCACAGCTTTATCGAGAGCCCGCTGTTCGATCTCGAATTCGTTTTTAGAAGTGATTCGCAAGCCCCCGTCCCCTACTCCCGCTCGATATACTCCTGCAGGCTGCACACCGTCGCGCCGTGGCCTCGCACGGTCTCCATTCCGAACACGGTCGCCCTGGCGCCTGCTATTGTGGTTACTATCGGAATGCCCCTGGCGACTACCGTGCTGCGGATGGTTACCTCGTGCTGGCGCGGTTTTTTGCCGCTGGGGGTATTGATGATCAGGTCTATGTCGTTGTTCTTGATCAGATCGGTTGCGTCGGGCCGGCCCACTCCGATCTTCGATACCAGCTTCGCCTGCACTCCCGCATCCTTTAGAGCCTTGGCGGTGCCGCGCGTGGCCACGATCTCGAAGCCGAGCTCGATCAGCTTTCCCGCGATCTCGCCGACGAAGCGCCTGTCCTTCTCCGCCACGCTCAGGAACACGGTTCCCTTCTCCGGCAGGTTCTGGCCCGCCGCGACTTGCGCCTTGATATAAGCATCGCCGAAGTTGGTGTTGATGCCCATCGCCTGGCCCATGGACCTCATTTCCGGTCCCAATACCACGTCTACACCTGGGAATCGAACGAACGGGAACACCGCTTCCTTCACCGAACATGCAGCGGCGTAATCTCCTGAGTCATTCCCTGCGCCTTGAGCGTGTCGCCGAGCATCACCTTCACCGCGAGCTTTGCCCATGGAATACCTGTGGCCTTGCTCACAAACGGGACCGTCCTCGATGCCCTGGGGTTAACCTCGAGGATAAACACATCACCATCCTTGACCGCATAGTGCACGTTCATCAGGCCTCGGATCTCGAGCTCACCGGCGAGCAGGCATGTCTGCCGCTTGATCTCGTCGACTATCGCCTTAGAGAGACTATAGGGCGGGAGTGAACATGCGCTGTCGCCGGAGTGGACACCCGCCTGCTCGATGTGCTCCATCACCCCGCACACGAGCGTGGTCTCGCCGTCAGATATAGCATCGACGTCCACCTCAACCGCATCTTCCAGAAAAGCGTTCATCACCGCCGTGTGTCCGGGCGACGTCTCGAGTATCACCCTCGCGAACGAAGCCATGTCCTCATCATCGTAGACAATCCTGCGGGGTTCATCGTCCGCCGCGACGCTTGTTTTGACCAGCAGCGGGTACCCGATCCCGTTCGCTTTCGTTAGAGCTTCCTCCACTGAGGTTGCGCTGTCGCCATCAGCCTGACGCAGGTTCAGCTTTCGGATAATCTCACCCAAAAGCTTTCTGTCGGTAGCACGGTCGATATTCCTGCGCGAAGTGCCGAGTATCTTCACTCCCGTCTTCTCGATGGCTGATCCCAGTTCGCGATGCATCCGGCCGTCGAAGCTCACGACGATCCCGTCCGGTTTCTCGCGCTCGATGATGTCCAGCACGTTCTCACGCACCAGAGGCTCGAGGTAGAGCCTGTCGGAGACATCCGACGCGTCGGTCGGCGCGCCGCAGGGGTTGGAGTTGGCAATTATGCTCTCGCAGCATTCCTCTCGCAGAGCAAGCGAAGCGTGCACGCACAGATAGTCGAACTCGGTCCCGCGGCCAATCCTGTTCGGCCCACCGCCAAGAATCAGAACCTTTTGCCTTTCCGGCGAACTCCCGCTCGGCGGCACACCTTCTTCCTCACCATAGCTTCGAATAATACGCGCTGGGCTCCGCCGCGCGCACGTCCAATGCATGGAACGAGGGGCCTATGCCGAGCACCTTCCGCCGCACGCGCACCTGCTCCTCGTCGCTCTCCAGCAGGTATGCAAGCTGAACGTCCGAATAGCCGAGCCGCTTGGCTTCACGAAGCACCCCGGAGGAAACTCCCACCAGCGACTTGCCTTCCAGCTTCTTCTCGAAGTTCACCAGGTCGCGCACGTTCTCGATAAACCATGGGTCGAATCTTGGTCAGCTCTGAGATCTCATGAGTGGTCATCGAGTTTTCTATCGCATAACGGATGTAGAACAGACGCTCGGCATTCGGCTTCGCGAGCATTTCGCTTATGAGGTCGACCTCGGTGCGCTCTTTCTCAGGGAGATCGCGGCCATCTGAGCCGAGTCCGTACCCGGTCGGTTTCCAGCGATCTGATCGCCTTTTGCAGAGCTTCCTTGAAATCCGCTCCCACAGCCATTGCCTGACCGAGGGATTTCATCGAGGTGCCGAGTGCAGGGTCGGCGTCGGGGTATTTCTCAAACGCGAAGCGAGAAACCTTCACGGCGCAGTTGCTCGATCTCGGTCTGGAAGAAAGAGCGGTCTTGCTCGCGGCATCTTCCGACAACTCACCGAGCGTCATGCCGATGGCGAGCTTGGACGCGATCAGCGCGACCGGGAACCCGGTCGCCTTGCCCGCGAGCACCGAGCTTCGAGAGATGCGTGGAGTGACTCCGATCAGGGTGTAAGCGCAGTTCACCGGGTTCACCGCGCAGCGAACGCCGGCGGCTCCAACAGCGCCAACAGCGCGCGCGGCTTTTGTCGCGAGTTCGGCCAGGCCGTCCAGTTGGGCCGGCGCAAGCGTCTGGGCGGGGAGGACCGCCGTCGAGTCTCCCGAGTGGACTCCGACCGGATCGACGTTCTCGATGCTCGAAACGATAGTGACGTTGTCTTCGCCGTCACGCACGAGCTCAAACTCGATCTCTTTCCAGCCCAGGAGCGGCTCCTCGATGGATGTCTGATGTATGGGACTGCTGACCAGCGCGGACGCGAGCATTCTCACGAACTCTTCCACATTGTATGCAATCGCGCTTCCGGCTCCGCCTGTGGTGTAGGCCGGTCTCAGGATCGCGGGGAAGCCGATATCGTTCACGATCTGCATTCCCTCTTCTATGGAAGTGGCGACCACGCTCCTGGGCAGCCTAATGCCAATGCTGAGCATAGTGTCCTTGAAAACCTGCCTGTCCTCGGCTCTGGCGATTGCGCGCGCGTCTGCGCCTATGATCTCGACCCCGAACTTCTCCAACTCGCCCGCGCAGTTCAGTGCCGCAGCCAGATTAAGGGCCGTCTGCCCGCCAAAGGTCGAGAGCAGCGCGTCCGGCCTCTCTTTTTGAATAATCCGCGCCAGGGCATCGACCGTGAGAGGTTCGACGTAGGTGCGGTCGGCCACCCACGGGTCGCTCGAGGCAGCCGCGGGGTTCGGTTCCACGACCACGGTTTCGTAGCCTTCCTCGCGAAGTGCGCGGCAGGCCTCGGCGGCTGAGTAGTCGAACTCGCTCGCCTGCCCTATGACAGCCGGCCCGCAGCCGATGATCAATATCTTGCGTAGATCGGTTCTTTTTGACATGTTAGATTATTCACCAATGAGCGTTTTGCCCGAATTTCCACCGCCGAGGCGACAGAATCCCACATAACAATATTGTGGTTTTGGGCGGCGTTGTCGTTATACCTGCCCCGTGTTAGGAAGCAATCGGAATAAGGCACTATCTGGTTATTCTTTGGCAAGAAGGCTTAGTAAACCTTCTCGCGTCACTGGACCCAGATCCATTACCCGGCCTTCCCGTTTCTTCAAGCCGAAATACAAAGCTCACTGGAAGCTGATAAACTCAGGTTCCCCGGCCTCCAGTCCATCTTCTCGAACCCCGGTTTGCCCAGGAGCTTGAACATCTCCTTCTTGTAGGCTTCCACGCCGGGCTGGTTGAACGGGTTCACGCCCAGCAGCAGCCCGCTGATCGCGCAGGCGATTTCGAAGAAGTAAATCATCGAGCCTACCGAGCGCGCGTCCAGCTTCTCCAGCAGGACGGTCATGTTCGGAACCCCGCCGTCGCGGTGAGCTTTGGCGGTGGCCTCGTAGGCCTTGGAGTTTACGTAACTTACCTGGCGACCGGCGAGGTAATTAAGACCGTCGGCATCGTCGGGCTGGCCGGGGACGGTCATGCTCGGCTCCCCGGCCTTCGATAATGAGGAACGTCTCCGCCAGCATCCTCCGACCCTCCTGTATATACTGGCCCATCGAGTGCAGGTCGGTCGTAAAGTCCACCGACGCCGGGAAGATGGCCATGTTCTCCTTGCCCTGGCTCTCGCCGTAGAGCTGCTTCCACCATTCGGCAAAGAAGTGCAGTCTGGGCTCGAACGACGCCAGCATCTCGACCGAGAACCCCTGATGATACAGCGCGTTGCGGGCGGCTGCGTAGAAGTAAGCCGGGTTTGTGAGAGGATCGGTGTTCGCGCAGAGATCGGCGCAGTCCTTAGCGCCTGCCAGGAGCGCGTCGATGTCGATCCCCGCATAAGCAATCGGCAGCAATCCGACAGCCGATAGGACCGAGTAGCGGCCGCCGATGTTATCCGGGACTACGAATGTTTCGTAGCCTTCCTTGCGCGCCAAATTGAGCAGCGCGCCCTTGTTGGCGTCCGTGGTGGCGATGATCAGATCCTTTGCTCCGCCGTCTCCGACAAGATCCTTCATTATCCTGAAAGCCAGCGCGGGCTCGGTGGTAGTGCCGGATTTCGAGATCACGTTGATGGCAATCTTTTTGCCCTTCAGCTTCGCTTTGAGACGGGTCATATAGTGCGCTGAGATGTTCTGACCGGCGTATACTACCCTATCAGGATCACCGGCGAGCGCCTCGACGACAGCGCGCGCTCCGAGGTAAGACCCGCCGATCCCGATCACCAGGAGAACGTCGGTTTCCTCTCGAAGACGATTCGCCGTCGCCTTGATGCGGGTAAGGTCATTCGCGCTTACAATCCGGTCGGGCTTGAGCCAGCCGGTGAAGTCCGCGCCCTGGCAGACGCCGGACCTGAGCTGTTTATCCACTGCCTCCAGCAGACAGCGCCTGTTGGCGACCATCTGAGGGGTCACGTTGGGTCTGAGGTGCCGGGCGTTTATCGCAATCGGCAATTTCGTGAAGTTCTCTGGCAATTTATCTCCTCCTCTGAAAATAGCCGAAGGCTATTTTCATCCCTTCGCGGTGAAACCGACAGTGACTCGCCGCAGGCGCAGTCGCGAAAGGTTTCATCCGCGATTCCTTCGAAAATAGCCGAAGGCTATTTTCATCCCTTCGCGGTGAAACCGACAGTGACTCGCCGCAGGCGCAGTCGCGAAAGGTTTCATCCGCGATTCCTTCGAAAATAGCCGAAGGCTGATTTTCATCCCTTCGCGGTGAAACCGACAGTGACTCGCCGCAGGCGCAGTCGCGAAAGGTTTCATCCGCGATTCCTCTGAAAAACGCAGTTACTTTCAATCCTGGAACCATGAATTGGTTCCCCGGGAACCATCTTTCTACTCCGCTCACTCTTCACTAGAGCTATAAATCCCGTCGAGTATGCTGGTCACAACGACTCCCTGCTCGGGGGTTACGATAGGTATCTTGCCCTCGATAATGCACTCGATGAAATGCGCCATCGGTGTAGTCGATGGGATGTCGATGCGCGGGATGATCGTTGAATATGCGCCCCCGGTCTTCGAGAACAGCTTCACCGGAGAGCCGGCCTCCCGATGCGCGCCGCCCCTGTCGCCGTAAATCGCCTGGAAAACCGTTTCGCGCTCGATGTAGGAGCCGAAGCTCGCCTCCATTTGCAGCGATGCGCCATTTTCGAACTTGACGAAGCCGACCGAGTGATCGTCCGCATCACTGGCAACACCTTTCCCGGCCAGGAATTCGGGGAGAAACTTGTTGTACGCGCAGCCCACCACTTGCTTGACCCTGGGGAATCCCATCAAATACATTGCCAAATCCACCGTGTGCGAGCCAAGGTCGGATGCGACCCCGCCGCCCATCGATTTTTCGTTGAACCAGTTGCGATTGTATTCCCCGGTGGCTCGCGACGCAGTTGGATTCGGGAGCATTCCCATAGGCCGCCGCCAGCCGGTGCGGACGAAGTAGATTTCCCCCAGATTGCCGTCGTCGATATACTTCTTCAGGTACTGGATATCCGAGCCGAACCGCTGGTTGTAGCTGATCATAAGAATCCTGCCGGCGCTCTTGGCGGCGTCCGCCATTTGTCGGCCCTGCTCAGCGTTCACGGCCATCGGTTTTTCACAGAGAACGTGCTTTCCGGCGTTAAGCGCAGCTACCGTGACGCTCGCGTGGAAGATGGTCGGCAGGCATACCGAAACCGCATCCACCTCAGCGCACGCGATCAGGTCCTCCCAGCGCTCGAAAGCCCATTTGATTCCCCATTCGTCTTTGCAGTGGTCGAGCCACGGTTTGGACTGATCGCATATCGCCGTCAGCTCGCAGATGGGGTGCGTCCTGAATATCTGCACGTGACCCTGACCGATGGCTCCGATTCCGATGATTCCTACTCTTATCTTCTTGTCCGGCAATGTCTTTCTCCCTTGAATAAAAAGCTATTCGTTTCGTGCATAATTGAAGGCTTTTCACCCTCACCCTGGCCCTCTCCCTCAGAGGGAGAGGGAATACGCTTGCACACGATTGCAGCAAAACATACCGTCTATGGCTCCCCTCGCCCTGGCAGGGAGAGGGGCCGGGGTGAGGGTGGAAACGCAGCCATCACGCACTCCCGCCGGCACAATGGGCAAAGCTACTGGCTGTGCCTCACGAAATTAATCTGCATATCGCTTATGAGACCGCGCAGCGCCAGGCGTTCCTGCTCGCTTATGTGCGGATGGAGCTTATCCGTGATGAACACAATGGTATCTATGGCAACCTTCGCCTGCGCCATGTCCACGGTTGGTTCCTTATGCCCGGGAGCCAGTTGGATTCCCATTAGCTGCCATGCCTGTTCCGCGAGCATCGAGACCATAAATCCGAGGAATGCGTATACATTGGGCGTTGGCGCTTCGGCCTCACCCTCCTGTGTCTCGGCCTCTGCTTGGGCCTCCGCTTCCTTTACCTCGCTGGCTTCCTGCGCCTGCTCCTGGGATACCTCCTGCGCCCTGGTTTCCTCAGGCGCTGCGGCTTCCGGCTCTTCGGGCTCTTTCAATGTCCCATCCGGGTTCAAGCGTCTCTTATCTTTTACCTCGTATTGCTTTTCTTGTTCGTCTGCCAATGTCGTCGCCTCCAGTGGTTATTGAGTTTGCTATTGCGGCTGCTTCTCAATACTAAATCCCGTCTTCTTGACCATCTCCAGAAACTCGTCTTCCGAGACCACCGTTACTCCCAACGCCTCAGCCTTGTTCAGCTTGGAGCCGGCCTTTTCGCCGGCGACCACCAGGTCCGTTTTCTTGGATACAGAGGACGATGGAGTTCCTCCGAGTTTGTAGACCGTCTCCTGAGCTTCCTCGCGCGTCAGGTTGCTTAGAGCGCCGGTGAACACTACGCTCTTACCCGCAAAAGCCTGCGTTTCCCTCCGCGCTTCCTCCCTGGGGTCGACTCCGGCCTCCTTGAGCTTGCCCAGGACCTCGGCGGTTTCGGCCTGAGCAAAGAATGTCGCAACGCTCTTCGCCACCACCGGTCCCACGTCGGGCACACGGGCAATCTCTTCCTCAGTCGCATTTTTGAGGGAGTCTATGCTCCCGAACTGCTGCGCGAGCGACGCGGCCGTTCGCTCGCCGACATGCCTGATCCCGAGCGCGTAAATAAGCCGGGAGAGCGGAGCTTTCTTGCTGGCCTGGATAGCATTGATGATATTGGACGCCGACTTTTCGGCCTTGCGCTCCAGTCGGCTGATGTCCTCTTCATTCAAGTAGTACAGGTCCGCCGGGTCGTGGATAAGACCTTTATCGATCAGTTGGTCGATCAGCGCAGGCCCCACTCCCTCGACGTCCATCGCTGCCCTAGAAGTAAAATGCCGAATTCTTTCCTTGATTTGTGCTGCACAGGCGATACCGACGCACCTTGCAACGGCCTCTCCCGGTTCTCGCACGACATCCGCCCCGCAAACCGGGCACTTGGCCGGCATGTGAAACTCTATTTCAGCGCCTGTGCGCTTTTCTTTCACCACCTCAACGACCTCAGGTATGACCTCGCCGGCTCGCTGCACCACCACCGTGTCCCCGATCCGCACATCCTTGCGGCGGATTTCGTCCTCGTTGTGAAGCGTGGCGCGCGAAACCGTCACTCCGCCCACTTCCACAGGCTGCAGGTCCGCGACAGGGGTCAACGCCCCCGTCCTGCCCACCTGCACACGGATGTTGTTGACCTCCGTTGTCACCTGGTGCGCGGGATATTTGTAGGCGGTCGCCCATCGTGGGCTCCGAGCAACATAACCGAGTCTGCTCTGCATCTCCAGTGAATTGACCTTTACCACCATCCCGTCGATGTCGTAAGGAAGCTCTTCCTTCTGGGTACGCCACTGATCTTCGTAGGCAATGACTTCGTCTATGCTGCGACAGACCTTTATGTTGGGATTGACTCTGAAACCCCAGTCGCCGAGGGTGCAGAGAACTTCATATTGGGTACCGAAATCGACTCCCTCGTAGGCGCCGACACCGTAGCAGAACATGGTCAGGTTCCGCTTTGCGGTAATGCGCGGGTCGAGCTGCCTCACCGAGCCGGCTGCGGCGTTTCGAGGATTGGCGAATGTGGGCTCGCCTTTTATCTCGCGTTCCTCGTTTATCCGGCGAAACTCGTCGTGGAAGAGGATCACTTCGCCTCGAACCTCTATCGTAGACGGAATCTCCTTGACGTCCGGCGACTCCCGTTTTGTATCATTTAGATTGAGTGGAATGCTCTTGATGGTGCGCACATTTTCGGTGATGTTTTCTCCGCGATAACCGTCTCCCCGGGTAGCGCCCGCGACAAGCCTTCCATTTTCATAAGTGAGCGAGATCGCGAGCCCATCGAACTTCAACTCGCAGATGTATTCTATGTCTTCACCCTGTTCCATCTTTAAGAAGCGCTTGCACCGATCATCGAACGCCCGGAGCTCATCCTCGCTGAATGCGTTTGCGAGGCTGAGGCATGGGCAGTTTATGCGCGAATGCCGCGAATTCCGTCTGCGGCCGCACACCCACGCGCTGGGTCGGCGAATCCGGCGTGATTGTCTGCGGGTATTTCGCCTCCAAATCCTCCAGCCTGCGCATCAGCGCATCATATTCAGCATCCGATATTTCCGGCTGGTCCTTGACATAGTAAAGGTAGTTGGCTCTGTTGATCCGCCGCCTGAGGTCCGCGATCTCAGCCGATTACTTCATCGGGAACGCTCTTCTCGAACAGGTTTGGAGTGTCCACGTCTGCTCACCATCCGGTCAGTCTGTCGCTCGGTCGCCAGCGAATGCCGGCACCACACATGTTAGTTTGGAGCTTTGGGAAAGTCAACGTGACCGTTAACGTCGGTTTCCGCGAATCAGTGCCGGGGTATCACATAAAGGAAATGGATAGTGCAATAGAGGTTCAGGAAAGAACGCTGTACTTGCAGGCACTGGATGCGCTGAGCGACGCCGGGATACCGTTCATGCTCGGCGGGGCCTTTGCCGTGTACCACTACACCAGGTGGTGGCGCAACACCCACGACGTGGATGCGTAAGTGGTTCCCGAGGATATCGAGCGGGCGAGACAGGCCCTGGACAAGGCGGGATTTCGCGATATCGGAGAGCAGGCTGCCGGTGACCACGAGTGGATCTACCACTCGAGCAAGGATGCGCTGATTGTCGATGTCATCTGGCGGTTCGCGAACCTGGCCAATTATGTTTCCCGGGATTGGCTCGACCGGGCTGCCCGCGGGACATTTCTCGGCAAAGAAGTGATGTTCATGCCGCTCGAAGAACTCATCTGGATCAAGGTTTTCGTGATCAACCGTCACCGCTGTGACTGGCCGGATGTTATGAGGGTCATAAGGTTCCAGTGCGGCAATATCGACTGGGACAGACTCCTTGGCCTGATCGCAGAAAACTGGCTGCTGCTGGAGGGACTGATTGCCGTGTTCGATTGGCAGCATCCTGGCTCGACCGGATGTGTTCCGACCGGCATAAGACAAGAGCTGGCCCGACGGCATGAGG
Source organism: uncultured bacterium (assembly GCA_963775535.1). Classification (GTDB taxonomy): domain Bacteria; phylum Armatimonadota; class UBA5829; order UBA5829; family UBA5829; genus CAVZJH01. Next base: position 19,751 of record CAVZJH010000043.1, on the reverse strand, counting down.
AATATCTGAAGCATCCCGTAAATGTCGAGCGGGAGCATCTGCTGGACCCATGGTTGCACCAGAGGTTGGATAGATATGAAGATTGGCGCTATGAATAATCCGATGGTCGATATCCACGAGGAGATCGCATTGATCTCCGACCTTGGATTCGATTTTATCGATCTTACTCTTGAACCCAGGGAAACGTATTCGGCCAACATAGACGTTAAAAAGCTCTCGAAGTCCCTGGAGAAAGCCAAGCTGGAGGCGGTGGGTCATACAGCCTGGTATCTGCCCGTGGCCTCACCTTTTCCTGAGTTTCGCAATGCGGCTGTTGCTGAGCTGGAGCGCTGCATGCGCGTCCTCAGCGACCTCGGGGTGCCAAAGATGAACATACACCCGTATACCAGAGTCCCGCTGCACGAAGAGGACTGGATCATTACCCAGAATATCGAAGCCCTGGCTAAACTCGCGGACCTCGCGAGGAGCCTGAAAATGATTATCCTGCTGGAGAACATGCCCCACTTCAGCCGTGTATCCCAGATGAAGCCTTTACTGGACGCCGTGCCCGATGCCCAGTTGCTGCTGGATGCCGGTCATGCGAACATCGACACGCCCTACAATCGGAGTGAAGAACTGCTGTCCAATTTCGGCAGCAGGCTCGGGCACGTTCATGTGTCGGATAACCGCGGCGGGCACGAGGATCTGCATTTGCCGCTCGGGGTGGGAAATATCAACTGGCTTAAGTTCGTGCGCTTGCTCAAGAATGTGGGTTACGACGATACCATCACTGTCGAGGTTTTCGGCGATGACGACGATTACCTCGTCATGAGCCGCAACAAGATCAGACGCCTGTGGGACAGCACCGAGCCCGGAGAGACGGTTAGATCCGAGAGCAATGTGATCGTCTGATTCATGGGCTTTATGTCCTGATTCTTGACGCGCGTTACCTCGGTTTGCCCGGGCACGCCCGCCACGCTATAATGTGCATTATGCCACCATCTATCTTCACGCAGGGCAAATAAATGAGCAGACAATCCAACGCAGCCGCAGAGGCTTTCATCGAGATCAGCGATCAATTCCGGCTTGGGGCGCTCACTACCGAGTCTTCACATCCGGTCACCGCGAACCTGAGCGCAACCGCAAAGGACAGCGTAGAAGACGCGCTCGGGCTGCTCTTCGAGGTGGATACTGACGTGGTGGGGACCTATCGCGAGTGGGCCGCGTCCGGAAATCCCCAGAGCATCACACAGGCGGCGCTGGCGTCAATTGAGTCGGGCGGGCGGATTTTTTTTACGGGCTGCGGGGCCACGGGGCGGCTGAGCATTCAACTTGCGTCCATCTGGCGCGATTTTTGGCAGAAAAATCGTGAGCTGCCGAAAGCAGTTGAAATGGAAGACCGGGCCGTCAGTGTGATGGCGGGCGGAGATTTTGCGCTCATAAAGTCCGTTGAAGGCTTCGAGGACTACACGGCCTTCGGACGCAAGCAGATCGAAGATCTCGGGGTGAGTGCCGGAGATGTCGTTTTTGCCATAACCGAGGGCGGAGAAACATCTTTTGTGATCGGAACGGCATGGAAGGCGCTTGAGAAGGGCGCGAAGGTCTACTTCATCTACAACAACCCGGACGAAGCGCTAAGAGAACACGTGGAGCGCAGCCGAGAAGTCATCGATGATCCTCGAATCGAGAAGATTAACCTTACCACCGGTCCGATGGCGATCACCGGTTCCACGCGCATGCAGGCGACCTCCATTCAGCTCTGCGCCATGCTGACCGTGCTTGAAATGGTCGTGCGCGAGCTGCAGGTCTGGGATTATCCGAGGGTTTCACCCCCGGGCTCCCACCGGAGACCTGTCTCCGGACTCTGCCGGGGCCGAGGGCCCCGGACCCCTGGCTCGGGGGCAGTACCCTCAGAGTTTCTTGCAAAGCTGGAAGAAATGCATTCGACGCTGATCTCGCAGCCCTTGAGGGCGCAGCTCGCGCGGCTGGTCGATCTGGAGGAGTCGGTATGTCGCTCGGGCCGAAAGGTCAACTACTTCGCCGACGAGCTCGGAATAGACATCCTGACCGACACCACCGAGCGCTCTCCGACGTTCTGCACGCCGCCGTTCAGGCGCTTCGACGACACATCCGCGGCGCAGTCGTGGGCCTTTCTCTTTCTGCCCTGCGGGGACACACCGGCTGCGTGGAAACGGATACTTAAGCGCGAGCCCGGCACCATCGACTGGACCCTGGAGCAGGTAAGCGAAATGGTCGGGGAAGAGAAAGCCGGCCGCCAGTATGAAATTGTGCGCGGGGTGTCACGCGAAGAGCTCGTGAGGTTCAGGATCGGTCTGGACGGAATACCATACCGGCCGGCTGTCGCCGGTGATGGGGTGGTCGGCGCGGCGCTGGCGGGCGAAAAGATCCTGGGAAACGGGTTCCTGCGCTCCCAACTGGAGGCCGCACGTGAAGCCGGGGCTGCAGCGGGGCTTATCTGCTTCGGTGAGCCGGAGTCGCTGGACGAAGTGAAAAGCGCCATCGACGCTTGGGGGATCGGCTGCCGCGCGGTGCTCGTGCCTGCTCCACGGACTGATTTTCTTCTGAACGGGGTGACGCGTGTGGGAGTCAAGATGCTCCTGAACGCGCTTTCGACCTGTGTTATGGTGCGCCTGGGAAGGGTCATTGGCAACTACATGATCTGGGTCGTCGCTTCCAACCTCAAGCTCATCGACCGTGCAGCCCGCTACATCCAAGAGCTGACTGGACTTTCGTATAATGACGCCTGCTATCTGCTCTTCGAGGTGATCGAATACGTAGAGCCTCGAATGAGGTCCGACCAGGCCTACCCGCCGGTTGTCGGTGTCGCCGTAATGCGCGCGAAATACGGGATCGGCAACGAAGAGGCTGAGAAGAGGCTGGGGAATGATATGGAGTGAGGGCAAACACCGGACGGCCGGCATTTGCTTTGAGCACTCTGCAGGACCCTAGCGACCGCGCGTTGAACTGGATATTATGTTGAGCGTGAGGACGATCAGGGTCTTGGTGGCTGTTGTCCCCATCCTGGCGGCGGTTGTTTTGGCATGGGCCGCGGACTGGCCGCAGTGGGGCGGCAGCGGTTCGCGGAATATGGTGTCCACGGAAAAGGGTCTACCTTCCGCCTTTGGACCGGGCAATAACCTTCGGTGGGAGGCCCGTTTGGGGACGCAGGCATTCGGCAGCCCCGTCGTGGCGGGCGGAAAGGTCTTTGTCGGCACTACCAACCGGCCGACCTATGACACCAGGCGGACGATGTGGGGTGGCGCGGAGCTTTGTTTCGACGAAAAGACCGGTCGACTCCTCTGGCAGCTCGTGATTCCACAGCTCAATGCTAAGGGCAAAATCTACAATCTGGGCCATTACTGCTACGGTGTCTGCTCGACGGCCGCGGTAGAGGGAAACCGAGTCTATTTGGTTTCGAGCAGGGATGAAGTGCTCTGCCTCGATACACTCGGCCAGGCCAACGGCAATGATGGGCCGTTTAAGGACGAATCCCGATACATGTCCGATCCCTATCACCCACCTCTGCCGCTGCGGCGAACCGACGCCGACATCATCTGGCGCCTCGACATGATGGCAGACAAGGATATTGATGCGTTCCCGCACGATGCCGCGGACTGCTCCGTCCTCATTCTGGGCAATTATCTCTATGTTTCGCCAGGGAACGGCGTCGACAGAAACCACAGCTATATACCGCGCCCCAAGGCAGCCGGCTTGATTGTGGTAGACAAACGCAGCGGGAAAGTCCTCGCCCGCGAACGAACGACCATGGGGAAGAATGTTCTGCACGGGGAGTGGTCTTCGGCGTCCACGGGCGTGGTTGGCGGACGAAGCTTGGTCTTTTACGGCGGCGGTGATGGTGTGTGCTATGCGTTCGATGCCCGGCCCAAGCCTCCGTCACGCGGCCAGCGTATCGGCACGCTCAAGGAGGTGTGGCGTTTCGACGTTAACGCCGCAGCCGGTCGAGGCGGCAAATACGGGGAGAAAGACGGCCCCAGTGAGATCATCGCCACTCCGGTTTTCTACAAAAATCGCGCTTACGTGGCGATCGGGCAGGATCCGACCCACGGTAAGGGCAGCGGAGCGCTGGCGTGCATCGACGCGACTAAAACCGGAGATATCACCAGGTCAGGTAAAGTCTGGCTCTTCAAAGACATCGAACGGAGCCTGTCGACCGTCGCCGTATCCGGCGGCCTCCTCTATGCCACCGATGTCTCGGGAACTGTCTTCTGCATCGACGCGGACACAGGCAGACTCTACTGGAAGCACGACACCCATCAAGAAACACTTGCTTCGCCGCTTGCAGCAGACGGCAAGGTTTACGTGGGCACCATGAGCGGCGACCTGTGGGTTTTCGCCGCGGGAAAGACGCGCAGGTTGCTCAGGACCGTTCACGTAGGCTCGGCAATCGCTGCGACCCCGGCCGCTGCCGACGGCACACTCTTCGTGGCAACCCAGAGTCGTTTGTATGCGGCTGCGATCGGCAAAAACTTTAGCGGGCGTTGTCGTCCGGCGGCACGCCAGACCATAGCGATTAAAACAACCGCAGCGCTAACCCTGTGGACTGCAGCGCCACTCTTCCCGGACCGGTAAACTTGTTGTCCGAACACGGTCTGACGGATTAGCGTAGAGATTTTACTTTCTTTACCTCAACTGCGCTAATTTTGAGCGGCGGATAGTTCGTAATAACTTCTGAGTCCGCTCCCAGCTTCCGAAGCCGATCCGAAACGGTCGGCGTCGATACGACATTCTCCATAATACCTGCTGCCGTGCTATAATGTGGACATTACTCAAGTATTTGGGGAGCAAGTTCCCGAACGACGTGCTTGAGTGCGCACGGAGGCGACGTTCACTCCGTCTGTATGATCAGGAAACCCCAACGAAAGGAATTGGCAACGATGAGAAGAATCTCTATCACGGCACTTTTGGTCTTAGCGTTTCTTTTGACGACGCTCATTTCGAGTGTCACGACCGTATATGGCCCGAAAGGCAGTTCGCATGCCGGCGCCGCGTATGCATTCAGTCTAAGGCGTCACAAGCATCCAAAGCTACCAAGGAACATCAAGATTCATAAGGTCAAGCGCCCTAAGCACATAAGGCTATAGCTACACCTAAAGCAAAGTCCTCCGCGAAGGACGACGGAACGCGTTCTCCTCAAGCCGCATGAATCGCTGATCGCATCTGTTGCAGAGACGATCGATCGCGTCAAAAGATCAGCATAGACATCGGTTTCTTTATCAGAACGCTAGTCATCCGAAGCGGCGAATAGTTCGCAATAACTTTTGAGTCCGCTCCACCACTTCAAAGCCTATCCGCAAGGGTCGGCTTTTTTTATATGGTAGCGTCAAGTGTTGTGTGTAAATTGCCTTGGCCGGTAAGGCACAACCCTGCGTATAATTGCAAAGGAAAAATGTCCCCTGCGGCTAGGATGTCCAGTTATATCGTAACGCGTTACGATATAACGCTAGTAAGGCACCTCGCCCAGAGAAGCCAGAACATCCTGGACGGCATCAAGTATCTCAGTGAAACCCTCGCCCCGTTCTGAGGACTGCCACTCTTCTGAGCGGCTTTCGAAGTAACTTTCCATCTCGCACGCGGCCTGATCGACAAGCAGCGTTGCGTGTTTTAGCAATCCGCGCCATCTCTTGTGTCCAGGCTTGGATGATACTGCCGCAAGAGGCGGAATCGACTCTTGTGCCGCTTGACTGCCGCTGCATAGCTTGTGTCTGTAGGCAGCCTGACGCTCCGCGTTGGTTGCATATATTCGTCTTCTCGGCATGAGCGTCTCCTTTCAGGCTACTCGTTTCGCAGCTGATGTTGTTTGCGGGCCAGAGTTCTTTGGCAGGTAAGACTCATCCCAGTGTCGATTTTGGTATGCAAACACTGCGTAGAGCATGCGGTCGACGCTGCGTCGGTTCGTGAAGCACGAGATTGTCCTGGTGCGCCGCCGCACTTCTCTGAACACCCTTTCTATTGGATTGGTGGTTCGCACTCTGCGCTGGAAACATTCAGGCACATTGAAGAACTCCAGCAACTCTTCGATGTCAGCTTCCAGGCAGGCGACTGCTTTCGGCTCCATCTCGATCCACTTCTTCCGCCAAGCTCGAAATCTCTTTGCCGCCTCAGTGCGCTTTGGCGCCAGGTAGATTAGCTTGGCTCCATCCAGGCAAGCCTTCTCATTGCACTTCTTGAGCTTGTTAGCCACGTTTCTGAGCTTGTGCGCCCAACATCTCTGACGTGGGATGTGCGGCCACATGTTTTCCACAGCAGCAATGAGCCCAGTTCCGCCATCTGTCGATATCAGCTTCAGGTTCTTGCCCTCGAAGCCGCGTCTGTATAGACTCTCAAGAAAAGAGCTGCAGCAAACCTCAGACTCAGACTCCACCTGCTTAAATGACAGGATCTGTTTCCTACCGGTCCCGGATATCCCCATAGCGACTAACACGCAGCGCTTCTCCGCACCGACAGCAGATCGATTCTTGACAACGACCCCATCCAGCAGCAAATACTCCCAGTCATCGTCAAGCGGTGAAGACCAATATTGCCTCACTAGATCGTCCAGACCCTGGCAGATCGCAGACACCGTGCCGGCGGAAACCTCGTAGCCCAAAACTCTGCCAAGCACTTCTCCCACTCTGCGCGTTGACGGACCTGACAGATATGTCTCCAGTATCAAATCCCGCGCTTCGCTTGTCAGCAGCCCATGAGCGTCCCAAAGACCGTGCTCATAGCTTCCATCTCGCAGTCGTGGAACCTCTATCTCTACCGTTCCATACGGAGTTACCAGAGTTCGCAGGTAGACACCGTTACGATAGCCCCGACGGCCCTCGCCACGCTTATACCAGCCAATTCCCAGCTTCCAACTCAGCGCATCTCGCAGGCTCGACTCCACAAAATGCTTTAACCCCCTTTGCTGAAACTCCCTGTATCGACCCCAAGGACAATCCGCAGCGCGAACCTCTGACCAAGCTTCTATTGCTTCCTCGAACTCTTCGACGTATACTTCTCTCAAGGCGCGTTCCTCCTTCTGTTGGTCTCGTTAACCTCATATTAGAAAGAGGGATGCGCCTTACCTACCTCAACTTGATTTTACACACTCCATTGTACGCTACCTTTTATATCTGGCTCTTGACACTCGCCCGCCACATGCTATAATGCTTAACCAACTCGATAGGACCTAAAACAATACACCGGGACAGGACTCAAGACGCTCGTTCCCCGGGTGATCGGTCTGACGGCGGCAGCCACGGAGAAAAAATCAGTCGGTGGACAGAAGCGGCAGTGGGATGAGTCGTCATTCTTTCAGCAGTTAGAATCTCAGAGCGGAGCGGATCAAGTCCGCGTCGCAAGAAACATTCTGGATTGGGCGGCTAAGCAGGGATTACGTATCTGGTGGGGGAGAGGAAGTCGCAGCGGGTCGTTCAGCCCAATGCTCGACATTGGAGGGCAGCCCTATTGGACGATAGCAGTTTGGACTTACGGGACGGCTGAGATTCAGTTCGAACATATGAAAAACAAGCCGCCATTTGACAGTGAAGCTTTACGCAATGATCTCCTCGCCCGCCTGAATAGGATTCCGAGAGTCGCATTATCAGCCGGCATGGCGCCACAGCGATGGCTGAGCAACTCAAAAAGCAGGTTGAATCGGCTCATATGGTTCACCTGCTGCCGGTTGCAGCCTAAAAGACAAACCCGCGCCGCACAACTCGCAAGGTCATGCGGGCGAGGACATTCAAAAACAAAACCGGAGCCCAAACGGCGACGCACAGGCTGCGATTCAAAACCAGCTTTGCTATTAGTCGGACGGACTCCTAGAGTGCTTTTCTGAAGGTTCTGGTCTCATCTTCACGTTCTTGATTGGAACGCTGTAAGCATCGATTTCTACGATAGAGCAGATAACTTAAGTATCAGACCAGGAGACTCGATTACTCAGACACGCTACCATCTACGAAGAGAGTAGTTTAGGTCATGGTCGGCACAAAGCAGAAAGTGAGGCTGATTACATTGGAGGTTCTCAAGTTCTTGTATTTTGGTGTGGTGATCAGTGTAGGAATCTTGGTGATCTACGCACTCTTACTCGGCGTCAAGGCTCTGGAGCTCGGCGTCAAGGCTCTGCAAAAGTATCTAAGGGAACAATAGTGGCTCGCCTGGACTTAAGATTGACGATGATTATTTGTACGCCGTCCAGGAGCTTTTACTTCTTACAGATACAATGACCTACGTAGAACGTGTTTCGGGTTGTAGTGACCGTGCTGGATACCCTGAGATCGGATACTCAAGTTTGAAATTGAAACTTAAGTAGTATCCTGAATGGCCATTTCTTTGCGTGTCGACAAAGGCTTAACCACCTAGATTACACCAACCCCCATAACCAAGAAAGATGACTACCTTACTCCTGCATTTACTGCCTTCGGAGGGGTATTATCACGCAAATTACTGGGTTGACGGCACAAAACTCCGATGCTACAATGTGGACATAGTATCCTGCCATGTAGTTAGTTGGAACGAGAATCCTTGCAATCTCAGTCAAATCTAAGTGGCAAGTGATGGCGCAAAACTCAGTGCGATAAGTATCATAAACAAAGTTTCAGCCCCCGCTCTGACCGAACGCCGGGGGCTGAGGTAGATGACGTGAACGTTATTGCGCTGGGGAGTCGAACTATTGTTTGGGTTCGAATGTGCTGCACCAGGCTTTGTTCTGTGAGAACGAGACTTCGATATCGTTGCAGGCGTGACAGAACATGCCGCGGTTATACTCGCAGTTGTCTATGTGACACGCTCCGATCTCGCCCTGCCCGTTCTTGTTGGTGTGCTGGTTTGACGCCATGAACGTTTCACAAATCGGCTCGTCGCTGCCTATTAAGACGCCATGCGCAAAACACTCGTTCTCGCGCCAGTAAAAACACTGGTTCACTGTGCACTTTTTTACCTCGGGAACCATTACCTGACCTCCTTGCCTCTTCGGGATCGCTTTGCTCTAATCTTTCATATACAGATACCCTTGCAAGGTCGTGAATATGGCTGGCGACCAATCAGTTTCATTACGTCAGATTGGAGGGCAATCGGGGCCAATACCTCGAATTTCGGCAAACCTGACAAGCGCTCCGTCTTGACTCAAGCAGCCCGGCACAATATACTTTCCTAGAGAGTGTCAGCTCTGGGTAAACTGCATACGTCCGCCTCCGCCCGCTTAACGGGGTCGCGGTTCAGGAGGAATCTGCCATGGCTATGAGACTGGGACTGGACATCGGTTCCGATACTATCAAGGCTGTTGTGCTCCGCGAAGACTGTAGCATCGAGCCTCTGGGAATCTTGCGCATTCACGGGCAGCCTATTCGCCGAGCAAAGGAAATGCTGGAAAGTGTTCTGGCCTCCGGCGCTGATCGAGAAGTCCTGTGCGGGGTAACCGGCACAGGAGCATCGAATCTAAAGGATCTCATAGGCGCAGACGCAATTCACGAGCCGAATGCGCTTGCCGCCGCAATAGACCGGCTGTATCCTGAAGTGCGCACGGTCATAGAGATGGGCCGTGAAGCCCAGAAATACCTGTTGTTCGAGCGCGACCAGGTCAGCGGAAGGCTTCTCGTTGAAGATGCCAACCTTGGAAATAAGTGCGCGTCCGGCAGCGGCTCGTTCCTCGACCACATGGCAAAACGCCTCAACTACGCTTCCATCGAGGAGTTTGCAAAGGTCGCCCTGGAGGCCGAGAGTCCCGCCAGCCTTTCCGGTCGATGCGCGGTGTTCACGGAATCCGACATTGTCCACCTCTACCAGAAGGGAACCCCGAGGACGCGAATCGCGGCCGGCATTCATCAGGCGATCAGTCGCAATTATCGCTCCGCAATAGCCAGAGGCAAAGAGTTCAGGGACAATATCGCGTTCATTGGCGGGGTGTCCGAAAACCCCGCGGTTATAAAGTATCTCTGCGAGGAGCTTGAGCTCGGCGGCAGGTTGTTTGTTCCCGAACACAACCGAACCATGGGCGCGATCGGGGCGGCTCTGCGTGCCGAGGCCAGAATCGACGTGTGCACGGCGATACGGCAGTTGGAAGAGCAGTTGGAAAGGCCTATCCAATACCCCGGCTGTGAACCGATAGGGATGCGGATTTCGGAGATAATGCCGCCGGTGATGGAAGAAGACGTGCCCAAGGACATCGAGCGTGCGGCGCTGGGTGTGGATATAGGCTCGGTAAGCACAAAAGCCGCGCTGGTTACCCGGATCGACGGCAAGTTTCACGTGCTGGCGAGCTACTATCGCCGCACCGACGGCGATCCGCTGGCCGCCGTTCGCGATACTCTGTCGAAGATTCACGACCAGGTCAGAGAGGGCGGCTACAGCATCGGTATGGTTGCTGCGGCCACCACGGGCAGCGGCCGATACCTGACCGCGGACTATATCGGAGCGGACCTGATCAGAAACGAGATCACCGCGCAGGCAAGCGGCGCTCTGTCTTATGCCGACGATGTCGACACCATATTTGAGATTGGCGGCCAGGACAGCAAATATATCCGCATGGACGGGGATGTCATTATCGACTTCGAGATGAACAAGGCCTGCGCCGCGGGCACTGGAGCGTTTCTGGAAAAGCAGGCGTCACGGCTTGGCATACCCCTGGAGGAGTTTGGCGACTGCGCGCTCAAAAACGCGCGCCCGCCCGACCTCGACTGGACCTGCACCGTCTTCTCCGAATCGGCGATGGTTTACTACCAGCAGAACAACGTTCCGGTGGAAGACCTGGCCGCGGGCATCTGCCTGGCCAGCGTCAAGAATTATCTAAACAAGAACGTCGCAAGCCGCGAGATTGGCGGCAAGATCGCTTTCCAGGGCGCTGTCGCATTCAACAAGGGAATGATCGCAGCCTTTGAGACAGTTCTGGGCAGGAAGATCGTGGTCCCGCCATATCCCCACATCACCGGAGCCATCGGCGCCGCGCGGCTGGCATACCTTGCGGACCTCGAGCGCAGCAGCTTCCGGGGCTTCGACCGGATCGCCGAAGCAAGCTACGAGATAAAATCTTTCGAGTGCAAAGGCTGCGCCAACCGATGCGATGTCAACACATTCCAGATGGAGAATGGGCCCAAGTATTTCTACAATGACCGCTGCGAGAAGTTCAGCGCTGTGCACAAGAAGAACCTGGGAGAGCATCTGCCTGACCTGTTCGCCGAGCGCGAGCGAATGATGATAGAGTCTTACACGAAAGAAGCCCCGAGCGGCGCGCTTACGGTCGGCATCCCGCGCGGGCTGATGTTCTCGGAATACTACCCGCTCTACAAAGCGTTTTTCACCGAGCTCGGGTTCAACACGATTGCATCCGACCCCACCAACAAGCGCATCATAGAGATGGGCCTGGACGCGGCGATTGGAGAACCGTGTTTTCCGTTCAAGGTCGCGCACGGGCATCACATGGACCTGATCGAGAAAGACGTGGACATCATCTTCTCGCCCGGCGTCATATCCTCCGAACAGCCGAACGAGCACATGCGCCAGTCCCAGACCTGTCCGTATCTTCAGGCCGCGCCGGATGTGATAGCCTCATCCATAGGCATCAAGGAGCACGGAATTCGTTACCTGACTCCTCATCTGCACTTCAAACGCGGGATCAAGCATCTGCGAAGAGTGTTCGTCGAAATGGGCAGAGACCTTGGGAAGTCCTCCGCGGTCTCGAAGGGGGCTTTTGAGGCCGGTTTGAAGGCTCTGCAGGAGTTCCGCCGCGGCGTGGAAAAACGCGGTTCCGAGGTGCTGGCGAACCTTCCGCCCGACCAGGTCGCGTTTGTCGTGATCGGCAGGCCGTATACTCTGTGGGACAGCGCGGTCAATATGGACATCGGCAAGAAGATTCAGGACCTCGGCATTCTCGCCATTCCACAGGATTTTCTGCCGCTGGAAGCCGCCGACATATCGGACTACTGGCCGAACGCATACTCGCGCCAGATTCAAAAGAAGCTGATGGCCGCCAGGCTCATTCGCCAGGACTCGCGGCTGAAGGCGGTCGTGCTGACTTATTTCGCGTGCGGGCCGGACTCGTTCGGCAATCCGTTCTTTAAGGACGAGATCGGTGAGCCGTGTTACGTGATGCAGATCGACGAGCACACCGCCGACGCGGGGGTCATTACCCGTATTGAAGCGTTCGCGGATACCGCGTGCAAGGCTGCCGCCCGGCAGTTTGAGAAGATCCGCACGCAGGATGAACCCATTACCGATCTTGGTGATCGCAAGATATGGGTCCCCTGCATGAACGCGTCCGCTCAAACTCTGGCCGCCACGATGCGCGCCTACGGGATCAATGCGGATGTGCTGCCGAGGTCTCCCGACGCGGGATTGAACCTCGGTCGCAAGGCGATTTCGGAGGACGTGTGTCTTCCCGCCCTGATGACCACGGAGGACATGCTCTATCGAATCCAGCAGCCGGACTTCGACTCAAAAAACGAGGCATTCTTCCAGGGCAACTCGGAAGGCCCGTGCCGGTTCGGAATGTACAGCATGCTCCAGCGGCGGATACTCGATAAGATGGGCCATGAGGACGCCACAATTGTTACTCTCGGAAGCATGAGTGAACACGGTGGACTTGGCATGATGTTCGCGCTGCTCGCGTGGGACGCGTTTCTCGTCCACGACCTGCTGTTCAAAATGGTGCTCCGGACCCGCCCTTACGAGGTTAACCCGGGCGAGAGTGAAGCGCTATTCGACCAGTATATGCAAAGGCTGATCAGGACGATGCCCGCCCACAAAAAGAGGCTCGAATCCAACAAACTCCGGGCGATGATGAACACCCGGCATCTGCACGAGTTCGAGGAACTCCTTCGCAGGGCACAGGAAGACTTTGCGCGTATGCCCGTGCGAAAAGAGGACCGTCCGCTGGTGGGGGTCGTAGGCGAGTTCTACGTGAGGCTGCATGATGGAGCAAACCAGGATGTGTTGAAAAAGCTCGAGGCTGACGGCGCGGAAACGTGGCTTGCGCCCGCCACTGAATTCTTCAGCTACGCCAACTTCATCGGCAAGATGCTCTCAGCCGACCGAATCAAGGACGGCGGTCTGAACATGGAGGAGCTGAAAGAGTTCACCAGCCGCCTGGTGAATGCGAGGCTGATTAATAAAGAAGAGCACGCGCTGTTCCATGCGACGCTGCCGTTCCTCAAGGGCTACGAGGACATCGGCGCCAGGGAAGTGATCTCCGAGGGCATCAAGTATGTGGACTACAACTTCGGCGGCGAGTGCATCTGCAGCATGGGCAAGAGCGAGGACTTCGCAAAACGCGGGCTTGCCGGAATTGTGAGCGTAATCCCGTTCAACTGCATGCCCGGAAACACGGTCACAGCCCTGAGCCAGTCGCTGCGCAGGCGCCACAACAACATTCCGTTCCTGAACCTGGACTACGACGGGTTCATCGACTCCGGCCGCGAATCCAAGATAATCAACTTCATGTGGCAGGTCAAAGAGCGCTATGCCGGACAGAAGATGGCGGAAAAAGAAGCGATTGATCTGGCTGAGGTTGGGATTATGGGGAAGGTGTAGACGAGTAGCCAGTTGCTTCGGTTCCGTTGTACGCTGGGCCGTATCGGGATGAGGGCATTTCGATACAACAAAAGATCCGCAACCTTAAGTATTCTCATTTTTGCCTCACATCGTCGAGTCTTCGGCTGATGACTCTGCGTCTAGTTTGGCGTTACGTTGTTTCGGGAAGACCATTTCCCGAAACCGCCTTGCGCCGGGCCATACCCGGACAAGGCTTTCCCGACACAAGAAACACTACAGCCTCTCAAACCCCATCTCGTCAAAATGAGCGTCAAAGGCGAACGCCTTCTTGATCCCCAACGACTCCATCACGGCAAAGCTTACGCAGTCGGTGAAGCTGAACCCGGCTGTATCGAACTTTGCCAGGATGCTCCACGCGTCTCTCTCGATTGCCTCAGAGCTGTACAACAGAAATGCACCGCCTGCCGGCTGGATTCCCGCGCGCAGGCTGTCGAGATCAATGGGATAGAAGCAAGTTGAGATGAGTTGCCCGAAGCGCAAGGCGGCTTTGTGTCCCGACTTTCTTTCCTTAAGAAGCCAGTTGCATGTTTCCACCACGATGTGGTTCGTGGTAATCAGGCACTTGCGCTTCGTAAGCAGATCGGCGTAAGCGACTGCCGCCCGCTCGTGATAACGATCCCTTTCGGATTGGAGGGCCATAAATGCCCCGGAGTCGATGAAGACTCTATCCATGAGGATCATCACCATGCCCATATAAAATCTCGTCATGCTTTTCCGAGGCATCGGGATCGGCGTTTTTCAGCGTGCCTACAATGCTCCACATTGCATCGAAGTAGTCGCGCTGTTCCTGCTCAGCTTGCTGTTGAACGCATTCAAGTGCGTCGCGAAAGACTTGCGACAGGCTTACTTGACGCTTCGAGGCCAACTGTTTCGCCGCCTGAAGCTGCTCCGGCGTCAGGCTGATCTGAGTCCGCTTCATTTTTGATTTCTTCCGTTCTGTCAACATCGCATTCACCTCGACTTGTTACATCATCATAATACCCGCGTGATGTAACATTTGTCAATGCGACCATTCAAGCGCAACGGCCTCGGATACTCCCGGCGCTCACCTCACGCTTCCACGTAAACCCGGCACTCTGAATCAGTCACAATCTCGCCGATCTCGGCTGCCAATGTATTGGCTGCGCTTAGCGCCTCGCGCATCGCTTCTACTCGCTCGGGAGCGACGCTTAGAAGCAGCCCGCCCGCAGTTTGCGCGTCGCAGAGCACAAGCCGGTCGTTTTGGGACATGTCCGCTTCCCAGACAACAGCCTCGGCGGAATCCAACGCCGCCAGGTTTGCGTAGGTCCCGCCCGGAGCTTCATCAAGCTCCAGCAACTCCCTCGTGCCTTCGATGAGCGGCACATCGCCGAGACGCACTCTTGCGCCCACGCAGCTTGCCAGGGTCATTTCGTGAAGGTGTCCCAGCAGGCCAAAGCCCGTAACATCGGTGCACGCGTGGCATCCGACCCGGCGCGCGGCTTCAGCAGCCGGGCCGTTGAGGGTTGTCATGACTTTTATCGCCCGCGCAACGGTATCCGCGGGTGCGGTGTCGTGTTTTATGGCAGTAGCGATGATCCCCGTCCCTATCGGCTTGGTGAGGATGATCCGGTCTCCATGACGCGCTCCTGCGTTGGTCATGGACATAATTCGGGTTCACAACCCCCATCACCGCCATTCCATACTTGGGCTCGGGGTCATCTATCGAGTGCCCGCCGACAATGCTCACTCCGGCGGCGGCGGCCTGGTCTGCCCCGCCTTTGAGAATCTGTTCCAGCTTCTCGAGTCCGCGCGTCTTTGCCGGATACGCCACCAGGTTTAACGCGATGAGCGGTTTGGCGCCCATCGCATAGACGTCAGAGAGGGCGTTCGTGACGGCGATCCGTCCGAACTCGTAGGCGTCGTCAACTATCGGCGTGAAGAAGTTAACCGTAAGCACGACCGCGATATCGTCGGTTATCCGGTAGACGGCGGCATCATCGCAGGTAGATAGTCCCACCAACACATTCGGGTCCGTGATTTGAGGTAGCTGGCGCAGGACCTGCGCCAGGAGCTGAGGGGCTCAGCTTGCACGCTTAACCAGCTCCGTGCGAAAGTGATGTTAACTTGAAGTTTTCATCCGGCACTTGACGTCACCTCCCTTAAAATGCCGCAGGCATTTTCATTCATTCGCCGTGAAACCCCTCGGGGCGACTGTAGTATCGCTGGATACTGCGAAAGCCCGACAGCGTTCTTCCGCATGAAGAATGCGAGAGGTTTCATCCGCGATTCCTTTGATCCGAGGGTAAAACCCCCGAGCGACCGAGCTAATGTTACCCCAGACGCCTCAATCATTGCAAGAGTTGAATGATTTGCTGTGTTCCTTTAACCTATGGAATGCAAAAAGGCCGTCCGATAATTTAGCTTGTGCGATCCTCGAGATCGACAAGAAATATGTCCTTTTGACGAACTGATCGATCAGCGGCTTGTTTTCTTTAATATTGCGCTAATGCCTTCAGTGCCAAGCAAACATACGACTAGTGCGGAGAAGTGTTATGCTGCGTGAACCGGACTATGAGGCCACCCATGTTCTGGTGGTAGATGACGAACCGGATATTCTGGAACTGCTCGTGGATGCGCTCGTCAGCCAGGGATACCGGGTAAGCACGGCAACAAACGGCGAGCAGGCTCTCGAGATACCAGGGAGCAGGGCGTCGATCTTGTGCTGTGCGACCTTTATATGGAGAACATGGATGGGATTCAGTTTACCCATGCAATGAGCAGGATGCACCCGCAATTTCCGGTGGTCCTGGTGACTGCGTGGGGCGACATAGAAGCCAGCCGCAAAGCTCTGGCAGCCGGAGCAGCCGACTTTGTTACGAAGCCTTTGGAACTCGCCAGACTGCCGTTTCATCCTGGAAAACAATCTTCAGCGAAAGGCGTTAGAAGCACGCAGACTGTCCGAAGAGCGCGCGGACGTCCTCTTTAAGGCGATCAAGGCATTAGCCGCCGCCATCGACGCCAAATCCCATTACACCGGATGTCACTCCGCGCGCATTGCCGACATGTGCGTCGAGATCGGAAAAGAACTTGGCCTATCGCCTAGCCGTTTGAACACTCTTGAGCTGGCGGCCCACATACACGACGTGGCAAACTAGCACACCCGATGCCGTTCTCTCGAAACCCGGCAAACTCTCCGACGACGAATGGGCCGAGGGTGGGCACCCGGGGATGGGCGCGGATTTCCTTTCGGGGATCGAGGAATTATCGGAGGTGGCTTCCATCGTGCGCCACCATCACGAACGGGTGGATGGCACGGGCTACCCGGATTCTCTCAAGGGAGAAGCCATCCCGCTTCTTGCCAGGATTTTGGCTGTGGCGGATGCGCTGGAGGCGATGACCTCTGACAGGCCGTATCGCCAGGCGATTTCCCGTGAAGAAGCCGCATGCGAGCTGCGGGCGAACGCCGGCGCTCAGTTTGATCCGCATGTGGGGAAGCAACAATTCGAGTCCTGGAGCGCACCAACACCCAGGAAAGAGCGGCATAATGTCTGAGGCATCCGATCAGGCCGAATTACCGATACGCCGCGTGCTCGCCCGGGTGGACCTCCAGGCTCTGCTGGTGAACTCAGCCGGCTGCATCGTTTATGCCAACCCCCGCGCCCAGGCGCTGCTCGATGCGCCTGACGCTTCACTCGAATCTCTCGTTCTCGATTCACTCTTCTCTCCCCGAAACCCCGATTGGCTGTCACTCGAAATCCGCAAGACCGCCGTCTCCGGTGGATGGAGCGGCACCGTGGTTATGCGTAGATTCGGCGGATCGGACTGCTGGGTCCATATGCAAGCCTGCAGGGCACCGCTTACTGAACCCAGTGACGACCTCATCCTTCTGCTCATCGAGGACGTGACCGAGCAGATGGAGATAGCCGAAAGGCTCATGCTGCGCACGGAAGAGCTCTACGACCGCAACTGGGAGTTGGAGATCATCGGCAGACTGAGCAAGCTGGTGCTCGCAAACTCCGATCTTGAAACCAGGCTGGCGGCCGTATTGAGGGAGGCCGCGAAATGTACCAATGCGGATGGCGGCGTCGTATTGATCAAGGCTCGTGACTCCGAGGAACTGGTCTGCCGCTGCACCTACGGGATCATTCCAAGCCTGCTTGTCAACACTCTGTCACTCGCTCCGAAAGAAGACCCCTTCGCTGTGAAAATAATGCTGGCAGAGCGCGCACAAGTCATCAGCGAGGAGCAAAACATTTCCGAAAAGCTACAGGCATTGACTTACCAATATGGTATCGAGACCGCGTTGAGTGTGCCATTGCTCGTGAAAGGTGAAAACATCGGGGCGCTGGTCGTGGTCGATACCCGGGCGGAGCGGACGTTCTCAGAAGACGAAATCGCTCTTGCCCAGATCATAACAAATCAGGCCGCGTCAGCCATTCACAGCGCCCTGTTGAGCGAGGACGTCGAGATGTCACGCGCTCACTGGCAGCGAACGTTCGACGCTATCGCAGATCCGGTCGCGGTAGTCGACTTGAGCGGAAGAGTAGTGAAGGCGAACGAAGCTCTGGCCGGGCACTGCGGGATCCGTGTGGAGAGTCTATTAGGTATGCGCTGCTTGCAGATAATGCCGTGGATCAGCGTAGAGCAGTTGAACGCGGTTGCTCAATCAGGAACGCCTGAGCACCTTGGAGAAATGGATGCCGGCGGGGAAGTGTGGGACGTCAATCTGTACCCGCTTACGGGATGGGCAGGAAGAATCGATGCCGTCGTGGTTTGTGCCAAAGTGACCACAACTGAGCACCGTCTGCGCGAGGAATTATGTCGGGCGTCGCGACTTGCCTTGGTCGGCGAGCTCCTTGCCGGGACCGCGCACAGCATGGGTAATGTCCTGATGGCGATCCAGGGCACTTTGGAATCGGCCGCGAGGGGAATTGAGGAAGCCGAATCTTCCGAACAGTCAATCAGCAGCCTCAATCAGGCGATCGAGCACATCGGCCGGGGCTCGGAGATGATATACCGCCTGCTCAACTTCTCCAGGGGCGCGGGGGGCATTATGGGGCGCAGCTCTCTCAGACAATCAGCCGAAGCCGCTCTGGCTTTGTGCAGAACACATCCGTCCTCAAAACAACGGACCATCGAAAATATCATCCCGCCCGATCTGCCGATGGTGGAAGGCCAGTCCGGAGCACTGCAGGAAGTCATTCTCAACCTCATGCTCAATGCGCTCCAGGCAACCGACCCGGGCGGGCGCGTAAGTCTCAACGCTCAGATCGTCGGTGATTGCGTCAACTTGCTGATCACGGATAATGGGTGTGGAATGGAGCCCGAGGTTGCGAGCCGGGTATTTGAACCGTTCTTCTCGACCAAGGGAGGAACCGGGTTGGGGCTTTCCGCGAGCGCTGCGGTAATACAACATATAGGCGGCTCCATTTCCGTAGAGAGCACACCTCGACAGGGCACTACCTTTACGATTCGGCTCAATCTTGCCGGTTTCAATGCCCTGGGTCAGGGGAGAAGCGCTGCCTGGTCTTCAGGGGCAAAGCCTATGAAGTAAGGGCTCGGTCCATCCGAGCCCTTGCTGTGCCTAACTAAAGCGGTAAGACGTGGCCGAAAGGCCGCTGTTAACGTAGTCTATACGCACTCTCACATTCTTCACTCCGTCGGGGACGGGGAAGTTGAATACGAAAGGCGGGCAGGTAAGGCATTTTACGTCCAGGTCCGCATTGTTGAATGCCACCAATGTGACCGTCACCTGCCGGATTCCCGGGATGTTGGACGGGAGCGCTACTCTGATGTTGCCCCTTCCTATCTTGATAGAAGGCGGAGGCGCATCGCGATAGGCGCCGGGCAGCGGATCGAACATTCCCGGAGGGGTAGGCCCCCTGCCTCCAAAGATGTAAGGACCATATCCTTCGCCGAGATGACCCGTTCCAAAGCCGGTACTGCCCCCAGTCCTGAGGTTTAAGGTAGCGCTGAAAGTAATCTCCGGAGCTCGCCGGATAGCCGACTCCGGGCCCAAAGTGCTTGTCCAGGCCCGTGCCCTGGGACAAATACCCCTCGAAGGAATTGTAGCCCAGATTGCCGACTCCGCAGTCAGCCGCTGCTGCCTCGCCGCATATTGTCGCTGCAGCCAGCGCTATGACAAAAGAGGTCGCAAGGATCTTCACTCTCCTCACCTCCTGGCTCACGTATCCTGACATAATCAGTGTTGTACGATATCCCGGTTTCTACGCCTCAGCCGCAGGGGCTTTGACCCTCAG
>CAVZJH010000042.1:0-20430 GCA_963775535.1 uncultured bacterium | reverse complement strand
CAGCCTTGCCTCCCAGTCGAAGCTTTCCTCCAAAACCCACTTCAGATTCTGAGTCACCAGCTTGGAAAGATCGCCAAACCTGCTGTCCTCCGGATCCTGACCCCAATTCTCCAGTTGCTTAAACACACTCTCAAGTGCTAATATCCCCAAGGGAGTCTCCTTTCCGTGCATCGCACGTTGGTCTTAACAACCGAAAGGATACTCCCTTTCCAATTTACACACTCACATGGTACACCACTGCTGAGCCGCTGCAGATTGACATTGAGCCCCTGGAAAGCTAGAATTATGGAGCAGAGCCGACGGAACGGCTTCGACGTGCGGAAAGTTAGCAGGAAGCTATTCCGGTAGGCCTATGCTGTCCACTGTTCCTACCCCAATTTCCGCCGTCGCTGGCGCGGCTGTACGCAAAACAGGTATTCACTTCAGTAGCCAAGACAGATTTCTTGGTGTATATTTCCCTTGGGGAACCGATGAAAACAATCAGAGAGTTAATGACGACAGACGTGGTATGGATCAGTCCGTCCGCGCCTGCAAAATCTGCCGTCTTTCTTATGAAAGGCCATGATATCGGCGCACTGCCGGTCGTCCATGCCGACGACACGGTGGTGGGCCTGGTCACGCATCGAGGTTTGCTCGGACAGCCGCAGGATGCCAGGGTCGTGGACGTTATGGAGAAAGAGTTCACCACCGTTGACCCGGAAATGACCGTTTATGATGCTCTGGAAGTGATGAATCAGGACCGTGCAAGCTATCTGTTGGTGCTGGAAAACGAGCGCCTTGCAGGGATTGTCTCCTGTTCCGACCTGATGCCTGAGCTTGGCAAGACTTTCGATCCCCTGACTGAGCTTCCCTGGGCGGATAGCTTTCGCGAATGGGCGATAAACTCGCTGAAGCGGGGGATGGAGATCAGTATCCTGTTCTTCGACCTCGATAACTTCGGGGCATTCAACAAAAGGTATGGGCACGTGGTTGGCGATGCCGTGCTCAGGGAGACCGCGGCTGTCTTTAAGAAAGGCGTTGACCAGAATCCTGACCTCGCCTGCCGTTACGGGGGGGACGAGTTTGTTGTCGTCAGTGTGCGCAGCGCGGACGAGACTATACTGCTTGGGGATGTTATCCAAAAGCAAATATCTCTGATCCGGATCTCGGAGATATCCGAAAGCATATCGGCTTCTTACGGAATGTCGGGTGGCAGGCGGACCAAGGAACGCGAAGACATGCACTACGCTGCCACCATAGACGATCTGGTGACCCGGGCGAGCAAGAACTGCATAGCAAACAAGAAGCATCCTGAGGAAGCGGAACAACGCCCGCCTGTTGAGCCGGAAAGCACCGTAGGGCCGACCGGCGCGTCTGCTGAAATGCCGGGGGCCGGCGCACCCCGGCTAAAGGTGGAGACCATCAGCATATCGACAACAGGCGCCGAAGCGAGCGTCGAGGTGCTTCTGAAGCAAGGAGATTGGGAGTTTAGACGCTCCGTCAGCGGATACGTGATTGGTGGAAAGAACATACTCAGGCTTGTGGCGGAAGCAACAGCCGGGGCGGTCGGCAAGTCCCTTGCTTCCGGCCACGGTATCGCAGTCGACGAAGTGGCACTTCACAGCGTGGGCACTGAAGACGAGATCATAACTGTGGTTTGCACTTTTATCACTCCGCGGTGGAGCACTCGCCACGTCGGCAGCGCGGTAGTGAGACGAGGCGATCAATACCGCACTGTTGCATCGGCGCTATTGGCCGCAGTGAATCGATCCCTGGAAATGGTACCCCGAGTTTCAGGCGAAGAAGCCGAAGGGAGAGACGAACGCGCTTGATTAGCCCAGGTCAGCTCCGTGGACTGCGGTACTTTGCTTCGCCTTCCTCGGTTTCCTCTTCCTCCTCTTCAATGGCGGGTTCGATTTCTTCGGGCCTGTGTTCCGCAAGATATGCTTGCAGCGATTCGTCGCTTACCTTTTCCTGTTCTTCGGTTGTCGTGGGTCGAACAACGACAAACTCCTTGCCCTTCCTCTTTCGCTCAGCGATATAGCTTCTGTCAGGCGGTGGTTCTTGTTCGCTGTTTGGCACATCCGGAGACCTTATTCGCGATTGGCTGTCACTATCATCCTTATGCATAGTCATACGCTCCTTTATTCATCAAATCACGGGCAGATGCGTGGTTCATTGCCGTGTTCGCATTCCAACTCCTGCTGGGATTGTTGTGGATCCCGGTGTCCTCCATTAAGTTGTTCAAGCCGGGAAGCCCTCGTTCCAGTTGACTCGTTGGTGTGGCATTGGTTCGACTGAAATCCCGGCCGAACCATATGTACCACAGCACCGCTACCAGAATCATCAACATCACAACGCGCAGTGTTACTGATAACCATGGGTGGGCCAATTGCCACCTGTCTATTGTCTGAGGCATTTTCATCGCCTCCCAAATAACATGACCGTAGGCAGCGGATGCGCCCTGCCTATCAATATATAGGTACCCGGGAATGAGTCCCGCACACCGTATGGGCATAAGATATCTGAGATGTCGCTTTGTCGGCACCGTGCCCTCGCCGAATGGACACAGCGCCGGTGTCAGGGAACGGGCAACCGGGTATTTAGGATTTGGAATGAGGGGATTGCCCAATTGTGCAGAGGTGAGGACGGATGCTTCAGCTAAAGCGGGTCTATGAAGAGCCATCCCCGGAGGATGGTTTCCGAATACTTGTGGAACGCCTGTGGCCCCGTGGTGTCAGCAGAGAGAAAGCGGCCATAGGCGCATGGCTCAAGGGCGTTGCTCCGAGCACTGAATTGCGGAAGTGGTTCGGCCACGACCCGGCAAAGTGGGAGGAGTTCAAGAAGCGCTACTGGGAGGAACTGAAAGGCAGTCACGATGCTCTTGCGGAACTCAACGAGTATTTGAAAAAGGGGAACGTTACTTTCGTCTACGCGGCTCACGATGAAGAGCATAACTCTGCGCTTGCTCTAAAAGATTTTCTGGTTTCTGAAGGCTTTAGTGCCATCTTATGATGAGCAATGCGGGCTGGCAGCCTGCGGATAAAGTGCAGAACGAGCACCGAACACCGGTGCTTCGGGAACTTTGTTCCCGAAACCTGAGCACGTATCGGGAATAGAGTTCCCGATACACCGGGGCTATGGCGACGTCATCCGATGGCTGCTAGTGTGACGCCTCAGACCTGCTGAGTTCCACATATTCCTTTGGACCAGCGGGAATCCAACCGTACTTCTGATAGAGCTTGTAAGCGTTTTCAAAACTGACGCGTGCCTGCTGGTAGTTGCCCTGCATCCTGTAAACTCTCCCAAGCGAGAACTCGGCAAGAGGATTGTTTGGACAGATTCTTACACTTGTTTCAAGAGCCCGTGCCGACTCCGCCAGACCTTCTTTTGTCTTTACCGACGCGAGAAGCCCACCGGGCGCGCGTTCTCCACGGTAGAACCAGAACTGCGAGCGCAGAAAATCAATGTCCAGCGGCATCAAATGCGCGGGAGATATTCTGGTTCCCCGGGAAGCGTTGACATAGTACGCTATTCGGTCGGAGTTCCTGTCATATACGGGATCGACATATTTGTAGCTAACGGAACCGCCGAATAGACCTTTGTGCCGGACAAACGGCTCCGGTTCGGATGCATCGACAACTATGTCCTGTCCATCGGAAAGCTTCAGCAAAGTAACCGCATGCCCGTTATTGGTCTCCTGACCCTGGATGTTCTTGTAGACCATTGCCACTCCTGCATTTACGCCGGCTCTCTGAAGCAAGCCGGCTATCAGCACTGACTGCAGAAAGCACTGCCGTTCGCCGAATTTGACGACGTTGCAGAACTCGAATCCACGATCCAGGCTGAAGCGGGTTATAGTTCTCTTTACGAGCCTGTGTTACTCGGGCGCCCAGTTCGGCTTCCGCGGCAGCTCGCTGAGACCTGTCGGAGATACCGCTGAGTTCCTGTTTTTCCGCGCTCAAAGCGTCGAGAAGTCCAAGGCCGGGGTTGCTCCCGATAGGAAAGCGCGCCTGCTGGTAAGCGCTCTCGAACCACTTGTAAAAATCTCCCGGGCTTCCCGATCCGAGGTAAGCGCAGGACTCACTGACGAATCTGGTAAACTGCCTGCCGTGGTAAGGGTAGGGGGCGCAGTGCGGAAACGCTGTTGCGGCGGGCTTTGTCTCGCCGGCCCACGTCGGAAGTATGCGGCCGCCGGTCAGGGCCAGGACGCCCAGTCCCACAGTCAGGCCGATAATCGCAAAATAGTACGGTTGTTTTGCTGTTGCGCATCGCTGTGCTTTCCTTATCTCATAATCTCACGTATGGCGGTCTTTGCCATTTTCAGGAATGGCCGCTTTACGGGATGCGCGCGTCAGCCGATTCCTGAACATTAATGACGTCCAGTATTACATACGATTTTCCCATTCGATAGGTCCCTAAACCCAGCAAGATATCGCCATTTTTGGGTGCGGTATTCCGGCGTTCAGCGAGGAAGCCGACGAGCGCACCAAATTGACGGTTGATTGCTTGTTAGCTCTCAGCTACCGTGCTATTATACCATTAGAAGTTGGGGGTGCCACCACGAAGATCATCCGCACCGTTTTTCAATACCACGATCCAACGAAATCTGCTGACGGTTCTCATTCTCACCGGCTCATTCTCGTAATCGATATGGAGAATCGCTCGCACGTTTCTACAACGGACATACCGTTTCTCGTGGAAAAGATGGAGGCTGCGCTTCCAAATATCTTTCCTGCTGAGGATAGCCCGTTCGCTCACGTGTGCGGTGGAGCGGATACCGGTATATCCGAGCATTCGTTTCGCGAGGAGATCGAGCGCGGAACCGATATTCCCCATCTGCTGGAGCATGTGCTGCTGCATCTTCTCAGCAGGAGAATGAGTGCCTGTTGCGCTTACTGCGGCCAGCGGGGCACGGATCTGGAGAGCGGGGTCACCTCGCACTTTTACCTCGTGTTAGATTGTCCGTCACAATTGGAAGCCGTGGTCGCTGTGGAACTGGGCTTCGACCTCGTCAGGTCCTGGCTTGACGGACGCACGGTTACAATAGACTCAGCATCATTCGTCGCCGGAATCTGCGGCCTCCTTGAGCCGATGGTCCGGCCAGACAGTGATCGACCAATCGTTAGTGAATCCTGAATCCGGCTATATCCCTTGCCTGCGCACGATTCCACCTCTTCCCCGAGCTTCCCGCAAACACTCAGGCGTTGACGCTATCTCTTCCTTGGGTATAAGAATGCTGCCCATCGCAAAGAGGAGAACAGCCATGCGAATCGCCACATTCGAGGAAATCAAGGCCGGCAAGGTAACTGATATCTATTTCGAGCGCACCAGGGAAGTGCTAGAGGCTCGCGACATCCACAAACGCGTCACGATGGCGGTAACTGCCTCGTCGCTGCCGGACGAGTATCAGTGGGCGGTTCTGGCCGGAGTGAGCGATGCAATCTCGGTAATGGACGGTCTGCCAATAGATGTTGAAGCAATGGAGGAGGGGACGTTCTTCGGCGCCAGGCTGCCGGTGATGCAAATCACCGGCGATTACCTGGACTTCGGGGTCCTGGAGACAGCCGTCCTTGGTTACCTGTGCCAGGCAAGCGGGATAGCCACCAAGGCTGCCAGGTGCAAAATGGCGGCGGGCGATCGAATGCTTGTCAGCTTCGGCGCCCGCAGGATGCACCCGGCACTCGCCCCATTTATCGAGCGCAACGCGTACATCGGTCGATGCGACGGTGTGTCGGTTGTTCTTGCGGCTGATCTAATGGGGATGTTACCCTCCGGGACAATGCCGCATGCGCTCGTTATTATCCTAGGAGGCATCGCTGAGGCTGTAAAGCGCTTTGATGAGGTCGTGGACCCGAGTGTGCCCAGAGTCGCCCTGACCGACACGTTCTGTGATGAGAAGCTGGAATCGATTGCGGCTGCGGAAGCTCTTGGAGACGGGCTGTATGCGGTTCGGCTCGACACCCCGGGCTCGCGGCGCGGAGACATGGCCGCTATCGTTGATGAGGTCAGGTGGGAATTGGACCTCCGCGGATACAGCCACGTGAAGATAGTGGTGAGCGGGGGGATCGATGAAGATGAGATACTGCGGCTCAATTCCCGCACGGATGCCTATGGAGTCGGCACTGCGATATCAAATGCCAGGACTATCGACCTTGCCCTGGATATCGTGGAGGTCGAAGGCCAACCGCTGGCAAAGCGCGGAAAGAAAGCAGGCAGGAAGCAGGTGCTGCGATGCGAGCGCTGTTTCAAGGACAAGCTTGTGCCGTCTTGTTACAATGAGTCAGAGCGAACCTGTGCTGTTTGCGGAAGCAAGTGCATAGAGCTTCTGGTTCCGGCCATTATTCAGGGGCAGCGAGTGGTGAAGGAGAGGCCGGTCTCGGAAATCAGGGACTACGTGACAGCGCAGATGAAAGGCTTTCAACTTCGGGATAACTCTGCCTGACTCGGAGTCCTTACACCGTTTCCTCCGCACTGGCGCTTTCTACATCGTGCTCTTCCAAAGCGCGAAGAAAGCACTTCACAAGTTCGGGGTAGTACTCCAGTTCATTCCTGCCTTGTGCAGTGATGGTATACACCCCGCGCGACACGCGTTCGAACCACGAGTATACATCGCGCGACAGAATAGAGAGCGTCTTATCTCCCGTGCCGAGCGCGCGCAACTGCCGGGGCGAAAGTGATCCACGTTCAGCCAGAAAGCATGCCGCGATCTGCACTGCGTTTTCCCTGTAGGCCGTAACCAGCTTGCGCCGTGTGCTGCCGCCCTGATTAAAGTCCGCCGAGCGGGATGCGATCTCTTGTATCAGCGCACGATGAGCGTGTTTTTGCTTGCGTCGCTGAACGGGGACGGGATGGAAGATCACTTCGACCGGTGGTCGGCTGCGCTTCAAAGATACCAGGATCAGGCCAACCTCCAGGCGCCTCAGCACGGCCTGCACCGCCTTCGACTGTGCCATCCATTTCCTCTTGTCCGGCGGACGAGGGATCGCGACATAAACGGAATCAGTGATCCTCTGGCGCTGCACCGCCTGGGCCAGGAGTGAAATGTTGAGCGCGCGTTTCAGCTCGACTATTATCACGTCCTCTCCCTTCATGGCTGCGATGTCGCAGTTATGGACTTCGCTGCGGACAGTATAGCCTTGCTTCACCAGATAATCGTGAACTGGTCGATACAGGTCGGTCTCAAGAATTGTCCGGCTTGCTTGCTTTTGCACAATAATCCCTGGCACGCGTGGTTTTAGTTTCATTATTGATTTAGTGGTATTCTCCCTTCGGCACAGGCGAATTGTTCACTTCTGCAGCCTTGGCGTGGCATAAGAAGATTAGGACACCGAGGAGGATCGTTTACAAGTGTTTGACCGACTGACCGAAGCCGCAGGCCCGAATTAACCGCCGATAAGCGAACGCGACGCGGTGACTTTAAGGGTTGCCGGCATAAGCGCGAAGTGTGTGGTCCTTCGTGTGGATGGATATCGGGCAATGGTGCTGCCGATGGAGGAGATTGGGCTCGAGCGATTCAGTGTCGAGGGAGAGGCCGCTGAACTTGAAGTCGACGGCGAGACACTGGACTTTCTGGTGACCGGGACCGTAGGCGTCCCTGGCTTGATAGGCACCCTGCAGACTAGCAATGTGCCTCCTAATCAAAGGCGATTATACAGGCTGCGGCATGAGTTGAGGATGGAGATAACCGCGGACGGCGAAAACTGGTATACGGCTGTGGTTAAAAACGTCAGCGAGGGTGGCTTACTAGCGATCGATCCGGGCGTGCCGGATATAGCCCCTTGCAGGCTGATCACTGCGCATCTTCTTCTGCCCGAACACGGACCCATTATTATTAATGGCGTGATCGCGCGAATAGAGACCCCCTGGCCCGGCACATACGATCGAAGGCATCGGTTGGTGGTGGAGTTTAAGGAAATATCCAAAGACGATGCGCGAGCCCTCGTCAGGTTTATATATCGCTGTCAGATAGACGCCGCCGCCTATCGCTGACACGCGGAAATTCGGGGGCTTTGCCCCCCGAACCCCCACCAAAGGCGCTGCCCTTGGATGATCCGTTTGCTATTTGCCCGGCATCTTCCAGACCACGACGGTTTGGTTCATCTGTGGCGCAGAAGCCGGCCACACCATTTTAGTCCCGCCGGTTGTCTCGGCTCTTACGTAGTATTCAAAAGACGCCTGCGCGGCGGGCAGTTGGGCGGAGTATACAGCGCGGCCGACGTGTTGCAGGCTCACCTTGCGGTAGCTGCCTGAGCCCAGCGGACGCCAGTAAAGCGCCGCAGCTTTCGGCAAGTCCCTGTCCAGCACAATGACCTTAAGGCGCAGCTTCTCGCCCTTGTCTATCTGAGTTCGTACCGTCGGAACGATGATGCGAGCAGCTCCGGCATACCTCGCGCAAACATTCACGCCGTCGGGCAGCCCAGTTCCCAGCGCTCCCGCCAATAGTTCATCGTGGGCCGTAAGGAACTTATCCTTGTTCCGGCTGTGTTGTTCCAGGTTGGCGAGGGTGCCCATCTCTCCGGGTGTGTCGACCGCCGCGAGTTGAAGGCCGATCATCCTCTCCCACAGTCGCGCCATTCGAATGCGCAAAGCGAGCGCATCTTGAGCAGTCGTCTTCTTTTTCGCCGCGTCTTTTTCGGCCTCGATGCTCGCTGCCTTAGAATCCAACTCGCCCCGCATGCAGCCTAGCTCAGCAACCGCGGCCATGTAGCGGTAGGTGTTGAGCCAATACTCGAATCGGGCGATATTACCTGCTCCGTGTACCAGCCTTCGTGCGGCCGCGAGTTCATCCACGAATGCATAGCGGTCCTTGACCTTATCCCACGGCGCCTGGTTTGCCTGCATAGTCCCCGGGCCGTCGTAACCAGCCCACCGGTTCCGGCAAGCCACGTCCATCTATCTTTGTGAAGATTTTGCCGATGGTATCAGCAGCGTCGGCTCCGAAGTTTGCGCGCGCGTAGTCGATATAGAAAGCCTGGACAGGCATGCCGCGGCGATCCATTTTGCTGACGGGCTGCTGGGCATCGGCTCCGTAATCCTTGTAGCGCTCTCCACCGCAGTTGATTGCTCGCCTGAATGGCCGGCCGGCATCGCTGCGGCCGTCGACGATGATCCCGGCAATGCACGGATACTTGATCTTCTTAACGAACCCGATGTTAACGGTTCCGTCAGTGACCGCAATGTCCGGGAAATTGAAATCGAGCGCCCTGTTTTTACCCGCCTTCGCGAAGATATCGAGATCATCTATGACCCTGCGACCCTGAATATCAACGCTGAACACGCGCTTTCCTGCCTCGGAGTAGAATGGCTCATTGAACTTGAGAGTGACGCTGTATTTTCCGTTTGGCACCGCGAGTGTGTAGCTATCGAGATTGTAACGAACGGACTGATATACGGCAGCCTCGTCAGTGCCCTGGACTGGCTCGGTAAAGTGGGAAACACTCCCGCCCACGGCGCCGGTTCTCAGTTCCTGAGTCTTTTGCCGGATCGCCGCGAAATCGGATGGAGCCCAGGACTGGTCCCACGCGGCGTCGGCGAGTGCGGCGACGTTGGGTGACATTATCTTGGTCCGCCAGTGGATGCCCAGCAGTCCCGTGCAGCCAAGCCGCTTTGCATCAGCCGCAT
Organism: uncultured bacterium; assembly: GCA_963775535.1. Lineage (GTDB taxonomy): Bacteria > Armatimonadota > UBA5829 > UBA5829 > UBA5829 > CAVZJH01. The sequence continues at coordinate 10,827 of CAVZJH010000042.1, read as the reverse complement.
CATATCGCATCCGTCCGGCCCAAGGCTCAGGCGCGACCAAATCCGGATCATTCTCCATCCAGGGAATAGCCCACTTCGGCCTGCCGGTAATGGCGGCAAAACTCGGTTCCACTTCGGAGTGGCCGAGGTTCCTGTTGATGCAGCTCATAGGCGAATCCTTTGGCAGGACAGCATCCAAAGCGCGCCGATCCTGGACCGGACCAAGCACCCAACCGCATGTCCGGCCAGCTTGAACGGATTGCCTATCGCGTCCAATCCTGAGAGCGCGGCCTGTATGTCGCGGAGAGTCGCTTTGACATCGTCCGTCGTATTGCCGCCCCAGGTCCATCCTTCGGGAGTCCACAGCCAGTAGTAATCTATGGGGTAGGCGCGGGCTATCCGCTTGAACATCCCTTCGTAGAGCTCGCGCACTACGGCGGGATCGTCCGGGTTTTTCCCCTGCTGAGTTAACCGTTCCCGAACCGCGGCGGGAATGGTCAGCGGAGTCTCCGTTCCAACACAAGTCTGGACGCCCAGGTCGTGGGCAAGAGTGAACGCCGAGTGAAACATATCGCCCGTGCGATTAAAGACTGCATTACACTGATCCTGAGTCACCGGGCTGGGGAAGTTTCCATCCATCACATCCGGCCCGTACTGATCCCGGGGAAAAAGCAGGGATGCTCCCGCACAGAACTCGCCCGTCGACATCGCGGCATATCCCCATGCGCCGTCGCGAGAGGTATTTGACCAGTGAGAGGGGTAGCTGTGGCTGACACGGCCGTTGGGGCCTACATCATCACCTAGACCGATCCATACCAGAGGCTCGGGACCGGCTCCGCCTTCGGGGTAGCAATGGAGCCCGATGAAGTTCATTCGCAGCTTGGGAAGTTGAGCGATGTAGGCCAGGTAATCATCCGTATTCCACCAGTCCGGGCCTTCAGGAAAGTCATGAAACGGCTGGATTCCACGAGTGGCGAACAACTGCTTTCCCGTCTCGGTGACATCGGGAATCTTCGCGATTCGCTGGTCGGGGATCACGTCCCCGTTAAGGTAAAATCGCACTCCGAGCTGCTGTGCGAATCGGTATGCCGCGTAGAGAGTTCCCGTATCGTCTCCGCCCACAACCCACCACGTCTTTCTTCCCCCGGAGGATGTAGTTTTCAGAAGATACTGCTGGGCTCTCAAGCTCCTGGCAGCCGTACGTATCGACGAGCTATCTATAACCGCGCGGTCCTTGCGGGCGACCACGATTCGCGAGGAGGTCTTAAGTGGGGCGCCGATTGTTGGCAGGCTTCCGGTGCGCAAGTATATGTAACGCTGGACTTCCTGCGCGGCCAACTTTTCGACCGGCGAGGCATTCGGAGCCGTCTGGATGACTATTCCGGCCTGAACCGCGCTCGCCAGCGCTCCGAGGGCGAATATCAAGATGAATCTTACCTTCAATACGTGGTCCTTTCCTGTCTCCCGCGATGTTCGGGAATGAGCTTGCAATGGCAAGATGATCATACTATAGAGGAACGAACTCTGCAAGAGTTCGTCTGGGGTATAAGGGGGATAAAGCCTCTGAATGGCATACAGAAAGGCGGCAGGAACATGTTTCATGCTCCTGCCGCCTGTTCAGTTTCCTTGGTCGGGGAGACAGGATTCGAACCTGCGACCCCCTGAACCCCATTCAGGTGCGCTACCAAACTGCGCTACTCCCCGACGCATTGCTGACTCGGAGGTCAACACGGGGATTATACTGCAAAACCCGCGCGCTCGTCAATGCTCGTGAGCTGCAAGAGAGAGTTCAGTTCTGCGGGAACAATCTTCTATCCGCAAGCAGCGACCTATGCAGCGGTTAAGTTGGCGATCATCTCTCGACAAGCATCCATGGTGTTGCGACCCTGCAACGCCCAAGTCTCGAAGAGCGTGCGTAGGATGCTGCTGGTCTTAGATCCCCTCTCAGAACGTGTTCCACCGCTTATCTTCCTCGCGACTACGGCCGGTCGGATCGCCCTCTCAGCGGCATTATTCTCCGAGGGAACCTCCGGGCATTGCACGAACACAAAGAGCTCTCCTATAAAGCGTTCCATCCGCTCGGCAAGCACTCGCTGCGGTGCCGTCTTGTTGCCTGTATAAGGCTTGCAGACTGCGAGTAGTTCACGCTCAAAGCCCTCTCTGAGCTTGCTGCGCTCGTGGTCGGTATAGCGCATGAGAATAGTATCTTTTGCGCGCTCGTAAACGTCCTTAACCAGGGGATACCATGCCGCCACATCCGGCAAGTCGGGGTTCTTCTCCACCAGAGCCTTAAGGTCACGAATCAGGTGAACCCAGCACCGCTGTTTCTCGCCCTCGTAGAAGTTGTAGGCCGCGTAGAAATCGCAGGTCAGAGCGCCCGTAAACTCCTCGCCAAGCACTTCTTTGGCAACTATACTTCCACGCGAGTGTCGATATGTGTAGTAGCGCACATCCGGACTTGAGAAGCTCCAGATATAGCCGTTTACCCCGTCCTCACGCCAGCCTGTCTCGTCAGCATTCACCACCGGAGAACCACGCACCGTATCAAGAAAGTCATCATATGTCGATTCGCCAAGTTCTCCAACATCATGCAGAATCTCGGCTATCTGCCCAGAAGATATCTTTATGCCGTAAAGTGTATACATGAGCTTGCGTATAAGGCCTATCGGAACTCGGCACGCCGTCTTTAGGTGAGCAATCAGGCTCATTAGACCGACTCCGTAGCTCTTCTTGCCAACTACGATATCGGCAAGCACGACACTCGCATCAGGAGTCCACCGCTTGCCGCAAACACCGCACCTGCGTTCGACGAATACGTGGTCAGTCACGTCCACTCTGACACGCGGAGTATCTATCACCTGGTGCCGCCATTTCGTCGATCCACCAGAAAGCGGCCTGCCGCAGTCAGGACATTCGTCCAGTGCGTGGTACATCACCCGGTTTGCAGCCAGAGAATGTCGAGAAAAGGAACTCTTGCGCTTCTTTCGAGGCCCCTTCTCCTTCTTGGCAACGCTGGGCTTGATGCAAAGGTCAACGCCCGGACGACCTCCGCGCAGTCGCGCTACTTCCTCCTCAAGCTCCACTATCCGCTGTGCCTGGTGCTCCACTACAGCCCTCAGTTCAGCAATCCCCTTCTGCTGAACTTGCGCCGTCTCGTGTAGCTTGATCACCAGCGCCGCCATTTCTTCTCTTGTCAGCTCATCTAGTCCACTCACAAGGACTAATTACACAACCACCCCGCAAATTCATTACTTTTAGGGCAAGTTTTTCTAGAAAGTTTTCTGCCAGCCGGATCGCGCGCTTTTTTGCCATTCCCGCAGAACTGAACTCTCTCAGCTGCAATCTGAGACTGGTGTGTGGACGGATATTGCGAACCCTATCGCTCCGAATGCCCTACGTTGTCGTGAGGAAGCCTACGCTTCTACATAATCTTCTGGATGGCTGAGTCTTTCACATCCGGACGGCAGCGTACCTGCTCACGAAGTTGTGGTATAATATGGCACGAGGCGGTTCGTTTCAAGGACCAGCGACTACCCCCAAAACTCCCCGAAGTGAGGCCAGCATTGACCGTGGACCAACCTTGTACAGGCATATACGATACAATGGACGGGCGAACAGGATTCCTGCGTCCGATATCAACTGAGATGAAGCCGAGTCAGGACGACGCGTTCGTTCCCCCGCCTGTCGCGCTGTCGTACCGGCTGCGCAATGGCGCGCGGCTGGAAGGGACCTGTGGCCGCGGCAGCAGAGGGCGTCAGCTCATGACTATTGACGCGATCAACGGTACCCCCCCTGCCGAGTGGGCAAAGATAAAGGATTTTGATTCCCTGACGCCCGTCCATCCTTGCCGGCAGATCGTGCTTGCGCCAGGCGCGGACAAGCCGTCGATGAGGGTGATCGATCTTGTTGTTCCTATAGGCGAAGGTCAGCGCGCTCTCATAGTTGCTCCGCCGAGGTCGGGAAAGACCAGGCTTCTCACGGACATAGCCGAGTCCGTATCCACCTATCATCCGGAGATGAGGCTCGTCGTGCTGCTTCTCGATGAACGTCCGGAGGAAGTGACCGATGTGGTGCGGAACGTGAACGGACAGGTCTTCGCCAGTTCCAACGATCAAGACGCAAAGAACCACGTCCGGCTTGCGATTCTTGCTCTTGACTATGCCAGGAGATGGGCAGAGTCAGGAGATGCCGTCGTGCTGCTTCTCGATTCGCTGACCAGGCTGGGCCGGTCGTCTAACCTTGTCCAGTCCGGACCCGGACGCACCCTTTCCGGAGGAATCGATACCAGGTCTCTTGCTCTTCCCCGCAGCATATTCGGTGCCGCTCGGGATCTGGAGGAAGCTGGTTCGCTCACTATCATCGCAACCGCTCTTACCGAGACCAATTCCAGAATGGACGAGTTCATCTATCAGGATTTCAAGGGTACCGGCAACTGCGAGATAGTCCTGCGCCGCGATCTTGCCGAGCAGCGCATCTTCCCCGCAATCGACATAAAGCAATCAGGGACTCGCAATGAAGAGATCCTGCTCGGCGGACAGTTTGACCTCCATAGCCGCCTTCGCAGCGCTCTTCACGATTCGTCGCCGGCGGATGGGATGAACAGGTTGCTTTCGCTCATCTCCCAGTCGCCGAGAACGACGAACTGCTGCGCTCGCTCGCGTGACCACAGACCAAGAGGTTTTAACGAGACGTATTACCCGTTCTATCGTCCGCTGCGTTATCGCTGCTTGCATAACATGCAGCAGACTGTCCTGTGCATTGCTTCCCCAGTCTGAGTCGCCAGCGTGGAAGATCGCCGAACCTGCTGTCCTCCGGGTCCTGACCGACTTTCCGATTAATTAAACATTCTCTCCACTGCTGCTATTCTCAGGGGAGCTTGCCGTCCAATGCATACACTCACATCGTACACCACTCTGACTTGGAGATAAGCTAAGTTGACACTTGGTCGGTGGGTTAGTAGAATTGATTCGTTGCCACGTGTGGCGTTTGCACACATAGTTTTTAGCAGTTGCAGCCAACCGACGACATCTGTTAGCATATAACGAATAGACGCTGAGATAGTGACGGGAGCAAACGGCACATAATGTGACGACATGATCGGGTGAACTTTGTGCGCGAGAGTATTAGTCTCTCCGCCCCGACCATAGGCCAAATCAAAACTGTTCTCCATGTGACCCACCCTTCAGCTTGGCTGTCTCTGGCGCAACCACGTAGCTATAATATAGACGAGTTCCAAACAGGTTGCCGATAGCTTGCGGGCTCTTTCATTTCTGGCTCCGACGTGGTGGTCGGGCAATCATACATGCAAGACCGGTACACGTTCCGACCGTAAGGAGGATCAATTGTGGCATTAAGAGATTCTGAGATATATGAGATAGCCGAAAAGCGACTGATTGAGGGACAGAAAAGCAATCAGATTGCTCGGGAAATGGGCATCGATTCGGCAACTGTTTCGAGAGCTTTGGTCCAAGCCTATAACAAGGGTTTTTTGCTACTGGTACCGCCGAAAAGCAGGCAGCTGATAGGCAGACTTCAGACGTGTCTGTCAGGACTAAAGGGAGTTCACGTTGTTGAGTGCGAGCCGGGCGAAACTCTCAAGAGCAACTATGCTGGGATTGAGGGTGTAAAATCCGGCAAGCCTGGCATACCTGGAAAAGGAAACAACTGCGATTATTGCTTGACTGATCGTTATTTGGCTATGGCACACGCGGCTGTAGGCGCAGAGGCGGCGGTGCAATTAAGGAAGGCTGCAGAAGAGGCATTTGCGAATAGGAAGCGTTTTGTGGCTGGTTTCAGTGGAGGACGTACCGTAAGGCAGATGGCCACACATCTTGATAGGGGAGAACTTGAGTGCCATGACAATGCAGATAAATCGCAAATCATCGGTGCCGAAATTACCGCCCTGGCGACTGCAGGACTTGTTAGCACCATCACGAACTCGGCGACATTCATAATCTCTGTCCTTGCTGATAAGAATCCTTCTATCAAAACAGCCAGCGCCCTGCTTCCGGATCAGATAGGAAACGGCGTTGAACCAACGGGCGACGGGCAGAAGGCGGATCAAAAGAAGCTATACTTGCCCGATTTCGACGTGATCGTCACGGGAATCGGCGAGGGTGTTGATAAAGGAACAGGCCAGTTTAAACAAACCACATTTGCCAAAGAATCAGTGTTCTACCAGCAATATGGTATTGGCGGGGGCGCCGACGTGGATGGACAAGTCGTCGGCGAAATGCTTTATCAAAGATTTGACTCACAAGGTCAGGAACTGGAGAATTTGACGGACAGGTTCGTGGCACTGCCGTTGAAGCAACTCAGAAACGATTTCGTAAATAAAGATAAGACAGTGATGCTTCTTGCTGCTGGAATGCATTTGTCTGGGCCTGTGCTGGCGGCATATAGAGGTGGCCTGTTTAATATGCTGATATGTGACGATACATTGGCTGTTGCGTTATATAAGTTATGGCAAACGCAAAAGAAAAAAGGGGAATGAGCCTGCATGCCCGCGCAAGTGCGACGTATGACTACGTCGCACTTGCTCTGAATAAAGCTCAGCTCTCTGTGAAATATTGAGCGCACGTGGCATCACAGTAGGGCAGATTATTGCTGCTGACATAGTGCTCTTTGGGTAACGTCTTCCCGCAATAAGAGCATGTTACCGGCTGTTCTTCGGCCGCGTTGATGATTCGCCAGATGTTCGCATCGAATTTGTTTCTGATCTGGTACTCACATCCGCCGGCCCAGATCTCTTTTTCGGTGTCTCTGAGCAATTGTACGATCTGGGAGTATCGCAGGTCGCTATAAAAGTGTGGATGCTTGATCAACAGTTTCACCACCTCTTCAATTCTTCCTTCAGCGAAGGGACTGATTCTTCGCTTGATGCCGAATGCCTCGGCTCTGACTCTGCACGCCAGGAGGAATTCTCCAGACGCGACGAGATGCCTGCACCGAGCGATGATTCGATTCATAACTTGGATTACGTGCGCAATCAGTTGCATACGAATGGTTTTCATGGCAGTGAACCCCTCATTGCTTATGAGCTGAATAATAAGTCCGGTGATTATGCCCGTCTTACAGATTCGCCATGTTCGTCTGCGTGTATTGTGCATTCAAGATGCACCTGCTGTCAACCTGCAAGTTGTTTCAATGCAGGAGGCACTGTTGATAATACCAGGCAGGCACATTCAATAGGTTGTGGATGTTTGCAGCGGTCCGGGTCGGGCTGTAGAAAATGCAATCTAGAAGAGTGTTTGCTGAGGCCCCGCGCAATGATCGATAGACGCTTTGCACGATACCTGCTTTGAGAGAGATAACTAAGGCTGATGAGCGTCGCACCGTCATACACCAACTTATAGCCGCGTCTGGTGAAAGAGGTGTTAGCAAACAAAAAGAACTCAGTGAGTCTGCATCTTATATCCGATTGCAGAGTGTTCTGAGTTCAAGGTTCGGAGTAACCGAAGGAGTGGGAGCGGGTGCCGAGCTTATTCCGAATCAACGGAACTCGTCATTTACCCGATCCTCATTATGCATGACGATGAAGTTCAGCCAAACCGCAGAAAGCGGCAAGGCTGATAACTTTGGTTGGGCAGCATCAAGACAATCCTCCTATTATGCCGGGCCAAAGCCTCCGAAACATTAAGTCTTGCGCCTCGCGCCTTGCGCAGTTGCAAGGTTTGTTTGATAGTCGGGGTTATGGGGATCGAGTTCGACCGCTTTTGCAAAGTAAATGGCCGCCTCATTCATGTTTCCCTGCTGGCCATATGCGACTCCCAGGTCATTGTTTAACCTGGGGTCACCGGGCATGACCTTAACCGCGTTCACAAGGCAAGGTATTGCCTCCGCGAATGCCCCGGTCTGAACAAGAAGGGGGCCAAGATTGACCTGCGGATACACGTAATCGGGCCTGATGCGTATAGCTTCTCTGTACTGAGCAATGGCTTCCTGCTTTCTACCCAGTTCTTTGAATGCTCCTCCCAAGTTGTTGCGAGCCATATAGTTGTCTTTGTCGACGGCCACGGAATGCTCGAAAAGGGTGATGTCGTTCTCCCAATACCCCACCTGAACGTATGTGATCCCGGCAAGGGCGGCAGCGATTATTCCGGCCGCAACACCCAGCGCGACCGTAGCGCGATGGTTATTGCCTGAAGGCTTAAAAATCAGCCCCAGCAGATCGGGAACGCCCCAGGCGATGATAATGAAAAGCCCTGTGAGCGGGACGTAAGTGTAACGGTCCGCCATTGCCTGCAGCCCGACCTGCACCAGCCCTATCACAGGTATCAGGGTAATCAGATACCAAAGCCAACCCACCAGTATATATGGACGCTTCCGTCTTGGCTGCACTGCAAGCGCCGATACGCATATCAGGAAAAACGCCGAACCAACTACCTGCCACGTGGGAAGGCTTGCCTCGGGGTGACGATAAAGCATCGCAAGATTGGAGGCGTTCAGCATCTTGGTGATGTAGCTGACGTAAGCCACCAGTGCGTTTGCGGCGCGAACCCCCATAGAGAAGAAGCTGAGTTCGGCAACCGATCCTCCCGTGCTCTGGGCTAAATAGGTTACAACGCACGACCCGGCGGCAAGCACTGCAAACGGCGCTTTCTCCCAGATCAGTCGCCAGCCGCCCTTACCACCGGGTGCGGCAAACCGACCCAGGGGCCAGATGTCCAACAGCAGCAGCGTCACGGGCAGGCTCACGAGCATCGGCTTTGCCATGAGACCAAGGACGAACGCCGCGATTGCCAAAAGATACCTGCCCACCGACGGCTTTTTGACGTAGCCCACGTAGGCAAGCAGCGTCAGCAGCCAGAAAAACGTGCTCAGAACATCCTTGCGTTCAGCCACCCAGGCGACCGATTCGACGTGGAGTGGATGAATCGCGAAGAGCAGGGCAACTGCCGCGCTTCGCCATGTAAGCCCGGTCATCCACCTCAATAAATAGAAGAGCAGTAAGATGTTTGCCAAATGAAAGAGCACATTCACGAGGTGGTAGCCCAACGGCTGCAGACCGAACAGACGCCAGTCCAGCATGTGAGACATCCAGGTCAACGGATGCCAGTTGCTCGCGTAGAACGATGTCATTGCCCAGTGAATGTTTGGAAGTGTCAATCCCGCCTGTAAGTGAGTGTTATTTAAGATGTAGACTTCATCGTCGCAGTGTATGAAGCCCGCCCGCACAATCGGCGAATACACAGCCAGAGTGAGAACAACCATCAGCAGCGATATCAGGTAATGAAGCCGCCTGTTTTCCGGAATAGTTTCCGGGATTTTAGCTTTGCTCTGAACTTTTCGGTTGGTCCGCTTCAAAACGATCCTCCCATTATCCGAGGGCAAATCCCCTGACTATACCAAACGGCAAGCAGTTCCGTGGGCGCTCTGGATCCTCTTTTAGAGCGGGTTTGGGTATTGCGGGGACGTCTATTCTTGACGGTCACTTTGGGCCACCTCGACGGCCAGCCCTTGCCCTTGCCCAGGTGATGCTGCCGGTTCTGGATATTTCATGGCATGTCCCAAGCGTCAATGTAGTTATAGCGGCGATCAATCGGTTGGAGCGCAGCAACGCTGGACGAATGCATGATAGTTTAACTGTTGTGAGTGGTCAAGTCCAACCTCTGTCGGTCGCAGGGCAATCGCACTAAAAGCCAGCCAGGATTCTGGCAAGGAAGTCGTTGTCCCAGCCAGCCTTGTTTATCTTGCGTCTGACACTGACATTCTTAGACGACTCCTGCTTAATGAGGTTATGGGCTATTTGACGGAGCAAGGCGAAATTCTCGGGCGCGTTGTCAGTTCTGACCCTGCAGGCGTCCTCATCGAAGTCCACATCCATCACCCAATGAAGCTTATTCTCGACATTCCAGTGATGACGTATGCTTCTGGCTATGTGAGTGATGTTGTCCAAACTGGACAAGAAGTAGCGCCTCTCGACGCTCTCGCCGTCTCTTGTGCAGCGCCTGCTCTCCGTACACACGATGCTTTTCAGACCTTTCCACTCCTCTTTGCCCCGCAGGAAATCCAACTGTTCTATCCCAGCAGACCAGTATCTCCTGTTCTCCACCCTTCCGTGGCCCCAATCATCCTGCTCATAGAAGCCATGAGCCACATCAAAGCCTTCGCTGAGGGCATCCTCGAAGAACAATTTCGCATCTTCATGCAAAGCCTGATGATTGCCCTTGAGCGCAAGAACATAATCCCCGCCGGAATCTATGATCTGCTCGGCTATATCCTTCTGGCAGTTCAGGGCGTCGGCAGTTACGATGCTGCCCCTTATGTCGAGAAGCTTTATCAGTTCGGGCATTGCGGTTATCTCGTTGGATTTGCCGTCTACTTTCATCTGGCCGAGGCAGAAGCTATTCTCACTGGACGACGCATTCATAACATGAATCGCGCTCATACCGGTCGCGGTGTCGAAGCTGCGACGCAGGGTCTTGCCGTCGAAAGCGATCACATCACCGCCCACACTCTCGCTAATGGCCTGTGTCCATTCGGCAAAGCACTTCCCGACTCCTCGGAATCAATTAGCGAGAACACCCTGCCGAATCTGTCGTGGCCGGGAATGCCATTGCAGGTCAAGACGTTCGGTAAACCAGTCTATCTTGGCCTCCGAAATCGGACATATCCACAAAGCTCGTCGCCCCGCAAATGACAGCGAAGACAGCGATGAAGAGGATGTCCATCAGAGAATGATACCTTTGTCTGTCAAGACGAGGATCTTCCACTCCTCAAAATGATCTAGGAAACTTGTAGAAGCCAATACACCATCCCCCTGCTGATATACCGACTGCTTCGACAACAACGCAATACTGCCTAATCGTAATAATCGTCAACTAGCGCATGGATTCGTCACATAAC
>CAVZJH010000041.1:0-77621 GCA_963775535.1 uncultured bacterium | reverse complement strand
TGCTTCTCGAGGCTCTGGCGCAAAGTGGTGCGCCGCGATATCTCTTTGCGGTGGGTATCAGCGCCGCGATGGTGGATGTCGCACTGGAGACGGTCGCCGGTCTCGAACATCGAAAAAAGCGGCGTAGTGGCGTTTTGTGGAGGATTTGCCAAGGATCCGCGAACACTGGAAATCGCCGGTTCTCCTGTGTCTGTTGGGCAACAACTTCAGTAACTACCTCCCGGACATTTTGCTCAGCCTGGTGCGCCGGCAGTTGACACCTTCCGACTTGTTCCTCTTCGATTGCCACCTGCTGCCCCCTGACGACTCCGGCAAAGAGGCGGTCGAGAGTGTTTATGGCTCCCGGCCCAATGCGCAGTTCAACATGGCCCGCTTATCCAGCGCGGGATGGACCCCGAGGATTGCGCATTTCACCTCGAGCTCATAACCGTCGACACCGCCGCGGGGCCGTCAATCAGAACCAGAAAATGGCTCGACGTGACCAGCGACCCGCGGTTTCCTGCGGGTCGAGCGACGTGCATTTCACTTCCGGCTCAAGGATTGAGCTCGGGTTTACGTTCAAACACACGCCGGCGCAGGTGAAATGTCACCTGGCGCGGCAGGGCTTCCGTGAAGTCAGATCTTTCGCGAGCCAGGCCGGCGAGAACCTGTTGATTTCGCCGGACCGGTCGCATAGGAGAAACATTATGAGCATGGGTTTAATGTGAAGATCACTCGACATCCGTGCACGCCGATAGTGAGTTTGTGCTACGGGTGTGAGAATTTCGGACGGCTGACACGGGTTATGCTGCACAGGCCCGGAAAGGCTTTCGAGCTGATCAACTCCGAGAATCATAAACAGTGGCTCTTCGACCGGGTTCCGGACATCGAACGGTTTGCCGAGGAACACGACCGCTATCGAGAAATGCTGGTTTCGCTGGGGGTCGAGGTCCTCGAGCTCTCGGACCACGTTACTCGAAACCTGGCGCTCATCGACCGGATGCCGAATCTGATCTATCTGCACGATATCGCCGTCATCAGCGGGCGGGGAGCAATACTCTCGAGAATGGCCTGGGACGCCAGGAGAGATGAACAAGTGGTGGTTCGAGAAGCGCTGAACAACCTGGGCATACCCGTTTCCTCCAGTTCGACGATCCGGACGACGCCTTCGAGGGCTGCCTTCTGCTTTCGCCTCAGACGGTGCTGGTGGCTGAGACCGAGAGGCACAGCCTTTCCTCCATATTGAAGTTCAGTCGAGAAGCTCTGGCGGCGTTCGATGAGGTGATCTTTGTAGACATCCCCAAGGCCAGGCGATACATGCACCCGGATACCATCTACAACCGGGTCTCTCATAATCTTGCCATCGCCTATTTGCCCGCATTCGAGGCGACGTACGCCCTGACCCGCGCCGGCATCCGAAAGATCGACTTCGCGGAGCACATGCGCGAAAGGGAGTTGAGATCATCAACGTCTCGGACTCGGAGCAGCAGCGCCTGGCGTGCACGTTCGTGCCGCTTGAACCAGGGGTCATGCTGCACTACGATACCGCCCTGGATTTGGAGACACAAAGGCTGCTCTCCCGAAAGGGGATCGAGCTGATTCTTTTTATCCCGACGCGATGACTGCCGGAGGCGGCAGCCTCAGATGCATCACGTTGAGGCTGCACCGGCAGTAGATTGGAGCAATACGATGGAAAAGCAGTTATTGTTTACTCATCAGAGCCTGCCGCCGATGCCTCTCGCCGAGTGGGAGGATACCCGCCTTTACTGGCAGTTGATGAGTCAGATCCTCGGAAAGATCCGCCTGGAGCTGCATCCGAAAATTAACCACTGGTGGCACGTGCCTCTTTATATAACGCCCAGGGGCACGACGACAAGCACAATCCCATACGCCGATTCCGACTTCGATATCGAGCTGGACCTCACGGACCATAAACTCGTGCTTCGGACCGGCGCCGGGCAGGTGCTCGGCCTTGCCCTGGACGGGCGCCCGATAGCCGACTTCTACGCTCACCTGTTCAGCATGCTGAGCTCTGTCGGTATTGAGGTGGAGATACTGGCCAAACCTTATCACTGCAAGAGCTCGGAGCCATTCGCCGAGGACCGCGTCCACTCGAGTTATGACCCTGACGCCGCGCACCGGGGTTGGACGATCCTGAAGAGGATAGAGCCTGTTTTCAAGGAGTTCAGGGGCAGGTTCATCGGCAAGTGCAGCCCGGTTCATCAATTCTGGCACAGCTTCGATTTGGCATGCACTCGGGTTCTCCGGACGCCGAGCGCCGGAAGTTGGTATCACCGATCCCGTCAGCAGGGAAGCATATTCGCACGAATGCATCAGCGCCGGGTTCTGGTTCGGGGATGACGGTCTTCCTCGGCCCGCGTTCTACTCCTACACATGGCCGGCCCCCGAGGGTTTGGACCGGCAGCGGCTGAAACCCGGCAAGGCATTCTGGCGCGAGGTCCACGGTTCTCCGCAGGCCACGCTGCTGTACGACGACCTGAGAAATATGGACGACCCGCATGCTGCCTTGCTCGATTTCCTGCAGAGTTCCTACGAGGCGGGCGCCGACCTCGCGGGCTGGAACCGGGTTGAGTTAGAGCGCTGACTTAGGGTCCTGATTCCAGCTTCTGGGCAGTCTCGAGCTCGGATTTGGCCTGGGAGGCGAAAGTGGCGGCATTTGCCTTGGCTTTATCGTTGTTGCCTTCCAGATACTCCAGCAAACTCGAAGCTGCCTGGGCCATAAGCCCGCATGCCAGGCTTCGGCGGGTATTGGAGGACTGCTTTCCCTCCGGAACCGTGAGGAAATCGACAAACTTCGCCATTGCCTCCAGCCGTATGGAGAGGCCGTTGATCGAATCGTAGTAGCTTTCGCGGGTAATGGCATGCTTATCAAAATCGGCGGAATCCGACTGGTACTGCTTTAACAGCGCGTCGAAGTGCCGGTCGAATGCCTTGCGCAGCAGTTCGTAGCGATTCGCGATCTGTTGAGAGGAGGGGTTTGGCTGGACCTTGTTTAGCTGCTCCAGGGCATTACGACTTTCGCCGAACATGGACATCGAGGCATCGACCACAGCCAGGCGCTCATAAGTACGCCAATCGTTCGGATCGAGCTTTATCGCATCCTTATAAGCGAGGGCCGCGTCATCCGGGTTGCCCCGGTTCCACAGTTTATCCCCTTCCAGCATCTTGGACGCTGCCGTGGCAGGAGTCGCGTCCCTGGACTCGCCGCTGCTGGTCTCCGATGGTTTGGCAGTCTCTGATGTGCCCGCAGTACTGTCGTGGCCGGAGTCCGCATTGTCCTGCTTCTGGGCCCCGGCTTTGTCAGGAGCAGGGGTCTGACCGTTCATCATTTGATCGATGCGCGCTTTTTCCGCGGTGACGGCGTCAGAGGTGGCGCCGGATGCGGCAGCCTGATCCAACTGATAGTTGGCTTCGGTGTACAGCCCCTTGCGAGCGTAAGCGTCGGCAAGCTTGACTCTCAGCGCGCCGTTCGTCGGATCGACGTCGACTGCCTGAGAATACTGCCCGATAGCGAGGGCAATATTACCGGATTGAAGGCTCGCATCCGCCTGATCAGCGTAATCATTGGCCGTCGGCTGAGCGCTTTTCATAATCTCCGGCGCGCCAATGGCCGTGCTTTCATCGTCGGTGGTCGGCTTTGGCTCAGGCACATAAGGCAGCGCCGTGAATGCCCGGCTTGTGACGCTGATCACCGAAGAACTGGCGGCGGACTGCATGGCGTTATCCGTGTCCAACGCAGCGGAGCCCGCGGACATAGCGGAACTCGATGCTTCCCACTTATCATTTTTAGTCCCGTCGACCTTGGCGACCCAAAGTTTGACTTCCACATTCGAGTCCTTCACGCTGACCTCGGCCCCGGCGGCGTATTGGAACGCCAGTGTCTTAGCCACCTCGAGCCGCTGTGCCTGGCTGGCATAGCTGGCAACCCCGTCCGCGGTCACATTGTTCTCCATGATCGCGCGCAGCACCGTAGGCGAGTCGCGGTCGAATGCCCCGACTTCAACGCGCTGGCTGTCTCGGAAGTAGCTGCGGATAGCCTTCGTGGTGGACTCGGCAAGCTCCTTGGTTGCGCCATCGCCCTTGGTAGTCTCAAAGAGCAGTATCACGGGACGCGCGGCTGCGAGGGCGGCCGAGGGAATCAGGAGCCCCAAGATCAACGCCGCGGCAAGAACAACGGTCAGAAATCTTTTCATTACTCTCCCTTGTTAGATGCAGTGTCCTGCTGCCAGAGCATTATCATCTTCCTGGCGTTCTCGGCGCCGCGCCTGGCCGCATCCTCATTTTTGCCGGCGTCGATATCGGACTGAAAGAGGGTTATGGACTGCTTTGCCATAGTGATAGCGCCCTGATTGTCGCCCTGATTGTGCAGATGATGGCGTTTGCCAGCATACCAGACCCGCTTGGCGGAGCGGCAGTGTCCGCCGGCTTGGCGGAAGCGTCCTCATTCTTGGCTTTGCCGGCGTTCTTTGCGCCGCTTGCTTTTGCGGGCTCCGGCTGACTCGCAACCGCGGGCTTTCCGGCGCTCTTCGACTCACGCTCGATAGTAACGCCGGAACCGAGTGCCGGCAGCTTGATAGGCTCGATTGATGGGTTTGGCGCGCTGGGCGCCTGAGTCTGGGCGGCAAGAGGCTGAGCAGCCGAAGACGACGGCCCCGGGAACGTATAAACCCGCAGCGCAGGGCTGCTTCCGGTGTCCACAGACACGCTGGTTCCATTCGTCGCGACCGAACTCACGCGGCCTGAAGGCGCGCCATTTGATGACCTCGCCGGGCTCTTTTTTTCACCGGGAATGAGAATGATCAGAAGCATCAACAGCACGATAAACGTGCCGAACCCCGCGAGAGCCGGTGGAGGAACCGACTTAAGAGCTTTCCGAATCTCAGACAGATTGATCCCGGGCTTCGGTGGAGCGAAACTTTCACCGGTCAGCTTCGCTTGCAGCGAGGCCAGTTTTTGCCGGTCAGCGGCGCTCTTGGGATTGAGGCTGAGGATCTTTTCATACTGCGTAATAGCCAGCTTAATGAAATCGCGCCCGGCCTCTGCACGGCCTGCCGCCTGCTCTTCCCTCCGACTTGCGCTCGTAACCCAGGCCCATGACCGAATGCACCGACGCGCTGTCGGGAACGCGCTCGGCTATGGCATTGACTTTAGCAAGCGCAGCGTCGAGTTTGCCGGCCGAATACAACTGCCAGACCTCGATAAGCTCTTCACGCAGCGCGGCGTCATCCGGCTTGCCGGTGGAGTGCTCCGGCGGCAGAGCCTTTTCCAGCGCAGTGCCGCATTCCCTGCAAAACTTATTGGTGTTACCGTTTGTCGCGCCGCATTTTGGACAGTTCATTATTATTAAAAGTCCTTGCTGCATTGATCGGATAATCCAAAATCAGAAAAGCGTTCCAGGCCTGGGCGGAGTCCCAGGTGCTCGTATGCCAGCCGCGTAGCCACCCGTCCCCTGGGCGTCCTGCTCAGAAAACCTGTCTGAAGAAGATACGGCTCGTGCGCATCCTCGATGGTGTCGCGTTCTTCACCGATTGCCGCAGAGATTGTCTCGACCCCCACGGGTCCACCATCGAACTTCTCGATGATGACGCGAAGCAGGCGCCTGTCCGCCTCATCCAGGCCCCGTTCATCGACTCCAGCAAGGCCGAGACCTTCAATGGCTACGTCGAGATCGATATCTCCATCGGCCTTGACCTGGGCATAGTCTCTGACCCGCCGCAGCACCCGGTTCGCAATTCTCGGGGTGCCTCTGGACCTGCTCGCCATCTCATACGCGGCTTCATCGGTAATATCCACAGCCAGTATCTGCGCGGAGCGGGTGATGATGGTCTTGAGACTGTCGACGTCGTAGAAGTCGAAGTTGTGCACGATTCCAAAGCGCGCCCTCAGCGGGGACGTAATCAGCCCCGTGCGCGTGGTGGCGCCCACAAGGGTAAAGCGCGGAAGATCGATCTTCAGCGTCCGGGCGCTTGGACCTTTGCCTATGATAATGTCTATCTGGAAATCCTCCATCGCCGGATAAAGAATCTCTTCCACAGCGCGGTTGAGTCTGTGGATTTCGTCGATGAAGAGGACGGAGTTCGGCTCGAGATTGGTGAGTATCGCCGCCAGGTCGCCGGGGCGCTCGATGGCGGGTCCGGACGTGCTTCTAATGGGCACATCCATCTCATTTGCGACAATAAGCGCGAGGGTGGTCTTCCCCAGACCGGGAGGCCCGTCCAAAAGCACGTGGTCGAGGGCTTCCGCTCGCATCTTCGCAGCTTCGATGTAGACGCTCAGGCTCTCTTTGATCTTGGCGCGCCCGATGAACTCGCTCAACCGCCGTGGTCTGAGCGAATACTCGATTACCTGATCCTCATCCTTATACTCAGGCGACAAGAGTCGCTCGTCTTGGTCCATAATAGGTTCTACCAAATCGGTTTGCTGTAGTTCCCGGCAACCCCGGTGCTCCGGCGATTATATGCCGAAAAAGAGCATCGACCGGCTGTTATCCCTTCGAAAGTAACTGGAGGGCTATTCTGACGATGCTGCTGCTATCGCGTTTGTCGGTGACCGTCTTCAAGGCTTCTTCGGCGGCTGCTCGCGCATCATTTCTATTGTAACCGAGCGCCACCAGGCCTTCGCTGGCGTCGTCGACAACGCGCTGCTCGGCAGGCATCGACTTCCGAGCGGCCTGTGCCCAAACAAGCGTTGTGATCTTCTCCCTTAGCTCTAATACGATCCTCTGGGCGGTCTTCGTGCCCACTCCCGGAACACGGTTCAGCTCGTGAAAACTCTCGCTGGATATCGCGTGGACTATCTGTTCGACTTGCAATACCGACAAAATGTTCAGTGCGACTTTTGGCCCAACCCCGCTCACAGTCAACAGAAGCTCGAAAAGGCTCTGCTGGGCTTCGTCGGCGAAGCCATAGAGGGTGATGGAGTCCTCTTTGACCGCGGTGTATATCAGCAGCCGGGTCTCATCCCCGATCTGTGGGAGCTGCGCGACAACGGCGAGCGGGAGGTGCACTTTGTAGCCGACTCCGTTTACATCGATTACAACGTAGTCCGCTTCGACCCTCGCCAACTCGCCGCGCAGATGAGCTATCAAGTTAGTAGATCACCTTGTTCAGAGGATATTCCACAATGCCCGACGCCCCAGCCCGAACGAGCTTGGGAATCAACTCGCGCACGGTGTTCTCCTCAACGATTATCTCGGCCGCGATCCACTCATTCCCCGCCAGCGGCGAGATGGTGGGGTTCTTGAGTGAGGGCAGCTCAGCAAGGACCGATTCGAGACTGGCTTTGGGAACATTCATCTTGAGCCCGACCAGCCCCTCGGCGGTGAGCGCAGCCTTGAGGAGCATCGCGATGTTTTCGATCTTCTGGCGCTTCCAGGGATCGTTCCAGGCGTCCTTGTTCGCGACCATGCGGGTAGTGGAAACAAGAAGCGTGTCGATAATTTCCAGGCCATGCGCCTTCAGCGTGCTTCCGGTCTCGGTGCCTTCAACAATCGCGTCCACAAGCTCAGGCACCTTGACTTCGGTCGCGCCCCAGGAGAACTCAACGTGGCAGTTAACGCCGTGGCTCTGGAAATAGCGCTTGGTCACGTTCACCAGCTCGGTTGCGACGCGCTTGCCTTCCAGGTCCTTCGGGCCCTTTATCGGGGAATCCTTGGGAGCCGCCAAAACCCACTTGTAGGGCTTGGTTGTCGCCTTTGAATACTGCAGCTCGCAGACCTCGACCACGTCGGCCTCACACTCGCAGACGTTGTCATAGCCGGTAATGCCGACATCCAGGACTCCCGCTTCCACGTAACGCGCAATCTCCTGCGCGCGAAGGAGTGTGGCCTCGATCTCAGCATCGTCACAACTCGGGTGGTAGGACCGCGAACTTACTCTAAAATCCCATCCAGCCTTCTTAAACAGACCGAAAGTAGCTTCCTGCAGGCTGCCCTTCGGCACGGCAATCTTCAATACCAACTCGTGTACCCCTATCTTCTTTTCAACCGCAACATTATATCGTGAGCAGGCTTATGGGGTCAAATTGGGGGATAGGTGTTGGGTGATGGGTGTGCCCCGGGTTAGGAAACCCGAAAACCAGAGCCCGGCGTAGGGAGACGCCGGGCCATCGCCCGCCTTCCACCAAGGGGGGAAGCCCCCGACTACGGCCACGGGAACTCAGGAGTAGGCGCCCCTGTGGTGGCGGAGATGAGCGTCCAGATAACTGCCATTGCGCATTCCCCGATCATTAGCCCGATAAAAAACGGCCTCACTTTCACGAAAAGGCGCATTCCGCCGTAGCGCAGGATCGGGGTCTTGATGAGCCACGCAACGAGACACGGGAACCAGAGCACGACCATCGTCCACGATCCGCACAGAGCATACCCAAGCGGATGGAAGGGCCACCAGACGAACGCGGAGCGCATATACGAAAGAAAGATTGTAAACGCGATCCCAAATCCAAACGACGCAAAGCAGCGGAAGTCGACGACATTGGACGCGCTGTGGGTCATGTAAGGCTGGTAATCGTTAAATGCCCAGACGTTGTTGCCCTGCATTATATAAGCGTACAGGTGGTTTGCCCCGCGCGTATACGGCAGCCATATTTGCAGCGCACCGGCGAACACCAGCGCGAGCACAATCGCCGCAATGAACCAGGGAAGCAGGCTCCGGCGCTTGACACCGGTGTCTCCGGAGAGCTTGAGCCCGTCCAAAAAGCCGGTTAGCAGCAGCCCGCGCTGATCGCGCATAAACGTTCCGTCGAGGAAGGCAAGCACGGTGAGGTTCGCGGCGCCCAGGTGCTGGACCGGGGCAAACATTCGATACAGGTCCACCGGTCTGAACGTTGTTTCCGTCATGAATGCCCCGGCTTCGGCTGTGCTGCGAGCCATTACCACGGCAACCACAAAAATGAACACGCCCAGCTCGAGCACCGCAAGCCAGGGCGACATTCCCGCCAGACGGCACCATATTACGGCCAGCAAAAAGCAGATTGTAAGGCCCCATACCGCTGTCCGGTAGGGAATGAGCTCGTTTGAATCGTCGATCTGCTCACGCTTGAATACAGCGCGAGCAATCTTTCTCAGGTGATGGCGGGAGGAATAGACCATATACCCGCACAGGGCGAAATACGCTCCCATAGTCTGGTAGCCAACGACGACCCAGCACGGATACATCGGCATTCCGTCCATCGGCCAGCCAAATGAGTTGCCTATTATCATCTGGAACAAGCTGCACACGTAGAAGAACCACAGCGACATTATGACTTCGCTTGGCAGCAGAAATGCAAGCCCAATGCACGCGTATGAAATATAAGCTCGGAGGCCGTAGATCATATTCCATGGGGGGTTCTGGAAAAACTGTCCCGGCCAGAGCCAGACCGGCATCACCGGAAGACTTGGAAACCACGCATTCAGGCCGTTCAGGGAGTAGATCACGACGGGAATCGCGAATCCGGTCCACAAGAGCCTGTTCTTGACGAGCGAACCCCCTTCTCCCTCGCGAACCAGTTCCAACGCGGGCTGCGCCAGTGGAAATGAGAGGCGCTCGTTATCGGCCCACTGCGCGCGCAGGATAGTGGCGAGGCAGAGGAACGAGAAAATGATGAGCAGGCAGAGCGTTCCCCACGCGGCGAGCGGCACAGCCCACGCCTGCCACGGGATGCGCTCTCCCATCTGCAGGCCTTCAAAATAGCGCCTGGCGACGAGCTGGTTCGGGGCGCCGTTCACATTGAACGGGACCATCCACTGCTTCGTATGCTGCCCGAAGAGCCCCTGCCAATTGTTCGAGGGACTTGAGAAATAATTCGACGTGACGAGCACCGGCAGCAGCTTCTCGACAATTCCCCTGGCAGATATAAGCGCGGCCACGAGGATCATGCAGTAGATCATTGTGAGATCGACCGCCGATAGGCGAAGCTTCTTCGCGGCGCCCTTGAGGCTTCCGTTCAAGAGGACCACGAACGCGAAAACAGCTATCACTACCGGAGGAAGCTGCTGGGAACCAATGAGCATTCGCGCGGTGACGAGCTCGGCATGGAAACCGTGAAGCTGATCCCGAGAACCAGGACCAATCCGACCAAAATGCCCTTTATCGAGATACCCGGCGCCGCGCCTTTTGCGCCTCCCGACGCCGTCGATTCGGTTCGCGTATCCGCCTTGTCTCTGACCCTCAAACCAGCTCTCCAAGCCCATCCATTGTGCAAAACCTGCGAAGACCGCAGGCTAGACTCAGTATACCTGGGGTTGTTGAGTTGCGCAAGCGGCGGCCAGAGGCCGCGCTAACGAAACAACCAAAAAGCCCGTGGGTGAACTATCCACCCACGGGCTCTGAGTTTGCTTCCAGGAGAGGAAGAAACTACATTCCGTAGTCGCCCATGCCGCCGGGTCCGCCGCCCATCGGGGCTGCGCCCTTCGGTTCGGGCTTCTCAGCGATCAGGCTCTCGGTGGTCAGAATCAGAGCACCGATGCTCGCCGCGTTCTGCAGGGCGCTCCTGGTGACCTTTACGGGGTTAACCACACCGGCCTTGACCATGTCTGTATAGGTCTCGGTCACAGCGTTGAAGCCGATTCCGGGCTTTTCGTTTCTGACGCGCTCGACCACCACGCTGCCTTCCATACCGGCGTTCTCGGCTATCTGGCGCAGCGGCTCCTCAAGGGCCCTTCGGACGATGCTGGCGCCGACCTTCTTCATCCGGGGTCTCGCCGATATTTTCGAGCTTGGGAATGACGTTCACCAGGGTGACGCCGCCGCCGGGCACGATACCTTCCTCGACAGCAGCGCGGGTCGCGGACAAAGCATCTTCAAAGCGATGCTTCTTTTCCTTAAGCTCAGTCTCGGTCGCAGCGCCGACCTTGATCACAGCCACGCCGCCGGACAGCTTGGCAAGTCTCTCCTGCAGCTTCTCGCGGTCGTAGTTGGAATCGGTGTTTTCGATCTGCTTCCTGATCTGAGCAATGCGGCCCTGGACCGCCTCAGCGGTGCCCTTGCCCTCGATAATGGTGGTGTTCTCTTTGGTCACGACGACCTTGGCTGCGGAGCCGAGCATCGCAAGATCGGCATTTTCCAGCTTAATTCCGAGGTCTTCTGAAATAAACTGGCCGCCGGTCAAAACAGCGATGTCTTCCATCATAGCCTTGCGCCTGTCGCCGAAGCCGGGCGCCTTAACGCCGGCAACCTGCAGCGTGCCGCGCAGCTTGTTCACAACTATGGTTGCAAGCGCGTCGCCGTCCAGGTCCTCCGCGATAATCACGAGCGGCCTGCGGGAGCCGGCAACCTTCTCCAGCAGAGGAATGAGGTCAGCGGCGGCGGAGATCTTCTTCTCATAGATGAGAATCATCGGGTTCTCCATAACCACTTCCATTCGCTCGCTGTCGGTAACCATATATGGCGAAATGTAGCCCTTGTCGAACTGCATGCCTTCGACCACTTCGAGGCTGGTCGCCGTGCCCTTGGACTCTTCAACGGTGATAACACCGTCGCGTCCGACTTTTTCGATTGCGTCGGCGATGACTTCACCGATCTCGGCGTCGTTTCCGGCGATCGATGCGACCTGGGCAACTTCTTCCCTGCCGGCAACCGGTATAGACATCTTCTTGATCTCTTCAACGGCCTTCTCTACCGCCAGCTCGATGCCGCGCTTCACGGCAATCGGGTTTCCACCGGCTGCCACATAGCGCAGACCCTCGCGGACTATCGACTCCGCAAGAACGGTTGCGGTGGTGGTGCCGTCACCGGCAACATCGTTGGTCTTGGAAGCAACTTCGCGGACCAACTGAGCGCCCATATTCTCATACGGGTCTTCGAGCTCGATCTCCTTGGCGACGGTTACCCCGTCTTTGGTGATTGTGGGGCTTCCCCACTTCTTATCCAACACGACATTGCGGCCCTTGGGCCCAAGCGTGACTTTCACAGCCGCTGCTACGGCGCTGGCGCCCCGCTCCAGCGCGCGGCGGGCTTCCTCGTTAAATTTAATGATTTTAGCTGCCATAGGAACTCAGTCCCTCCCTTATTCCTTTATTGCGTAGATAGAATCCAGGTCAAGGATCACGAGGTCCTTGCCTTCCACCGTGACTTCGGTTCCGCCGTACTTGGCATAAATAACCTTGTCACCTGCCTTTACGGCCATCTCAGCGCGAGACCCGTTCTCAAGGACCTTGCCCGGCCCGACCGCGACGACGACGCCTTCCTGCGGCTTTTTCTTGGCAGTATCCGGGAGGATGATTCCTCCCGCGCTCTTGTCTTCTCCTTCGAGCGGCTCAACTACCACCTTGTCACCTAGAGGCCTAATCATTCTTATCTGCCACCTCCTGCGAGATTATGATGAGTAAACTCATGTTAGCACTCTTCATAGCCGAGTGCCAAGATATTTTAGTAGATGCTGAATTTGATTGTCAAGCTTTTTTTGGCGGGGAGGCTGTCAAATCCGTAGATCTGCGATCCTCTGGCACGAACCGCGGGTTAGCGGAATTACAAATCTCGGGGTTGCCTGGCTACCGGGCGGCTGACTGCAAGGCGTTCCCTGTCCAATATCGACCGATTTAGAATACGAAATGTGCGGGGCCTTAGGAGGTCAATCTAAGAAGACCGACGGCGCTTGTTTGAACGTATCAGGTGATGCTTCTTTGATGCCTGACCCGGTTCTAATGTATGCCGAGACTGACTTTTTATGCTGTTTTCTTGTTTCACCATTGACACAGCATGTAAATCCGGTTATACTTGAGCCAGAACAATCTGGCCGAAAGGCAAATCCTACTCTTAAATCAGTTGAGGTAGACTTCTGAAATGGACGTACAGAGCGTGCTGAAAAAAGATGAAACCGGAGCCGGAAGGCCCAGGGTTCTCGTGATTGATGATGAAGAGAATGTCTGCGAGCTTGTTTCCCTGTATTTCGAGAAGGCCGGGTACGAAGTGATCTGCACCGGCGACGGCAGTGAGGGCATCGAAATGATCCGGACCCAGAAGCCGGATATGGTCATTCTTGACCTTATGCTGCCGGGAATGGACGGGCTCGATGTCTGCAAGGAAATTCGCAGGTCCAGTAATGTCCCCCTTATCATGCTCGAGCGCTAGAGTCGACGAGGTCGATAGAGTGCTGGGTCTCGAGATCGGCGCTGACGATTATGTCACCAAGCCGTTCTCACCGCGCGAACTCCTCGCCAGGGTCAAGGCCGTTCTTCGCAGAGCCGCCTACGTTCCCAGCCCCGATGAGCAGCAGGTCCTCGGCCTGCCGGGACTATCGGTAAGCAGGATTTCGAGAGAAGTCATTGTTGGCGATATGAGAGTCGATCTCACTCCCAAGGAATTCGACCTGCTTTGGCACCTCGCTTCCAATCGCAATCGTGTCTTCACACGTGAGCAGCTCTTGGAGCAGGTCTGGGCTTACCAGGAGTTCTATGGGGACGAGAGAACTGTCGACCAGCACATCAAGAGACTTCGCAGAAAAATCGAAATCAACGGCTCCCCCTGCCGGATCACCACGATCTGGGGAGTTGGCTACAAGTTCGAGATCAGAGAACCAGTCGGCGCTCTCTAAATATTAGTGTTTAGCCCGTATTATTCGTGGATTCGATGCGTGGTCGAATAAAACGGGGGAGCTGTCAACTACCGACTTCGAAATCGGTAGTTGACAGCTCACTAATGTGGGCGTGAGTCGTAACGTCAGCGTAAAGCGTCCGACATGTTGAGGCAGCCGATCATCCCCGCGCGCCTTGAGGGGCCGCGATCTTCTCCGCCTTCTTAAGCTGTTCCGGCACCCCCAGCGCAATCAGGACGTCCCCTTCCTGGAAGACTTCATCGTCAGGTGGATTTGCAACCAGTTTTCCCGATGCCTTCTTAATCGCGACTACCGTGACACCCGTCTCAGCCTTCAGGTTCACGTCCTTGATGGTGCGTCCCGTGAGTCTCGAACCTGGGCCGACCTCCAGTTCCTCGATCATCATGCGCTTATCATCCGTGTGCATCGCCAGTTCAAGGAAATCCAGCACGTTTGGCCGCAGCACAGCAGTCGCCATTCGCCTGCCGCCCATCACATAAGGTGACATCACACGGTCGGCGCCCGCCATCTTCAGCTTATCCTCGTTGTCTTCCATAATGGATCGCGCTACAATGAACAGGCGAGGATTCAGAGCGCGCGCGCTCAGCGTAATGAACACATTGTCCTCATCGGTCGGCGCTACGGTGATCAGCCCCTTGGCGCTCTCGATCCCGGCGGCGTGAAGGACCTTATCATCACTCGCATTGCCCTCGACAAATGGTATCTCTTGCGCGATAAGCCTGGGCAATTGCTCGGGGTTGCGTTCGATTACCACGTAGGGCATGCCCTCTCGCTGCAGGTCCTTGGCAATCTGCTGCCCCATTCGGCCATAGCCGCAGATGATGTAGTGGTTGTGCAGCTTGGATATTTCAGTGTGCATTCGCTTCCTCTGTATCGCATGCCAGATTTGCTCGCCGACCACGGCTTCTATCAGACTCGCGCCCGCCCAGAACACTATGCCGACTCCGAAAACGATCAACACCATGGTGAAGATCTTTCCGGCAGGATCGAGTTCGTGAACTTCCTTGTAACCGACCGTAGAGAGCGTGATTACCGTCATATACAGGGAGTCCAGTCCGGACCAACCCTCGAGTATGTGATAGCCCAGGGCTCCGAGAACCACCAGCGCCACCAGCGCAAGGAGCGCCAGCCTGAATTGTCTGATCGGGTCCGTCATATATCGCTTTCTTTCCGTATACGCACTTCCTTACACGCCGGCAGCTGCCTATCCTTCCACCTGGGGAACACGAAGGAATAATCGGATATCCGCACGAACCTATTGGCAGAGACAAAAGGCTCTTTTTGCCGAGTGATCACCCGATATACGGCGATTACATCTATAATGATAACGTTATATTGGCGATCGTCCGGCGTCTCCCTACGCCGGATACGATTTGTGGGTTTCCCAACCCACTTCCTTATCTTCGCGCTCATCTTTGTTCGGGCAGCGGGGTTCGGAAATCCGGGATTAATGCACGGGTGAGGATTCTGAAATCGTCATCCAGGAAGATGTGGATATAGACTGTGCGCGCCGCGCATATGGGTTATCCTCAGGAGATTTGATTGATGGATTGGCAGGCGAAGTGGATATGGGCGAAGTCACACCTCGACACGCCGAACTTCTACATGTATGCGAGGAAAGAGATTGAGCTGGCGTCCGTTTCCGGCGCGAAGGTCTTCGTCACGTGTTCTACCGAGTATAAGCTCTACGTGAACGGCCGTTATGTCGGCCGAGGTCCAAACCCGTGTCATCCCCGTTTCCAGTATTATGATGAATACGACTTCGGGCGTTTCCTCAGGCCGGGCAAAAACGTAATCGCGACGCTGTGCTATAACTATGGGGTCGGCACGCACAGTCGCCCCGAAGCGCCGGGCGCATTTTTGCTGCAGCTTGAGATAGCCGGCGGCGAGGGTGATCCGATCGTTGTCGGCACCGACGATACCTGGAAAGTCAAGCCGGCCGATGACTGGGACTTTAATTCCCCGCAGATGTTCTGGACCGTCGGTTTCCAGGAGATTTACGACTCGCGCAAGAAACCTGTCGGCTGGAATGTGGTCGGGTTCCAAGATGTGGATTGGCAGGAGCCGCAGGTTGTCGGCGACGTTGGTAAGGAGCCCTGGACGAGCCTGGTCCCCCGGCAGATTCCGCCGCTTCGAGAATATGAGCTTCTTCCGGAGCAGGTTCTGAAGTGCGGGAGCGTGGAACGTATTTCTGATCAGGACCTGGACATAGCAACCAGAATGCACGCGGAAAAGAAGACTTCCGGCGACTGCACGGTCAAATACGCGAGTGCTCTCCTGAACACTTCCGGTGAGGCGGCGATTGTGAGCCCCGGCCCTGACACTTTCATTGTGCTGGATTTCGGCCGAGAGGTCGTCGGTTTTCCAGTCCTGAAGATCAAGGACGGCGGGTGCGGCACGCTGGATATCGGCTACAGCGAGGCGCTCGATGAAAATGGCGACGTCTTCCCCAACAGGCAAAATATCCTCCAGGCCGACCGCTTCATCGGGCACGGCGGGAGGCAGGAGTGGCAGACATTCGGGCGCCGCGCGTTTCGCTACATGCAGCTAACTTTCCGCGACCTGCAGGCTCCGGTCGAGATCGAGGCGGTGGCTATCAGCCGCGTTGGTTATCCGCTCGAGCAGGTTTCCACGTTCGAATGCTCCGATCCGCTCATGAACGACATTTGGAAGACTGGACTCGACACTCTGACGGTGTGTATGCAGGATGCTTACGAGGATTGTCCTTTGAGGGAACACGGCCAGTATCCGGGCGATGCGCGGGTGCAGGCGCTGATGAATTATTACAGTTTCTTCGACGCGAAACTCGCCGCCAAAGCCCTGCGCCAGTTCGTCCAGTGCCAGCGCGAGGACGGCCTCTTTAACGCCCTCTGGCCTTCGAGCACCAACCACATTCTGCCGGACTATAACCTGGTCTGGATAATGATGCTTCACGATCATTACCTTTACATCGGCGATCGAGTGGTGGTCGCGGCTCTCTACTCGAACATGCGGCGCTACCTCGAAGGCTGGCTGCGCACCCAGGAGAGCGAGAACGGACTGCTGACGTGGAATCCGAAGACCGAGGGTGAGATGCACGAATGGTGGCTGTTCATCGACCACGCATTTGTGGACAAGCGCGGCGAGGTTGCGGCGTACAACGCGTTCTACTATCAGGCCCTGCGCGACGCGGCTAAGCTGGCCTCGGCTTTCGGCAATATAGAGGACGCCATGACGTGGCACGACCGGGCCGAGAGCGTCAGGCGCGCGTTCAACGAGCGGTTCTGGTGCGAGGAGAAGGGCGTTTATGTCGACTGCAACGTGGACGGGGAACTGAGCCAGGTCGTCAGTGTGCAGACCAATACTCTGGCGGTTGTGTTTGGCCTGGCGGACAGTGAGCGGTGCGCGCGGGTCAAGGAGAATGTGATTTCCCGCGCCTCCATTGCCCAGCAGTGGAACTCGGACCCCATTCAGTCGGCGGGCCCTTATTTCGATTTCTACGTTCTGCAGGCGATGGCGAAGCTGGGCATGGACGATGAAGCGCTCGGATTGATTCGCATGGTCTGGGGCGAGATGCTCAGGCGCGGCGCGAAGACCTGGTGGGAATCGTTTGCGGCGTGGTGGGGTGAGGACGCTCTTTGCCCCGACAGCCTGTGCCACGCGTGGTCGGGCGCGCCGACCTACTTCCTGCCGGCTGAGGTGCTTGGGGTAAAGCCGTCGATGCCTGAGTCGAATGTGGTCATAATTCAGCCAAGGCCGGGCGACCTTGAGTGGGCGAAGGGGCACGTTATTACACACGGAGGCTGCGTGGATGTGGAGTGGCATTCGGAGCCCGACTGCTTCAGCATCGAGATCGACGCGCCGGAAGGCTTCATCGTCGCCCTGCCCGCCAAGCGCTTCGATCGCCCCAAAATTGATGAGATCGACCTCTCTCCGAGACCCCCGAGCGCCGCGCGAGGGCGTCCTACGGCTGGGGGACGATCATCTGGCGAGACGGCGAAGAGCGCGACCCCTACGTCGACTGGCTGGCGACCCAGGAAGAAAAGCCGCCCCGCGGCTACGAGGCAAAGACTCGCTGCAGTGTGGAAAACAGCTATGTCTGGGTGCGTGAAAGCGCTTTCACGCACGTGCGATACGAAGTCAGGGAGTCGACGAAGTAGAGTTTGCGGGGGCTTCGCCCCCGAACCCCCATCAGAGACCGCCGTCTCCGGGCTCTTCTGGGGCCGATGGCCCAGGTTCCCTGTCTCACTTCGCGGAGGTGATATTTCGGGATTTCCAGGTCGGGTCGGGTTAAAGGGTTTGTATCACAAGGTCAGGGGAAGTTTTCTCCGACCTTCAAATCCCGATACATCACGGCTACTGAGGGGCGTCGATGTCCAAGTCGCGGCATATCCTGGTGACAAGAAAATCGTTGAGTTCAGAATGCCGGGGACGCGTGGAGGACCGTCTCGATTTGGGGTTGTGATAGATGCTGTGCTTGGCTCCCTCGCGCAGAAGCACACAGCCGTTGTTCTGGCAGATGGACTAGAAAAGCTCGGCGTCTCACGCGGCATGCTGCAACCAGCGCGAATGGTTCCTCGGTGACTTCTCTGCCTATCAGCTCCTGCTGCGCCAGCTCGCGGTTGGTGTCCAGGAACATCTGGAGAGCGTCTTCCAGGTTGGCGCGCGCCTCTTCCCTGGTTTTTCCCTGGGTATTCACGCCCGGGATCTCCTTAAGGCATGCGACTATCCAATCGCCGTGCTTTTCATAAACTGCCGTCAATTGCCTTGTCACGCGAACCTCCAATCAACTACGTCGTTGGTCATATTATACCATGCGAGAGCATGGTATAATGCACTTGTACTTAATGGCTGAGGTCCACGTTTTGAGGATTAGAAACACGATCTTCTCTGGGCTTTTCTTCGCGGCGATGCTGATCTGCCTTTGTTCGACTGCTGGTCTGTGCGATGAGGTTAAGGGTCGCGCCCTTTCTCTGAACGCGTTGAAAGCCGCGCTCAAGTCCGGCAACTGTGCCGATGCGCGGTCTTTGTGCGGGATAACCAGGCTCTGCGGTTATATGGTGATGAGAAGAATGACGACGTCATTCTTATCGGCAAAGTGGATCCGGCGCTGCCGACGCTCTATATCGACGATTTTGCGGTTGCCCTGCGTAACGAATGGGACCTCTATACCACCGAGAAAGACCACACGCGTTATTACAGCGCTCCAGGCTGTTCCATAGACCCCAACCCCAGTGTTCTGTGCCAGCTTCAGAGCGTGTCGCGTGACGGGCTGGACTTTTCAAGTTCCGAAGGCCTGCGCGCTTACACGGACCGGTGGTGTGAAGTCGGCCGCAAACCACAGAACGTCCGGGTGTTGGGCGTTCCGTTCGACACGCGCTTCGCGTCGGTGATGGTTGATGCGGACTATTATATGAAGCGCCTTGCCAACGGCTCGGTCTCGTTGGGCATCGACGGCTTGAAGAGCATTACCGACCTGACCGAAGACCAGATAAGGCGGGAGGTCGCCGCCGGCAAACCTCCCACGGTTCCCTGTGAGACGATGAGCCGCTTCTGGTTCAACCCCAGGGAGGTTACATACGATGAAGATGATGACGGCGTTTTACTCCTCAAAAGCTGCCACGTCGGTCTGCTCACGGAAGAGGAGTTTCTGACTGAGCAGGGAGATGTCTCCGGCCGCGGAACGCCGAATCCCCTGGCCAAGCGCTTTGCGGAGGCATTCACCCAGCATTATTCGAGCATCGCGACAGCGCAGCCGATATACGTCCAACTCGAAGGGCTGTTCAGATTTGTGACGATTGCCAAGATGATGAAGAACGAGGAAGTAGAATGTCCGGGCCTCACTTATCTTCTCAAAACCTATCCCGTGGCCAAAACTCCGGTCAGCCGCCAGCTCCCAGGCATAACCTATGTCAGACAATGCGACATTGAGACCCAATCGGATAAAGGACACGTGAAGACCTGCATTGTGCTTCCAAGCTGCGGGGGCGTTTGTATGGATGTGGAACCGAAGCGCATACGGCCTGCCGCTCGCCCGAAGAGCGCCGGGGCCAACGGCAGAAACCCGGCAAAGACCTCTGTGATCGGCATCCGAAAGACCATATTGAACAGCCGGATATCCCCCAAGACCCTTTCCTGGGACTTTCCCATAAAGGACATGCAGACGGACTGAGGCCCTCCTCTGAAAATGCCGAAGGCATTTTCATCCCTTCGCGGTGAAACCGACAGCGTTCTTCCGAAGGAAGAATGCGAGAGGTTTTATCCGTGATTCCTTCGAAAATAGCCGAAGGCTATTTTCTTCCCTTCGCGGTGAAATCCCCCGGGGCGACAGTAGTATTGCTAGATACTGCGAAAGCCCGACAGCGTTCTTCCGCAGGAAGAGTGCGAAAGGTTTTATCCGCAATGGAATCTCTCCTGGGTGAGGATTTCCGAATCCTCACCCTGCCACTTCACCCGGATTTCCGAATCCGGATACGCGAACATCCGGAGGCTCAGGCGCAATGGGCATACCACTTGGATAACCACTGCGGGCGCTCTTCAAACGGGAAATGGACAGGGTGGGGCAGCGGGATCGAATGAAAGGCAGGCATCCCGCACATGAAAGGAGGAAAGGAGGATGAGTGCAAAAAGACTGCGGGATGCCTGTGTTAGTATTATCGGCAGTGAGTGGGCGGCAATGTAGAGCGGTGGGCAGCAGGATTTGGAAATATCGGCTGCGCGCAAACCTGTGGTATACTAAGGAACAGGTTCTTTTGTATCGACGCTCAAACGGAGGCTGCGGCATGAAAAAAGTTTTAGTAATGTTGTTGTGTTTGTTGGCTGTTGGGTGGGGCGGGTTCTGCCGGGCTCAGGCGGAAACCAAGAGTAACCCCGCGCCTGCGGCCAAGAACATCCAACTCACTCTCAGCATTGAGATCACATGCCCGGCTGCGGGCGCGACCAAAGATACAAGGAAGTGAACAATCCCATTTTGACTGTTCCCGATGGCCACTATGCCACCATTTCCCTGGGTGCGACGGCTCCGGGCGGTGGAAGCAAGGTCAAGGGTTTGGAGCGTATCGGGCTTCTACCGGTTATCCAATCCGACGGTCGAATCAAGATTGTCGGAGTCTTCGATTGCGTGAGAGATAAGTATGCGGTTCACAGCCTCAAATGGCTGGCCACGGTAGATTCGGGTAAGCCCATGAAGCTGCACCAGATCAGTATTTTGCCAACGCAGGTCAAGTCCAAGACAACCCCACAGGACAATGCCAGGCAAACCACGCGGCACGGGATCAAAGCAAACGCACAGGACAAGACCAAAACAGCCGCGAAGGACAATACCAAGGCAACGGCAGACATAACGATTACGGCAACGGTAATAGACACGCCAGCCGCAGCGAAAGCAGCGGCTCCGTAAGTGTGCGTTTGCTTGGGTGAACACCCAGAGTGGTGATTTCCGAGAAAACCCCCGCGGGACTTTTTCATGGAATAGAACACTTTATGGTCGGCTCCTATTGACAGCCGTCGATTCTCATGGCACACTACAGCCAGCCCGCGCAGTTCCAACGGACCGCGTGGGCTTATGCTCCGAAGAGAGCGGAGGAGAAGTCATGTTCAGGAACTGGTCAATAATCGCGTGTCTTGCGGGGCTGCTTACGTGGGGTGTTACCGGCGCCCAGGCCCAGCAGTACACAATCACCAACCTGGCAACGCTGCAGGGCTGCAGCGGGTGTGAAGCCAACGCGATCAGCGACGGTGGCCAGGTGGTCGGATATGCGTTCGCGTACAACGACAACGCCTGCCTGTGGCAGAACGGCACGGCCGGCAGTCTGGGGCTGCTTCCGAACTACGCAAATAGTTGGGCCAACGCCGTCAACGACAACGGCCAGGTGGTCGGATACCAGGAGGACAACCAGGGTGCCAATTCCACCGCCTGCCTGTGGCAGAACGGCACGGCGACAGCGTTGCCTTCGCTGCCGAGCGCCATCGACAGTCGGGCTACCGCCATCAACGCCAGCGGCCAGGTGGCCGGATACGCGTGGGTTGCGGGCGACACCGCCTGCCTGTGGCAGAACGGCTCGGTCACCAACCTGGGAACACTGCCGGGATGGAGCGGAAGCAGCTACGCCACTGGCATCAATGACAGCGGCCAGGTGGTCGGATACGCGCAGATGAATTCAATCAACGAAACTGCGTGCCTGTGGCAAAATGGCACGGTCACCAACCTTGGAAGACTGTCGGGCTACCAAATAAGTTGTGCTACCGCCATCAATGACGCCGGCCAGGTGGTCGGATACTCTGACGGCATCTCCGGCACACCCACCGCCTGCCTGTGGCAGAACAACACCATCACCAACCTGGGAACGCTGCCGGGCTACGAGTATAGTGAGGCCCTGGGCATCAATGATAGCGGCCAGGTAGTCGGATGGGCGAGGAGTTCCACCGACGCCTTTACTGCCTGCCTGTGGCAGAACGGCACGATCATCAATCTGGGATCGGGCTATGCCGGTAGCGCGGCCCTGGGCATCAACGACGGTGGCGAGGTGGTCGGGTGGGCAGGAAACTCAGGGCCTGCATCCGCGGTATCGTGGACACCGGTTCCCGAGCCGTCATCGGTCCTCGCCCTGCTCTGCGGCATCGGGGGCCTCGCAAGCTTGGGATGGCGGAGAAGGAGGAACTCCGTCCCAGAGACGAGGCGGACCCCTATATTGGAATGCGGCCGCAGGCGGGTCCGCCGATTAACTATGCTTCGGATGCGAAGCGCCCAGGCGGCATAAGATCATCAGTCCACCCCTCCGAAGTCGCCTTTTACGGGCTGGATTGCAAATCCGCCCGAACAAAGGCTGTTTACTGTTAACTGAGCTACGACATAGACCTCCTAAGCTTCATTCCTTGACACTCCTCCCCCACGAATCCTATAATCAGTCTCGTTAGTAAAGTTTTAGTTGTTTGACAACGGGCTCCCCCGCGCAAGGGGTGGTTCCGTTGGTTGTTTGTACACAGGGGTGAAAAATGGCCGATCGCAAATACGATTTCGCAGAAATAGAAAAGAAGTGGCAGAAGCGCTGGAAGAATGCGAACCTGTTCAAAACCCAGGACTCGACCGATAAGCCGAAGTTCTACGGTCTGGACTTCTTCCCTTATCCCAGCGGGGCCGGGCTCTCGGTAGGGCACTGCCGCAACTATATCCCGACCGATGTTGCCTGCAGATACCGCCGGATGAGAGGCTTTAACGTCCTCCATCCGATGGGCTGGGACGCCTTCGGCCTGCCCGCGGAAAACGAGGCCATAAAAAGGAAGAGCCACCCCAAGAAAACGGTGCCGGAGTATATCGAGACCTACAAGCGCCAGATGAACCTGATCGGGATCGGCTACGATTGGTCGCGCGAGGTCAATTCCTCCAGCCCTGAATACTACAAGTGGACCCAGTGGATATTCGAGCTGCTGTATAAGCGCGGGCTCGCCTACAGATCGCTCGCCCCGGCGAACTGGTGCCCGAGCTGCGCGACGGTGCTTGCAAACGAAGAAGTGAAGGACGGCAAGTGCTGGCGCTGTGACTCCTTCATCGAGAAAAAGGACCTGCCCCAGTGGTTCTTCAAGATCACGGCTTATGCCGACAGGCTGATCGACGACCTGGATACCATCGACTGGCCCGACTCAATCAAGCTGATGCAGAAGAACTGGATCGGCCGCAGCGAGGGCGCGGAGGTCACTTTCAAGACCGAGCACGGCGACGACATCGTGATCTATACCACACGCCCCGATACGTTGTGGGGCGCGACGTTTATGGTCCTCGCGCCGGAGCATCCGCTGGTCGAAAAGTTGGCGTCTCCGGAGAAGAAGAAAGAAGTCGAGGATTACAAGAAGTCCGCCCAGCGCCAGAGCGCCATCGAGCGCCAGTCCACGGAAAAGGAAAAGACCGGTGTTTTCATCGGCGCCTATGCCATCAACCCGGTCAACGACCGCAAGATCCCGATTTGGATCGCGGACTACGTTATGATGGGCTACGGGACCGGCGCGATTATGGCGGTTCCCGCGCACGATGAGCGCGACTTCGAGTTCGCGTTGAAGTTCGGCATCCCGATCATTCCCGTCATCGACCGCACCGACGGCCTGGCGAAGTCGAGCGTGTGCAAGGACTGCGTCAAAGACGGCTTCGACTCAGCAATGGAAAAGGCGCACATCAGCTTCGAGGAGCACGGCCAGAAATATCGCATCGTTCTGATGGGCGATGAGGAGATCGACCAGTTCATCAAGCTCGCGGGCAGCTATGTGAAGCCTGGCAGGTGGATAGCTCTCGTGGGGGCGCGGTGGTCGTTCATTTTTGGTGACAGCGACCTGCCGCGCGAGATCAAGCACGGCGCGCTCTCGACCTTGAAGAAGTTCGATTCCGCGCGCGAGGCTCGGCCTGTGACCGAAGTCACCGCACAACAGGTAGACAGCGTTATGGAGCTTGCAAAGGGCCGGTCGAAGTCCGGCGAGTGGGTCGCTGTGGTCGACTCGCGCTGGACGCTGGCATCGTTCAACTCCTACGAAGCCGAGCGAGAGATCCTCGGTCACCTAAAGATGATCGACTCCAGCGTCGGCGCCGCCCGCACTCTGATGGAAGTGCTCGTGCGCGATGCGTTCCTGCGCGACGCGCTGTTCCACGCGGAATACGGGGATATGATCAACTCCGGCGAGTTCACCGGCACACCCGGCGCCCTCGCAAAGAAACGCGTCACTCAGTGGCTCGACGAGACCGGCCGTGGTAAGTTTACCGTAAACTACAAGCTCAGGGACTGGCTGATCTCGCGCCAGAGGTATTGGGGCGCGCCCATCCCGATTATTCACTGCCCGGCCTGCGGCGAAGTGCCTGTGCCTGAGGAAGACCTGCCGGTGGTGCTGCCGGATGTGGATAATTATGAGCCGTCCGGGAGCGGGGAGTCTCCGCTTGCCAATATTCCGGAGTGGGTGAACGTGACCTGCCCGAAGTGCGGTGGGCCTGCGAAGCGCGAAACGGACACAATGGGCGGGTTCGCGTGCTCGAGCTGGTATTTCCTGAGGTTCGTGAGCCCGCACCTGGACACCGCGCCGTTCGACAAAGACCTGGCGGCTTACTGGCTGCCGGTGGACCTGTATGTCGGTGGGGCGGAGCACGCGGTCATGCACCTGTTGTACGCGCGGTTCTGGACCAAGGTCCTGCACGACGAGGGCTGGGTGCCGTTCGTCGAGCCGTTCGCGAAGCTGATGAACCAGGGGATGGTGCTCGCTCATACTCCGCACCGGACGATGGAGCAGGGCGATAAGGTAGAGTCCGAGGGTGATGATGATACGGATCACGATCTGATTCCGCTCCTGCCTGAAGATGTCGAAAAAATGGACCCCTCGAAGATCGTCTGGAAGTGGGTCAAGATGAGCAAGTCCAAGCGCAACGTCGTCACGCCGGATGCGATGGCCGGCAGGTACGGCGCGGACTCCCTGCGCACCTATGAGCTCTTCGTTGCGCCGTTCGAGGAAGCCGTGCAGTGGAACGAAGAGGGCATGAACGGCGCTTACCGGTTCCTGGGGCGTGTCTGGAGGCTGGTTAACGATTATGCCGAGCGCTTCGATCCGAACTGGTCCTCCGCGGTGAAGAGCGAGGCCGAAGCCGACCCCAGGGCAAAGGCCCTGCGCCGCAAGACCCACCAGACCATTCGCAAGGTCGGCGAGGATATCGAGAACTTCCGGTTCAATACCGCGGTCGCCGCCCTGATGGAACTCCTGAACGAGATGCAGGCATTCCTGCAGGCGAGTAAGGCAGGCATGCAAGCTCCCTCTCCCTACGAGGGAGAGGGCAGGGGTGAGGGTGGAAACGCCTCGGCAGTTCTGAGCGAAGCAATAGAAAGCCTCATCCTCCTGCTCTCCCCGATGGTGCCGCACATCGCGGACGAGCTCTGGGAAATCCTTGGAAAGCAAGGCTTCACGCTTGAGGCGCCATGGCCCAAATTCGATGCCGAAGTAGCCAAAGCCGACGAGGTCGAAATAGTCGCGCAGATCAATGGCAAGGTCCGCGATAAAATGGTAGTCCCTGCCGATTCCGACGAGGAGACTATAAAATCCCTCGCATTGAACTCCGAGCGCATCAAGGCCGATCTCGTGGGGAAGACCGTGCGAAAGGTGATTGTGGTCAAGGGGAAGCTGGTTAATATCGTGGTGGGGTAACAGTGTTTATAAGTCGAGTGGGAACTTACATTGGTAGACTATAATAGAGCATTCTGGAGTTGCAGATGAAGTTGACTTTCGAATGGGACGAGGAGAAAGCCAAAATCAATCTCATAAAGCACGGAGTGAGTTTCGGGGAGGCAAGGACTGTCTTTGGCGATCCTCTGTCCATTACTATTCCAGATCCGGAACACTCAGCGCGGATCGAATATCCGTATTATCAGTTCCCGGAAAGCGACCAGATCAGAACGGGAGGTTTACGAACAAAATGGCATCTAAAGACATTGATCGAGAAAACACCGTAATGCTCCCTGAATATGATTTCACGCAGGGCGTTCGTGGAAAGCACCACAAGTCTTACGGTGGAGGTTACGTGGTTAGGGTTCGCAAACCTTACGGCTCTGTCAGTGTGCAGCATTTTACCCTTGAAGAAGGCACTGTGATGCTGGAGCCCGACGTTCGGGAGTATTTCCCCATAGTATATTGCCATAGAGTTCGCGGCGAAACTAGGGTGTGCATCCCACTCTTTTTTTATAGAGAATACAGGCGCTTAGGGAAAAGGCTCCATGTATATCGTTAACTGGAACTGCAATATGGCTTTCCGGCGGAAGCTCGAACGAATAGAAGCATTTGCCCCTGACATTATGATTATCCAAGAATGTGAAGCGCCTGATGTCTTGCGGAGCTATATCGGAAATGAATATCAGACATTTTGGATAGGAGAGAACAGGAATAAAGGATTATGCGTATTTGTAAAGCAACACTTAGACGCTGAGCTTTTGCCATCGAATGCAGGTGCGGTGCGTTATATGATCCCGCTAAGAATTGGCAGAGCGCTCAGCGTAATTGCTTTCTGGGGCATGAATGATACGCGAAACACGATGCGGCGGTACATAGCTCAAGTGTGGAGCGGGCTTCAGCAATGTGCTGATTATCTGTCTGGCCATGTAATTGTTGCTGGGGATTTCAACTGGAACATCAAATTCGATCCACTGCAGCAACAATGTAAGGATCTGTATGGCACAATGGCTGATGTTATTGAGTTGCTAGACAAACGGAGCATCAGGAGCGCATATCACACTCTCCGCTCCATCGATTATGGAGCGGAGTCTGACCCTACTTTCTTTATGCACCGTAAGCAGCACAAGGCGTACCATACCGACTACGTCTTTCTTTCCGAACAGATGATGCACAAGGCTAAACGGTTTGAGATAGGCGGTTTTCGTGACTGGGCAGACTTGAGTGATCACATGCCAATATTTGTCGAACTTCAGGTGTCACTGTGAGCTCTAGGAATGCTGCGCGATCGCGCTTTCGCCAGCTAATTCTGGGACAGTCTCAGGCAACGGAAAGGAGACCCAACCATGAACCCAACAATTCGTCCCTGCACTTCGTCCGATTTACCCGTCGTTCACAACCTCTACCAGCAACTCCAGCCGGACGAGGGCACACTGTATGAAGATCTGTGCCGGAGCTTTGAGGATATGTGCAAGCACCCCGGCTGTGATGTGTTTGTGGCTGTCGATGGGGATTGTGTAGTCGGCACTTTTGTCTTGTATCTGCTGCCCAATATGACCCGCCATTGCCGCCCTGCCGCGGTGATGGAAAACATTGTGGTGGACAAGGCGCGCCGAAGACAGGGAATCGGGCGGGCTATGCTCGATTTTGCGAAGGACTATGCGGTCCGGCACAACTGCTACAAGCTTTCGCTTACCTCCAACGCCAGCCGCCTGGAAGCGCATGGGTTCTACGAGCGCTGCGGGATGATCAGGCACGGATACAGCTTTCGTTATGTGCTCTGAGGCGGGGTCGGGCACGTTTTCAGGAACACGGGCGAGAATAAGCCGGTCATTATACCAGGTGCCCAGACGGCACGGGAAAGGTGAAATCGCGTTTAATGAGGCAGACGTTTACTCTTCTTCTGGGGGCGGTGATCGCTATCGGCCTGCCGTCCGGTCCCGCACATTCCTCTGAAAGGAGCAGCGCCAAATCCATGCGCAAACCGCCGATTTTTGGTGAGTGGCTGATCAATCCGGCACGGGGCAGGGCTCTTCGCCTGGTGATCGAGCAGATGAGCGAAGCATCTTCCGCGCCATCGGCCGCGAAGGCGGTGCTGATTACGGTCCCGGGCGGTGAAGCGCGGGTTTCCTTTTCCAGCGGCAGCGGCGGCTGGCCGTGGAAAGGCGCGGGGAGCGATCCGAGCCCGGCGATTACGTGGACGTGCCCGGGTAAAGTCGACTTCACTTCGCTCAAGATCGACCAGACCAGCGACCGGGAGTGGATTCGCCGATATCGCATAGAGGTTTCCGAGGACGGCAGGAGATGGCGAAGCGTTGTGCCCTCCAGGATAATCGATTCGTACCACCGGCAGCCCTGCAGGCTCAAGAACAACCTGACTCTCCTCGAAAGCAGCCTGCTCCAATCCGCCAGCGGGACCGGGTGGGCCAATACGCTCATGGAGGATTTCATGTTCAGGGCCCTGGAGAAGCTCGGCCCGGACAGCGCGTATCCCGACTGGCTCTCCGGGGATTACTTCCTGTCGGGAGCGGCCCGGCCGTTCTTTTTCGGCGGCGTATATAACGCGGGCGATGTCGGAAACTTCGACGCTCTCATAGGCGCTATTCTCTCTCCTGAGATGGCTATCGAGACGCAAAAGCTGTTTCCGGATATCATAGGCAGGTTCGGGTTTATGCCCGGAGTGATGAACTCGGGCAAGGACGACGAGGCCTTTTTGCGCGATTATTCTTCCACCACCTGGGGGCCGTGCGGTTACTGGGACATATTCGCCTGGACCCGGGACCGGCAGTATCTTTGCTGGTTTGCCGATGCCTGCGCGAAGTGGGCGGATTGGTGGAAATCCAATCGCGACAGAAATCACGACGGCTGGCTCGAACCGGGCGTGAACGCATGTCTGCCGGCGTCCGAAGAACTGCGAGCGGCAGGAGCCAAGGCGTTCCCTCAGATCGCCGCGCGCTGCCCTGAGTTCTGGGACTACACGGGGGCTCACAAGAATACGAGCACGTGGCCAGCCCAACTCCTCGCCATATACGAAGAGCCCTGGGACGACTCCGGAAACTGGGTCATGGGGCGCCACATCGGGCTGAAGTTTGACCCCAAGACCTGTTCGCTCAACATCCGTTTCATCGAGACCCAGCTCTACATAAGCATGCTCAATCAGTTTGTTGCCGACGCCTATACCAGGCTCGGACGCAGCGATCAAGCCAAGCCGTATGCGGCAGAGGCGAACCGCCTTATGAAGCTGGTCGCCGACAACTGCTGGGATGAGAAGACCGGGTTCTATTATGATTGCGATGAAAATGGGCAGCGCCGCACGTTCGTCAAGCACCTCGGCGCCTTTCTTCCTATGATGATGGGCCTGCCGACCCCGGAACAGGCCGCGAGGATGGTCAAGCGCCTGATGGACCCTGCTCAGTTCTGGTCGAACTATCCCTTCCCGGTTATTTCCAAAGACTCACCCGATTACGATCCGAATGGCTACTGGACAGGCCGCGCGTGGCCGCCGACCAACTACTTTGTGCTGAGAGCGCTTCTCAATTATGGCTACTTCGACGAAGCTGATCGGTTCCTGAAGCGCTGGATTGCACAGACTCAGTTCTGTATGGATGGGAAGATGGGGCCGGATGGACAAAGAGCGGAAAATGCGCCGGACGTGAAGATTATCGTCCCCGAGAACTGGAACCCGGATACCGGCTTTGTGGCAGGGTCGGGCGGCCTGACCTGGGGCGGGCTGTGGCTTCCGGCGGTGATTATCAGGAACTTCTGGCCGGTGGGTGAGCACAGCGCTATCCTGCGCCCGGGCGGGAGTCTGCACCTGGTTTGGGGCGACCGGTGGAAAGTGGAGATCAGCAGCGACCGCGCCACCGTTAACGGCCACAGCTATAAGCTTTCTGAGAAAAAATCATACCTCCTCGATGAGCGCACCTGGAAGATCCGCGCGCTGGAGCCGGGTAAGGCCGATCCCGTAGTGCTGTCCAGGCTGAACGCCGGCGCGGAGCTTTAGCAGGGGCTTCGCCCCCGCACCCCTCGACCAGCAGCCTGCGGATAAAGTGTAGAACGAGCAACGAACACCGGTGTTTCGGGAATCTTGTTCCCGAAACCTGAGTCTGTATCGGGAATAAAGTTCCCGATACACTGGGCCTATGGCGGCTTTATCCGACGGCCGCTGGAGGTGATCATCCGGCGTCTCCCTGCGCCGGGCCCATCTGTCTTGCTTGATTGAGAGCTCACAATCGTGCACTAGCGCAGCATGCTGCCTTATACCGGCTGCCGGGTTTTAATGCGTAAGCGCTGATCAACGTCCTGAGTGAGTTCAGTTTTGCGGGAAAGGTAGTTACTGCCGTTATAGGAAAATACAGCTCATTTTAAGCGTGAAACCTGCCAATGTCTTTCAAAATGACCTGCCAATACTGTCATTTCGAACGCAGTGAGAAATCTGCTTTTAAGAGGTTTTGTTCAAAACAGATTCCTCGGCTTCGCTCGGAATGACTGGATTTGATGCCGTCGTTTTCACGCGGCCACTCAGGGCAAACGGGCGATCTGTCCCGCATAACTGAACGCTCACAACGTCCATGTCTTCCTTGACACTGCCAACCCATGCGCGTAGAATAGGCTTTGGATGATGTCCATGAGGTTGATTACTGGGAAAAGGCTTCTACGGCTTTTCCCCGTTTTTATGTGTGAGGTATTTCCGAATGTCCGACCGCCGCGTACTGATGGGAACTGCCGCTGTTATTCTTGCTTTGCTCACTTGCGGAGCAGCCCGCGCTGAATTCGTGCCAAAGGTGGGAGTGGGGCCTTCCGCGGGCGAGGTAACTATCAATTCCAGACCCGCTATTCGTTTTCAGGCAAGTAATGGCAATCTGAGCGCCGCCGAGCGCGCCGCCGTCACAGCCGGTCGCCTGGCGCAGCTTGTTGCCGGGCACATTAGTTCTTACGATATCAGCGTGTTGGCTGAGCGTCGAACGGCTAAAATCTACGCGGGCAATACGGTGGTTTGCAAAGTGACCCGCGTGGACGCCAGATCAGCGCACACGACAGCCGCTGCGCTTGCATCTTCCTGGGCTTCGCGTATCAAGAGACTGCTCATGATGCCGGCACTGACGCTAAGCGATCGAGATATTGTAGTGCCGTTGGGCGAGAACCGGTGCGTTATGGTCGGCGGGGCAGCGACGGGGCCGATTGCCGTGAAATCGGTCTTGAAAGATGTCGCGCTGGCGGTGCCGGGGGTCGGCGGCAGGTACGTTCAGGTAAGCGGGCAGCAGCTCGGTGAAACCAATGTAGAGGTAAGCGCCGATGGCGCAACCAT
The DNA here is from genome assembly GCA_963775535.1 of uncultured bacterium. GTDB lineage: Bacteria > Armatimonadota > UBA5829 > UBA5829 > UBA5829 > CAVZJH01. The sequence goes on along the minus strand of CAVZJH010000041.1, from coordinate 46,618 downwards.
GGTGCTGCGCGTTGCCGTGAAGAAATACGCCGGGAGCTTTTCATATAAGCCCGTCGTTGAAGTGACCGGCAATCCGTGCCCCAGGTCTATTCTCAGATACGTCGTGACGCAGGCGGTGCTGCGCAACGCATCGGTCGAGCCGGGGGCTTACATTCAGATTGAAGACATCGATGGCGGCAAGGTCGGCGTCCCAGCCGGTTCGACTCGCGAGTTGAAAGCCGCACTGAAAATCAGTGGGCCGGACTATATAACTTACACTACACAGGCTCCGGTCGAGGTCCACAACTCCGTGATGCCGCGCGATGAGGCATATAATCTCTTCTACAGCAACTCTCCCGAGCGCGTGCCGAAATATCAAAACCTCTTCGTTGGAAAGCTGGATACCGACAAATCCACGCGTATTCTTTACCATCACCAAAACGGCATGGGCAAGCGCATCCATTTCATGGTGGAGGCTATCAACCCGACCGATGCTCCAGCCGCGTTCAGGATCTACAAGGGCATATCGGACCCATCAGTTGACACTGTGATGGTCGGTTATGTCGCCTGCAATGCCTTTCTTCGGAATTTCCAGAACTTGAATGCAAGCATCATCGAGCGGGTGCCGGCGAGGTGCAGGCTTGTCCTTGTGTCGGACACGCTGGACGGCCAGGAGACCTCCAGCGGCATTCTGCAGATCAGGCAGACTTTGGGCAACGGGGCGTACATCAGGATATCGGCCATTCCACCGGGATTCGATGACGCCGCCATCGGCGCTATCACCCCGGCGCCGGACATGATGGCGATGGAGCTCTCCGAGCACGTTTATCCGAGCCCCACAAAGACGCTGGCTGCGGATTATGTGGTCGGCCAGCACTGGGCTTTCATCTCCATCGGCGGACATGCTTTGAAGGACGTGAAAGAGCAGCAGACGCTTTATGGCAACTACGGCGTGACTTATGAAATCAATGTTCGAGTAGAAAACCCCACAACCGAGACAAAAAAGATAAGAGTGCTCTTCGAGCCGAGTGCAGGCCTCGCATCCGGGGTATTTATCATTGACGGAACAATGGTTTCGGCAAAATACGCAAAGCCGCCGTCCGAGGTGCCCCTGGCTTCTTACAGTCTGAAGCCGGGCGAGATCAGGAATGTCAAGATCGTGACGGTTCCGGTGGCAGGCTCGAACTACCCCGCGACTCTGGTTGTGAGGTCGTAGCGCCGCTGCCGGTTTTATCCAGCAGTTAATTGTGCGGGGTGGGGCATTCTTGCGTCTTGGAACCAGTGGCACAGACGCTTCGGCTTTCAGGTGTCGTGGTTGCATTTATGTGGGCGAGAGTGCTGCTACTGATGGGGACGATTGTCATGTTTGTGTCGTCGGGCGCGACTGCTGATTGCTACGCCAACCAGGTGTGCAGGCAGCGGGGCCTGCAGGGCCGGGTTATATGGTTCGATGCTGAGGCCAACCTCTGGGAGCTTTCGACTCGCAGCGGGGTGGCGGATGTCGTCGCCAGGTGCAAGGCTGCCAACATCAACACCATCGTTGTGGATGTGAAGCCGCTGTCCGGCTTGGTTTTGTACGCGAGCGCAATAGCTCCCAGGCTGCGGGAGTTCGAGGGCAGGAGCTATCCCCCGGGCTATGACCTGCTTCAGACCGTGATAGAAGAGGGCCACAAGGCCGGCATCGCGGTGCACGCGGCTATCAATGTGTTTAGCGAGGGTTCTCAGAAACTCGATGCCGGACCGGCGCTCACGCATCCGGACTGGCAGTGCGTGGGCTACGAGTTGGACCGCTCCATTACCGCGGGGGATGGCCCGAAGCTGGAGCTCTCGTGTGCCGATATCCCCTACTCAGACGAGAAAGTCTGCCTCTACGGCCAGGACCCCGAAAGCGCGGGTTATCTGCCGCCGGACACTGTCTATGTGAGGGTCGACCGCAACGGTGGACCCTATCCAATGCGGCGTCGCGACCGGCCACGCTCATCTGGCGTGTCCCGAGGGCGGCTATTTGCTCGTGGCAAACGGCAGGGCGGGCGAATGGCTCAGGCAGACAGCCCAAAGCAAAGGGCGTTTCCGGCTTGACGGCAAGAAGATTATGATGACGGTGGGCTCGGGGCCCAATGTCCACAACGCGGTTTTCATAAACCCGCTCCATCCGCAGGCCAGGGCCTATGAACTGAGCATCGTAAAAGAGATCTGCGAGAAATACCGCATCGATGGGCTGGTCCTCGATAGAATGCGATACCCGAACATCTATGCGGACTTCAGCGACATAACCAGGAAAGCGTTTGAGAAGTATATCGGCCGCAAGGTGGAAAACTGGCCGGAAGACATCTTCGTCAGGAACCCGGTGCCCGGGGATGATGTGATCCGGGGACCGTTATTCAAGACCTGGGTGAAGTTTCGCGCACAGGTCAATGCGCGACTTTCTGGCCCAGGTCCGCGATGTGGTCAAGACCACAAAGCCGAACGTCGATCTCGGCGTCTACGTAGGCTCCTGGTACCCGCTTTATTATGGGGTCGGTGTCAACTGGGGCAGCCCGAACCATTCCTCCGGGTACGACTGGTGGCCGGACGGTTATGAGCAGACGGGCTATGCGAACCTGGTCGACTACATGTGCACGGGCTGCTATTACTCATATCCCACCAGAAAAGAAGCTGCTGAAAAGGGCGAAGAACAGTGGAAAAGCGTGGAGGCCGCGGCGGATGAGTCGATCAACGCCGTGAGGGATGCGACGTTCGTGTATGGCAGTCTATACGTCTACCAGGTACCAGGGCAGGCCCGAGAAGTTTGCTGAAGCCATTCACGAGTGTCTGGAAAAGACTCAGGGCTGCATGCTCTTCGATCTCGTGCATATCAGGAATTACAACTTCTGGGACGTCATCGGCAGGGAGTTTTCCGGGCCGGCCAGGGCTCCGCACGAAGTGCCCGGGCTGGTCAGCCAGATAAGGGCGCGGGATAAGGAATAGTGCTCAGTAAAGCCGGTTATTGAGATCATAGACACCCGCCGGTTCTCCGGGATCGGCGGCGTCGGGACAAGGGTGTCCCGACACAACGCGAATATCCCGTTCTTTGTAGAGTCAGGATTATCGGGCTACACGGAACCCCAAGTCGATGTTACAGTCGTTCGGAGTGTCGAAGTAACGGTAAGCGCACCGGAGGTAGGAGCCATAGTCGCCCCAACCGCCGCCCCGCAGAACACGATAGCTGCCTGTGCAGTCGAACGGACTTGCGCACCCGGGATACGACACATACCAGTCCTGCACCCACTGCATGACGTCGCCGGCCATGTCCTGGCAGCCATAGGGACTTGCTCCCGATGGGTAGCTCCCCACGGGAGAGGTCTGATACATCTCATAGCCGCCGCCGGCCGCGTTGTGGTCGTAGTAGTTGTTGCAATTCTCGGCAGCCCCGGTATCTCCCCACGGATAGATATTCGGATGATGCGCGGCCGCATTCCACCGCGCGGCCATTTCCCACTGAGCTTCAGTCGGCAGGTGGCCGCCGGCCCAGTTGCAAAACGCCTCAGCCTCATAGTAAGTCACGCCGACAACCGGGTCGCTGTCCGTCTGGGTGAAGCTCCCGGTCCCCCAGTTCTGGGCCGCAGCCCAACATTGAGGCCCCGTGGCATTGTTGCTAACTTTCCAATTCCATCCATCGCTGGACCAGTAGGACTTGGTGGAATAGCCACCGGCATTCATAAACTGAGCATAATCACCCCTGGTCACATCACACTTGCCTATGTAGTAAGCTGAAAGAGTCACTGAGTGCTGAGGGGACTCGGCCGGTTCTCCATACAATGCGTCATCGCCAACGCCGGAGTTGCCCATCAGGAAACTACCGGCGGGGATGTAGATCATCTCGCCCGTGTAGGGGCCTGAAGCCGGGCTTATCGTCAAGACCCCGGCGTTCCAGTTCCCTGTCACAACCACAAAATCGCCAACTGACGCGGACAAGCCATTCACCTGGATATCTGCACGCCCGTCGCTAATCACCAGCGGCGACTCGCTCATCACCTGGCCCCAAACATTCATGGGGTTCGGCGGAGTGGGACTATTGCCCAAATCCGAAATCCGCACTCCATACATCGCCCAGCAAGCCACGCACTGCAAAATCAGAGCGAAGCCAATAATAACCGTCCATAGTAGTCTCAATTCTCCACACTCCTCTGAAAATGCCGAAGGCATTTTCATCCCCGGCATTGATCAGTCTGCTTGCAGTATATCTCACAGTTTGCCGGCATGCAAGTGGATATTGGCGATTCTGTAGGAATTGTTGGGCTGTTGTGGGTTAGCGGGCGGACATACTGAGCCAATGCTGGCTCAAAAGATGAGGACATTGATGAGGGTGTGACGTTGGCGCTCCTGCCTCGCGGGCAGACAAACGGCACAGGACGCGAGGTTCCTGTGCCGTCCACATCACATTTTCGCAGCGAACGTCTACACGCTCAGGCCGTAGCTCCTGTAGATGTCCTTGGTAAACTCGGCGCTCTTTACCACGTTCTCTATCTCCGGCTCGGGGCCTTCGTATTCGAATGAAACGGCGCCCTTGTAGCCGAAGTCCTTGAGCAGGCCGACGATGGTCTTTATGTCCACGTCGCCCTGGCCGAAGATCGCACCCTGGAAAGAGCCCATCTCCCCCATCATGCAGTCCTTGAAGTGGACGTGCGCTATCCACGGGAGAAGCATTCTCACTGACTTGACTGCGTCCTCACCGACGGTGGTGAAGTTTCCGGTGTCCGCAGTCGCGCGGAACCTCGGAGAATTAACGCCTTCAATGATCGCCATTACCTGCTCGCCCTTGCCACTGAGATTGCCATGGTTCTCCATAGCCATCGTAATGCCGAGTTCCTCAGCCAGCGGCGCGCATCTGCGGAAGCCTTCGATCATGAGCGGCCTTGCCTTTTCGTAGTCCATCCCCGGCTTTATGTCTCCGCCGAACACGCGAAGGACCGGCGCGCCCAGCCTCTTGGCCATCCGCAGGCCTTCCTTGACGCCCTCGACCTGCTTGTCGAGGTCTTCTACAGCGAAATCATTTGCTATGGACCAGCAGGCGATCTTCAGGCCCAGTTCCTTGCACAGGTCTTTCACTTCCTGCTCGTCTCCCAGTTCAAACGCGTCCAGGAGTTCAACCTCCGGAAATCCAAGTTCCTTGGCGCGGTGCAGGAAGGCCTTGGTGTCCATTTTGCCGGCGTGCGCGTTTCTCTCGAAACTCCACATACTAATACACAGGTTCAATTCTATGCCCCCTTACAAATCAAGCAATAACTATTGAGTCTTAAATGCTCGGCCAGCGCTTTCCTTCAGGGGTTTCACCATCGATTCTAAGCGCTCTCGAACACATCTTTCAGATACTTCGTGCTCTTGACCACGCCTTCGTCCTCAGGCTCGGGCCCTTCATATTCCATCGAAACAACACCATTATAGCCGCCGTCCTTGAGCACCTTGACGACTCCTTTTATGTCCACACAGCCCTCGCCGATGATCGTGTTTTCGCAACTGCCGGCGGCGGTGCGGACGCAGTCCCAGACATGAACGTGCGCCACGTCAGGCAGGAGCATCTTTACTGTCTCGACCGGGTCATCGCCGACGGTAAAGAAGCTTCCGAGGTCGGGAGCCGCGGCGAAGTTGTGTGATCCGACGCCGTTTATGAGCGCTCTCACCTGCGCGCCTCTGCCGCTCACCGCGCCGTGGTTCTCGATGGCCATCGTTACGCCGAGCTCTTCGGCCAGCGGCGCGCACCGGCGGAAGCCCTCGATTATCAGGTCTCTGGCTTCCTCGTATTCCATGCCCGGCTTGGGCTCTCCGCTGAAGACGCGGAGCACAGGCGCGCCCAGCCTCTTCGCCGTTCTCAGGTCTTCCTGGAGCTTTGCCACGGGCGCGTTCAGGTCCTTAACGGCAAAATCATTGGCTATGGACCAGCTCGCGACCTTCAGGCCGAGTTCCGCGCAGAGGTCCATGACTTCCCGCTCGCTGCCCATTTGGAAGTGGTCCAGGAGTTCGACATATTGAAATCCAAGCTCCGCGGCGCGGTGCAGGAAGCTCTTGGTATCGACCTTGCCCGCCTCAATGTCTCTGACGTAACTCCACATACTTATGCACAGGTTCAAGTTAGTTCCCCTTTACTGTCTATGTTCGGGCAGAGCGGGATTGCAAATCCCCACTTGACTGTTTCGGTCCAGATTGCAAATCTGCCCGAACAAAGCCGCGTATTGTACGTCTTACTGGGTGGCGATTTCCGAATCCCGCAAGTCTAACGTATGTGCGTAAGAGTTGGTTGCTTCGGACCCTGCGGGTCCGGCTTCGGCAGCTTCGCAGTCCGAAGCAACCCGCCTTCTCGATAACTCTCGAAATCCTCACCCGGAAATGAATATCAGCTAGCCTGTTTTAGCTCTTTCGTGTTTTCGCGATTAAAGAGCCTTCTCACGCTGCTTTTAGAGACGCACCGTATGCTTCCCTGCTCCGTACTCCTTGCCCTTGATCAACGCTGTGGTATCCTTCGGGACTATGACGCGAAGCACGACTTCGCCGTCCTTCTTTTCCACATTAACGTCGATCTCGCCGCCGGGAGTCGGCATGATCCCGCGCGCGTAAGTCAGGTCACCGAGGTAGGGCTCGACCTTGAACGTCTTGAAGCCGGGATCGATGGCCTGCACTCCCAGGACATACGCCGGCAGCGCATAGGCCGGCGATGCGCTCCACGCGTGGCAGTAGCTTCTGGTCGGCCATTCTCTCTCGAAGGATTCTGGGAATGTTTCCCAGCAGGCGGTTGCATCGTAATCGATCATCATGCCCCACCATCTGCGGATCAGAGAGAGGATGTTCTCCACGTCCCCTGCCTTGCCCAGCGCTTCGATGGTGAACGCCATCATAAACGGAGAGCCGATCCTGACCCAGCCCTCAGGCACGTCCGTGATGTATTTCTTTACCAGTTCCTTTTTATTATCCGGCACGACGCCGCAGAGGTACGCGACCGTCTGCACCTGCTGGCTGAGAGTGGCGCTGCGCACCCCGTCCTCGTGGATGCTGTCGATATACGCCTGCTTCTCATCATCCCAGAGGTGTGTGTTGATGGCGGTCTTGAGTTCCTCGGCCCATTGCTTGTAAGTTTCGGCGTCCTCGGTCTTGCCCAGCACCTCGGCCATCCTCGCACTGCGGTTTAGCACTTCCACCTGCCACGTGTTCTGGTGCGAGACCACGCCGGAGTCCGGGTTATCCATTGGGGCCCAGTCCAGCATGTTCCAGGCCTTGATCTCGAAGAGGCCGTTTTGGTTGATGTGGCGCTCGCGGATGTTGAAGTTCTGCTGTCTCACCGATGGGTAGACTTCCTCCAGGAAAGCTTTGTCGTTGGTGAACTGGTAGTGTTCCTCACAGGCAATCGCCCAAAGCTGGCTCCATGCGGTCAGTATGTTCTCCCATCCGCTCGGCACCTGGCTTTCCACCAGCGGCGAGCGGTACAGCGACTCAGCCGCGAGCCCGAGACACCTGCGGGCGAGCTTGTAGTCCCCGTAGGCGGCGTAGGCAAAGAGGCTTTCGTTGCGCGAGTCACCGACCCAGAAAGCCTGCTCATAAGCCGGGCAGTCGACGAACGTGTCCTCGCTGCAGATTCTTACCGTCCAACGCGAAATCTCCCATGCCTTGTTGAGAAGAGCATCGCTGCACTTGAAAAGGCCCCGCTCGGTATACGGATATGTGCTCAAGTAGCACCGGATCGCCTTGATCTTGACCGGCTCCGTCTCGCCCTTGGGGAAGCGCACCGTCAGGGCATTGTAGCGATAGCCTCTGCGAACCACCGAGCGCCAGGTCTGCAGTCCTTCGTGGGTTGTATAGCGGTAAACGCAGTCGACCCCCTGGGGCCACTGAATGCGGTCCGGCTCCATGTTCTCGAAGCCGTCGAAGTCGATAATAACCCCCTCCGGCGCCGAGAGCTCCATTTCCACGAACCCGGTGATTTCCACGCCGAAGTCCATAAGAAACTGCGTGTCGCCTTTGGTTGCCGGGCAGATGGTGGTCACGTCCTCACTGGCCACCAGCATCGCGGTCGGCTCGTCGATGCGCACGTCGCCGCCGGACGGGTGCGCCTTGGAGGTCATTGCCGCCGCGTTGTTTGTTGAGGTGTGCTCGATGTCGATCGGCTTCACCAGGGGATATTTGATCAGCTCATCGGCAGTCTTTGAGTGCAGGGCGGCGTCGAGGGCTTCCCTGTCGTCCGCGGGGAACGGCCCGACCGTCACGAACGGATATCGGGTGCCTTTGCCGAGCGGCGAGTGGAGAGCGAGCGTGCCCTCGTAATTGTCGAATACAAATGTGGCGAACCAATCGAAATAATCAGGACCGGTGGAGTCGACCACGAACAGGTGATCACCTTTCTCCAACTCGACTCCCTGCTTCGCATCCTGCCAGGAAATCTCCCGACCGTCGATGTACAGCGCCTTGAACGGGTTCTGCACGGGGAAGATCGTGACATTCATCTTCTGTGAGCAGTTCAGCACGCTCGCGAGAAAGCCATAGACCCGGGTCGGATTGGATGTGAGGTCGCCGGGGAGCAGGTTCGGCTTGAAGTCCATGCTCCACACCTGCTTCGGCGGGCAAACGGCCTGCGCGCTCATCAGCCTCTTGGGGTAGAGAGCTTCCTGGGTGAGGAGCGGTATGTCTCGCGGGAGCAGGCTCGTCCACGGTTCGCAGCCGGGATCGCCGATCATGACCGGTCTCTCCCAGGCGGAGTCGTTGAAGTCAGGCTCGGTCCAGCCGAACGGCGCGATGCGCGCGTCGAACTCCTCAACATACGCCTGCTGGCAGCAGATTCGGAGGGTCCGCCTCGAGTACGACGGATGCGGGATTCCCCGCCAACTTGTATCCGTGGCGGCGACAACCCTGCCGTTGCACTCGATCTGCGCCAGCAGACCGCCTCGCGCCTGAATATACTGGAACGTCGAGTGGCCCACGTGCTCCACGAGCACAGCCACCGCGTTTGAGCCGGCATTTAGGTAAGGCGCGATGTCATAGACATCATAGCGCCAGCGATGAGCGAATGCGCGCACGGGGCCGAATCCGACATACTGCCCGTTGACCCACACGCTGTAGCGCGTATCGGCGGTTATGTAGAGTTTGGCCGATTCCACGTTCGCAGGCGCATTGAACTCCTTGCGAGCGCACCAGTGGAAGTTGCGCGGCGCAACTTCGCCCTCCTGCCAAATCCATTTTGCTTTCCAATCCATCAGCTAATAAGCTCCCCTCGTATAAAGCGTTCCTAATATTATTGATAGGCGAGCCGGGAATGTCAATAGCGCCGGATGGGCGTAAGAGTTCAGGCTACGTGAGAGAGAAGTGCTTTGGTTGCTTCGGATGCACGCAACCGAAGCCGGCTGCGAAGCAGCCGAAATGCAGACATGCCGGTATGAGCGGGACGCGGGCTCAGAGATGAGACGTTTGTTGTTGCCTAACTGCCCTTCGGTTTTTGGTTGCTTCGGATGCACGCAACCGAAGCCGGCTGCGAAGCAGCCGAAACGCAGACATGCCGATATGAGCGGGACGCGGGCTCAGAGATGAGACGTTTCTCGCCGCCTCCGGCGGCGGCTTCGGCTGCATGCAACCGAAGCAACGCAAATAGCGCCGGATGGGCTGATCGCTGATGTGATGGAAGACTTTGCATTATGGGCGGCGATTTCCCGATTCCTCGCCTGGGAAGATGCTGCCTAACTGCCCTTCGGTTTTTCGGCGTGAGGTTTTCGAGCGAACTCGAACCCGTGCCAGCCGGTGTTGTCTACCGTGATCTTCATCAGCTTGGTGCTGACTTGAATAAAGGCGTCATTGTCGAAGCTCAGGTCCTTCAGAGGCAGAGCTACTTCCAGGGAATTACTTTTGTATGCCCATCTGGTGTCGGGAGGCGTGCAGTAGTAGGGAGGCTTGATAACTACACCGAACCGATCGTCCATGTTTCCACTGTCCAGCCCGCGCAAATTGATCCGGTACACTATGCGCTTCGATATTCGGCGCACGAAGTCGACTCTAATATAGAGAAACCGGCCGTCGCTGCACAGATATATGCTGCGAACGTCTCCGCCCTTGTTCATCTGAGCAACAACATAATCTCCGATCGGATCGACTACGGCGGGAGGTATGCCATCCCATTCCACAGGGTTTCCGTCGAGCTTGATCGCCCCGGGCCGAACCCTGGCAACCGTGCGAACCGGCAAATCTCCAAAAATCTCGTTGTCCCGGGCAAAGCTCATCATAAACCCGCGCTCGACCCCGGTCTGCGTCTTGTATTTCCCGATTGCCCGGCGCTTCATCTTTGCGATCTGGGGCGGAAGCGCGAGCGAATACCACTTTGTGTCGCTGTCCGTCAGGGCGTGGGGCGGGGCCAGGGGTATGTTCGGGTGATATCCCTTGGGAATCGGCCAGTCGCCTCGGTGTACCAGTACGTATGCACCCTGATCTTCTTTGCGAAATCATAACCCTCGGCCTTGAGCTGCTCGATAGCCGCAGCTACGAAGCAATATGTGGCGTAGTGGTCCGGGTGATTGTCCGCGGGATGGGGAACATAAACGTCGGTCGGTCGCTGCGCTTTGATGACCTGTTCGATGTTCTTAAGCAAGCTCTCACCGCAGTATGGAGCATTCAGTTGAAACGAGTTTTTGTAAGGGGAATGATTCGAACCGGTAGCATAAGAAAGATAAAGGTTGTCGCTGCCCCAGTAGGTGTCCCAGAGACGCGCGATTCCACGGTCCGGATAGCCCAGAAAAGTCGTGCTGGCGCTGGGGATGCCCATCTCCGCGAGCGCCGCCAGGGTTTCCTTCTGGCGCTCGTAGGCATATTCGATGCACATGGCAGGGGTGACCTTGAGCGTGTGGAAGATCCTTGCGACTCCGATTCTAAACCCGTCTCCGTTGGTGATCAGCGCGACTCGGACTTTGGCTCCATTCCTGGCAGCCATTGCGATCAGGCCGGCGCAGCCGAGGGTTTCATCATCTGAGTGCGGGGCGAACACGAGCACTGCGTCGGTTTTGCGCGGAACGAAAGCCTCCGGAAGCGGGGAGTATTGCTGCCATTCGTTGGACAGGTGAATTCTAAACGCCATTGCCAGCGCCACTATGATGGTAAGCGATGCGACAGTTCCGATGACCAGTCCCGCTAATCTGAGTGTCTTATTGAGTTTGCTTCTTGTCATTCACCAGGTTCCAAGTATGGCAGTTCAACACCCCGTGCGGGTAACTCAGCGCCGCATACCTTGTGGTTTGATTATACCAGCAATCAGGAGAGTTGCGCAACGGCAATCATTGCGCCTGTGGCAGAGGTCAGGTGTGTTATCCCACGCCCGGATTCGGTCGTTGCTCTCTTCTTCCCTTGCCGACTTACGCCGTCCCCGGTTTTCACCACTTTTCTAGATTTGCCATTGACGTCTGCCTGCCGCTGGGATATACTGCTGCACGACAGATAAGCAATGCGTCAGTCTCCGCAACAACAAATACAGCATTCGGGGACATACCGTGAATACGTTGACCTCGTCTCCGGTGTTGGGCTGTATGGCGGGTTCGCTGGGACCGAGACTACGTCACGACCAGAGAAACTGGAAGATTAATGTTACTATCATCGACGGTAATGCTTCCCTGGGTGTTGGGGGCTCCAACCGGCGCGACGGAGTTGCACGGGCTGATTCGAGTCAGGACGTTGGGCGATATCACCGCTCACTGACGAACAAAACCCAAGCGCGGCCAATAATGCCGGTTCGCAGTAGTTTCAACTCTCCAGGCTCCTTCGAAAATGGCCGAAGGCATTTTCATCCCTTCGCGATGAAGCCGACAGCGTTCTTCCGCAGGAAGAATGCGAGAGGTTTTATCCGCGATTCCTCTGCTCAATCTGCAGCGTTTGTCTCATTTTTATGCCAGCGCGTCTCTTTTCCGAGCCGACCGATTTCCCGATCGTAATCAGAGCCGCGCTCTTGTTTGACCTTGTTCCCGCCCTTCTTGCCTATCTCTCGATAATAGTCACGGCCGTATTTTTCCTTGACCGCCTCGCCACCTTTGGTTCCGGCCTCCTTGGCTAACTTATTGTCGGCGGCAAAGCCACCACGAAGATCGTGTTCGTGCGATCCTCTGTGCGCGTCCGCTACCTTCTTTGCCCATTCGGGCTTTCTTCTAGATCCAACTTTCTTCTGGTCCATGAGGTCACCCGCTTCCAGCTTGTTACGTTGTGATTCGGCCGTGTTATGGCTGCCTGTCACTCCAGTATATCACATTGAACAATGCTCGGGATACATACCTCGCTTTCGCTGTGGCGGGGAGAAGGGGCTAGAGTGCGAAGAGCTACGCCCGACGCCGTCTTATGCCCAAGACTCCCACCAATCCACCGAGCAATGCGATGATTGTGGCGGGCTCAGGAACAAATTCAACGACGCGGAACCCGACAGCGGGGCTGCCCATTGACGGGTTCCGCTGGTTGCGGGAGCGTATCAGCGAGAACGTAGCTTCCGTTGGCGAGAAACGAACCGCCGCGAGTGCCGCGACAGGAGATGCTGCCACTCATTATTATTGCCTCATTCCACTCCCATACGTCGCTGCCCTTACAGTAGGGCCAGCGCCACCGCAATAATCTCAAATACCTTCTTCATCTTCTTCTGTCTCCTTCTCTTCGGCTCTCTGTGGAGCCTGTCAGTGATGTGATAGAAATAAAACCCGCTGCACTTCTCTTTCGGTCTTGCTATCAAAAGCAACCCTAAAGAACTGCAACGGATTCTAACTGAAATATATCCCACAAGTCATTGCTTGTCAATGGTTATTGCTCGCTTTGTTGTTGCTCAGCGAATATGTCCCGAACAAGCAGAGGACGTCATTGGCAGACACACCAGGCAGGCAGACTAAAAGGAAAAAGCCCTTGGATGGTTGATGTGTGCAAAATGTGTGCAAACACCCCATCCAAAGGCTCTTTTGAGCTCGCCAAATGGCGGAGCGGCTGGGATTCGAACCCAGGAGCGAGTTACCCCGCTACAGCATTTCCAGTGCTGCTCCTTCGACCAACTCGGACACCGCTCCAAGTGAGCTAAATAATACCATATCCTCCGATCAAGCGTCAATTGCGATGAGGTGTGGAGAGAGTTCAGTTCTGCGGGAACAATCTTCTATCCGCAAGCAGCGACCTATGCAGCGGTTGAGTTGGCGATCATCTCTCGACAAGCATCCATGGTGTTGCGACCCTGCAACGCCCAAGTCTCGAAGAGCGTGCGTAGGATGCTGCTGGTCTTAGATCCCCTCTCAGAACGTGTTCCACCGCTTATCTTCCTCGCGACTACGGCCGGTCGGATCGCCCTCTCAGCGGCATTATTCTCCGAGGGAACCTCCGGGCATTGCACGAACACAAAGAGCTCTCCTATAAAGCGTTCCATCCGCTCGGCAAGCACTCGCTGCGGTGCCGTCTTGTTGCCTGTATAAGGCTTGCAGACTGCGAGTAGTTCACGCTCAAAGCCCTCTCTGAGCTTGCTGCGCTCGTGGTCGGTATAGCGCATGAGAATAGTATCTTTTGCGCGCTCGTAAACGTCCTTAACCAGGGGATACCATGCCGCCACATCCGGCAAGTCGGGGTTCTTCTCCACCAGAGCCTTAAGGTCACGAATCAGGTGAACCCAGCACCGCTGTTTCTCGCCCTCGTAGAAGTTGTAGGCCGCGTAGAAATCGCAGGTCAGAGCGCCCGTAAACTCCTCGCCAAGCACTTCTTTGGCAACTATACTTCCACGCGAGTGTCGATATGTGTAGTAGCGCACATCCGGACTTGAGAAGCTCCAGATATAGCCGTTTACCCCGTCCTCACGCCAGCCTGTCTCGTCAGCATTCACCACCGGAGAACCACGCACCGTATCAAGAAAGTCATCATATGTCGATTCGCCAAGTTCTCCAACATCATGCAGAATCTCGGCTATCTGCCCAGAAGATATCTTTATGCCGTAAAGTGTATACATGAGCTTGCGTATAAGGCCTATCGGAACTCGGCACGCCGTCTTTAGGTGAGCAATCAGGCTCATTAGACCGACTCCGTAGCTCTTCTTGCCAACTACGATATCGGCAAGCACGACACTCGCATCAGGAGTCCACCGCTTGCCGCAAACACCGCACCTGCGTTCGACGAATACGTGGTCAGTCACGTCCACTCTGACACGCGGAGTATCTATCACCTGGTGCCGCCATTTCGTCGATCCACCAGAAAGCGGCCTGCCGCAGTCAGGACATTCGTCCAGTGCGTGGTACATCACCCGGTTTGCAGCCAGAGAATGTCGAGAAAAGGAACTCTTGCGCTTCTTTCGAGGCCCCTTCTCCTTCTTGGCAACGCTGGGCTTGATGCAAAGGTCAACGCCCGGACGACCTCCGCGCAGTCGCGCTACTTCCTCCTCAAGCTCCACTATCCGCTGTGCCTGGTGCTCCACTACAGCCCTCAGTTCAGCAATCCCCTTCTGCTGAACTTGCGCCGTCTCGTGTAGCTTGATCACCAGCGCCGCCATTTCTTCTCTTGTCAGCTCATCTAGTCCACTCACAAGGACTAATTACACAACCACCCCGCAAATTCATTACTTTTAGGGCAAGTTTTTCTAGAAAGTTTTCTGACAGCCGGATCGCGCGCTTTTTTGCCATTCCCGCAGAACTGAACTCTCTCGAGGTGTGGGTAGTGTCGCGTATCGGTAGTTGCCATGACGCCGTCTAGAAAAGTCGGGATGGCGATCTGGAAATCCTCACCCAGCCATACCCCTGGGGGTAGTAATTCCAGTGGAATTGGGGTATCATAACAGCAGAGGTGCATATTCATGACCGCAACGGACACCGCGGTGCTCGCGGCAGGCACCGCGCTTATAATATTTATACTCTGGTTCTTCTTCGGGCAGAAGGCGGCGCGCCAGGTCGACCATGCCGTCGAGAGCGCCCAAGAAGTCGAACTGGCAATCGGCGGCATTCATTGCCCGAGCTGCCTTCTCGCCATCGAACGCGTGCTCAAGCGAAACGAGGGCGTTCTGGGGGTCGACACCAATTTCGATACCGAGCGAGCACTCGTCACCATCGACCCCAGGTTGATCGATACGGCGCAGGTCATGAGCCAGATCGAAAAGCTCGGCTACAGCGCCTCGGAGGTGGTCGATGAGACAGCGACCGGACCTGAGGTCGATACCGGTGTCAAAGATCTCAAACTGAGGCTTTCGGTGTCCGCTGTCCTGACTATTCCCGTGCTGATTGCCGCCATGGCGCTCCATGCCATGCCTCCTAGCCCGCTGGTGTATGTGGAGTTTGTCCTGGCGTCGATAGTGATGTTCTGGGCAGGCCGGCAGATATTCAGGAGCGCGTGGGGATCCATCAGAAACCGCGCCAGCGATATGAACGTCCTGATCGCGGTCGGCACCTTGGCGGCATATCTATACAGCCTCGCCGGGACCTTTTTCCCCGGCGTGTTCCGCTCATACGGAATCCTGCCGCATGTGTACTACGAGACCACGGCGGTCATCATTACGCTCATCCTTACGGGCAGGCTTTTCGAGGCCAGGGCCAAGAGCCACACATCGGACGCCATCAAGAAGCTGCTCAGCCTCCAGGCGAGGACCGCGCGGGTGGTTCGCGATGGGCAGGAGATGGACGTTGGGATCGATGAAGTCCGCGTGGGGGACCTGGTCGTGGTGCGCCCCGGCGAGAAAGTCCCGGTCGATGGAGTGGTGGTCGAAGGAGCGTCGGCCCTCGACGAATCCATGATTTCCGGCGAAAGCGTGCCTGTCGAGAAACAGCCATCAGACATGGTTATCGGCGCGACCATCAACAAGACCGGCAGGTTCGTTTTTAGAACGACCAAAGTCGGCGCAAACACGACGCTCTCGCAGATAGTGAGGCTGGTGAGGCAGGCCCAGGCGACCAGGGCCCCGATCCAGAAAACGGCGGACGTCATCGCGGGATACTTCGTGCCGGCTGTGGTCTGCATTGGGGTCGCGACGTTTGTCGCGTGGTATATTCTGGGCCCCGCGCCCTCGATCAGCTTCGCGGTCGTAAATTTTGTGGCTGTGCTGATAATCGCCTGCCCGTGCGCGCTTGGCCTGGCGACTCCCACGGCGGTCGCGGTCGGAACGGGGAGGGGCGCCGAGAACGGAATCCTGATTCGAAGCGCCGAAGCGCTGGAAACGGCGCGAAGGCTGACCACTATCGTCCTCGATAAGACCGGTACGATCACCGAGGGCAAACCCGCTCTTACCGATATTAAGGCAGCCGCAGGTTTCAGCGAAGACGACGTTCTCGCGCTGGCGGCTTCGTGCGAAAGGGGCAGCGAGCACCCCATAGGCCAGGCCATAGTCACAGCCGCCGAAAACCGGTCTCTGGAGCTTCGGTCCCCCGCCGCATTCGAGGCAATTCCGGGCGGGGGAGTAAGGGCATCCGTCGATTCCACCGCCGTCCTGATAGGTACTGTTAAGTTGATGAGCGGCAGCGGGATAGACACATCGGCGCTCGAACGAGCGGCTGAGGATCTCAGAAATCACGGCAAGAGCGTGATGTATATAGCCGCGGATGGCGCGCTGGCAGGCATAATAGCCGTCGCTGACACCCTGAAGAAGACTTCACAAGCCGCTGTTGGCCGGCTTCGCAGACTCGGCCTGGAGGTCGTGATGATGACAGGCGACAATTCTCAGAGCGCGCAGGCTGTCGCAAGCGAAGTCGGAATAGACCTTGTGATGGCCGAGGTCGTTCCGAGCGAGAAAGCGTCGAGCGTCAAGGCCCTGCAAAGCGCGGGGAAAGTTGTCGCGATGGTCGGAGACGGAATAAACGATGCTCCGGCGCTGGCTCAAGCGGACCTTGGGATTGCTATCGGCGGCGGCACGGATATTGCAATCGAGTCCTCTGACATCACGCTCGTGAGCGGTGATTTGAACGGTGTGGTGACGGCGATTGAACTCTCGCGCGCCACGATCCGAAACATCAGGCAGAACCTGTTCTTTGCGTTTGCATACAATACCCTGGGTATACCGATTGCCGCGGGCATCCTGTATCCGGTCGGCGTTTTGCTCAACCCGATGATTGCCTCGGCGGCAATGGCCGCGAGCTCATTATCGGTGGTTAGCAATGCCCTCCGCCTCCGCGGGTTCCGTCCCTTGTCGGATTAGTGGATTATCCGAGGGCAGCGCCCTTGGTAGGGGGTTTGGGGGCGAAGCCCCTGTGCTAACCTGCGGCTTCCGTCATCATTTCGCGGGAGATCTCGGTGTAGTCTCCGAAAACAGGCAGATAATCACGCCATACTTCGTTGTGGGCGCCGGTGATAAACTTGGTTAGGCTGATAAACGGCACATATTTTGGTTTTCTCGGCTGTCGCTTTAATACGAAACCGATCTGTGAGACGGTCTTGTCGCCCTTGCGTGTATTGCACTTTTTGCAGCAGCAGACCAGGTTTTCCCAGGAGGTGGGCCCGCCAAAGCGTTTCGGGACAATATGATCGACTGTGAGGTCGTGTCCCCGGTGTCCACAGGTACTGGCAGGTGTAGTTGTCTCTTGCCAGCACGCTGCGTCTGGACAGCCTGAGCTGCGGCTGCGGGCGCTTGATGTGGTTTTTTAACCTGACGACCGATGGCGAGCGGTATTCCCTGGAGACGGTATGGAGTATGAACGAGTCCTCGTGCAGGACATCGACCTTACCCATAAACACCATGACCATCACCCGGCGTATGTTGCAGATGTTCAGCGGCTCGTAGTCGCTGTTGAGGACCAGGACTTCGTGATTCACTTCCGTATGGCTCCCTTAAACAAAAAAGCCCACCACGACGCACTGCCATGGTGGGCTATCTTTAACATTGCTCGCTGAAGTAGTGTTGAGACACGCATAGACCATCTTCCAGCACGCGCAAGCTGTGCGCCCTGGACCCGTCGGTCATATAGAATACTCGAAACGCGAGAGTTCCCAGCCGAGATTCCATCCGTGTCCTCCGATTTTGTCGAGACAAACCACTTGATCTGTATCAACGGATACATTTTACCAGCCACAGGCTTTTTGTGTTAACCTTTCCTAACACCCGATACCGAACAGCCAGCGGCAGCCACTTGAGTGGCATGGCATCAAGCTACACTACCGCCAGGCAATCAGCTTATGTGTTTGGGCTGTTGAGACGTAGGGTACAAATATTACGGATCCAGGGGATTTCGAGTCATCACAAACCGAGGTGAGAAAGATGGCACGCGAAAAAACATTGGCAAGAAGAGAACGAGGTGAACTAGGGCAGATGGAGCCACTGGAAAGCTTCCGTGACATGGAAAGGATGTTCCGGAACTTCTTCCTTTCCCCGCTCCCATTGGTTCGCCCACCAAGATGGCTAAGACAACTTGAAAGCGAGTTTGTTCCCGAGATAGACCTCAGGGAGACAGAGAAGGAAATACATCCTCTCAGCTACGGTTCCGGGAATGAGCAAGGACGATATAAGCATCGATGTTACCGACGACACGATCACCATCTCCGGTGAACGCAAACAAGAGGAGGAAAAGCCTGGCGAGAAGTATCATCTTAGAGAACAGAGCTACGGCTCGTTTAGCGTCTCCTATACCCTGCCGTCGGAAGTGAAAGCCGATGACGTTAAGGCTGTTTACAAGAACGGCCTTCTCGAGGTCGCACTGCCCAAAGCTGAAGTCAAAGAAGCTCACAAAGTCAAGGTAGAGGACAAGGGCTAACCGCGGAGTGGTCGGCGTCACATGCCGGCGTCTGACTAGCACAGGCCGGAGGTTGTCAGTGCCCCCCGGCCTGACCCAGAATAGAACTATCAAGCTGTTGTTGATTTGACAACAGGTTTGTGTCGCTTAAAGAAAGGGAAGATATTACTGCGAAGCCCGACGAGATGGTGAAAGCTGTTCCCGTCGGCAACTTCTGTCTTTCTTCTCCTTTCAAGTGTTGTGGTATGCATGACCGCAGGTAGTTTCTCAAATCTGCGGAACCCGACGGCCCTCGTGGTCGAAGGGCTTTTTTTTGGCCGGAAAAGCTCGAGCCCGGCGCGTCGATGGGATCTGAGAAACGCGTAATAATACCGTGGACGCAGCCGCGCAAGCATGCTATGCTGAGTGCAGAAGATTCAGGACCTATGCTGAGGACGCGATAGCGCAGAAGCTTTGTATCTTCGGAGGCACCTTTTGGAGCGCAGGACCTATAAAATACTCCCCATTAATATCGCGATGCTGGCTATCGGGCTCGTGGACCTGTTCACCACGCTCTTCTGGCTGCGAACGGGCCGGGCAGTGGAGATCAACCCGATAATGGCGGCGGTGCTCAAGTTGGGTCTGGTGTATTTCATGTTGGCCAAGCTGCTCACTCTTGGCGCTTATGTCGCCGTGATGGAGTGGTACAGGAGACAGCGCAGCGCGATAGTCGCTCAACTCGTAGGCAGCGTCACTGTCCTCGCATATTGCAGCGTTTATGCAGTCTCATTCCTCTGTGTGAACTTCAAGCTTCCGTTGGGTTTGTAATCCCGCATTTCCATCGCCGCATACCGCTAATTCATTCTCTTCCGCCTGCCGATACTTATACAGAATAAGTGCGTCGCCCGCTCTTTCCCATTCTTGTCACCAACGATGCGGGCTGGCGGCTACTGGGATGTCTAAATGCAGTGCGGCCAAAACGCAAAATATCCTGTAAGAAGAGTCGGCCTGGACATAGGCACTCACTCCATCAAGGGCGTCGAGATACTCGAACGCGGGTCTGAGTTCGTCATCCGGTCGGTGGGCTGCGTCAGCATACCCGGCGCAAAGCAAAAGCAGGATTTGCCGGACCACTCGGCGATGGTGCAGTCGCTCAAAAACCTTTGGTCTACCGCGAAATTCGGCGCGAGTAAAGTAGTCCTCGGTCTGCCGTCAGCCGCAGCGCACGTGAAATGGCTTCATCTGGAGGCGGCTGACGCGGAACAGCTCGATATGACCGCGCGGAGCGCCGCGACTCGCGGAGCCCCATTCCCGGCCGACGACGCAATCGTCGACTACAGGGTCCTCTCCACGCGCGGCACCAGTGTGCGTAAGGTCCACTTTGTGGTGCTGGTAGCGGCATCGTCGCCGGCGCTTGATGCCCTTCTGGACATTATCGAAAGTGCGGGACTTGAGCCATTGGCCGTGGACATAAACACTGCGGCGGCGCTAAGAAGCTGCGGCAGAAAAAAGCAGGCAGGCAGCCCTCTGTGGAATGGTCAGCCGACGGCCCACTGCGTCATAGGGGCACGAAGCACGACCATCGCGGTGATTCGCGGCGGAGAGATGGAGTTCGCGCGGACCGTGCCCGTAGCTGGAAACGACATAACTGAATGCATTGTCGAACACCTGAATGTAAGCTGGGCCGACGCCGAAAAGATCAAGGTGCTGCCCGGGAACCGTTTCATCGAAGGTGGGGTCCTGATCGCGCCGCACAACGGCAAGGAACAACACATTCCCTGCGACAATGTCACCGGACGGCTTGCGCGCGAGATCCAAAATCGCTTAAGTTCTTCACCAGCCAGTTCGCCGAAGGCAGCTACCTCGGAATGATAGGCGCCACCACCATAAGCGGCGGCGGGGCTCTGCTTAAGGGTCTCGAGGCCTGTCTCGAGGAGCAGGGCATTGAGATATCGGGAATTGCGAACCCGTTCACCGGTTTTTCGGTGGACGCGCTGCGAAGCGGCGTCCAGGACGTGGGAGAGATCGGCGCACAGGTCCACTACAGCGGTTGGACTGGCAACCGGAGACTATTGGAGCGGAGAGAACGCGCAGGCTGAACCGGACATTGCCGCGTAGACGGATTTAGAGATGAAACCACTCAACCTTGCAGAAGCCAGGATACTGGAACGCAGTTACTGTAAAGAGCAGATCAACAAACGGCTGAGAATAATGGGCCTGTGGGTTGTGCTTATGCTCCTTGCCGCCGCTATATCCAGCGCGGGGAAACTGACGGTTACCGGCAAAGCAACTCATCTAAAGTCCAACCTTGCGGACGCGGAGGCACGTGTTACATCAGTGAAGAAGAACCTGGACGCTCTCAAGGTAATCTCCAGCCAGCGCGACTGGCAGAAACACCTGGCTGATGGAAGCAAGCAGTGGTTGGATTTTTTGAACGTCATATTGAGCCGGGTTCCTTCGGATGTATGGCTGAGCAGAGTCGATACGGCTCGACAGGGAGGGAGCATCGGCGTAGAGGGGGCGGCGTCTTCTTTCGAATCCGTGTCCGCGTTTACGAGCGCGCTGCGCGGCAGCCGGAAGTTTGCCGATGTTCTGCTGAGCAGCACCAAGGTATCGACGCTCGGCAAAATGAACGTGGTCGATTTCACGGTGGAAATAAAGCTGAATAACTCCGGGGCTGCGCCTGTTTCCAGCGCCGCGCCTTCTACGTCAAGCCGCGCGCCGGCGGTCCAGGGGTCGCCGTAGTATGTTAAGTCCGAGATCTGTACACCACAACGAACGTCGAACGGCTCAAGTATGCCCAGATCGGTCTGGTCGTGCTGGCCGCGCTCGTCTGTGGTTATTTGATTGTAAGCACTGTAATGAGCGTGGGACAGGTCCGAAGCGCCCAGGGCATGCTGGCGCGCGAAAAGAACAGCCTTCTGCAGGAAGTCAGAGACCTGAAGAGACAGCGGCTTTCGGAGTCCCGGCGTCCGCTGCCCAGCGGCGGCGTGGACGCATTCGCTGTTGAAATGACCCAGTGGGCCAGGTCCAGAAACATCAAATTGGAATCGTTCGTGCCGGAAGGCAACCCGATTTCCAACGAAGTAGACAATGGCAATACAAAGCTCGGGGTGTGGAATGCCAGCAAGGTACGGGTCAGGGACACGGCGAGTTCGCGCAGTTGATGGGCCTGCTCCAGTGTTTCGGTGATCCGGGAGGCCCGGTCCAGATGGAGTCGTTCTCGCTCGAAGCAGGCAACGGCGGGAAAGGCCCGGTCGGCTTCAGCCTCTTGCTGACAGTCTACGAAAAGAAGAGCGAGGCAAGTTGATGGCTATCGTTAAGACCGACGCAAGCCAGACAAAAACCGCTGTCGCGCTGATCGGCATCCTGGTGGTTGCGGTCGGCGCGACTATTATGCGCATCAATCCTGGCTCGGAGCCCTCGCCCGCGGCAAAGACTGAGCAAGGCGCATCGTCGAGTCCGGCGGTCAAGATAACCCAACGCGCGTATTACTTGCCTGCTCGCAACCCATTCGAAAGACCTGCCGCTCTGACTGCCGGGCTGAGCATGGCCGGTAAGCCATTGTCGCGAGGTGGGCGCGGGCGCGTGTCAGTGAAGCGATGGAGCGAAGGCGATGGTCCGGAAATTGCGCCCATGCCTGTCGGAGGGGGACTTGAAGTAGTCTCTTCTCAGAAACCGGTTCCGGATAAACCGGACGCTCCGGACAGCTCTATCCAGGCGAAACCCAGGCCAAGCTTTATTCTGCTGGCCACGATAAAGAGTGGAAACGGCTTCAGCGCCGTTATCGGCACAGGCGGATCGGATTCCAGAGTCGTCGAAACCGGTGACGTGCTCGAAGGCGGATTCAAGGTCACGAAACTGGAAGCCGACCGTGCAATCCTGTCGGACGGGAGGAACATAATTGTTGCGAAACGACCAGAACCATAATAATGCCCGATGCGCAGCGATCCATAATGAGGGCCGCAGGCGCAGGGCGCGTTGGCAGATTGCACTTGTGCTTTTCGGGGTGCTGCTCATATCGACCGCCCGGGCGCAGGATGCGCCACCGGCCGGCACGCCCCCGCCGAAAGCGCCATCACCTTCCGTAAGAGCAAGCTACATGCCCAATCTCTACGACATCGACGCGAGCGGCACGGATGTAAAGTGCGTGCTCGAGGCCCTGGCGCGCCGCTCCGGCGCTAATATTGTCGTTAGTCCGGACATCACCGGCAGTATAAACGCGCACCTCAAGCAGATGACGGTGGACTCCATCCTGGACTACCTTTCCACCGTTGACGGGTTCAAGTGGCAGAAGTCCGGCAGCACCTACCTCGTCGCTAACAAGGACAGGTTTGTCGCTCCTCCCGCGCCGGTCGAAGCTCCGCCTCCTGCTCCCGAGCCCAATATGCTGATTTGGGAGTGCAAATACGTGAAAGCGGCGGACCTTGCGGCTACTGTCATGAAGGTCTACCCGAACATCAAGACCGCTGAGGGACCGGGCTCACTCACGCCCGTCATCACCGGCAGCGATGCCGGCTCCGGAGGCATCATGGATACCAGCGACGACAGCAGTGGAAGTTCATCCTCCGGGTCGTCGTCGGGGGCATCGTCATCGACCGGGTCGCTGTCCGGATCGGGATCGGCCTCAAAAGGCTCCTCGCAGCAGAGCAGCAAGATCATCCTGATGGGTAACAAAGAAGAACTCGACAAGGCAAAGAATCTCCTGACGCTCCTCGACGTTCGCCGCAAGCAGGTTTCTATAGACGTCGAAATCACCGAGATCAACTCGACCGGAAGCAAGCAACTGGGTGTGCAGTGGAGTTGGAACGACGCCGCACTCGTGGAAGCCGCCGGCACGGGAATAGGTTTCGGGAAGTTCAACAAACAGGCCATGACATTCGACGCGACGATAAATGCCTTGATACAAGAGGGCGCGGCAAAGCTCTTAGCTCAGCCCAATCTTTCTGTGATGGATGGAGAAAACGCCGAAATCCTGATTGGCGACCGGATTCTCTACCCCAAGCTGATAGGCTATAACCAGGTTGGGACGCCGCTGTATGACAAGGCAGAGGAGAAAGTAGGCATATCTCCTCCAGATTGCCCCCAAGATCACTGGTGACGAAGTCATACTCACGCTGTATCCCCAGGTCAGCCTCGTGACATCGTGGCTCTATACTCAGGCCGGAAACTACCCGCAGATCAGCACAAGGGAAGCGAAGACGACGGTATCGGTGAAAAGCGGCACAACTCTGGCGATCGGCGGGCTCATTCAGCAAGACGAGACGGTGAACTATTCCAAGGTGCCTCTGCTGGGTGATCTGCCGTTAATCGGCCACATATTCAAATATACCAACAAGTCGAAAGACCGCACGGAGATCGTAATATTCCTCACGCCCAAGATAATTGAAGGTGCTTGATTGGCAGTAGATACTACACTTACTTCAGTCTTCCTCGCGGAAGGGATCATAAGCGCAAAGGAGCTCGATTCCGCCCTCGCGATGCGTTCGGACGTCGGTGAAGACATCGGCGAGTTCCTCGTTCGCCTGGGTATGATCAACGAGCGCGACCGTGTCCGCTGCGTCGGGCTTCAGCACGGGATTCAGTTTGTGGAACTGCCCGCTTCTGAACTTGATGCGGATGTGGCGAAGCTCATTCCGCATGCAATGGCGCTCAGGTACAAAGCCATTCCCGTCGAGCGCTCGCAGGACCTCTTGAGGGTGGCGATGGTCAATCCGCTGGATGTTCAGGCAGTTGACGATATCGCGAAGGTGACGAACCTGGAGCCAATGCCCCTCATAGCGATGGAAGAGCAGGTTCTGGAAGCGATTTTCAATTGCTTTGGCGCGGCTGGGGATATAGGCGATATCATCGTCGAAGCGATCAAAGACGCCGACGCCGAGGTCAAGATTCGGGAGGACGAACCCGAGGAGACCGACAAGAACGTTGCCGACCTCAAGGACCTTGCCGGCGGCGCGCCGGTGGTCAGGCTGGTCAACGCGCTCATTGCGCGCGCTATTGCCGAACGAGCGAGTGATATCCACATAGAGCCCGAAGCGGGTCGAAGTCAGGGTGAGGTTGAGGGTCGATGGGATCATGCACGAAGCGATGACCGTGCCCAAGGACCTGCAGTCGCCGGTTATATCCAGGATCAAGGTCATGGGTGGAATGGATGTGGCTGAACGCAGGGCCCCGCAGGACGGCCGCATTACCCTGATCGCGCGGCCTCAGGAGTACCGACTACGCAAATTTCGACCTATCCAGCCGTGCACGGCGAAAACCTGGTCATCAGGGTCCTTGAAAAGAGCGCGGCACAGATCACGCTCGATAAACTCGGGCTCCAGCCGGATGTAGCCGAAGGTTTCGGACGGACAGTACACGCTCCCTATGGAATGATCCTCACCTGCGGTCCAACGGGTGCGGGCAAGACCACGTCTCTTTATGCGGCGCTCAATATGATCAACTCCGTGGAACGCCACATCATCACGATCGAAGACCCCGTCGAGTACCAGCTTCCCGGAGTTGTCCAGGCCAACGTCAATCGCAAGGCGGGGCTCACGTTCGCTACGGGACTGCGCACCATCGTCCGGCAGGACCCCGACGTTATTCTGGTCGGGGAGATTCGAGACTCCGAAACCGCGGAAGTTGCGGTTGAGGCGGCGTTGACCGGCCACCTTGTGCTGAGCACCCTGCACGCAAACGATTCATCGGGCGCCGCTGCCCGGTTAATAGACATGCAGGTTAAGCCGTTCCTGGTCGCATCGTCCATTGTGGGTCTCCTCTCGCAAAGACTGCTGAGAACGGTTTGCCCGCGCTGCGCCGCTCCGTTCGTGCCCCCTCCGGACCTGCTTGAGCAATTGAACCTGCCGGTTACGTCGGCGGACCTGGCTGGAGCGGTGAGGGGAACTGGCTGCGAGCAGTGCGGGAGAACGGGTTACAAGGGCCGGACCGGGATTTATGAGCTCCTCAAGATGGATGATGACATCCGGGCGGCGATTATAGCCAGAAGCTCAGCAGCCGCGATACGAATGATCGCAATTGAAAAGGGTATGCGCACACTGCGTGAGGACGCTCTGGATAAAGTTAGAGCAGGCCAGACAACAATCGAAGAAGTTATTCGCGTAACTACGGAATAACCGAAGCGGGGATACAAAGCAGGTAGATATGCCGGTATACGCGTACTCAGCCATAACAACATCAGGTTCGCTCAGAGAGAAGACCATCGACGCAGCGTCCGCAAGCCAGGCGCGGATGCAACTGCGCGCTCGCGGCGAACGCGTCATCAGGATCAAGGAGCTTGCCGGTGAGCAAGCCGCGAAGGTCAAGTGTTCAGGCGGCAAGAAACCTTCGCAGGACGAAGTTGCGAGCACTATAAGGCAAATGAGCATACTGATCCGGGCGGGGGTGCCGCTGGTGGAAGGACTGCAGGGGCTTGGTGAGCAGTCGAAGTCTCCGGTGCTGCGCGCGTGCATGGAGATGATCGCCCGTGACGTTAGCCAGGGAAGCTCGCTCAGCGATGCATTCGAGCGGCATCCGTCGATTTTTCCGACACTGGCCATCGAAATGGCCAAAGTAGCGGAGGCCGGAAGCAATCTGCCGGAGGCGATGGCAAAGCTGGCCGATTACATGGAGTCGGGCGCCGAGATTTCGCGCAAGGTAAAATCCGCTCTGGCTTACCCCATTGTTGTTATCTGCATATCCGTGGCCACCGTGATTGTGATGGTAACGTTTATCCTGCCCAGATTTCATGACGCTTTTTAACCAAATGGGCGCGAAGCTGCCCTGGACCACGGTGTTAATGATGTCCGCAAGCCACCTGATTACCGGTCGATGGTATGTCTTTGTGGCTGGCACGGGCATGGGCATATATGCGTTCAAGCGATACTCACACACGCACAAAGGGAGACGCACCTTGGACGCATTGACGCTCAAGATACCGCTGGTCGGTGACATTGTAAGCAAAGTGGTGCTGAGCCGCGTGCTCACGTGTGTCGCGACTCTTCTGGGAAGTGGAGTTCCCATGGTAAAAACACTAGAGACATCCGCGGCGGCTGCCAATAATGAAATAGTCAAGGAAGCGCTCCTGCAGGCGAAGAGAGATGTCGCCGAAGGGAACTCGACTTCGCAGGCTTTGCGGGTATCCGGGGTGTTTCCTCCGCTGGTACTTCAGATGGTAGCCAGCGGAGAAAAGACTGGCGAACTGCCGTCGATGCTGGAGTACATCTGCAAGATGTTCACAGCAGAGAGACGGACGCTAAAGTAAGGTCACTAACTTCTGTAATTGAGCCCGTGATGATTGTACTGCTGGGCGTTATCGTGGGCTTCATTGCGGTGTCGGTAATGGTACCGATCTACTCTTTGGTCGGCGGGGTCAAATAGCCGGTATCGACCAGAGCAAAACACGGAGGGATGTTCATTATGTATGATCTCATCGAAAGAGCCAGGCGCAGGCGTGGCAGACTGGGGTTCACATTAGTCGAACTGCTCGTCGTCATCGTAGTCCTCGCCGTCCTCGCAGCAATGGTCCTGCCGAAGTTCATGAACTCCAGCAGGAGAAGCAAGGAATCAGCGTTGATGAGCGACCTGCAGTTGGTCAGGAACGCGATCTCACTGTACCAGGCGGACTGCGGGTGCTATCCGGCCCAACTCAGCGATCTGGCAGCAACAACGGCGCCGGCAAGTGGGCTCAACCCGGACGCATCAACGGCCACCATTACGGCGAGCGCCTGGAATGGCCCTTACCTGCAGTCGGTGCCGTCAGACCCGATCACTGGATCGGCCAACTGGAAATATGGCACGACTGTGGCTGTCGGAGTGGGCTCGGTTGCCAGCGTTGCCACCGGCAACGGGCTTAACGGGACTGCTTACACCACTTGGTAAGACGCTGCCAAAGTCAACAAACTAGCACAGGTGGGAACTGATCGAGCCGGTCGACCGGCAATCGTGAGAACGGGTGGAATGCCTGGCTGCGAAGCAGGGCATATTCTCACGCAAAACGATTGGTTCCCATCGCCTGTGTTTGAGGTCCGTAAGTTCGTGAGATTACGACGCTATTCGCAGCAACACATAACGGCTGGAGCATGTGCCAAAGGTGCGCAGGGTTTTACCCTCGTGGAGCTCTTATGTGCGGTCGTGCTTATGTCGATAGCGCTGATGGCGGTTATGACGGCGACGTGCACAGCGCGCAATACCCAGCAGCTCGCACTATATATATCCATCGGGCGCAATATTGCCCAGAGCAAGATCGAGGCTTTGCGCGCCACCTCAATCAACAGCATCACGTCCCAGGCCGGATCGAGCACGAGTTCCGCCCTTCCGAACGGCAACAGTATCCAGGTCACGGTTAGCGGCTATCCTAACTCGAGTATAACCGATCTCTACCTTGCGGATGTCACCGTCAAGTGGCCCGAGGGAAATGGAACGCGAAAGATTAGTTATGAGACGCTCATCGTACGCCAGTAGATATGCATCGGGTTTCACGTTGGTCGAACTCCTTGTCTGCACCGCGATCATCGGGATTCTTCTGACGACGCTGTGCGGGATCTACTTCTCTATCGCAGACGAATGGGGACGCGAACAGGGGCAGGCCGGCGCGCTTGTGGCAACGTCCCAGACATGCTCCAGATCGGGGACTACGTGGCGCAGTCTACCCAGGCCGTGCCCGAAACCCGGTTCACGTCAAACGACGCCCTTGCAATCAATCTCCCTTTAGACGTTCTGGCGACCGGCTCTCCCTATTACGGCATCTATGCTCCCGTCTGGAGCAATGGCAACCTCGTATATCGCACGGGCAGTTGGTACATCTTCTACCTTTCCGACTCATCCGGAAGCTATAACAAAAACGGGAACATTCTGTGGATGGCGACCATGAGCCTGGTTTTTCATGCCGTGGAACTTACAAGGAATCAAATCATGGAGCCTCTACTACAACAGCACCAGGGGTCAGGTTGCCCCTATCGATTCTATAGCGTTTTCCGAGACAGACAATGGAAGCATAGGTTCGGTCACCATAACGGTGAATGCGAGCTACAAATCGAAGGGCAAAACCACGCAGTTATCTCAGTCCAAGACAGTATGCATGCGCAACTTCATACCTGATGACTGAGGCGAAGATCGACCAATGAACAGCCAAGAACTCGCAGTGAAGTCAGACTTCCTTATACGCGGCAACCGGCGAGGAGCGGCGTATTTGCTCGCTCTCACAACAATGCTGGTGGGGCTGATAACCTCACTGGCGATGTTGCAAGCGGGCATTTCCTACTACTACGCCGAGACCTCGCGTTCGAAGAAATCCGCGGCCATGAACATGGCGGAGGCGGGCATCAACTACGCTTATTGGCAAGTTCAGTATTCACGAAACGTGCTGCCGTATTCAGCCACTTATTCGTCGAGCAATGGGCAATTCAGTGTTACCGCTGTAGAGGACGGCGCCCGTTGCGCATCTACTATGCTCGTTACTTCTACGGGCACCGTAGGAAAGCAGAGTTTCGTCACCAGGAGAATCATGCAGCACATTCTCGAGCCTTACGATTATGCCTGGTGCGAGAACACTGATATCACCGGCGGCCAAGTCTTGACCAGTACCGGCGTGTCGGGTGGAATGCGGACCAACGGCCGGATAAGCCTGAGCAACTCCTCAGCGAACATTACCACGGGCGGCTGGGCGGTTACGACGGTCGGCGGAACCGGGAACGTCTCGCCCAAATATGCGAACAGCCCTTCCGTCACGTTCTCCAGCGTCAACTATGGCAACTACTCATCCATTGCTACGCGCATATACAACAACAATACAACATTCAACTCACTTAACTATGCCAACAACAGCGCCTTGATCTATGTAAACGGCTCCGCCACGATCAGCGGAACTTACAGCGGCGTATGCACTGTGGTGGCGACAAACGGTATCACGGTCAATGGCCCCCTGAGCCCGGGCGATTCCAACTCGTTCCTTGCGCTTATTTCCGATCATCCGATCCAGTTGAATGCCGGCGCGGGGAGTATCCAGGCTATTATATATTCGCACAAGTCGGATAACAGCGGCACCATCAACATGCACAACCCCCAAACCATAGTAGGCTCCATGGCCGCGGATAACATAACAACCGACAGTTCTGTGGCTATGAGCCGGGACAGCCGGGTGACTTACGCAATAATGCAGCAGTTGCATCTGCCGTGACTCTAAAATCTCGGGCGCAATAAGCCGAACTAATAAGTAGAGACTATGGATAAGAGAAGACACGCTGAACGATTTATAGCATTGCTTCGCTGGGGCATACTGGCGCCGGGGCTTCTGGTCGTCGGCGATTCCATGAAGCCGAGAGAAATCGCGGCTGTGCTTGGGATACTCGTGGCTTACAACGGCGCGCTTTTGTATTGTATTGCAAAGCAATCGTTGTTTATCCGCTACGGCCGGAAAATGTCCATGCTGAGCTGGGCTATGGATGTCGTGTTGATTACAATGGTCGTCGCGCATCCCGGTCCCGACAGTTCACTGGCGTTTCTGCTGTATTGGTTTCCGCTTGTGGCCGCCGGGTTTTGCAGCCTCAGGAGTCGGGAAGCCGATTATCGGAACCGGCATCATACTGGCAGCGAACGCCTTCTTTGCCACATATTGCGATGTAGGATTGAGCCTGGGTCTGCAGCACCTGCTGATCAATATCGGGATCAGGAGTGTCGCCATTTTCTTCGGCCTCCTCGTGTCCGTCTTTATAGCCAAGAGCCGGTCGGTGGATGAACTGGCTTCCGAGAGAGGATCATATCTTCACGCCATACTTGACTGCGGCACACGTTTGACCAGCCTGCGAAGCGTTCACGACCTCCTCTGCCGCGCGCCGGAATCCGCCGTAACCCAGACAAACGCAGGCGGGGGCGAACTGCTGATGCTGAACGAGGAGACTCGACAGCTCGACTGTGAAGCGTCTACTGCTGCGTCGGAGAGCGGGCAGGCGACGGAATCGCGCCGGCGGAAACTCTGCTGCGTTCCTATGCGAATTGGGTCGTGAACAGCGGCCGCGAGTTCACCGTGCGAACCGGCAGCAAGACCGAGCAGGACGCTAATGTCCAACGAGACGATCGTTCGGCGATGGCTGTGCCGCTCCTGTGGCAGGATTCGAACACGGAGTCGGAATCTTCGGTGCTGGGAGTCCTCATTATCTGGGGACGCTTTGAAGAGAATTTTGGGGAAGATGCTCTCGATATTATGCGGATCTTTGCGACCATAGCCAGCGCTGCAATGGTCAATTCGCGCCTTTACACCAATTTGCAAAGTCCTTCCTGAGCACTCTGCAATCGCTGGCGAACGGGCTGGAAGCGCGAGACGAATACACGCGCGGTCACTCCGAGCGGGTTATGCAGGTTGCTTGCCTGATAGCGACGGAGCTTGGTGTGCCGGTCGACAGTATTTCTTCGCTGAGAATGGCGGCCCAATTGCACGACATCGGGAAGATCGGTACCGGACGCATTCTGAGAAAGGCCGGGAAACGGAGCGTCGATGAGTGGAGACTATGCGCAGGCACCCGAATGTGAGCGAGGAGATATGCCGCCCGCTCGGTCTTGGCTCCGAGGGTGCTCTTCCTCATAAAGCATCACCACGAGCGCATAGACGGCAAGGGCTATCCCGAAGGACTTTCCCCCCAGGAACAGCCGCTTCTGCAGCGGATTCTTGTTGTGGCGGACTCGTTCGACGCCATGCGGTCGCGCAGGCCCTATAGGGACAGAATGCCTGAAGAAGAACTTTTGGGTGAACTCAATCGCAGCGCCGGAAGAACGATGGACCCGACCGTCGTCGACGCGCTCAGGCATCTGATGGACCGCGCCCGGCGATCTGGATATCGTTTACGAAGAGCACGACAGGATGATTGACGGCACGCTCCGTGCAGTCCGAAAAGCGGCGTAGCACCGCTCAGTGCCATCTTGCCATTAATGATGCGCAATTACAAGATGCCCTAACCCATGTGGCTTGTACAGCAATCAGATGGGTCAGGGCCTGCTTCCCTGCGGGTGATCAAAATGACTCTTCGTCCCCGAAGCCTACATCCGCAGTTTCAGTTACATACATATCCGGATCAGTGTCGAACTCATCTTTGCATTCTTCACTGCAGAAACAATAGTGCTTTCCCCGGTAGTCGGTGCAGACGGCTGCGTGTTCCTCCGAGACTACCATGCCGCAAACCGGATCAACTGGCATTTAGGTCACCTCCCTTGAAAATGGGTTAAGCCATTTTCACTCCATTCGCGGTGTGAACCCCTCCGGGCGAAGTATACCCCGAGAGGTTCTGGCGCGGTTAATACGCGTATTGCAGGATTCCCAACGCATTCAGCGTTAAAACGCGGGAAAAGGGTGGACGGGGGCGAAGCCCCTGAATTATCCCTTGCTTCCCAGCCACTTGCCGACCAACTTCAGAACGTCGATCTTCATGTCCAAGTTCTGCCTGCGGGCAGGCACCATGTCCACGACATCGATGCCGCACGTGCTCAGGGTCCATTCCAAGCTTACGACGCACTTCGGCGCGCCTCCGCCTCCGCCGCCCGCGACGCAGATTCCGACCGCGGGTTTTCCGGCGACTCCGGTTCTGCCGGAGTCGTGGGTGCATATCCGTCTCAGTCGGTCGAGGAATGACTTCATGCTCTCGCTCAGGTCGCTGTAGTAGACGGGGGTAGCAAAGCCCAGCGCGTCCGCTTTTCTGATCTTTTCGACTACAGCGGCGAAGTCGTCCTCGATCACGCATCGTCCCTGGGAGCGGCAGGCGCCCCAGCCGTTATCTTCGCACTGCCTGCAGCGCTCGATACTCAACTTCGGCAGGAATATGACCTCGGTTTCTCCGCCGGCATCCTTGACGCCCTCTGCGAACGCGTTTCCCGCGCTCGCGGTCTGGCCGTCCGGATTCCTGCTGCCGGATATCAACAAGACATTCATCTTACTACCTCACATATCTGAATTGAGAGTATGATAGTGCGCAAGTGGAGAGTTGTAAAGTGGAGATGCCGCTCTACGCGAACAGGGATCGCTACGCTATCATTACAGCACCCGAACCTGAAGGATAATCCTCGCCCAGCGACGAATCATAACGCGGCTGCATACTCACCGCGCCGCAATCCTCAGCGCGGCAAACCGGAGAACCACAATGCCCCTGGACGGGCTGGACGCATTCAATCTCACTCTGGACGATGCCATGGCGCTGCCGCGCGGGGTCAGGCGCAGCATCGCAAGCTATCTTCTTCGCTTCGGAGATAACCGCGAAGCTCGCGATCTGCTGCTGCGCGTTGTGGATGACAGTCCGGATCTAATGCAGTATAGAATGTGGCTGGTATGGGCTCAGCTCGGGTGCGGCGAGTTGGACGACGCGGACCGGCTTTCACAAGAGCTTCTCGCGGAGTTTCCCGAGAATCAGCGCATCCTGGTAACCAGGGCGCGGGTGATGCTTCTTCAGAACCGAACGGATGACGCGCGTGAGCTCTTCTGCCGCTTCACCAACGACCCCGACAGCAGCTTTACTTATTGGACTTACGTCGGCGCTGCGTCGCAGGCGCATGGCGATTGGGAGCAGGCGGGGAGCGCGCTCGATCGAGCCGTCGCCATCGTCCGCAGGTTGCGTGAGGAGAACGAGGACGATTATCCACCGCCGGCCGATCTGTGGTCAGCCGTCGTAAAGCAGGGCGAGCACACAGGCGGCGACGTCAGAGCTTTCCGTGAGGAGATTGAGCTGATCCGAGTTCAGGCCGCGGGGAAGATCAGGGAAGAGCTGGCTGCTCCCCGCGCAGCGCCCCGCTCCTCGCGTCGCAAGACACCCCCGCGCGCCCAACTTGAGGAAGCGCCGTATGCGCCGGAGGAAGTCCCCGATCTCGAAGAGGTGGTTCCCAATCCCGAGCTGGAAACGCAGCTTCATCGGTATTTCGGGTTCAAAAAGTTTCGACCCGGTCAGCAGCAGGTGGTCGAGGCTGTTTTGGATGGCAAGAGCGTGCTTGCGGTGATGCCCACCGGCGGGGGAAAATCTCTGTGCTACCAACTCCCTGCGATGCTCGCTCAGGGGGTGAGCGTGGTTGTCTCGCCGCTGATAGCCCTGATGAAAGACCAGCTCGACGGGCTGCCGTCCTCGGTCCAGGAGCATGCCACCATCGTGAACAGCACCCTCGAAGGCGAGGAGATCACCCGGCGGCTTCGCGAGATCCGCTCCGGCAAGTATAAGCTCGTCTATGCCGCTCCGGAGCGCTTGAGGCAGAGGCCGTTCCTACACGCGCTGCGCAGCCGGGGAGTCTCGCTGTTTGTGGTGGATGAGGCGCACTGCGTGAGCATGTGGGGCCACGATTTTCGACCGGATTATCTGTTCATCGGCGATGCCTTGCGGTATCTGGGGAACCCGATTGTCCTTGGCATGACCGCTACTGCCACTCCACAGATGCGCGTAGAGATTTCGAACCACTTTGGCCGGCAGCTCAAGCTCATTACCACCGGAACCCATCGTGAGAATCTCTTCCTGGAATCCGCGATGCTGGCCTCTGCCGAGGAAAAGCTGCGTGAAGTCGTAAAAATCTGTCAGGAGACCGACGGCACCGGCATCGTCTACACGCGCTCTCGCAAGAAAGCCGAGGAACTGGCGCGGATTCTGAAGCGTGAACGGGTGCGCGCGAACTACTACCACGCCGGAATGGACGCTGACGAGCGGGCGAGAGTGCAGGAAGAGTTTATGGACGGCAGGTGGCGGGTAATTTGCGCGACCATCGCATTCGGCATGGGCATAGACAAATCCGACGTGCGTTTTGTTGTCCACCTTTCTCCGCCCAACTCCATCGAAAGCTACTATCAGGAAGCCGGCAGGGCAGGGCGCGACGGGCTGACGTCCAGATGCGTGCTGTTGAGCACGTCGTCGGACAAAGCGCTCATCACAAGGTGGATGCGCGAAGAACGCATAGAGGCTGAGCTGCCCCGCCGGTGCTATCAGATAATCAGGGAAATGACCCGGGATTATGCTTTTGCGGCCGTTCGCGCCGATGATCTGGAGCGGGAGATGGAGCAGGATGAGACACGAATCCGTGTGGCCATCGGTATGCTGGAGAATGTGGGCCTCGTCAAGCGCCACCTGGATATTCCCGCAACTGCCACCGTTACGCTCACCTCGAAAGGCTTGCGCGAACGCGACACACAGTTCGCCGATTTTATTGAAAAGGCTCATCTCGCCGTGGACGAGCGGATTTCATTCGACACGCTGGAGATGAGTCGGAGCACCGGCATTGAACCTGATGAGATAGAGGAGAGGCTGCTCAACTGGCGCGATGATGGTCAACTGCACTACTACGGTTCCGGCAGAATAATGCTGATCGAGAGGCTGCCTGCCCAACACAATTCCAAGCAGCTTTTGGAGGACATGATATCCAAACGCGCCGCGATCCAGGAATTGCGAGTGGAGACCGTGTTCCGCTACGCCGAGACGCGCACCTGCAAGCACGATCTAATCGCACGGCACTTCGGTGATCGGCCGGTTAGAGCTGCGCTTCCTGCGATAACTGTCTGCCTCAGCGTCAGCCGTCGCGAGGAATCAGCAAGCAGGCGCGCCCGGTCGAAGCCGGCAATCTGACCGATGAAGAGAAGAGGCGCAGGATCATCGAGACCGTTCGCTCCATACCCGGCCAGGTGGGTTTTACCGGATTGGTGAAGGTGCTTAAGGGTTCCATCGCAAGCCACATAAAGCGCGACCGCTGCCCCAACTTCGGTATATTCGCTAACGAGCCAAAGGCAACCATCGAGCGCTACGTTCACGAGCTACTGGACGATGGCTGTATCGTAAGGGACGACAGCGAGTACAGGTTGATTTCATTGGGGTAGGAAGCGGGTGCCGGTTCCGGCGTTTCTGAAATAATACCGGGTCACTTGGCCTTGGGAAACTCCAGGGCTCGCCACCGCATAATCACCACGGGCAGGCGGAACGAGCCGTGTGTCGAATTCGCGGCGGCCTCTTTTACAACCACCTTGTGCTCGCCGGGGTCAGCCTCCACCCAGCGCTTACCGCCCATGAAGATCAGGACATGAACGCCGTCCCTGGTTATGGCCAGGTCGCCTTGATGCAGTTTCGAGGTATCCCAGCCCGCCAGCATCGGCGCGCTGCCCACCGGCCTGGTGTAGCCGGTCCTTTCCTGCCAGCATGTCTCGGCGCTTACGTCTCTCCACCAGAACCTCAAGAGCCTGGGTCCAAGGAGGCCGGGGTTAACCTGCCTGACTCCCTGCTTGAGCATCGCCTGCCAGAGCGCGACGCGGGCAAGCCCGGAGCAGTCGATTCCCGTGTTGGTTTCGCCGCCGCGGACATATCGCACGCCGGTAAGCGAGGTCAGCCGCCGAATATACGCATTTTGGAGCATTGGTACGTTGTAAGGCTTGTTTCCGAGCACCGCCCACACTACCACAAGCATGAAGAAGAAAGCCGACGGAAGAATCGCTCTGGGGTATGATTTCAGCAGCCTGAATAGATACAGGAGCCCGGTGAAGAGGCCGAACAGGATCGTGGCAATGAGCAGAAGCCTCACCGATTCGGTCATGATCGATACGCGCAGAGCCACGGCGGACGCGGCAAGGAGCGCGATAAGCACCCAGAGACACTGCGAGCTGAATGCCCACCGCGCGCCAGGCCTCTTATCGGTTATCCCAGGTTTTGCTTCCAACAGTTCTTCCATTACTAAGTTTACGAATATCGCTTCGACGTTGTTCCACCGGGCGCGAAACGCCGTGCCGGCCCAACATAAACAAGAGGTTACCATGTTTTGCGATATATAGATAGTCACTGGCTTTGCGTTTTTAGTTATTCTTCGGAGCCATTGTGTTCGCGTCAATTAGCTGCAACAAATGATATAATGCCTCGGGCGTCCGTGCCCGCGATACCTGACTGGAGCAACATTCCCGCTTGATGAAGAACCGTTTTTACTCCATGACCATACCGTTTCTCATGGATGCGTCCATCGGCCTGGTGATGACGGCTGTGCCGCTGCTTGCGCTGCGTTTTGGAGCCAGCGCCATTCTGCTGGGCACAATTGGCTGGGTTGCGCCCATGTTCGGCTCCCGGCGTGCTTTTTGTCCGGTCGTGTTTCGGAGAAAATCGGCCGGGCTCAGGTGATGGTTCCAATGGCGGGCGTCGTGGCCCTGGGGTACTTTGGACTCGCACACGCAAGTTCAAACGTTCACATTCTGATCTTTTTCAGCCTGGCGATCGCGGCGACCGGCGCGTTTTATCCCGCTCTCCAGGCCAGGATCGGCGATGTTTCGGGGCGGGGAGAATTGGCCGGAAACCTGGGCGCGTTCAACATCGGCTGGTGTTGGGGAGCGATGATCTCGGTCCTGTTGGCTGCATGGCTTGTCGGGATCAATCTCAATCTCACATTTTACGCGGCCATCGGCGCCTGCATACTGGTGATGGTTCTGGTCATTACATGGCGAAGCCGG
Source organism: uncultured bacterium (assembly GCA_963775535.1). Classification (GTDB taxonomy): domain Bacteria; phylum Armatimonadota; class UBA5829; order UBA5829; family UBA5829; genus CAVZJH01. The sequence continues at coordinate 9,619 of CAVZJH010000041.1, read as the reverse complement.
CCGGTGTGCCATACAATAGAGCCTGAGGACACGGAATCACCGATAACGCAATGCCTGAATTCACCCCTGCTTTTGGTCTCGCGCGCGGGGCATTTTACCGGGTTTATGGGAATGTTGGCTATCCGCATGCTTTTCCCGAAACTTGGAGTCTCTCTGCACTGGTCGGAGCAGAGCATTGCCCTGACAATTGGAATCCCCGTTTGGGGTTTGGCCGCGGGAATGGGGCTCACGAACTTGTCGCCGTGGTGGCGCGGAAAGATGTGGCCGCAGGCGATGGCCCAGGCGATTATGATGCTCTCCGCGCTTCCCGTGTGCTTTACCAGCAGCCGAATTCTCATCGGGGCGGGATTTTTTCTTTCCGGGTTCGGGCTGAGCATAGCGTATACAGCAGCGCTCTACCACGGACTTTCTGTTCGCGAGAAGCTTGGCAGGAACGCGAGTATACATGAAGCGTTGGTATCAGCCGCCGATATCAGCGGCTGCCTGATGGGGGGACTGGTCGCGCAGTACATATCCCTCAGAGCTCCCTATGCGCTCTTCGCGATGCTCTCGGGAGCGTGCCTCATCGCGACCGCTGTGGTATGGCGCAGGAGCGAAAACGCGAAATGACAAACCGGAGAGGACAAATAAGCTTGGTAGGTTTCCACCCTACATCCGGCCCCTCTGCAGCACGTCATAATGCGTCAGACGCACGCAGTAAATCTGAATTTGCGCCCGCCGAAGCTTCGACTCATCGCCTACTACCCCAGCTTGCGCCGTTTCTATATTCGTCCGCTCATCAAGCGGCGCGGGAACGAGCCTTTAGTCTCGCCACGCGCTCCATGCGCGTCCCTCTCGGAAGACGCACGCCCCGGCTCGGCAGACTTGCGAGCCAACCGGAACCCGTTGTTGTTCCAACTACCGCCCCGCAAGACACGATAGCTGCCCGTGTAGCCGAACGGACTTGTGCTCCCAGTATAAGACAAATACCAGTCCTGCACCCATTGCCACACGTTACCTGCCATATCCATGCACCCACAAGGATTTTGAATCGCGAATGGCGCGAAACCTCCGAACAGCGCGAAAAACTTGCCGCCAGCCCACGTCCCCTTTCGCGAAATCCGTGCACATTCGCGGCCTTCGCGTTTCAACCAGTTACCGACGCGCATGCCTGCCCTGCTCGTTTATCAGACGCTTTATTTCCGCCTTTTCGCTGCCGAAGTTGATCAGCAACGCTACCCTGAACCGTGAAGCCTTGAGATATGACAGCGTCTGCACGTAGTCTTCCGGTTGGAGCACTGATCGAGCCTTGATCTCTACAATGCAATCGCCGACAACAAAGTCCACCCGGCGGGTATCTATGTGCTTATCCTTATAGAACACTGGCACCTTTGCTTCTCTGGTAAACTCCAGCCCAGCCGCATCCAGTTCAAAAGCCAAAGCCCGCTGGTAGACGACTTCCTGAAACCCTGGCCCAAGCTCCTTGTGCACCTCTATCGCCGCGCCGATTATTCGGCCAGTCAAATCGTTGAAGTCGTATCCTTTGACGGATTCACCGGATTGTGCCAACCTTGTCTCCCTTTTTGAATCGCGAATGGCGCGAAACCTCCGAACAGCGCGAAAACCCTGCCGCAAGCCCACGTCCCCTTTCGCGAAATCCGTGCTCATTCGCGGCCTTCGCGTTTCAAGAGAAAAGGGCAAGACTAGCGAGCTAGACGGAAGCCGACGCCGTAGTTATAGTTGCCAGGTTCGGAGCCGAGCCGGTAAGCGCACCGGCTGTAGTAGCCGCTGTTGCCCCAATCACCGCCCCGCCAGACACGATAGGTGCCCGTGTAGTCGAAATCATCACCGCTCCCCGGATAAGACACATTCCAGTCCTGACACCACTGCGTCACGTTGCCAGCCATGTCCATGCAGCCTCAAGGATTTTGAATCGGAATGGCGCGAAACCCCCGAACAGCGCGAAAAACCTGCCGCCAACCCGCTTCACTTTTCGCGAAATCCGTGCTCATTCGCGGCCTTCGCGTTTCAAGAGAAAATGGCAAGACTAACGGGCTAAACGGAAGCCGTAGTTCCACTCGCAGGAACCCGGACCGGCATCGCTGTTGCGGCAAGCGCACCGGTCGTAGATCACATTGTTTTTCCAACTACCGCCCCGCAAGACACGATAGCTGCCGTTTGCTGGACCTTGTGGGTCGCTTGACGGGCTCGTAGAATAGTAGGTGCTGCCATACCAGTCCTTGCACCACTCCCATACATTACCGGCCATGTCCATGCAGCCGCAAGGACTTGCTCCACTCGGGTAACTCCCCACAGGGCTTGTTTGAGACGCCTCGTAGCCGCCCCCAGCGGAGTTGTGGTCGTATGGGTTGTTACAGTTCTCAGCATCCCAGGTGTCGCCCCAAGGGTAAACGTTAGGATGCGTACCGGTCCAACGGGCTGCCATTTCCCATTGAGCTTCCGTAGGCAGATGACCTCCAGCCCAATTACAAAAAGCTTCAGCCTCGTAATAGGTCACACCGACCACCGGATAGCTGTCTGTCTGAGTGAAGCTCCAGTTTTCCCAGTTCTGCGATGCAGCCCATTGTTGAGGCTGGGTGGCGTTGTTGCTTACTACCCAGTTCCAACCATCGCTAGACCAATAAGCCGGGTTTGAATAACCTCCGGCATTAATAAACTGAGCATACTCACCTCTGGTTACATCAAACTTGCCGATGTAGTAACCCGCAAGAGTCACTGAGTGCTGAGGGAACTCATCTGACTCAGAATACGTTGCGTCATCGCCGACACCCGAATTACCCATCAGAAAACTACCAGCGGGAATATAAATCATTGTTCCGGGACCACCGCAGACTACAATATCGCGCACCAGAAGGTTAGGCGGGTAGATGGAGCTATTGTAAGTGAACATTGAGCTTATACCGGTTACAGCAACATACTGCCACCCAGAGTAAAGAAAGGTGCCCGTGGGAACCGTGCATTGTATATTCAGACCGGCACCATCATCCACTGTAAACGTCGTCGCATTAACCTGCTGGTAGGCTCCCCACGTGTTCACAAGCAAGCCAACGTTGTTCAGGCCGATTGAGCTGGTTGTTCCTTTTTGACCCCCGGTTCCGATAACATTCCAATCAGTTCCACCGATAGCATAGTTGTTCATTCCCACCGGCGAAATTGTGCCGGTAGAATTGGGCGCAGCCGTCTGCACCGCACTCGTCGCTAGGATGTATCTCTCCCTGTTTGTTTTGGTTTTCATAGTCCCGACCACATCAGCCCTCATACCAACTGTTAGACCGTGAGCAGTCATCCGAACCATAATGCCCATAGACCTATTATCTTCTTCAATGTAGAAAGAATCGGTGGTAGCATAGGTGACTACCTTGCCTGTCAGGCTGATAGACGAATTGTCAGCCGATTGCTTCGCGTCGGAAATCGTCATACCGGCTGCGGCACAAGCCGAAACCGCGATCAGTAAACCCAACACTGCCATCAAGATAGCCAACTTCATACTACTGCCTGATCCAGACAAACCGTTTCTCATATCTAAGCCCATCCTCATCCCCATTACGAATAAAGCCCGGGCATTTCAAGAACTGCAAATCCGCATCCCTTGAATTACTCGGGCATACCTGGAGTATATCCCACAATGTGCTTGAATGCAAGGGGATATTCGCGTTTATGTAAGATTTGTTTGGCTGATACGTGTTGGTGGAACCACCGAACTGGTTCCAGACCTTGGTCATTGTCGGGGACGTGACTATGGTGTTAAACCCTGCTGGTCATGGAGTGAAGCCGGTCACGCCTGCAACGGAACCTTAGCGCCGCCTTATGTGAACATACCGTTCACAGCCCATCTATTCGAACCTTCGTTATGCTTCGCTGGATTTGGGTTTCTTCAGCTTCAGGGTTAAGCTCCGCAGGAACAAGCATTGTTATAACCCGCTCGTCCCCACGCATGCCTATGATAAGTTCGCCTCTGCATCCATCACGATATGCCTGGCGAATATCGTCTATTTTTGTCGGTTAAGCAACGCATTATAAATGTTCCACCCTCATCCGGCCCCTCTGCGGTGTCTCATAATGCGTCCCATCTGCCAAAGCCCCGCTCTTGCTGATTTCGACGTGGACCCGCAAACTTCCTCGTTCGCCAGTCCGGGGAACTCAGACGGAGGCTAATTGAAGTGCTATGGCGGGATTCCCCCATATATAGTTGTGAGTTAGCCTTTGTCAATGGCCGCTCGCAACCTCCTCGCGGAACGAACTACTGCTTCGTGCCCTGTCCTTGCGTTTGCTGCGGCTGGGCATCTTTTGGCTTCTCTTTGGACGTGTCATATACCGGGCACTTGATCTTCCACTTCAGGTCCGTCGCATCACCAGAGGATGTGACAACTCTAAAAGTGTAGGTAGTCTGCTTTCCATTCTTTTCCTTCGTTCCAAGAAGCCGCAGCCCGCCTTGATCAGACGAGTAAGGCTGTAGGAGTTTTTGGAGTGCCTGCAACTGATCATCGGTCACAGCATTCAAGCTCAGTCCTTGCTGGGTAAACATCAAGGCCTGCTGCTGCGTGTCCAACTTGGCGTAGAGACGTAACAGATCCTGACCCCCAAAGACCACACGATCCAAGCCAATTCCGCCCAGAATCTCGTCCGGCAATGCATTGACCCGGTCCTGATCATCCGTTAGAACTGCTATCTGCGATAGTTCACGAATGTCCAGTGAGCCGTTATCTCTCAGAACCTTGCGCCAAGTCTCCAGCCACGCGTCTGGAATCTGGGCCGCGCGCTTTCTGAACCAATCCCTATCGTGAAATTCTAGTATAGAGCCATGCCTTTCCCAGTTATCGCGGCATGCGGATGCCAGCTTATCCAAAAGTGTTCGCAACGGGATGTCCTTTTCAGGGAAACTGAACCCTGGAATCTGCCTGCGGAAGCTATCCGATACAATTGCGAAATTAGAAGACTTCCCGAGTGCAGCAAGTATATCCGCGAAATCGTCTCCTTCCACGTTCATCTTCATCTTTGCAGATAGGGTCGGGTCGTCCAAATGCTCGGTCACCGGCTCTTTTAAGTCTGTCGGATTCGATGCGAGAGTTCGGTTCACTTCCTCATGGAGTCGAGCTATTTCGCTCTTGTCCGCCTTATCATCCGGTCCCAACATCCCCGCAGCTCCCCAGAAATTCGCCACAGCCTTGGCGAAGTCACTTTCTGGATCCAAGAAGCCCGTCTCAAAGGCGTTACTCCCCCAGTGGACCGTTAAATTTCCAAGACTGCCGAGATCGTCGGAGCCGAGACTGTCAGAGCAGTTCAGTGTGAGAGTTCCTTGGTCAATTGGATCACTTTGCCTGAGACACTTCGTTATGCTCAACTGCAGGGCTGGGGATAGCGAACCTATATTGAGAGCCTGTTCTTGACCAGCAAGCCAAGCTTGTCTTACAGTTGGGACTTCGGCAAGCAGGCCTGCAAACATACCTGCCCAACCTCGTTTCACCATGGCGTAGACATATGGGGACTGCATTTTCAAGTTGTGAAGGTCATTTTCCGACATTCCCGAAGCTTCTTCCAATTCCGGCAAAAACTCCTGTCTGGCCTCAGCCTGACGCTTTTCAAGCTTGTCCTCTTCAATGTATCTTTGCCTTTCTGCGCCCAGCAGGATGTCTCTGTCCATATAGAGCCTGTAGCTGACAACGCCAGCATCATTCTCGCTCTTGCTCCATTTGAATTTCATCACTCTGGCAATAGAGTTCATGAGGTTAGAGAGAGGAAGTTCCTTGGCGAAAATGTTCATCCGCCGGTCCCGGACCTGCCAGTCCTCATTGTTGTAGCCCGCGTATAGCTTGACACCAGTCATTTTGCTCAGATCCGTTAGGATTGATAATACGGTCTTTCGCTTGGCTTCATAGGTCACCTTCTGAATTACATCCGTAGTCGAAATCGTTTTCACGGAAGCCTTCGATGGCCCTGCATTCGGATCAACGGTTATCTTGCCGACCGCGCCCGCTGGTGATGGGAGGCATACGGCCAGGAGAAATAGGCCGGTTGCTATAAACTTAGACACTGCAAAAACCTCCTTGGCGAATGAACTACTTCTTCGAGCTCGGTCCTGCCGATTGCTGAGTCTTGTCGTCATTCGGCTTCTCTTCAATGGGAGGCGTGTATATTGGGCATGCGACTGTCCACTGAATGCCAGCAGAATCTCCGGAAGACGTAACGACGTTAAGATCATAACAGGTTCGTGCATCTCTTTTTATGCGCTTTCCAGTGAGTCTTAGTCCCCCCTCAGAATCTCTTACGGGAGACGAACAACGCGTCAGAAACGCCTGAACTGCTGGAGAACCATTTCCGGATAACGAATCGAGACTCAGCCCCTGGTCCGTAAGAATTGCGGCACGCTGTTGTTTGTCCAGGGCTGCATACATTCTGAGAAGGTCGCGGTTCTCCCACCCGCCTATTTGCGCTTGTTTCAGGATTTCGTCATCCCAGAAATTATCTATGATCTGTTCCATCGTGAGCGCGGCTGTCATCTGAGATATTTCATCTATATCCAGCTTTCCCTTGTCTTTGAATGCTTTGCGCCAAGCTTCCAGCCAGGCCTCGGGAACTTGAGCCGCGCGTTTTCTGTACCAGTCCCTGTCGTGAAGCTCCAGTATCGAGCCGTGTCTTTCCCAATTGTAGCGGCAGACGGATTCCAACCTGTCCAGCACAGCCCTTATCTCGACTTGATCATCGTGGTAAGTCAGGTTCAAATAACTCTTATCAAAGCTATCCGACACAACAGAAAAACCTGAGGAATAGGCCAAGGAGGCGAGCGCGCTTGCAAACTCATGGCCTTCCACGTTCATTTTCACCTTTGCCGAGAGATCGGGGTCGTCCGAATGTTCGACCAGCGGTTCACCCAAATCGATTATTTCGGATTTCGCTACCTTTGTCGTCTCACTTGCAAGCCTGTCGATCTCGCTCGTGTCATTTCTATGGATGGCATCGTTGTATTTCAAGTTTAGCTCGGTCAGATCGCTTTTCGGGTCCTCAATCCCCACAGCACCTGTGCAACTCTCTCCGGCGCTCTTCAACTGGAACCTCATAGCGCCCATACCTGTGTTGACATACGGAAATATAACTGGGGCGGAAGCACCTCCACGCCATACTTCCATTTCTGTAAACGTGGGTATAGCCAAAGCGCTGATCGCGATACTTCCGCTGGTCGCGCTTTTAATACCAATCCTCTCTATCAGCCCTTGCTTGGTCTCAGGAGAGATGGCGTCGATGTCCAAAGCAAAATCCTCACCCGAAAGAAAGGCCTGTTTCGCTGATGGAGAGTCGGCAAGTATTCTCGGAAGCAAGCCCATGGGACTGTTAGCAGAATTGAAGACATACGGCGACTGCGTTTGAAGCTGATCAAGATCCTCTTTCGACATTCCGACCGCTGCGTCCAATGCAGACAAGAATCTCTGGCGGCCTTCGATCTGACGCTTTCTCACTCGATCCTCTTCCATCAATCTCTTGCTCTCAGCGCCGAGAAGAGTCTTCCGCTCCATATACAGCCGATAGCTCAAAACGCCGGCGTCACTCTCGCTTTTGCTCCATTTGAACTTCATCACCCTAGCGATGGAATTCATGAGGCTGGAGAGAGGAATGTCCCTGGCGAAGATGTTCATGCGACGGTCGCGGACCTGCCAGTCGTTGTTGTTATAGCCGGCCCTGAGGGTGACGCCAGTCATTCGGTACTGAGTTCAGCGAGGATGGAGGATACAGTCTTTCGCTTGGCTTCATAAGTGACCTTCTGAGCAACATCCGCGCCCGAAATCGTTTCACCGGAAATCTTCGGTGGCCCCGTGTTCGGGTCGACGGTTATCTTGCCGACCGCACCCGCTGGCAGCGAAAGAAATCCAGTCAGGAAAAGAATACTTACTGCTATGAGTTTGGACACTGCGAATTCTCCTTACAGATCATACGCGCTGAATGGAATCGACACTGGCGAGTCGCAATATAGTCCGGCGATTTCACCAATGGTATGGACGCATGCTTGAACACGAATGTTCCGCTCGTCGCGAATGTTACCAAATGAACGAATATTAGTCAAGACGCTAATACCTTGTGAGAGAGTTCAGTTCTGCGGGAACAATCTTCTATCCGCAAGCCGCGACCTATGCAGCGGTTGAGTTGGCGATCATCTCTCGACAAGCATCCATGGCGTTGCGACCCTGCAACGCCCAAGTCTCGAAGAGCGTGCGTAGGATGCTGCTGGTCTTAGATCCCCTCTCAGAACGTGTTCCACCGCTTATCTTCCTCGCGACTACGGCCGGTCGGATCGCCCGCTCAGCGGCATTATTCTCCGAGGGAACCTCCGGGCATTGCACGAACACAAAGAGCTCTCCTATAAAGCGTTCCATCCGCTCGGCAAGCACTCGCTGCGGTGCCGTCTTGTTGCCTATATAAGGCTTGCAGACTGCGAGTAGTTCACGCTCAAAGCCCTCTCTGAGCTTGCTGCGCTCGTGGTCGGTATAGCGCATGAGAATAGTATCTTTTGCGCGCTCGTAAACGTCCTTAACCAGGGGATACCATGCCGACACATCCGGCAAGTCGGGGTTCTTCTCCACCAGAGCCTTAAGGTCACGAATCAGGTGAACCCAGCACCGCTGTTTCTCGCCCTCGTAGAAGTTGTAGGCCGCGTAGAAATCGCAGGTCAGAGCGCCCGTAAACTCCTCGCCAAGCACTTCTTTGGCAACTATACTTCCACGCGAGTGTCGATACGTGTAGTAGCGCACATCCGGACTTGAGAAGCTCCAGATATAGCCGTTTACCCCGTCCTCACGCCAGCCTGTCTCGTCAGCATTCACCACCGGAGAACCACGCACCGTATCAAGAAAGTCATCATATGTCGATTCGCCAAGTTCTCCAACATCATGCAGAATCTCGGCTATCTGCCCAGAAGATATCTTTATGCCGTAAAGTGTATACATGAGCTTGCGTATAAGGCCTATCGGAACTCGGCACGCCGTCTTTAGGTGAGCAATCAGGCTCATTAGACCGACTCCGTAGCTCTTCTTGCCAACTACGATATCGGCAAGCACGACACTCGGATCAGGAGTCCACCGCTTGCCGCAAACACCGCACCTGCGTTCGACGAATACGTGGTCAGTCACGTCCACTCTGACACGCGGAGTATCTATCACCTGGTGCCGCCATTTCGTCGATCCACCAGAAAGCGGCCTGCCGCAGTCAGGACATTCGTCCAGTGCGTGGTACATCACCCGGTTTGCAGCCAGAGAATGTCGAGAAAAGGAACTCTTGCGCTTCTTTCGAGGCCCCTTCTCCTTCTTGGCAACGCTGGGCTTGATGCAAAGGTCAACGCCCGGACGACCTCCGCGCAGTCGCGCTACTTCCTCCTCAAGCTCCACTATCCGCTGTGCCTGGTGCTCCACTACAGCCCTCAGTTCAGCAATCCCCTTCTGCTGAACTTGCGCCGTCTCGTGTAGCTTGATCACCAGCGCCGCCATTTCTTCTCTTGTCAGCTCATCTAGTCCACTCACAAGGACTAATTACACAACCACCCCGCAAATTCATTACTTTTAGGGCAAGTTTTTCTAGAAAGTTTTCTGACAGCCGGATCGCGCGCTTTTTTGCCATTCCCGCAGAACTGAACTCT
>CAVZJH010000040.1:0-6945 GCA_963775535.1 uncultured bacterium | reverse complement strand
AAGACCATGTTGTTGCAGTGTTGAAGGGTGTTGCTTGCGCCCACTCCGAACATGCAGCTCGTAACTATGTTGTTCTTGAACTGGCGCGGGGCGTTGTCAGGACCGCCGCTCTTTGTAACATCGAAGTCGACACCCCATCCATCACAACTGACGACCGTGTTGTTGTAGTAGCAATTTCCGCCCTGAGCTGTGGCCGAGTCTTCACAAATGCCTTCACCGCCGGCCGGGCCGACCACGTTGTTGTGGACGAAGCAACTGGCGGTCTCCCGGAGGCAGAAACTCTTCCAGACATAGTTCCCATCGGGGCTCGAGTATGCGTGGCAGTTTCTTATTTCTATATTGGTCGAACTTCTCACCAGCAGATGAGAACCGTGTCCGTAGAATGCCTCACCAATGATGTTGAAGCCGTCAAGGGTGATGTAGCTGCCGCCCTGCACCAGGCATCCAACGTTGAATGAATTATCGTTTACTGTGGTTGGGGATCATCGGCATTAGTCAGGTGCAGGTTAACCTGCCTTCGGCCCGGTAAAGAATTGGATTTGCCCGTCCCGTTACAGTTGCCGAGGAGGATGCCTCGTGGTCGCTTGAAGTGTGGTTGCCCGGAAGAATGTAGTCCTCCGGAGAGCACGTGCACCGTGGAACCTGGCGCGAGCAATCCCGCTTATCGCCGCAATCGATGGAAGCCCAGTGTACCCGGAAGAACAACCGTCGTTGGTGTCGACCGGCCCGTGGTGCTACGTAATAATCCAGCGTTGCGGCACAGACGAGCCCTCGCGCAATCACGAGTATGGCGATGCACACCGTAACAAAGACCGCCCGATTACACTTGAAGCCCATGGAGATCCCCTTCGCCCGCAATTCCTGATTGCTATGTACCAAACCAATATTGAGCAGTTGTCAAAGGGCTTTTTTGATCTCACTGAGTGTTTCATCGAAGAGGGCCAGCCGCCTGGCGGCAGCCGCTGCCGTCGTGCTCTCCAGCGGCCTGCCGGTCAGCTCCGCCACTTCACGGGCCAGCCGTTCGCACATCTCGATTGCGAGCCCCACATTCAGCGTTTTGGGTTCATTCCCGGCAAGCCGTTCAAAATTGCCGTGGTAGATCTTTTCGAGGACATCGCTGGGCAGACCGACTCCTTCGATATCCCGTCCTCCGGCGGCCCGAGAACGAAATCAGCGCCTGCCGGCAGCCGGAATCATCCTCGGTTTCCAGCCACCTGGCACGATTCCGGACTGAATGCGCGCTTCCCCTACAGTCAAGTTTTCCACGATGTCCGTCCCGAACAGGATGCGATCCGCATACTTCCTGAAAAAACCGCGGCCGCACCCGGATCCTTCGACAGGTTATACAGATACTCGATGCCCGGAGTCAGGTCTACGTGAACGCCCGGGAACCTCTCCAGCAAATCCGCCAGCCGCGGCAGGTCGGCCGAGAGGAAGTAGAAATGCGCAAATATGACATTCAAACGCGGATGGCGGTCGAGCACGCGCTCTACTTCCGCATAAAGCTGCTCCTCTCTTTACATAACTCTCATCATATCCCCAGCCCTGCCCCTTCGCCCAAGGCGGCGTAAGCTGAGGATCCCAGAACTCCTCCGGGTCGGCAACATGCCACAGCAGGGGGACGCCTTTTTCCTGGGCGCGAGCGAAAAAGCCTTCGTAGGACGGACCGTCAACGGGAATATTCACGAGCTTACGCTCGGTCGGCTTAGCCTCTGAGCATCTTGATGCCGTCAGCCCCGATTGCAAGTAAGCTCTCCAACTGGTCAACGAGTTCCGAGGGCGAGGCTTCACCCCTGGCCAGGTAAGCGGCGTGATCCAGCGCGGAAAACGTGTAGAAACGGCCGGGGTTTTCCGCCTTGATGACACAGGCCACGGGGTCATCATTCACATAGTTATCCAAGCCGATGTTTTGGGAACCGATCAGAGAGAGTATATTTATTTTAATAAAGTCGGTGTCCTCGTAAATCGCCAGCAAATTGGGGATGCTGTCCAGGTACCGAAGATGAACGTGACAATCGATAATGGGAATGCGAGAACTCATGATATGCCTCTCTTTGCGTCTGTCGAGAGTGACTCACCTGAGCGCTCGTGCAGCGGCGGAAAGATCCGGCTGCAGTTGCTCAGCTTAGCTCTATTATACTCCACGACGGCGCATTCACAAGAAAGTGGAGAATTATTGGGTCCATCTCTCCTATTCTCGGTTCTGCAGGCCATAATTATTGTAGCTGTTGTGCACCCGCCAATTGACAACAGCTCAGCTTTGTGGTAGATTGAAGTTGGGCAGGTAAAGTTCCGAGGGGGTTGTTATTAGATGTACAATAGAAATAAAAAAGGTTTCACACTCATTGAGCTGCTGGTGGTTATCGCGATTATAGCCATCCTCGCGGCAATACTTTTTCCTGTCTTTGCGGCGGCCAAGCAGGCCGCTCAAGCGACCAAGTGCGCAAGCAATCTCAAGCAGATTCAGCTAGCTCATCTGGCTTACCTCGATGATTATAATCAACACTTCATGAATGTCTGCTGGCACTGCAAGGTGATGGTTATGTACCAGCAAACACCGCCTATACCTCCAGCCAATTATAACAGTCTGGGAACCAGCAACTGGTATTCAGGTCCGTTCATGCAGGACCTTCTGGAACAAGTACATCAAGAACAGGGCAATATGGATGTGCCCGGCGGTAACTCCACAAACGCACCTGATTCCGTCCGGTGACTTTCCTATTTCGGGGAATTATCAGTTCTACGAAAACAACGGAGAGTGGGTTGACGCGCCAAGTTCATACATGTATATCTATTCGAACTGCTGGTACGCGTCCGCTGGCGCTCCTGCTCAATGGAGAATTTTCGTCATCCGATCCCCATGACGGGACAACTGCCGCGATAGTCAAGCCGACCAAGGCCTGCATGTTCGTTGAACAGGACACGTATCCGGCGCCTTCGGGGCCTCAACAACAACAAACGCCGCACAGAGGTGGCGCCCTGGCCGTATTCGCTGATGGCCACGTTAAGCAGTTCGCGTACAGTGGCGACCTGTGCGACAACATCCTGTGCCCGGGCTGGGGCAGCCCGTACGAGCCGCCGCTATAGGCGAGGCCGGCAAGTTTGCGGATTGCGTTTAATGGGCATCTTTTTTCGCCGGGTCGTTTACCAACGACCGTCCTGTAGGCTACATAGTATATGTCGGCCGTAGGGGGCTACCCCGCGGCTGGCTGACACTTAGAGATAATACGCTCCATTTTCAGAAAGGAGGCGACACGATGAAGATCAAAATCAGATTGACAGCTTGCACGATATGTGAAGGCGCGCATCGCTCGCCCCGTTTCGGAGACCGAACTAGCTTAATTCGCGCTGCAGAACTGCCGTGTTCTAATTCGAACGACACGGCAGTAGTGCGGCATTTGCACAGCGAATAACTGCCCAATCCCCCCACAACCGCACCTGCATTATCCTGGTGTCGGGTCGAGTATACCTGCCGTGAGCGGGTCGCGAGCGCGCGCTGGCGATATTTCCGTTTGACGGAGGAAAGACCTGACACAGATGACAACCCGCATACAACAGGCAATAGACGGAGACCACGAGGCCGTTGAGGCCGTCGCCAACGTCCTGAGGCCCAGAATAACCAGAATGGCAGCCTACTACGCCCGGCGCACCGGCGAAGATTCCGACGATCTTCTGCAGGAGGCCTGGATTCGGCTCTTTGATGCGCTGGCCCAGGTGGATCTGCGGATCGGTTCTCCCGAACAATACCTTATCGCGCGCGCACGATGGAGGATCCTGGACACTATAAAGCGCTCGCGCATCCGCCGCTGCGAACCCCTCGAAGAGGAAACTCTGGGCGGCTCAACAACGCCTGCTCTTGAGGACGTTATCTCGTCCGCGCACGTTTCGGAGTTCGTGGGCCGGCTCAAAGCGAACCAGCGGCGGGTGCTTGGGTGCCTGCTCGCGGGTCTTACCTGGCGAGAGGCGGGAGACGAGCTGGGCTGCGCGTCCGCGAACATCGCTTACCACGTCCGGCAAATCCGGCGCAGATACGAGCAGTGGGTGAAAGAATGATTCGGACTCGATCCCATCAGAACATTTAGCGTGAGAAGCCGCTGCCTCTATACAGAATGTGGAGGCGCGTTCTTGATGATGCCTCCCGAAAGGAGGTGGGTGATATGAAAAACACAACACCCGCCCCGGGAGCAGGGCGCCGGCAGTGATCTACCGGGCAAATGCTCCAGCGGCCGCGGGCGAATCCACCGCCTGCGGCCGCTCTTCGATACAGCCCAGTAATCGGTCACTGATCCGTTTGGCAGCGTCTTCGCGGAGGGGCTTCGTTTAGAATCAGCCAAAAGATTCCCAGAGTCTTTGCAGCCTCAACGAACTCGGCGTAGTCAACCGGCTTACGAACGTAGGCGTTTGCCCCCAGGCTGTAGCTGCGGACAATGTCTTCGTCCTCTCTGGAAGATGTCAATACGACCACCGGCAGGCAGCTTGTCAGCGGTTCTGCTCGTATGCGCTTCAGCACCTCCAGCCCGCCGATTTTGGGCAGCTTCAAATCCAGGAGGATTACCTCGGGCATATCCCGTTCCTGTCCCGCGTAGGCGCCGGTGCCGAACAAATAGTCCAACGCTTCCGCGCCATCCCTCGCCACGGCAATGTTGTTGGTGATATTGCCTTCTTCGAACGCGAGCAAAGTCAGCTCCGCGTCATCGGGATTATCCTCAACCAACAATATCGTCGCCTCTTTCATTCGGAAGCCTCCCCCAGAGTAAAGTAGAAAATCGCCCCCTGGTCAACAGCACTCTCGGCCCAGATTCGACCTCCGTGCCTCCGCAGTATCCGCCGAACGAGCGCCAAGCCGATCCCGGTTCCCGGAAACTCTGTCTCAGCATGCAGTCGCTGGAATGGTGAAAACAGCTTATCGGCATACTCCGGGTTGAAACCTGCGCCGTTGTCCTTTACATAATATACCCGCTCACCACTGTGCTCAATGGAGCCGACCTCGATTTGTGTGAGCGCACATTTGCCCGTGAACTTCCAGGCATTGCCGAGAAGATTGTCCAGCGCGATTTGAAGCAGGTGCGGATCGGCATCAAGGATCATGTCGGGCACGACCGTTATCTCGGCCTTGCGCTCCGGCTGAGTCTTTTGCAGGTCATTTAGAATATTCAAAGCGAGAGAGCTAAGATCGACGCGCTGCCTGCGCATCTCCGCCCGAGAAGCGCGGGACAGGCCGAGAATATCATCTATAAGCTGCGCCATCCGCTGAGCCGCGGCCCGAACTCGCTGGAGGTAGTCCTTTCCCCGGTCGTCCAGAACGTCGGGGTAATGCTTGAGCAGGGCGTTGCTGAAGCCGTCTATAGCTCTAAGAGGAGCGCGCAGATCGTGAGACACAGAGTAACTGAACGCTTCCAGTTCCTTGTTTGAAACTTCGAGCTCCAGGGGCTCGCTTTTCCAGATTATCGTTGAGTTTCTTGATCTGCTCCTCGGCTCGCTTGCGCTCGGTAATGTCGCGAATAATGGCGATGACGGATAGTTCGCGGTCTGTCCAGGTTGGACTCAGAGAAATCTCCACCGGAAACTCCATGCCATCATCGCGCAGTCCATACAGGTCCAATCCGACGCCCATTGGCCTGGTGCGAGGGTCGGCGGCGTAGCCTGCGCGGTGCCCCTCGTGCACGCCGCGGTAACGCTCGGGCACCAGTATTTCAATCGGCTTGCCGAGGAGGTCGTGGCGCTTGTAGCCGAACATCTGCTCCGCCTGGCTGTTCACGAAGCGAAATGGACCCGTCTTCGCTTGCGATGATAATACCGTCCGGCGCCATTTCGAGTATCGACTTGACTCTCGATTCGGCTGCCCCCGCATCGGCACGCGCCCGTTTTTCCTGCTCGAGGGCCGTATCGAGCCGCTCTTCCGCCGCCAGACGCTCACCGATCTCGTTTTCCAGTGTCTCCACCGTCTGCTGCAACTGAGACGTTCGCTCGACAACGCGCTGCTCCAGTTCGGCGTTGAGTTTTCTTATCTCGTCCTGGGCCTGCTCGCGTTCTCGTATCTCCGCCTCAAGGCTCTCGGTTCGCTGGGCAAGACGCTGTTTTGAATCGTGCAGGCTCGCCATCGCAAGCAGAGCAACGACGCACCCGAGCAGGAACATCGCTATCTGGACCCATTCCGCAGTTGATTGCGCGCCGATGGCGAGCGAGTATTTTGGAGTGATATAGGCGTAGTCGAAGCCTAGAGTAGCAAGCGTGAGCGCCACGATTCCCGGCCCGAGGCCAAAAAAGTATGCGATGAACCCGATGAGAAGAATGTACGGAATTTCGCAGATAAACCTCCGGGAAAAACCGTTCCAAGCCAATTCCCAGGCCAACGAATACCGCGACGGACAGTACGGCAACCACATAGCCGATCACTGAGCGCCGTCTGCTTTGATTTGTCCGTTGCACAGGAGGGTTCATGCTTTTCCCCGGCCTCCATGCCGTTACCCCAGGTGTTCGTTGTCAGTTTCGGCCAAAGCCGCCAATGCGTTTTACCATCCCGCGAACTTCTCCAACAGAGCGTCGCCGGGGGTGAGAGCAGCTTGCAGGCCCATTTGGACCGCTACCACCGTCCCTTCCGGGCTTGTGGCCAGATATACTCTGTCTGCAAACTCTATCATTACCTTGTAGCCCATCCCCAGCGAAGCTGCGGTCGTATACCCCTTCGTGAGCGCCACGTCCGGCAGCGAAAGCGCCGCAATACCCGGCCCCGAGTCGGCGACAACAACCATGAGGCTCTCCGCAACCCTGTGAAACGTAACCACGCCACGGTGCGCATGCTTATATGCATTTGCCATGGCCTCTATAGCAGCGCCCACGAAACCGAACGACCGGTTCCCGTCGATTCCACTTTCGTCTGCCAAGAACTGAATCTCGTCCCGAGCTTGGTTTAGATCATCCAGGCTCACGATTGTCCACGAATGA
>CAVZJH010000039.1:0-16893 GCA_963775535.1 uncultured bacterium | reverse complement strand
GATAGGCTTTGTCAACATCGGCCCCGCACAGACTTCCAATGCAAGCAATCGTCTGTTGCGTGCAGGCGCTGACTGCTCCGATGGGAGAAATTGCACAAGGCCCACTTCCCGGACCCCCGGGGATGGTCGTGGTAGTGGTTGTGTAGTTTACCTGCGGGCTAGGGATACCACACGGACCGCATGTCGTCGGGCAAGGCGCCGGATTGCCATTCGTACAGCTAACTATGGAACTAGGTCCCTAGGGTGGCGCGCAAGTTGTGGTTGCCGGGCAAGGCGCCGGACCAGCCCCCGTAGAACAAGGGGCGGGACAAGGTGTAACGCAGGGGGTGTAGGTAGTCACCGTGAGCGTTGATGAAGGATTGCCCGGAATGTAGGTCATCCCGCAAGTTCCGCCACAAGTTCCCCCGCAAGTTACCGGGCAAGGCGCCGGCCCCGCACCGGGCGGGCATGGCGGCGGAAGCGGTACACCATCCCAGTTCACATCGCACTTGGCAAACTTGTAGGCATGCCGTTTTGTAGAACGTAGACATCGTCGTTGTCTACTGCAACCGACATGCCGGTCGAGTTCATTGTCGGTGCGACGGACGCCGTGGGACCTGCTCCTCCACCTGCCGGGGCCGGGGATATGCTGGTCGGACTTGGGCCGCCGGGGTGTAGCGCCGGCGGGCGGCATCCGGGCGGCGTTGGGACTGGACTGCTCCATAGCAGGCGCCAAAGCTCTCGCAACCACGACCAGCACCACACGAGGACCTGAACAGTTTGCATTTCATCAGCTTCCTCCTTTGAACCGGTACGGATTGTAGTTAGTGCCCTTTTACCCAGAAAAACCAACATATATATGCCCGTGCGATATCGTGTGCCAAGGGACGAGCCAGGAGGGCGCGTCGTGTCAGTGGCATAACCGTCGCCTCACGCTTGCCACCCCCCGCCGAATATCAGCTGGATCGTCGCAGCTCGCAAAACCTGCCCCCATAAACAACAAACGTTGCGCTTGGCCCGGCTCCGGGCGCTTCCCGCGGTGTACAACGCGGTCCCGGCGGCTATCGAAATGCCCAGAGTGCCGGTGCCTGTGATGCTTGATTTCGTCACTGTTCGAGTCGCGTTGTCCGACCCGCTCACTGAGGCCGTCCCGGTCGCGCCGCCGGTTGCATTCAGAGTCACGTCACTGGCCGATAACGTTACGGCTGTGGCGTCGGAATAACTGACCGTGTAGCTGACTTACCGGTATTCAGGCGGTATTCGCGGAAGGCGGCGCTAATTGCCACGCCGGATGGCGAGGTAGTGACCTGCGAGGGCAAGGTCGAAGACACGATCGCCCGGGAATGCCGGGGGACCAACGGCTTCGGCTACGACCCCATCTTCTATCTCCCCGAGCGAGGCAAGCACATGGCGGAACTGTCCTCAGACGAAAAGAACGCGATTCGCACAGAGGCGCAGCGCTCAGGTCCGCGAAGCGGATTCTGCTGGAAATGCTTAAATAGACTTCCTCCAAAATCCACAGCCGTTAATAATTCACGGCTGAATCGGATTACATCGCAAAATAATTCAAAAACGCCGTTGACAGACTGACATACTGATGTTATATTGCGAGTGGGCCAGTGCAGTATTCGGATTGCTTTTGCAGTTTTGGTAATGCAGTGGTCTTTTTGTTTGCAATGGCTGCGGGCAGGCAGTAAAACATCTAAGGAGGAAACTGTCATGAAGTATGTCTCTTTGGTATCATTCGCACTCGTTTTACTCCTGGCTGTTGCCGGGGCATCCGGGGCCACCGAACGCTACACCGTTACGGACCTGGGGACATCCTACAAGGCTATGTACATCAACGACTCCGGTTTGATTGCGGGCACGACGAACAACAGCGTCCTACCAGTATCCGTTAGCTATTTATGACGGGACATGGCATAATGTCGGCAACGTGCCGGGAGGAACGAACGAATTCATTCGCGGGATGAACGACGCCGGCCAGATTATAGGCGAGTCAACTCCGGGCGGCGAAGATAACTACAACTCACTTCATTTATGATGCGAAGACGCAGTCGTTCACTACTCTGCCTGGAAATTACACCTTCGCTTATGGCATCAACAACGCCGGACAGGTGGTTGGCACGTCGGGATATCCTTTCCTTTACGACGGAACAATGCATGACCTGACCGATATGATTGGAGCGAACCCAGGAGATTCTCTTTCTGCTCTGGCTATCAACAATTCCGGGAGCTTTGCCGGCACAGTCCTAAGCCCCAGTGATTTAAACCACCAGGCATACATGTATGATGGCACTGTGCACAACCTGGGAAGTCTCGGCGGACAAGACACATATCCCTGGGACATCAACGATGCAAACGAGGTTGTCGGAGATGGATACACGAGCAATGGCCAGACACATGCCTTCTTATATGACGGGACGATGCACGACCTGGGCACCCTTGGCGGAACAACCAGCGATGCCGAAAAGATCAATAACGCCGGACAGGTCATCGGCGGTGCGGACACAAGCAGTGGCCAAGAAGATCCGTTCTTATATGACGGGACGATGCATGACCTGAACGACCTTGTCAGCCTTCCTGCGGGCTGGACGCTGGCGTATGCAGACGACATCAATAATGCCGGCCAGATAGTGGGAAGCGCATATGACGGGCAGAATTATCACGCTGTCTTGCTGAACCCGGTCCCCGAGCCGTCCTCCATCCTCGCGCTTATCTGCGGGATCGGCGGCTTTGCTGGGGTTGCCCGGCGGCGAATAGGATAAAGCCTGCACGGATTTGAGAGGCAGGAGCATGGCCGGGCAGGTCAAGCCGTGCTCCTTTTCTCATCAACTTACAGCCCCAACATCAGCCCTGGTCACTCTCAATCTCCGCGATCTTCTCGCACACCTGTTCCCAGTCGGCGAAATCGGAGCTGAGCTGCGCGGAAGCCTCGTCGTATTCCCTGGTCAGCTCACGAACGGAGCCGCTGCGATAGTTTTCTTCGTCGCCCAGCGCGGCGGTGAGTTCGCTGATCCTGCTCTCCAGTTGGTGGATAATTCGCTCCAGCTCCCTCTGGCGCTTGCCCAGCTCGCGAAGCAGCCGCTCGGTTTCACGAAGGGCGGATGTGGGGCGCGGCGGTTGAAACCGGCTGGCTTGCCCTGACGCCGAGCTCAACTGCCTGTGCGAACTCGGCCGCCTGCACCTTTTCGCGATAATATGTGTAGTTGCCGAGGTAACGCGTGGCACGCCCGTCCTTGATCTCCACTACTTCGTCGGTTATGGCATCGAGCAGATAGCGGTCGTGAGACGCCACCAAAACCGTGCCGTTAAATGCGCGCAGGGCATCCTCCAGCGCTTCGCGGGAGGTAATGTCGAGGTGGTTGGTGGGCTCGTCCAGCAGGAGCAGGTTGGGGCTGCCGGCGAGAACCTTTGCCAGCGCCAGCCTGCATAGCTCTCCGCCCGAGAGAACCTCCACCTTCTTGAATGCGTCGTCGCCCATGAACAGAAAACGCGCCAGCAGGTCCCGCGACTCCTTCACGTTCAATTCGACATCCGCGACCAGTTCTTCGATAACCGTGCGGCTTCCGACCAGATGGTCGAACTCCTGCGCAAAGTAGACAGGCTTCACGTTATGCCCGAGAATTACTTCGCCCGCGTCCGAGGGTTCCCTCTCTGCGATGATCTTGAGCAGCGTCGTCTTCCCGCTCCCGTTGGGACCGACTATGCCGATCTTGCGGCCGCGCTCCGCGACCATGTCCAAATTCGAGAACAGCGTCTTGCCCGGGAACGCCTTCGAGAGTTTGCTCAGCCGGACGACCTCGCGCCCGCTTCTTATGGCGGCGGATAGGTTGGCCTTCATCGCACGGTGTTCTCCGGTTCGGCTTATCTTCTCCAGCCGTTCGAGCTGCTTGAGTTTGCTGTCCCTGCGGCTGAACTTGCGGTGGCTGAACAGGGTCTGGATCGCCGATTCCAGGCGCACGATTTCCTTCTGCTGCTCTTTGTAGAGCTTCCTCTGCTCTTCGACCTTTGCGGCCTTCTGAAGCGCAAAGTCGGAATAGTTGCCGGGGTAGGTGGAAATGGTCGAGTCCTCGAGCTCCACCACCTTGCTCACCACCCGGTCCAGAAAGTAGCGGTCGTGGCTGACTATAAGCGCGGCGCCGTTAAATCGAGTCGTCAGGAACTCCTGGAGCCACTCGCACGCGTGAATGTCGAGGTGGTTAGTGGGTTCGTCCAGGAGCAGCATGTCCGGTGACATGAGGAGAAGCCTGGCGAGCGCGGCCCTCGTCTTCTGCCCTCCGCTGAGCGATTTAACCGGGGTTTCGAGCTCAGAAGGGTCGAACCCGAGCCCAAGGAGAATCGCCCTGGCCTTTGTCACATAGTCGAAACCGTGGAGGCTGTCGAAGAGGTGGCTGACTTCGGCGTAACGGCTGCCGAGCGCCTGCGCGTGATCTACGGAAGCCCCGGCCATTTTATTTTCAAGATCGGCCCGTTCACTGGCACAGGCGAGAAGCTCCCGATTGATGCCCATCACCGCCAGGTGCAGGCCCACGACGCCCGGCAGGTCGACTTCCTGCGGCAGATACCCGATGGTCACCCCCGGTTCCTTGCTCACCGTGCCGCCATCGGCCGGCTCTTCCCCGCAGATGATCTTGAGCAGTGTCGTCTTTCCGGTGCCGTTCGCGCCGATCATCGCCACGCGTTCGCGCTCATTCACGAAGAACGAGACATCCTCGAACAAGTCGCGGTCTCCAAAGGACTTTTTGATGTTGGATAAAGTAATGACTGCCATTTACGCCGAAAAGGCCGCAGGATGCCATCCCACGGCCTAAGATCCATTCCAACTACATTTTATAGGGGCGCCGGCTTCGTGTCAATTATATGGGTGTTAGGTATTGGGTGCTAGAGAATGCCACCGCGTTCAATCACTCACTTCCCGCGTATGGCATCCAGCCTTGTCTTGCAACTGGGGTCGTATTGGAAGAACTTGGTAATAATCTCACATCCGTAGTCGTCGCAGGACGCACAGTTCGCCAACCCACGTCCGCTGACGCAAACTCGGACATCGCAGCCACTGCAGTTGCCGCACTTACGGCTCCCCCCGGTCATGCAACCGTCGCACCAGACATATTCGGGCTTAATCTCGGTGTTCCAGGTCTTGCTCCACTCCTCGGCGGTCTTGGCAATGGCGACTGAATCGTTCGATTGGGAAGCCTTATAGGCTTCGCAATCGCTGCAGACCAGCCCGCAAGCGGCTATCAGTTTTTCCACGTTCTTCTCCTGTGATGGGGCACTTACAGGCATATTGTAGGTGAAGCATGGGCGGTTGTCAATTATAGATGAGGACGCGTGCAGGGCAAACACACGAGCGTTCATTGTATGAGAGCCTGTGAAGACGGGATAACGCCGTGATCGGGCATTATGTCCGATGATGCCCGCAACAGAAGTTTTGGGATTTGAAATCCCCAGATTCTCTTTGGCACGCGATTCGGAGATCGCGCGCGATCAAGGGTGCTGGAGAATGCACCGCATACGATCAGTTCTTTCTATTCCCCATGACCCATCACCCATGACCCATCACCCAACACCTAGTGTCCCACGGCAACCGGTTCGGCGTGCCTGGGCGGGCGGCGCATGATGAAGACCAGCGGCAGGAGAACGATCATGGCCACACCCAGCAGCCAGAAGCAATCGACGAATGCCATCGCTGTGGCCTGGTTCTGCACCATCCCGTAGACCGCGCCGAGTGCCTGATGCTGAGCAGTTAGCGCGCCGGATCCCGAGGCTGCGAAGTGTTGGGTCAGGCCTCTCATAGTGCTCTGGAACTGGGGGTTGAACGGCGTGGTGTGCTCGATAAGCCTCGACTGGTGAAACTGAGAGCGCACGGCAAGCATGGTGTTTACTTCCCGCGATTCCAACAGACCCGCCGATGTTGCGCATAAGATTGAAAAGCCCGGTAGCCGTGCCTATTTGCTCCTTGGGAGTGTATGCGAAAGTCACAGTGGAGAGCGGCACGAAGAGGAATGCGAGGCCGATTCCCATCAGCGTTCGCGGGTAGACGACATCCCAAAAGCCGACCTGCAGGCTGTAGCGCGACATCAAAAACATCGAGGTTGATAACGTTACCAGGCCGAACATGATCAGGTATCTGGCATCGCGCTTGCCCACGAGATACCCGACCACGGGCATGAAGATCAGGGTGCCGATTCCACCCGGCGACAGGGCAAGGCCGCTCTGGGTCGCTGAGTATCCGAGCAGATTCTGCAGGAAGACCGGCAACAGCACCATACTGCTGTAACAATGCAACTCCCAGCATGGAACATGAGCGATATACCGGGGGCGAAGTTGCGCACGCGGAATACGCTCAAGTCGATGATCGGATGCCCCGTGCTCAGTTCCCAGATCACCAGTATGATCAGGCTGGCAATTGAAATAACCGTAAGCCAGGTGATCCACGAGGTCTGGAACCAGTCGTTGCGCTGGCCGTTATCGAGCACTATCTGCAGAGCCCCGATTCCAAGCGCGAGAAAGCCCAGTCCGGCATAGTCGATTTTTGTGACTCCGCGGCGCAAGTACGGGGGATCGACCACAAAACATGCGTCAAGGTCAAAGCCAGAACGCTGATAGGCAGGTTAATGTAGAAAATCCAGCGCCAGCTATAATTGTCCGTAATCCACCCGCCCAGCGTAGGACCGATAATAGGCGCGAACACGACCCCGATGCCGAATATGGCCATTCCGATCCCACGTTTTCTGACGGGGAATGTCTCCAGAAGGATCGCCTGCGAGATCGGCTGCAGCGCGCCGCCACCCAGTCCCTGAAGCACTCTGAAGAACACCAGTTGCGTGAGCGTGGTCGAGAGCCCGCACAACAGCGATGAGAATGCAAAAGCCCCGACACAGAACATGTAGAACCGCTTGCGGCCGAAGACCACACTGAACCATCCCGTGGCCGGGAGCACGATGGCGTTGGATACAAGGTAGGACGTGAGGACCCAGGTGCTTTCGTCGATGGTAGCGGAGAGATTGCCGGCGATGTGCGGAAGCGATACGTTCACGACAGTGCTGTCCAGCACTTCCATGAACGTGGCAAGCATGACAGCCATCGCCACTATGCCCGGCGTGCCTACAGGATTCCAGCCGTGCTCTTGTATCTCATCAACACTTGCCGCCAAATGAGTTTCTTTCTAACTCGAGAGAGTCAAAATATGGTAGCTTCGAGCGTCAGCCTATTGTCTGCTCCAGGGAAGCCTTGTCGATGATGCAATGCACGGGCACGTCCGGAGCGATGCGTTTGATCAGCCCGGCGAGGACATTTCCCGACCCAGTTCCACAAATGCCTCGGCTCCCGCGTTCACCATTTCCTGCACGGATTCCACCCAGCGCACACTTCCGGTGACCTGGGCGGAAAGATTGACTCTAACCTCTTCGGCCAGGGTCTCAAAACTTGCGGTGTAGTTGGCCACTACCGGAATACGCAGGTTTTCCTCCACCCGCGCGGCGCGCAGCGCTTCGAGCAGAGCATCCGCCGCGCTCTGCATAAGCGGCGAATGGAACGCGCCGCTCACGTTCAACGGCACAACCCTCTTCGCCCCCATTTCCGAGGCGATTTCAGACGCGCGCTTCACCGCACCTGCCTCTCCGGATATAACTGTCTGGATGGGAGAGTTAAAGTTCGCCCCCACAACGATTCCGGTATCCGAAGCCCTGATGACGACTTCCTTGACCTGCTCCGGCGATAAGCCGAGTATCGCGGCCATCGTGCCGGGGTTTTCTTCGGCAGCGTGGTTCATCAGCTCGGCGCGGGTCCTGATCAGCTTGAGGCCCTCTTCAAAAGTGAATGCCCCTGCCGCATACAAAGCCGCATACTCGCCAACGCTGTGTCCCGCCGTAAACGCAGGTTCGCAGCCCTGAGCCTTCAGGGCTTCATACGCCCCGGCCGAGGTCACGAAAAGCGCGGGCTGAGTGTTGATCGTCTGATTCAGCTCCTCTTCAGGTCCGTTGAAGCACACCTCGGAGATCGAGAAGCCGAGAGCCGCGTCAGCGCGCTTGAAAATATCCGCTGTCGCGGGGAAGCTCTCCGCCAGGTCCCTGCCCATCCCGACGCACTGCGAGCCCCTGCCCCGGAAAGACGAACGCGACCTTCTTTCCGCTCAGAATGCCCATTTCATAACTCCGGCCGCCCACGTAAGGCCGGCGCCGAACCCTACGACCACAATGGTATCGCCCTTCTTCACCTTGCCGGCTTGAACGGCTTCGTCAATGGCCAGTGGAACGGATGCTGCGCCCGTATTGCCGTACCGGTCCAGGTTAACGAAGAACTTTTCTCGAGGCATCCCGAGCCTGTTGACCGCGGAATCTATGATCCTGATATTGGCCTGGTGTGGAAAGACGATGTCGACGTCCTCCGCGCTCACGCCGCACCGCGCGAGAACACGCTCCGTCGCTTCGCCCTGTATCCTGACAGCAAATTTGAACACCTCACGGCCTTCCATGTAGACCTTGTTCTGGTGGGCGGCTATGTTTTCGGCGGTGCAGGGATTCCGGCTCCCGCCCACGGGAATGCACAACGCCTTGGCGCCGCCTCCGTCCGAGCCGAGCTCAAAGCCCAGCATCCCAAGTCCCTCTTCCACCGGACCGACTACCGCCGCGCCGGCCCCGTCACCGAACAGGATGCAGGTACCGCGGTCTGTCCAGTTGGTGACGCTCGTCAAAACATCCGCGCCGATCACCAGGACGTATTTATACTCACCGGTTGTGATGAAAGCGTTTGCGACAGACAGCCCATAAACCCAACCCGAGCATCCCGCTGCCAGGTCAAATGCCGCCGCGCGAGAGGCTCCCAGGGCGTTCTGGACAATGGAAGCCGTCGCAGGGAACGGCATATCTCCGGTAACTGACGCTACAATGATCAGATCTAAGTCGCCCGGCTGCAGATTGGCTCGTTCAAGGGCAACCTTAGCCGCCTTTGCAGCGAGAACGGAAGTGGGTTCGTCTTCCCCGGCGATTCGCCGCTCGCATATGCCGGTCATCGTGCGAATCCATTCGTCGGTAGTATCTACAATCTTCTCGAGGTCTGCATTTGCCAGCACCTTGTCAGGCACTGCGAGAGCCCATGCTCAATATCCCTGCTCTTCTATTCTCAGTCATCCAACAGTCCTTATATATTGCGTTGCGAGGAAGCTTATCTATGCGAACATTCCGGTCATTGGCGCCCTTGGGCAGCGGTTTACCGGTTCGAGGCGGCGCATGCGGAAGCAGTCCGACTCTCCGAGGTCACGTAATTGCTGATGGCCGATACCACACCGCCCTCGACGGCCTCTTTCGCGGCTCGAACCGCATTTGCGACCGCGCGAGCGTTGGATCGACCGTGGCCGATAATGCAAACACCGTTAAGACCGAGAAGCGGCGCTCCTCCGTGTTCGCAGTAGTCCAGCTTCTTCTTGATCCTCTTGAGAAGCGGCATAAGCAAAGCCAGCGGGATGTACGTAAGCGGATGCTTCTTGAGGTCTTCCTTCAGCAAACCAGCGACATGTTCCGCGAGTCCCTCAGCGGCCTTGAGCGCGATATTTCCCGAAAAACCATCGGCTACAATGACATCCGCCACGCCGGAGAACAAATGACGCCCTTCGACATTGCCCACGAAGTTAAGGCTGCTCGAAAAGAGCGCCTCGTGAGTCGCTCTGGTCAACTCATTGCCTTTGCTCTCTTCCTCGCCGATGGAAAGCAAAGACACGCGCGGATTGGCTATGGAGAACACTTTTTCCGCGTACACGCTCCCCATAACCGCGAACTGCATCATATTCTCAACCGAGCAATCGGCTACAGCCCCAGCATCAAGCAAGATGGTGGGACCACCGTTTCCGGGCATAACGATCGCTATTGCAGGCCGGTCAATGCCTCTTATGCGTCCCAGTTTGAGCGTAGCCACAGCCATTGCCGCAGCCGTATTGCCGACGCTGACCATAGCATCCGCTTTGCCGGCCTTGACCAGGGCGGCGGCAATCACCACGGATGCGTCCTTCTTTGTGCGAACAGCATCCACGTGCTCGTCCATCCGGATCGCCTCCGCGGTGTGACGTATGGTCACCCGACCAGACTTCGCAAACTCCGCCGGCAAACAGTGTTTTATCGCACTCTCATCACCGACAAGCACGATATCTACGTCGTAGAGCTTCGAGCCCTGGGCCGCACCCTTGACTATTTCCGCAGGGGCAAAATCGCCACCCATTGCATCGACGGCTATTAACATGCGCGATTCCCTTCAGCGCCTACCAGGCAGCGAGTTTACTCCGAGGCTTTCTTCTGCTTCTCTTTGATCGTCATGACAAGCCGACCATCGTAATACCCACAGGACGCGCACGCGTTGTGAGGCATCGCCATTTCGTGGCAGCGGGGGCACTCGACGATGGTCGGTGCGTGCAGCTTGTAGTGAGTTCTGCGCAGCCGCGTCCTTTGATTGGAATGTCGCCTTTTTGGTAATGGCATTTGATTCTCCTTGTTCTATCGACTTATTCTTCTTTAAGCAATGACCCGAGACTCGCGAAGAGCGGATTCACGTCCTGGGTCGAACACTCACACTGCCGCTCGTTCAGGTTCGTCCCGCAGAGAGGGCACAGGCCTTTGCACTCCTGGGAGCACAACGGCTTTATCGGGACAGCCACCACAATGCTCTGTCTGAGAAGCTCCGTCAGGTCGAGGATATTGTCCACGAATAACGGCTCTTTCTCGTCCTCCGGCAGCTCTTCTTCGTCTTCTTCAATCAACTCCGGCAGAATGGGCAGCTCTTCCTCTATAGGCAGATCCAGATCGACCAAAAATGCCGCCAGGCACCTGGCGCAGTCCATCTCCAGCGTCGCGCTGAAACTCCCGCGCGCGACTATATGCCGCCCGCTGTTGGTGAATGTGACCTCACCCGTAATGGGCGCCCGGCACTTTATGCCGCTCTCGATATCCACGATGGGCGGCTCATCTATCTTATATCCAATTCGTTTCCCCAGATGGGTGGCTATCTCAGAGAGATCAAGTTTCATTTCGCTAACCGTGTGTAGGTCAAAAAGGCAATCACAGCTAAGCTCTTCCGGCAATCACCTGGGCGGTCTCCGTCGCGATCATCTGCTCCTCATTCGTCGGAACAAGGAGAATGCGCGCGCGACCCGATGGTCTGCCAAGGTCCGCGGGTCCTCTCAGGGTGTTGTTCTTTTCCTGATCCAACTCCAGCCCCAGGAACTCCATGTTTTCAGACCTTCTCCCGGACAAACGGGGCATTCTCGCCGATTCCCCCGGTGAAAACTACCGCATCCAGTCCACCCATTGCGGCTGAATATGCGCCGATATACTTCTTTATTCTATAACAAAAGATCGCTAACGCCAAACCGGCCCGTTTGTTGCCTTCAGCGGCGGCCCGTTCGACGTCGCGCATGTCGCTCGATATTCCCGTTACTCCCAAGAGACCGCTCTTCTTGTTGATCAGATCATCGATATCATCCGGCGACGCGTGCAGCTCGCGGGCGAGGTAGAGCAGGATAGCGGGATCGAGGTCGCCGCTGCGCGTACCCATAACGAGACCCCTCGGCTGGTGTCATTACCCATGCTGGTGTCGATAACCTTGCCGCCCACAACCGCCGCCATACTGCAGCCATTGCCCAGATGACAGGTGATGATCTTCGTCGAAGCAGGGTCAGGCCCGCTTCCTCCAGCATCTTCTGAGAGCGCAGCGTCACGAACTTATGCGACGTGCCGTGGAATCCGTAGCGCCTGACCCCGTAATCCGTATAGTATTTGTAGGGAAGCGCGTATATGTATGCGTAGTCCGGCATAGTGGCATGGAACGCGGTGTCGAACACAGCTACCTGCGGCACTCCCGGCATAAGTCTCAGGCAAGCCTTTATTCCCTCGAGGTTCGGCGGATTGTGCAGCGGAGCGAGAACGCTCATCTTATCGATTTCTTTTATGATCTCGTCGTTAACCAGCACCGGCTGAGCGAACTTCTCTCCGCCGTGCACGACCCTGTGGCCGACCGCCGATATCTCCGTTATGCTCTTTACGGCTCCCTCTCGGGGTCCGTCAAAAGCGCAAAGACATGGTCCATAGCCTCTTCGTGATCAGCCATCTCCACATTGAGTTCGACCTTGCCGTTTGCAGCGATTCCATGCTTGATCTTCCCGCCGCCTCCGGCCACTCCGATTCGTTCCGCCAATCCCTTTGCCAGGACTTCCTGGGTCTCGGAATCAATCAATTGATATTTCAGGGATGAACTGCCCGCTGTTGAGAACTAGAATCTTCATTATTGCCTATCCAATGGTCAGGGTCAAAAACCCGGGCCCTGCTCCTTTTACCCCGTTCTTTCGATTTATTCGATCGCCTGCACGGCGGTGATTGCCGCAACGTTTACGATGTCGCTTGCATTGCAGCCCCTGGAAAGATCGTTGACCGGCTTCCTGAGACCCTGGAGAACAGGACCATGGCTGCGGCCTTCGCAAGTCTCTCTGTGAGCTTATAACAAATGTTGCCGGCATTGAGGTCCGGGAATATCAGCACGTTGGCCCTGCCCGCAACCGGACTCCCGGGAGCTTTCTTCTGGCCGATCCAGTCCACAAGCGCCGCATCGCCCTGAAGTTCGCCATCTATCAGCAGGTCGGGCCTGCGCTCCTTGGCCAGTTTGGTCGCCTCTATTACCTTATCCGCAATCGGGTCCGATGCGCTTCCCTTGGTCGAGAAGCAGAGCATTGCAACTCTGGGTTCGCAACCGAGAAGAGAGCGCATAGTCTTTGCGCTCTGGATGGCGGATTCGGCGAGCTCGTCCGCGTTGGGGTTAATCACCAGGCCGGAGTCGGAGTAGATGAAGACTCCGTTTTCGCCATACTCGCAGTTCGGGACGATCATCAGGAAGAAGCTGGACACGAGCTTGCAGTCCGGCGCTGTCCTCAGAATCTGAAGCGCCGGGCGCACCGTGTCCGAGGTGGAGTGGGTTGCGCCGGAAACCTGCCCATCGGCTTCATCGTTCAAAACCATCATGCAGCCGAAGTGCAGGGGATCCGATACGATCTGGAGCGCCTTTTCCGGGGTGACACCCTTGTGCTTCCGCATTTCATAGAACTGCCCGGCAAACTCTTCGCGCAGCGCAGAAGTGCTCGGGTCAACAATCCGGCACCTCGAAATATCCGCTCCCGACTGCTTCGCGGCGGCTTCGATTTTTTCAGTCGAATTGACCAGAACGACCTCGGCAATTCCTTCTTGGACGATCTTGCTCGCCGCTGTGACTGTCCTTACGTCATCGGCTTCCGGCAGGACGATTCGCTTTTTTGCGGCCCTGGCCCTGGCGTATATTGTGTCCATTACGTTAGGCATGTCTTGCTCCTTGCGAAAACGGCGTTTTCTGCTGTTTTCGTTCCCATCGTGGCGAGCCACGACTCCCATACACAGGCAAAAAGTCAAAAAGTGAGAAAGTCGAGAGGTTGCCCCGGTAAATGCGCAACTTCCGACTTTTTGACCTTTTGACTTTCCGGCCTTTCGACTTGCTTTGTTTACCTGCGGATGCCGCGGCCCACCGGTATGATCGGTTGAGATGGCTGCTGTGCGATGATCCGCATTTCGAGCTTCTCGCGTCCCTTCTGCAAAGAGCCCATGACCTTGGCAAGGTGATTTTCTATGTTCTCAAGGACTTCGCTCGCATATTCGTCCGCGCCGCGCCTGACGTCTCTTGCAGCAATCTCGGCATTTGCCATAAGTTCCTGCGCCTGCGTCTTGGCCAGGCGATTAATCTCGCTGGTATCAATGAGCTTCGAAGCCATCTGGCGAGCTTCGTCAACGACCCTGTTGGCTTCCTGCGTGCCCTGCTCCACGATCATCTCGGCCTCTTCCTTGGCAGCCGATACGATCTTGTCGCTGTCGGTGGCGACGCGGTTTGCCCTTCTCACTTCGTCGGGCAGCGAGGCTCTGATCCGGTTGGTCAGCATGTGGAACTCTTCGAGCTCCATTCCCCAGGCTCTGCCGAGAAACTGATGCGTGTTATCCGCCAGTTCCTCAAGGCTATCCAACAGCTTAAGAATATCTTCCTGCTGACTTGCGCTGCTCAGGAATGACGGCCTTCTAATGGTGAACTGCTCCTGGCTCATTTGCTCTCTGCCTCCCTTGAAAATCCTTGCGGCATTTTCATCGCGATTCCTGCGAACGCTGACGTAGTTTTTCTAATAAGTGCTCTTCCACGGACTTCGGCACCAGGCCGGAGAGTGATGCTCCGTATTCAACGACATCCTTTACAAGGCTGGAGCTCAGGAATAAATGCTCAGGGCTGGTCACCATAAACAATGTCTCCACGCTTTCCTTGAGACGCTTGTTCATCAGGGCCATCTGGAACTCGAACTCGAAGTCCGAAATGGCGCGCAGACCTCGAACTATCACCCTGACTCCCTGGCTTTCCACGTAGTCTACCAAAAGTCCATGGAAATAGTCTACCTGAACATTGCTTAAGTTCGCACATGCTTCTCGCAAAAACTGCATGCGTTCCGGGACCGAAAACAGCGGTTCCTTTGTCCTGTTGACGGCAATGGCTACCACGAGCTCATCGAAATTACTCGCCGCGCGCTCGATTATATCGAGGTGACCGCTGGTCACCGGGTCAAAACTACCGGGATAGATTGCTTTAATGCGTTTTTTGTTCTGTTTTTGGTTGTTTCGGTTGTTTGGGGAAACCCTCTTCCCGAAACCGCCTGACTAGCTAACCACCGCAAGCTGGAGCATTTCGTACTTTTTCTTCAGATCGCGCCGCAGGTTTGCAAGCGACTCGCCGGCGAGGTTCGGGTCCTTTTGGACCACGTCGAAGGCCTCCTTGCGCGCCGCCTCCAGGATCGGTATGTCCCTGAAGATATCCGCTATCTTGAGGCCCGCCAGTCCGCTCTGCCTGGTCCCGTAAAACTCACCCGGGCCGCGAATCCTGAGGTCCTCTTCCGCGATTACAAAACCGTCGTTTGTGGAGGACATTACCTGCATCCGTTTGATGCTGTCCTCGCTGCTGCCTTCGCAGATCAACACGCAGTAGCTCTGCTCCTGGCCCCGTCCAACGCGACCTCTGAGCTGGTGAAGCTGCGCGAGGCCGAACCTGTCTGCGTCTTCAATGACCATCGTAGTCGCGTTTGCCACATCCACTCCGACCTCGATCACCGTAGTAGAGACCAGTATATCGATCTCTCCAGCGCGGAAGGCGCTCATCACCTGATCTTTTTCGTCCGTCTTCATCTGACCATGAAGCAGCCCCACCCTACGCTCCGGAAACATCTCGCCCGCAAGGAAATCCGCAAGCTCGGTCGCAGCGCGCGCCTGCAGCTTCTCGCTTTCCTCGATGAGCGGGCATACAACATACGCCTGCCTGCCCTGGTCAATCAAAGCGCGCAGCGCATTGTAAACTTTTCTGCGCTCCACATGCTGCTTCCAGTGCGTTCGCACCGGTTTGCGACCGGGTGGAAGCTCGTCGATGATCGAAACGTCCAAATCGCCGTAAACCGTAAGTGTCAATGTTCTGGGTATCGGCGTCGCGGTCATTACAAGGATATCCGGGTTCAAGCCCTTTTCCATCAGCTTTGCCCGCTGGAGCACCCCGAAGCGGTGCTGCTCGTCCACAATGACCAGTCCCAAACGCCGAAACTCAACGCCCTCCTGTATAAGAGCGTGAGTGCCTATCACAATCTGCGCTTCTCCGGAAGCGATCCGCTCGGTGACCTCTCGCCGGTGTTTGCTGCGCAGGCTGCCCGTGAGCAGATCCACCGAAATCCCGAGAATCCCGAGATTCGCGAGATACTTCGTAATCCCGAGATAATGCTGCTCGGCGAGAATCTCCGTCGGGGCCATGAGCGCGGCCTGATAGCCGTTTCTGACCGCGATCAACATCGCCGCGACGGCTACCGCGGTCTTGCCCGATCCCACGTCCCCCTGCAGGAGACGGTTCATACAGACCGGACGAGCCATATCCGCCGCGATTTCTCTTACGACCCGCTTCTGGGCTCCGGTAAGCTCAAACGGCAGGACCTGCCTGAGCTCTTCATCAAAATTGTCCGGTATCGTAAACTGTATTCCCGCTCCGGGAGCTTCCATTTCCCGCTTTCTCATAGCTAACGCAAGCTGCAGCAGGAACAGCTCTTCGAAGACCAGCCTGTTTCGCGCCGCATCGAGCGCCGCCTGGCTCTCGGGAAAGTGGATGTTTCGCAGCGCATCCGCTATATCCATCAGATTCGAGCCTGTTGCGCATTTCCTCCGGCAGGGTTTCCCCGACCAGCGGGACATGCGTGTCCAGCAAGCCCCGGATTATCTTCCGAAGCTGGCCCTGAAAAAGCCCTTCCGTCAGCGCGTAAACGGGCACGACGCGCCCGCTCGAGAGCGGATCAGCACCCTCGCTGAAGAGCTCCCACTCCGGTGAGGAGATCTCCACGCCCCACCTGCCGGCCTGCGCCGTGCCGTAGGCTATCACCTTGCGCCCCTTGAGCTTCAGGAACTGATCCTTGCGGAAGCGCTGGTTGAACCACGTAAGCGTGACGACCCCGCTGCCATCTTCTACCGCGACCTTTGTAAGCACCATATTCCCGCGCGTGTGCACGTTGTCCGCCGCGATGACCGTGCCTAGTATGGTCGCCGTTTCGCCGTGCCGAGCTGCGAGACCCGGGCAAAGAGCGTGCGGTCTTCATGTCGCCGCGGGAAATGATACAGGAGGTCCTGTACAGTAAAAATGCCCAGCTTTTCGAGAATGCCGGCCAGGCGCGGTCCCACACCCTTCGCGTATTGAACGCGTGAGTCAAGTGATAGAACCGCAGCAGCAGAGCTGGACGTCTGGTCTGACATTGCTTCAGGCGCGTTCGATCGTGCCATCAGAACTCACACTTATCCTAGGAATTATATCCACATGGAGGCTGCTTGTCAAGGCGCCAGCGACCCACGAGCAGGG
>CAVZJH010000038.1:0-12230 GCA_963775535.1 uncultured bacterium | reverse complement strand
TCGAGCACGAAAGCTTGATGGCCCGTGCCGTCCTGGGTGCTCTGAGTACCTCGGGAGGTCCAGTCCTGTAAGTGACATTGGGTGGTGGCGAAATGATGGCACTTGGTGCTCGATTCCGACGGATCCGACCCCTGGCAGATTGCCTGGTTCTGGAGAGAGAAGCTGCGGTGGAGCGCAGTCGAGCATCTCCTGAGCTGGATCTCAACCAGCTCGTATGCCGCCCACCTCTCGCACGTTCAGGTCACCGATTTTGTGATGCCCCATGACGGCGATCCCGTGCAAACATGTTGGTTGGGTCGTCCACTTATGGCAATTTCACAAACGAGTCCTGGGATTATCCGTCTTCAGGACCTCCATGAGCGCAGCCTGCACGAAGAAGCCGGGTGGTGGCTGAGCGTCCTGGGCCGAAATACCAGGGCACGGTCGGTTGGAGGGGCAAGCTCCACCTATGATGAGTGGCGTTTTTGATGGCGGTGGGTGGGTTTGAAATGGGTGAGACCCACAACCAGCACCACGGCTGGGTTCCGTGGTGCCTTGCGGAGCACTACTTCGCCACTGGTGATGTCCAGTGGATGTGTGGTGTTTCAGACCTGCTCTATAAGGGGAGCCGACTTGGGTCTTCAGGCAGTGCCGGTCCACAATGACCGAATTTCCTGCCGCGTCGCTGCTGGGTGGGGATAATGGGCTTTTTCGCGCCTCCGGGAGCCTGGGCTACCGTCGCTGATTACTGTTACCTGGTTTTTATCTAATCGGTCACCTGGTGGGGGGTAGATGGCGCGGCCCAGGCTTTGGAGGCCATCAGGCACCCCGAGGCCGCGGTGCGGCGGGCTGAAGCCGACGCGTATTGCAAGGACCTCATAAACGGCTTCGAGAAAAGCCGGCGGTCGAGCCCCCTGGTGCGGCTCAGAAACGGAAAGTGGGTCCCGCACTACCCAAGCCGGCTCTACAGGCGCGGGCGCGCATGGGCTGGATTCGCGCAGGTGCTTGAGGCTCGATCTACCTGCTCATATCCCATCTCTACGATGCCAACAGCAGGCAGGCGAAGTGGATACTCGACGACTACCAGGACACCGGTATATGAAATCGCCTACGGGTATCCGATCCTCGACCCCGAGGTCAACTGGATCCACTGCGGCGGGTTCTCGGCACAGCCCAACCTGCTCGCGGGACTGATGCCTTATCGGACCGCGACGAGCCGGAAATATATTCTGGATGTCATAACGCCTGGTGCGCGTGCTATCGCGAGGAGATCAATGCGATGGTCGAGCACCCCGACCCGTTCCCGGGCTTCTCCAACGCCGCGCACTTCAAGACCAGCGACCAGGCGAACGCGGTGATGTGGCTTCGCTATATGTCATGTACACTCCTGAAAACAGCCTGCATTACTGGGTCGCGCAATCCCAGGCAGTGGCTTTCGGATGGCAATGAGATATACGCCCGGCAGGTCAGCACCCGGTTCGGCGAAGTCGGCGTCACCTACAATTCGGAGGCAGCACAGGGAGAATTACCTCGACTGCCGATCTCGACCTGTCTGAAAGGCCCGACCAAATACTTGCCCGCATCCGGCATCCGGAAGCTGCCAATCGAGTCGGTGATGGTAAATGGGAGGCCATATAAAGCGTTCGATGGCGTGGGGACATCGATATAACCGGGCTTAGTGGGGAGATTGTGATTGAGGCGAAGGGACCCGAAGCCATGGAGAGGATGTTGCCGCTCACGCGACCTTGTCAGGTCCAGGATTCGGCTGGCTTTCTCGCATGGAGATTCAGCGAAGTGATAGCTCCTGGCGGCAAACTGAACTCAGCCTATGACGAAGATGCGGAATTCGCATTCGTTGTGGCCAAGTTGGACGTAGAGTTGGTGCTTGCCCTTCGATGAGAAAGGGCTGTCGACGGCCGTGGAATGGCTCTCAGCAATCTGGAGGACGGGGAATCGAAATCCCGATGTGGCATGGCCGCTGGGACTACA
Organism: uncultured bacterium; assembly: GCA_963775535.1. GTDB lineage: Bacteria > Armatimonadota > UBA5829 > UBA5829 > UBA5829 > CAVZJH01. Next base: position 10,262 of record CAVZJH010000038.1, on the reverse strand, counting down.
CCGGATCACCCTCGGGAGTTTGATAGTGCGTTGTTGTTTGTATCCCAATACCTGCAGGATACGCCGGATCCTTCCGAACGTGTCGAAGCTGGAGAATATCTTGCACAAGTAGAAGATGTTCTTGGCGAGTATTGGAGTGCAGTCTGGATACATCAGACGAGCCTGCGTGGTCCTGGGAGCCAGTGCTGATGCCGTGGAAAAGTTTGGAGCTATCGGAATCCACACGTAGCTCACGGACGGCCCAGGCCGAACGAGGCCGAACGTGGATGCGAGAGGCTCTGAAGTGCTGGAGGGGCTGGAGATGCTGATAGAACGATTCATCACGCCGTTTGGCTGCTGCGAGGTGCTGAACTTGCCGCCAACAGCAACAAGAAGGGCAGCAGAGCTCGTAAATGGCCAATTTCTTCCTGGAAAGCCTTCAGCAACCGGTTGAACTGGCGGAACTTGCGGCGCTGTGTTCTCTGCAATCGGATATGTTCAAGGTCTGCCAGCTTGCAGGCATGAAAGACAAAGCTGCAAAGATGCTGTCTTCTGCCAAGGCAAGCATAGCAGGCATGGGACTCACAAAAGACACAGATGAAGACCCACAGGCTGCTGATGAGCTGCTATACGAGATGTGTCACAATCTTGGCTGCCAGTGCAGGCGGGCCGGGCTCAAGTGTGAAGCACTTGATTTCTTGCACAAGGCCGCGGCGTGTGCGCGCAAGACTGTAGGCCCTACCCATTTCTTTCTGGCAGCATTAACCCTTGAAACAACTGGCGATAAGTCTGAAGCTCTGAGGCTTCTGCGGTGCGCGTCTGAAGATCGTTTGTGGGCATATGAGGGCGCTTGTGAGTCCCTCATGAAGCGCATGTTCATCTGATGCAGCTTTTGATAGCATCCGTGATGACCCCGAGTTTCTGGCTATAATAGATGGACTGCGACAGAATGATTCATAGGTTGCGCGGCCGGAGCAGCGCAAAACCTATCGACGGGAGGTGCACAAATGTCCGACGAACAATTGGAACAGCGCTATCCGGACGGTCTCTGGGACTCGAAGAGCGACTACCTGGTGGGCAGCCGTATCCTGCTGCACAATGACGATTACCTGGAATTTCTGGTAACGAAGGTCTGGAAGCTGGATCAGCCGTGCCGCGTGGTGGACTTTGGCTGCGGATCGGGCCGGTTCGGACAAATGGCTGATGCCGCTTCTGCCAATGGGCAGCACGTATACCGGCTTCGACCAGTCCGAGGCGCTTGTCGTGGAGGCAAGGAAGATATTTCAGGGCGCGCCTTTTGAGTGCGAGTTCCTCAAGGGAAGTGTTTTTGAGCCGCCATTTCCGGACGAGTCTTTCGATGTAGCGGTTAGCCACGCGGTGCTAATGCACATTCTGGATCCCCTCAAGGCACTGCAGAAGATGATTCGGGTCACCAGGCACAGTGGGACTGGTAATCACATGCGATGCCAACCGCAACGCACACGCGGCTCTCTTTCACGTGGACGAAACCAGCGAGCAGGAAGCGACTCCGCTCGGGTTGCTCCAAACGATGAACAAGGCGATCAGGAATCAGACTGGTGTCGATCATAACATCGGCATAAAGACGCCTGTTCTAATGCACAAAGCCGGCTTGAAGAATATCGGGGCCAGGATGAGCGACTGCGTGCGGCTCTTGTTCCCGCCAATGGATTCGGATAGCAAGGAAGCGCTCTTTCGAGCGGTCTGTGATGAAGGGTATGGTCGGCCCAAACCCACACATGAAGAACGATTGCAGTGGAAAGGCGACATGCTCAAGCGCGGCATCTCGGAAGAGGAAGCCCAAAAGGAGATCGACAGAGAACGCGCACGGGATTTCCGCACAAATGGCCGCGAGTATCACAGCGTGTGCGCGGGTCTTCTCAATTTTAGCTTTGGGACCGTCGAGAAGACGCAGGCGCCTCAGACAGGCCATGCCCGCAGGTTCTCCGGCATATATCTCAACAGAAACAAACCAACCAATAGTGTCATTTCGAGCAAAGCGAGAAATCTGCTTTTGATGTTACGATAAAAGCAGATTTCTCGTCATTCCTCCCCGGAATGACATTACTGGTGCGTCATATTATCTGCGGGAATTCACTGGAATATCTGCCAGGCCTACTTCTTCCCGAACAACTTCTCCCGCAAAACAAGCATCACAAAGTTCGGCAGCACGGCTACTTTGGATATCTTTTTTGGGTTTTTCGCCAGCCGGTAGGCCCATTCGAGGCCGTGGCGCTGCATCCAAACCGGCGCTCTCTTTACTCGCCCGGAGAATACGTCGAGCGATCCGCCTACGCCAATCGCTGCGCACACGCCAAGTTCACTCAAATGATCCTGAATCCACTTTTCCTGCCTTGGAATCCCGAGCGCCACCAGCAGCGCCCTGGCGCCCGATTGCCTTATCTCGGAGACTATTTGGGCGTCTTCCTCGGGCTTGAAGTATCCGTGCCGCGCGCCTGCGATCCGCAGGCCGGGAAACTGGTTTTTGAGGTTTGCGGCGCCTTCTTCGGCAACTCCCGGAGCGGCTCCCAGGAGAAATATCGAAAAGCCTTCCTCGGCGGCTATTTTGCAGAGGTTTCGGGAGACATCGACTCCGCTCACTCTTCCCGCAAGCGGCGTCCCGAGCAATTTTGCGCCCCACACAATTCCAGCGCCGTCGGGAGTGACCAGGTCCGCGGCATTGACTATACCCAGGAAGTCCGGGTCCTCCAGTGCGCACACGATGCTGGATGCGTCCGCGGTCACAATAATGTGCGGTTTCCCGCTGCTAATGTAGCCCCGGATCGTTTCGAGAGCCGTCTCCATATCCAGCGAATGCACTTTCACGCCGAGGAGCTTAATGGAGGGAATGCCGCCGCCCTGCTCGTTCATGTCCCAGTTGACCACACCCGCCATCAGCCGCATAACGTTCTCCTGGTTCGCTTCGCCGCGCGGCAGTTCGCCCGCGATCCGGCCGTGCCTCAGCACTATCAGCCGGGTGGAGAGGTTAAGAACTTCGGGAAGCTCGCTCGATATCAGCAGGATTCCCGCGCCTTCGGCGGCGAGATCATCGATCAGGCCGTGAATCTCCGCCTTTGCCCCGACGTCGACTCCGCGGGTCGGCTCATCTATGAGAAGAACGCGGCACTTCGCCGCCAGCCACCTGGTCATAACAAGTTTCTGCTGGTTACCGCCGGATAAACTCGCCGCCACGGCATCTATGCCGGTCGCGCGCACGCGCGTCAGCTCAAAGTATTTTCGCGCCAGGTCTCTCTCTTCCTTCTTGTGGACCCAGCCCAGGGTCGCCAGTCTGCCCAGCGTCGGCAGAGTAACGTTCTCTCTGGCCGTCATCGAGAGCACCAGCCCATGGCGCTTTCGGTCTTCCGGGACCAGTCCCAGCCCCAGGCCCATTGCCACAGCCGGGCTGCCGATTGCGACCTCTCGGCCTTCAACGAATATTCGACCTGTTGCAAGCGGATCGAGACCGAACAGGGCCTCCGTAATCTCGGTGCGACCCGACCCGACCAGACCCGCGAAACCCACTATTTCGCCCGCGTGCACACGGAACGACACCGGAGCGAACTTCCCGGGGCTCGAAAGGTTCTCCACCCGAAGCAGTTCTTTCCCCATCTCGGCGCCCATGTGAGACGGGAAATATGCTTCAAAAGGCCTGCCTATCATCATCTGGACAAGCGTGGATTCGTCGACCTCGGCAGCCGGTTTCGTGTCAACAAGCTGGCCGTCCCGCAGGACCGTGATTGTGTCGCAGAGCTGGAAAATCTCGGGCATCCTGTGAGACACGTAAATCGCGGTCACTCCGTCAGCCTGCAGGCGTCTGATGAGCTCGAAAAGGCGCTCACACTCCGCCTGTGAAAGGCTGCTGGTGGGCTCGTCGAAGATCAGAATCCGCGCTCCCCTGCCTACGGCGCCGGCTATCTGGACCATCTGCTGCTGGCCTATGGTGAGGTCTCCCAGCCGCCGCATTACGTCGATGTCGGCCCCAATGGCCCTCAGATAATCCTTTGCCGTCTCAGTCATTTTCTTCTGAGATATGAATGTCGCCTTCGCCGGCATCTGCCCGAGGCACAGGTTCTCGGCAACGGTCATGTTTTCGCAGAAGGCAAGCTCCTGGTGGACCATCCCAACCCCGGCCTTTAGCGCGTCTCGAGGGCAGGTGATGTTCACAGGCCTGCCGTCGATGAGTATCTGGCCGCCGTCCAAACGGTGGATTCCCGCCAGGATTTTCCCGAGCGTGCTTTTACCGGCCCCATTCTCGCCGACAAGCGCGTGACACGACCCGCTCGCTACGCTCACGCTCACATCGTGCAGCGCCAGGACCCCCGGAAATCGCTTAGTTACGTTCTTGAATTCGACTATCGCATTATTGCTCAATTCAAAACACCTTGTTGTAATCTCTACAGTTGCAGGGCATTACCCCATGTCATTTCGAACGGATCGAAATCTGCTCTTGACGTTACGCCAGTAGCAGGTTCCTTGCTGTTACCGCTTCGGGACATTTGTCCGCGAAGCATCGAAAGCTCTTCGATACAGCCCTGCTTCGTCGGTCCACTCAGGGCTAGCAGCCTGCGGATAAAGTGCAGAACGAGCAACGAACGCCGGTGTTTCGGGAATCTTGTTCCCGAAACCTGAGCACGTATCGGGAATAAAGTTCCCGATACACCGGGCCTATGGCGACTTTATCCGGTGGCTGCTCGCGGAGCATTTCCACGGATCTCCCGTTCTTGCCTTCTCTTTTCGCGCTTTCGCGATCAGGAATGCTGCTCTTCCTTGATCGCCTTCAGCCTCTTCATTACGTCGTTCTCGCCCCGGCCGAAGTAGTCGTGGAGCTTCTTGTATTCCGCAAAGAGCTTGGAGTATACGGCGTGGGCTTCGGGGCTCGGCTTGAAGGTCTTGTCCTTGACACGGGCCATCTTTGCCGCCGCCTCGTTGATATCGTCGTAACCCCCACGCGCTTTCCCGCCCGCCACAGCGCCCCACATTGCGGAGCCCAGTGCACAGGTCTGAGCGGAGGCGGCGACTTTGAACTCGCGATTGGTGACGTCCGCGTAAATCTGCATCAGCATCTCGTTGCGCTCGGGAAGGCCCCCGCAGGCGACGATCTCATTCACGGCGACGCCGTTGGACTGGAACGCTTCGATTATGATATTCGTGCCATAAGCCGTCGCCTCGATCAGGGCTCGGTAAATCTCCTCCGGCTTGGTGTTCAAGTTCATGCCCAGGATCATTCCCGTGAGGTCGGCGTCGACCAGAATGCTGCGATTGCCATTCCACCAGTCAAGCGCAAGTAGACCGCTCTGGCCTGGTTTGAGCTTCGCGGCCTTTTCGCTCAACAGCTCGTGAACGCTGATGCCGCGGTCCTTAGCCTCTTTCTCGTATGAAGCAGGGACGCAGTTGGCCGTGAACCACGCGAAATGATCGCCGACGCAGGACTGCCCCGCCTCGAACCCGAAGAAACCGGGCAAAATGCCGTCCTCGACGTAACCGCACATACCCTCCACAATCTTCGGTTCCCTGCCGAGGACCATGTGGCAGGTGCTGGTGCCCATAATCGCAACCAGTATTCCTTCCCCGGTAACCGTGGCCGCGGGCACTGCGACGTGAGCGTCGACGTTCGCAACGGCGACTGCCGTGCCGGGTCTGAGGCCCATTTTTGCGGCCATCTCCTCGGTCAACTCACCGGCCTTGGAGCCCATCGGCATGATATCGTGGCTCATCTTCTCATCCACTACATTCTCGAAGCGCGGATCGAGAGCCTTGAAATACTCACGTGAGGGGAAGCCGGCGGCTTTCTCCCACATCGCCTTGTAACCGGCAGTGCAGGCGTTGCGGGTTTCCACGCCGGTGAGTTGGAGGTTGACCCAGTCCGTGGCCTCCATCAACCTCCGGGCAGCCGTGTAAACCTCGGGAGCCTCATCCAGGATCTGGAGAGCTTTGGAGAAGAACCACTCGGAGCTGATCTTGCCGCCGTAACGCTGGAGGAAAGTCTCTCCGAGCCTCTCGGCTGTCTCGTTGATCTTGTTCGCCTCCGGCTGTGCGGCGTGGTGCTTCCAGAGCTTCACCCACGCGTGTGGGTTATTCTCCCACTGGGTATCAAAGCAAAGCGCGTCACCGTCGGCATCCACCGGCAGCATCGTGCAGGCGGTAAAATCGATCCCCAGACCGATGACATCGTCGGGGCTGACTCCCGTTTTTCTTAACACGTCGGGTAGGTCTTCTCGAGCGCCCTAAGATAGTCCTGCGGGTCCTGCAGCGCCCAATCCGGCGGCAACTTGTCCCCTGAGGTCGGCAGATACTCGTCGATCACACCGTTCTCATACTCATATACACTTGATGCAACTTCCCTGCCGGTTTCCACCTCCACCAGCAGGGCGCGGGCGGAGAGAGTCCCGAAATCAATCCCAAGAGAATACTTCATCAGCGCGGCTCCTCAGACATTAATCGGCGGCTGCGGACCCGGAGGTCCGATTACCTGTTGCGCCTGAGTTTTATCATACCTGAGTCCGATCAAAAAAGGCAAGCGGCATTCCGGGCCAGCGCCCCTGGCTGATACCAAAAAGGGCACCCCGTGCAGTGCACAGGATGCCCTAAAGTTCATACGAAGTCTAGTTTACCAGCGTCGTCCGCCGCCGCCACCGCTGCTGCTGCCGCCGTAACCGCCGCCACGGCCGCCGCCGCCGCCACCGTAACCACCGCGACCACCGCCGCCGCCGCCACTGCGCTCGGTCTTCGGTCTCGCTTCGTTAACGGTGAGAGTTCTTCCACCGACTTCTTTGCCGTTGGTGGCTTCGATTGCCGCCGCCATATTCTCTTCCGGGATCTCTACGAACCCGAAACGCCTTGTCGCCGATGATTCTTACTTCAGCGATGGGGCCAAAGCTCGAAAAGTGAGCGAATGTCGCTCTCTGTAGTGCTGTAGGACATGTTTCCTACGTAAAGTGATTTGTTGGCCAATTGCTTGCCTTCCTTCTGGGATATACCCATCTTAGTCAACGGAGAGCACATAGCACGATTGCTATTAGCCGGGGATTCGATCAATCGCAGAGGTGAAACAATCCACGGGAATGACCAGGACACCGGTGCTGGACGTTGATTCCATGAATGTTATTATACCCGCAATCAGATGATAATGCAAGTCCATTCGCGCAATATCGTCACTGCCGCGGCAAATATGGATTCTGATGGCAATCGGGGAACCGAAACATTCCAACAATAGACCAAAACGGGCGGCGACAGACGATCTCTGCCGCAACTGCTCAGGCAGGAATCTCGTGCCTCACGGTTTCCTCCCAGTCGTTGCACGCAGACAATCCCGCATCTGGCGAAGCGCGCTGACCACATTCGGCCGGCAGTTGCAGCCCATTGTTTCGAGATGGGACAACAGCTCACTGCGGTTCAGCCGTGCCGCAAGCACATAGGCATCGGCCCCGCCGTAGACGAGGACAATATGGAGCTGTGTTCGTAGCTTCCGCAGGGAAAGACGCAGTTTAAGGGCTTCTGATGAGGCCACGGCGAATTGAGCTCGAAAGGTGTTTCGGGCGCGAGCACGCATTCGCAGCGGCTTTCCACTATCGCCTCCGGTCTCCTGACGTCAAGAGATCGAAATCAAGGACCGCGTAGCTCGCGAAATAATCCCGCTCGCCGGTGGCATAATAGTTCCCCGTGTGGTAGTCCACGAGGAAGCGGTTGTTCCCAAGGGGAATCGGCGCGGAGCCGGCGCCTACCCACGAAGCACTGTAGCGCGAGTCTCTGATCGGCCGGCATGATCGCTCCCAGATCCTGCCAGTCTCCCGTGGGAGATTCGCTGATTGCCAGGGAAATGCTGAGTGTGTCCTGATTACCGATGCACGGCCTGTGCAGCATCATGTAACATCCGTTCACCGGCTCGGGGAAGAGAACCGCGTCCTTGTTGGGAACGTAGTAGACACTTCCGCCAACCCTGCCAAGCTTCGTCCAGTTGATGAGGTCTTTGGACTCGGCCATGCAAATGTGAATATTGTGCCAGCAGGACATGCGAGGATTGTAACCACAATACACCATATAAAAGGTGTCGCCGATCCTGGTGATCCTCTGGTCTTCTACCCCACTGAAGTCGCACCCCATGGGATCGTCAGTCGGAGTGATAACCGGGCGGTCGAATCTCTTCAGCAGTTCCATTTCCGGCGTGAAAACGGCCAGGCCCACCGAAGACCTAGAGTGGGAAGTCCCGGTTTCGGCTGCGGTATGCCCCGGTAGAAAACGGCGACTACTTCCTTCCCGGAGCCGAGGATCGTCCAGGGCATCCCGTCCGAGCATGCCTTCTATGATTGTGCTGTTTTGCAGGGACTTTTCCAGGTGTATAGCCGTGGGGTTTAGAGTAAATCCGTTGTCCCAGCCACTCGGGTCAGCGGCGATCAGCGGCATCCCCTGGTTCAGGCGCTCTACATTGAGACGGGTGCTCCAGCTTGCTATCAATCTAACTCCTCCATGAAACACAGGGATCTATCCATAATTCGGACGCCCCTTTACTTTGCATTCATAAATATTGCAAAGTCTGTGCCATGGGCAGTGTAGCTCAGCCTTGGAAAGTAATCAAGCAGATAAGCAGGGAATTTTTACAGGAAAATTTCAAATAAGCTGAAAAAGGGGGCTTTGCCCCCTTTTCCAATGCCGAACTTCGGTTCCCGATAGGAGTAAAGACTGTGCACGCTGCCTTCCGCCTGAGCGGCTGCGGTGCGATGCTCGAAGCGCATATTGCTCGAATAGAGGGCTTCTTGGAGAGCGCTCACATCCCTGAAACCCATGTCCTGGAAGCTTTGCTGCAGACCTTTCATAAGGTAAGGCACATAGTCGGAGAGTGTGCCCCTGTCGAGCACCGTTCCCGAGACACCTTGCGGAACGACCACTTTATCACCTTCGTCGAGCTAGCGTTTCCCACCGCCAACTCCCATTGCTTCCACGCTCGCCATGCCTCTATAGCGTTTCACGCGCATGCCATTCTCGTAGAAGTATTCGCCGGGAGCTTCGGACGTCCCCGCAAGCAGGTATCCGGCCATCACGGCTCCGGCGCCAATCGACATCGCCTTCGCAATGTGACCGATGCCCTGGATTCCGCCGTCAGCCACCACGGGAACGCCATATTGCTGCGCGCACCTGGCGCAGTGGTAAACCGCCGACGCCTGCGGCCTTCCAACCGCCATCATGTTTTGCGTTATACAAATTGACCCCGGGCCCATTCCAACTCTCAGACCGTCCGCGCCGGCCTCGATAAGAGCGCGGCACTGATTCGTAGAAACCACGTTTCCCGCGATCACATCGACCTCGGGGAAGTTTTCCTTGATGAACCTGAGCATCTCGAGCTGGTAGACGGAGTAACCCTGCGCGGAATCAATAAGAAGGATGTCAACGCCGGCATCAACAAGAGCCTCTACCCTCACTCGATCCTCGGGCTTGGTGGAGACAGCCGCCCCGCACAGAAGCTGTTTGCCCAGGTTCTTTGAGGAGAAGGGAAACTCTTTGTTCTTAAGCAGGTCCCTGCGCGAGAGGAGAGCAACCAGCCTGAACTCATCATCTACAACCGGAAGCTTGCCCTTCTTGCTTTGCTTCAATATCTGGTTGGCTTCATGCAGCGTTACGCCTTCATTGGCTGTGACAAGATCCGTGCTCATTACCTCCGAAAGAGGCTTTGCGCGATCCTTTTCGAAGTCGATGTCGCGGTTGGTAACGATCCCAACCAGCTTGGAACCCAGCGTGCCATCCTGGGTCACAGGAATTCCGGAAAAACCCTGGTCCTGTTTGATCGTATCCACGTCGAGGACGGTATTGTTGGGGCTCAGTACGACAGGATCGACAATGAACCCGTTCTCGAACCTCTTGACCTTCCTTACATGCTCCGCCTGAGCGTCGACTGTATTGTTATAGTGGATAATACCCATCCCGCCAAGCAGCGCAAGATATGCAGCCATCTTCCACTCGGTGACGGTATCCATAGGTGAACTGACCAGCGGCCGTTTGATCCTGATGTTTCTTGTTACGTTGGTTTCAAGGTCTACCTCGCTCGCCTGGAAGTCTATGTAGCCGGGGAGCACGATGAAGTCATCGTATGTGAGCCCTTTGCCCGAAGCGAACAATTCAACGGCTGAAGTCCATCCAACTCGCCTGTGACGCCAACGTCGGGGGTGTTCTTATCTGCGGCCATGTGTCACCTCTAATCCGAAATGCTTTAAGGTATCGACACTAATTATACCTCAAAACGCTTCCTGGGGAAAGCACTCCTGAGGGTCAAAGCA
>CAVZJH010000037.1:0-60397 GCA_963775535.1 uncultured bacterium | reverse complement strand
TAGGCCAGTAGGGCCTGGTCAACTGGAAGTCGGGATAGCTTTGCTGCATAGTTTGCCAGCCCGATACTGCCTGAGGCAGAAACCGGAGGAGGATCCTATAAAGATTCCACTTCGGGTTCCCCGCAGTCCACGGCGGAAGATTTCGCACCCCTGGTTATCCGGCACGGGTCTCCAGTCGGCGCCGTCCTCGCTGGTGGTCAGCATGTTATTGGCGTATCTGACTCCGGCCTCGGCTATCTGCGCCACGGCATCCACATCGGACATACGCGCGGACCGGAACAGGTTCCGAGCGACCAGCGCGATGAATACGGCCGCGACGAGAGCGAGCAGGAACATAACCGCTATCGCAATGACCAGGGTCTGGCCGGAACGCGCGCGCGAACCGCGCTGCCGGCGCAGATCCCCGCAGCAGTCCCGGTGTATTCGATTTTGGTTTCCGTTAGTATGTATCATAACAGTGTATTTTTACACCTCGGTTGCGATCAGCAACGAAGTTCTCTCTACGAAGTCACAATGTTTGGACGCCGCTGCATCCGAAGCAAACACCTATGAACCCGCACCTATCTCAGAGCATTGCGCACCTTTATGGAGTTCGTCAGGTCGACCTCGTGCGGCTCACTCGCTTCCGGATCGAATATCCTCATCCCCAGATGAACGACTATCATGCTCTTTGTGATGTAGTCTCCCTTGATAACGTCGTCACTCCTGTTGAACTGTATCTTGTAATCGACCGAGATCGGCATTACAGGATTCTTGGAATTGTTGGATCCGGTATCTCAGGCAGAGCTACGCCCGGATCGGAGTCGAAGTAGATCGTGCCTGTGTCGTAGTCGATGGAATACTCTCCCGGCCCCGGATATCCCAGCTTGGCCGATACTCTTTTGTAGGCGATCCTGCCGGCGCCGCCGCTGGGCAGAACACCCGGGCCGGTAACGGAGTCGCTGCCCGGAACAACCGTCGAATTCTCGATGGGATCGCTGTATGCGGAGTCTGCTGCGTCGTGATCTGAATCAATAACCGGGTCTAACAGGGGCTTCGCATAGGTGCGGTCAAATGTTGAAAGCAGCGCCTCTCTCCGCGTCGAGCCTCTGTCGTACCCCGGGGTGTTTGTAAAGTTCAAATTGATCAGACCTGGGGTCGAGCGCGCACACCGTCGCGCCGTACAGGCCTCGGCAGTTCCAGTCCGAAGTTCACCGTGCCGTGGTTAACGTTAAATCCAGCGAACACTACCGCACCGGAAGAGTTCAACGTCGTCAGCGTAATCGAAATAGAAAGCCATCTCCGGCGGCAAACCCGGCGAAGGCGGATAAATCCCTTTCGTCGTATTGTGGTTCACAAGGTCTGTCAGATAAGTGGTGATGTCAAATTTACAGGCGGTATTGGCCCAGGAAGGCGCAGATGGTTAAATAACGCCGTTAGTATCAGTGCCGGTGGTATAAGCGGTATTATAACTGTCGCGGTAACAATCACATCGTAGGGATTGACCCAATAGCCATACTGCGCGCTGAAGACGGTCGGCACCGCGTTAGGATATTCGAAGCTCTGGTCGCTGCTATAAGTGCCCGTGAAAGTATCGTTCTCCTGCGAGAGGAACCGGAAAGTGACCGATGGATCGACCGCGGTTACGTTGTTGCCCGAGTCGAGTACGTCCCGACAACCAGGTCCTCATACTTCACCTCACCGAGAATCCGCGCTCTGCTTGCCCACGCCTCACAGAACGGAATACCCTGGGAATTGATCGCGGTCCTGTAAAAGAAGATCGGGTCCGTGAGCCGGTCGGATGCCAGACATATTCTGCGGGAAAAGAGTGTTGTCGCTCCGGACTGAACTCGACCCGGTACAGGACAACCTGGTTTTCGTCGTCATTCTGCGTGCTCGTATTCCAGGGCGAGCGCCAGCCCGAACACGCCTTTGCTCGGGTCTCTCTTCGTCGTAGGCGGGTAATAAACTTGCTGTCGGCTGGTAATTGTTGATTGTTGTACCTCGACCCAGAAATGCCTGACCACGGTGCTGTCCTGCTGAAGCGGCAGGTTCGGACGCGCCTCACTTCCGTAGAACCGCAGACGGGGCACGGCGGCCACGCCGATACAAGGGATTCGGATTTGTGGCATCGTCCAGATTCCTGGGATAATCGCGCGGCCCGGGCGGCGTAGCCTGGTCGTGAGCGGGGTTGTTACACGTGCATAGTGATCTTGGGGAGGATAAAGTCTATCTTTCCACCCAGGAAGATATGAACAACTGTACCGCCTGAACTGCGGCCATGGAATCCGGAGACGGATTCACTCGCACCGGAAGCTGGATCGGTCCCTCTGGCCGTCGTGGTAAGTAAAGGCCGGCGTGGTCGCGTAATCATAAATCGTCACCGGCAGGGTCATGTTATCATAGACAAACATTGCCTTGGCCGAGTTCACGGCTGATCTGGTCCATGGAAAAGCGCGCGGCATCCTGAGCATCCACCATCGCCTGGGCGCGGCGCACCAAGCCGAACGACTGCGCAACGGGTCCCAAAACCAGGCCCATTAGTATCATCGAGATGGCGATAACGACCATGATCTCGATCAGCGTAAAACCTCGATTGTTTCTCAAACTCTTATGCATCGTTCTGCCTGTTCGAATAATCCGCGTCTGCCGCGGCAATAAGAATGCCGGTCGCGCCTACTGCGCGCCGCGCAGCAGCTTCATATTCAACTGCACGGTGTTAGCGCCAGCCTTTTGTGTCGCGCCATATAACCTTCGCCGTAAACGAAGTCCCGGTCACCACTACCCTGGCGTTGCCCAGAATAATAGATTGACCCGATGCTCCGGAAGCCGGCCCAGGCGGACTGAGCTCGAGATAAGCGTATCCGAGGCCGGTCGATGAGATCTTGGTATGGCTGCAGTTGATAATCTCTGCCCACGGACTTGCGCGGCACACTGGCCGCCGCCGAACCGTCCGGGCTTCCTAAATACTCATAATCGACGTTGACCGTCTTGCCGATTTCGCACGCCGCAAAGAAGAGGCGGCCGTCATATTGCCGTTGTCATCAGTCTCGGCAATAAATAGGCGATAGTCGACGCTGGAGATATCGCCCCACTTTTGCGGCCATAAGACACGTAGGCTTGCTGACCTGAACCGACCAGTCGCCATCGGCCCTGTAGTAAAACCGCAAATGCCTCCCCTTCGAGCTGCACATTTTCGGCTTGGACTTTGCCTGTGTAGTCGAGCAGGTCGGAGGTCACCGGCAAATACACTATGCCGGACTGAAAATCGATATTGGCGGTCGGGACGTTGACCCACAAACCGCTTGCTATGTCCATTATCAACAGCGGCAGCGGCACGGCGACGTTTCCATAGTGGTCCCTGACAAGCCCCTGATAAGTCGCCTCGTTAGGGTTGTCCGTCGCGTCTCCGATATTCAGGATAAACCGCAGCGCGAGCTTGATCGGAATGGAGGGAGTGGGAGGGCTGATGCCGGGCATGTTGGCAGTCTGCGCCGGTATCACCTTGTCCTCACGAATAATGCGGGGATCGGCGATAATATAGTCGATCCGCGCCACGATCGGCTGTATGCCCCGGGCTGTATACTCATATTGGCTGTTTCCCGCGGGGTTGAAGACTATTATTCCGAGAATGGAATCAGCCAGCTTATACTCGTAGGGATCCGACGAAAAGGTCGACGGCTGCTCCAGGAACTTGCGCGCGCACGAATCGGTACTGGGTTCAATGTTCCCATTGGCCACGCTTTCGGGTAACCAGCCGCCACTGTAACCATTGACCACAAGAATCACCTGATCGATCGTGCTCTGGAGCGAACCATCGGCGGCCCACCAGGAATAGCTGATCAAATAGTTTATGTCGTGCCCCGTTGTATTGCTCGGAAACGCCACTTGAAACGTGTTCGTGGTCGTGTCGCCATAGTTTATGGCGTATTGCCCGGCGCGCAGTCTGGGCACGGTGTCGCTGTCGGTGGATATTCTCCTGAGGTCACCGCTCTTGATATTGAGCCCCTCCAGACCATTGCTGTCCTGCCACACTTCTATCGGACCACATGCCAAAGCGTACGGCGCACCGTAAATGGTCCCAGTACCTGTCGTAACGTATCCGGCAAGCGGGATTGACGTGGTTTCGCCGTAGACCTGGCGACAGTTGAACGCATTGCCGAAGTCACTCCAGGTGGTGGTGGTATCGCCCGTGAACGGCGGACCGGGAAGCAGATTGACTGGGAGATTATCGACGACGTTGGACTGCGTGCCGTCAAATGAAGTCGGCAGAATGCCATCGGGAAGATTCTGGGACATGTTCTTCCATCGTTCGAGCTCCTGCTGGGCAAGTTTAGTCGCAATGGTGCGGCTCTCACCGGCTTTCACTACGCCAAAGCCGGTGGGAAACATCTGGATAACGGTCATGATTCCGATAAGCAGAATCAACATGACCACGAGGACTTCTATAAGGGAAGTACCCCTCCTGCTGCTCCAAATGCTATCCATAGACATCCTTATCACCACTAAGTGACTTGCACGCTGCTCGATGGTACGACTACTTCGCATCTCCGATTGTTCCGCATGAAGCGAAAGAACGTTCAGTTCGCTCGATTGCAATAGATCATACCGTAACGCAACCGTTGGGACGGAATCGCTTCAGTCCCAACGTTAAGATACCAACATTCCGACAGTCCGTCGATCCGCAGATCCCCCACTGGGAGCCTACTGCGGCATGTATCGCCATCGGTAATTCGGATTAGGCCCGCTGGCAATTGTCGGGTTGTCGATCGTGTTGCCGTCCACGGTCTCGAGGTGCCCATCAAGGAACACGACCAGCGCCTTGCCGCTCGAATTACCATAAGCATCGCGGTTCTCGTGAACCGAGCACCAGGTGACTACGGTGTTATCCGGCGGGTTCTTGAACTTGAGCTGCCGCTCATATTGAGCTTCGTTAATATCGCTTGGCGTATATGTGCCATTACCTGTTCGTAAGGTCCGCCGTTGCCCATGTAGTGCAGTAGTGCGGCTGGGCATTACTGTAAACAACGCCTACCGGGTTGGAATTACCTGCCCCGCTCGGAACATACAAATCGTAGCTGTCGTAGGCATAAGTAGGTACCGTCAGAATGCATGGGTCGCTAGGGTCGGTTGTGGTGTACACCGCGACATCCGCCTTGTTCGTATACTTCGACATAGGGCAATGGAACAGCCTGGTCGTCTTTACGTACTACAGCGAAAAGCCCGGTGGGACTCTGCGCGGAGTCGAACGGCAAGTAATTGCTGCCGCTGCCTGTACCAGTTGATATCGCCGGGGCCAGGGCAACCGGGTATACACGGTTATCGGTCTTATACATCTTCACCCCGTTCGCGATCTGCATCAGGTTGGACGAGCACGCGCTCATCTGAGCACGGTTCTTCACGACTCCCATGACAGGAAAAATAACCGCCGCCAGAATCGCGATGATGGCTATTACCGTGAGTAGCTCAACCAGTGAAAAACCATTCTTGCGAGATACGACTATCATTTTATTCGGCACCTCCGCACGGATTTTGTATGACCGGCGTTCCGAAATCTTTCGGAACGATCTGAAGAATGAGCCGTCGTAACTTTCTACGCCGAAACTGCTCAACTCGTTCCTGGCGACTTGCCCAGGATATGACATGTATTAGGCGACCTTGCAAGCCACTATGTTCCAGATGAGAGCTCCCAGGCTTTCTACGCTCCACTTTCAGCTTCTTTCGCGTTTTCGTGATAAAAACTTCCTCGCGCCCTAAGTTCGCGTAACCAGCCGCACCCAGGCGGTCCAGACATGCCGGAGTTGAGGATGCAGCAGCAAAACCGCCAGCGAACCGGCTACCATATACGGCCCGAACGGTATCTCTGTCCGCCAGGGCATGCCCCTTTTATCGGCGATGGAGCGCGCAACCACAAACGCGACACCAAAGAACGTGCCGAGGAGCACCGCAATCAGAAATGACGCCAGAGCCGGCGCCGCGCCCAGCACCGCCCCCGTTGCCGCCGCGAGCTTCACGTCTCCCCCACCCATCGCACCCTGGTAGCTCTTGCGTTCTTCTTCGTCTTTCGGGCGAAACGCGTAAAAACTGATGTATGCAATCAGGTAGAACAATCCGCCGCAGACCACAAATCCGACAACGCTCGGCAGCATCGGGAGCCTGAAATCCGTGAATGGCAGAGGGATTCGCACCAGGTAATGACCGGCGTCACCGGCAACCAGATGGGCGACATCTTTCCCCACTCCCAGAACGATACCAGCGATGGAAACCTCATCGGGGATGATGAACAATTCCATATCCACGACGAAGGCAACCACCAGGGCGGAAATAAACAGCACGTACGGAAAGAAATCTATTGCAAAGTGATATCTCAGGTATGTCGCGACGAACAACGCTCCGGTGATAAGCTCAATGGTGAAATATCGCCAGCTAATCGGGGCCTTGCAGTACCTGCATTTCCTGCCCAACATAAGGAAGCTGAAGAGAGGCACTAAATCGATTCCCTTCAGCTTCGTATTGCACTTGGGACAGTGTGACGGGGGAGTCACTACCGACTGCTCTTCAGGCAGCCGGTATATGCAGACATTCAGGAAACTCCCGACAATAGTCCCATAAACAAATGCGACAACGCTCCAAAACCCGGTCGGCATCAACTCTTAACCACCACCGCCGCCGGAGAGGTTCTGAATAACCGCAATCAGCGGCAGGAAGAGCGATATAACGATAAACCCGACCATAAAACCCAACCCGATGATGAGCACCGGCTCTATTGCGGACGTCAAACTATCCAGTGCCGCTTCCACCTCGTCCTCGTAGAAGTCGGCAATCTTGCTGAGCATCGGGTCCAGCGCGCCTGATTCTTCCCCGATGGATATCATCTGCACTACCATCGGCGGAAACATCTTGCTGCGCGCCAACGGATCGCCGATTCGTTCGCCCTCTCTGATGCTAGCTCTCGCCGACAAGATCGCATCGCTGATGATGTCGTTCGAAACCGTTCCAGCTACCGTTTCCATCGCGGAAAGGATCCCGACGCCGCTGGCCAGCAGCGTCGCAAGGGTCCGTGAAAAACGCGCCAAACACACTTTGTGGTTCAACTTGCCAAAGACCGGAGCCTTCAGCTTTATCCGGTCAAGAATGCGTCTGCCCACCTTGGTTCGCCCAAACAGCCTGAGAGACGTGACGAAGACCACCACGAAGATGATCATCCAGTACCACTTGTTGATCATGAATTCGCTGGTGTCCTTGAGCATCTGCGTCATCGCGGGCAATTCCTTGATGCCGAGATCCGTAAAAAGCGACATAAACTTAGGCAGGATGAACGTCATCAATCCGATCATAACCATCAGCGCGAAGCACATAATCAGCATGGGTAAGTCATGGCCGACTTGACTTTTCGCCTCAGTTCGACGTCCTTCTCAAGGAATCCCGAAAGCCTCTGAAGACTTTCCTCAAGCGCTCCACCGATTTCACCCGCATTGACAAGACCAATGAACAAACGGTCGAACGTATTAGGATACTTCTCAAGCGACCTCGTAAGCGTCTGGCCGCCTTCGACCTCGGTTCGAACGTCGTTCAAGATTGCCTTCAGCTTGGGGTTAGTGGCCTGATCCGCGAGCACACTCAAGCACCGGACCAGGTTCACACCCGCGTCGATCATCGTGGAAAACTGGCGGCAGACCACTGCCAGGTCGCCTTTCTTGACGCCGCCGAACCCGCCGATCTTTTTCTGGGTGCTCCTGACCTGCTTAATATCGACTACGTTGAATCCCTGTTCGGTAAGCCTCTTACGCAGAATGTCTTCGTTTTCGGCTTCCGACGTGCCGCCAAAACTGGCGCCGGTTGCATCACGTATCGTATATGAGAAGTTAGGCATTCTCGATCATCTCCCCTGAAAAACTGCTGCTGCGGAGCGAAACTTACCCCGACTGCCCCGAGTAGCGAAGCGTATCGGAAAAACGGTCAACTACAGCCCCGCCCTTCGGTTGCATGCGGCCGTCAATGCGGACCCACGGTTCAGATTATCGGCGGGTCATGCCGTTCGGAACACCCTGAGCGCCCTGGGCGCCCTGGGCGCCCTGACTCGACTGCGCAATCATACTCTTAAGATCTTCAGCGTTCATCGCTCGAGCAATGGCGTCGTCGTAGGTAATCGTGCCCTCAAGTAATAATCTCGCAGACACTGGTCCATGGTCATCATGCCGAACTGCCCGCTGGTCTGGATAATCGACGCAAGCTGGTGGCTCTTCGCTTCGCGGATCAGGTTCCGGATAGCGGCCGTAGCAATCATGACCTCCAGGCAGCAGACGCGGCCCGGCATCCCCGCCCTCGGGCAAAAGCTGCTGGCACAAAACCGCCTCAAGACTGTTTGAAAGCATCAAACGAATCTGCTCCTGCTGGTCGACAGGGAACTGGTCAACAACGCGGTCCACGGTCTGAGCCGCACTATTGGTGTGCAAGGTAGCGAAAACAAGGTGGCCGGTTTCTGCCGCGCGGATCGCGTTCTGCATGGTTTCGAGGTCTCTCATTTCACCTACCAGGATAACGTCGGGATCTTCGCGCAGGGCGGCTCTCAGCGCATTTTTGAACTCTTTGGTATCCTGCCCCACCTCGCGCTGATTGATTACACTGGAGCGGTGCTGGTGAAGGTACTCTATCGGGTCCTCGATCGTGATAATATGCTTGCTCTCTTCGGTGTTGATCTGGTTGACCATAGCCGCCAGAGTAGTGGATTTGCCGGAGCCGGTAGGTCCGGTCACCAGGACGAGACCTCTGGGCCGCCTGGTGATGGTTTCCAGAACAGCCGGCAGTTGCAGATCAGTAATCGTCGGAATCTTCATCGGGATCAATCGGAACGCCGCGGCAACGGTGTTCTTGTCCTTGAAGATATTAACGCGGAATCGGGCGAGGCCCTGAAGGGAGTAAGAAAAGTCCAGTTCCCAGGTGTCCTCAAAGCGCTGGATCTGCTCATCGCTGAGGATGTCGTACATCATCCTCTGGGTCTGTATGGAGTTGAACTTCTCATAGTTGAGCGGGATCAATTCCCCGTCAATACGCAGAATCGGGGGTATACCCACACATATATGGAGATTCGGAAGCGTTTTTCTCGACAATCAGCCTCAGAAGCTCGTCGATATGCGTATCTTCGATCTTTACAGGCGCGCTTGCCGCCTTCACATTCTCCTGGCCCATTCGGTTTGCGGTTACTTGCTGTTCCACTATACTATTTGCCTCCACTTAACAGTGGTTAATTCTCGGTCGGAAACTCAATAGGAATGAGTGCTATACGCCTGCCGTGAAGACGACTCTTCATGACTTCGTCAGGGGTCGTGACTCCGGCAAGGACTTTGTCCAATCCGTCTTCTCTCAACTCATGCATGCCGTTTGCCTTCGCGGCTTCTCTGATATCCGCCAACGGAGCACGCCGCACAACGAGCTCGCGAATCTCGTCGTTGATCCTCATCAATTCATAAAGACCGACGCGGCCTCTGTAGCCGGTATGCCTGCAATCTTCGCAGCCCTCGCCCCGATGCAGGGTGACCTTTTCCTCCGGGTTCGAACTCTTGAAGCCGAACTTCCGCAGTTCGCTGGCGGCAACCTGGTACGGTTTCGCGCACTTGGAGCACACCTTACGAGCCAGTCTCTGGGCAAGGCATGCGATTACGGTGGCCGAAATCAAATACGGCTCAACGCCCATGTCCACCATTCGGACGACGGCGCTGGGAGCATCGTTGGTATGCAGGGTTGAAAGAACAAGGTGACCGGTGAGGGACGCTTCGATACCGATCTCAGCGGTCTCGATGTCTCGCATTTCACCAACCATGATAATATCCGGGTCCTGACGCAGGAAGCTGCGCATAGCGCTGCCGAACGTCAAGCCGGCTTTCTTGTGAACCTGAACCTGGGCTATGCCGCTCAACTGGTACTCGACCGGGTCTTCGATCGTGATAATATTCTTTTCGATGGAGTTGAGCTTGTGGAGGACCGAGTAAAGCGTGGTCGTCTTTCCACTACCCGTCGGTCCCGTTGTCAGGAACATACCGTTAGGCTGCGCGACCAACTCTTCGAGCTGCGCCTGAACTTCCGGGGAGAACCCCAGCTTATTCAATCCGATAAGAACGTTGCTCTTATCGAGGATTCTCATAACGATCTTTTCGCCGTGTATGGTGGGCAGGCAGGAGACGCGGAGGTCGTAGTCTTTGTTTTCATATCGAATGGGGATGCGTCCATCCTGAGGAATACGCCTCTCGGCGATGTTCATGTCTGACATGATCTTAAATCTTGAAATCAGGGGCTTGTCAATATACTTCGGCAGCGGCATGACTTCGTGGAGAACACCGTCAATTCGGTAGCGCACCCGGACCCCACGCCTGTCGGGCTCGATGTGAATATCACTGGCGCCGCCCTTGATCGCCTGCTGGATAATAGTGAAGGCGATTCGGATAATCGGCGCTTCTTCGGACGACTTGGCGAGGGTTTCGGTATCTTCGTCGCTGATCTCTTCTCTCGCGCCGTATCCCGCGATCGCCTGCCGCACCTCAGCCGATAAAGCCATACCCCCGGGACCGCCGCCCCCAAGAGGAAGGTCCGGAGTATTGGGCAGCGATATTGACTCAGCGCCACCACCACCGCCGCCGTTCGACTTGTACGCCTTGTCGAGCGCGTCCATCATGTCGTCTTCGGTGGCCAATCCCATCGCAATCTGCTGAACGCCGCTGGTCACCCTGATATCCTGCATTGCAAAAGGATCGTTGGGATTGACAACAGCCACGATGAGCCTGCTGCCATTCTTGCCGATTGCGAGCACCTTGTGCTTCCTCGCGACGTGTTCCGGCACGGAGTTCACCGCAGCCGGGTCCAAACGCTGAGTGGCCAGATCGACAAAGGGCATTCCAAGCGTTTCGGCTCGGACCTCCGTGACTTGTTTTTCTTCAGCAAAACCGAGGTCTATGATAATCCGACCGATGTCTCCCGGTGCGCTGCGCTGCACATCCCGCGCCTCACCGAGCTGCTCGGCGGTGATGACGCTCTTAGCCACCAGGGCTTCACCCAGGTCTTTTCTAGCCATTGCCATTAATTCTGCTCTCCAAAATGGTGGCGCCCGTTGGAAGGGCACCTAAGAATTATAGCATAAACTGCCTCATCACGGCTTCTTCCATCACCGCAATCGGGGCTTCTTTGTGAGTCCACATTTCAAAAGAGAGCGCACCCTGGTAAACGAGCATTTTTAGTCCCGTCACCGCTCGGGCGCCTCTTGCGTCGGCTTCACCGACGAGCCTTGTCCTGAGAGGGTTGTAAACAAGATCGTAAACCAGCAGGCCAGGGTGCAGTAGATCGGGAGGAATGGGAATCCCGTCATCGTCAGGATGCATACCGACCGAAGTGGTGTTCACAACCAGATCGGTGTCGCGCATTTCCTCGGACAAGACATCCCGCTGCAGCCCTGCGGCTCTGGCAGCTTCATCTCCGAACACTGCCGTTAGTCCGCCCACAAGCTCCTGTGCTCTTGCCTGCGTTCGGTTGGCAACCACTATCTTGCATCCGACTCCGGCCAGCGCATACGCCACTGCCTTCGCGGAACCACCCGCTCCCAGAATCAATACCTTGCTGCCGTCAATATTTCCCCAGGCAGCCTGGGCCGACTTCAAAAAACCCGGACCATCCGTGGTCTCTCCTCTGAGCCGGCCATTTTCGTTTATTACCGTGTTGACGGAGCGAATAAGCTTCGCATGTTCGCCAACTTCGTCCAGATACTCTATGATGCGTTCCTTGTGAGGAATGGTAACGTTCACTCCGGCAATATCCAAAGCCCTGATACCATCCACCGCGCCGCCAAGGTTCCCGGGCAGCACGTGAAACGGCACATAAACGTAGTCAAGGTTCAAAGCCCGTATCGCCGCGTTGTGCATCACCGGCGACATGCTGTGAGATACCGGGTGCCCGAACACCCCCAGAACCCGTGCACTGCCGAGTAAGTTCACTTGGTATCCTGTGTTTCTGACTGGATTGGTCCTGGCTTTGTTCCCATTTCAGCGTTCCTTCGCAAAAGCGCGAGAATCCCACGCTCCACCAGCCGGCTGACTTTCGTTCCGATGAATTCCGTGTGATGCATGGGCTTCACGAGGATGGTGCACATCCCCGACAGGTTCCCACCTAAAATATCGGTAAGAATCTGGTCTCCCACTACTACTGTATGCGCCCTGTCACACTCTAGCATCTCAACGGCCCTGTCGAAGCCACTGCGCCTGGGCTTCAAGGCACGGTCGATAAAGAGCACATCCAACTCCGCCGCTATCTTTTTCAGCCGTTTTGGGTTGTGCGTGTTGGAAACGATGCAGATCTTCATCCCCAGGCGCTTGGCTTTCTCGATCCACGCTCTCGAAGAGGGGGGAATGTCCGAGTTTTTCCAAGGCAGCAGAGTGTTGTCCAGGTCGAGCATCAGAGAATCGAACCCGGCGGAGATCAGAAAATCGAGGTCGATGTCGGCCGCGGCTCCGGTGCAATAGACCGGGCGAAACAGTTCCAGAAATCGCGCCATCTAAAGCTTCCCGTTCTTTCCCGCGAGTTGGGCCTTCGCCTTTGCGGCCAGGTGCTCTTTGAACGTCCGGCTGAATGCATGGCTTCCGTCGGGCCTGGCTACATAGTAAAGATAATCGACCGGAGCCGGATTGAGCACTGCATTTATGGACGCGAGACCGGGGTTGCATATCGGACCGGGGGGCAGACCGGGGCGCTTGTAGGTGTTGTATGGCGAATCCGACTCAAGGTCCGCGTAGAATACTCGGCCTTTGTTATGTTTACTCTCGCCCGGACGGTAGGTCACGCTGGCGTCGATTTCCAGCCTCATGTTCTTCTTCAGACGGTTCCACAATACCGCGGCAATCAGAGGTCTGTCTTTCGGGATTTTCGCCTCGCGCTCCACCAGAGACGCCATCGTCAACACCTGGCGCATCTCCTCGGAAAACGGCTCGTCTCCCTCGTGGAACCGCGCCCGGCAGACTCGCTCCACATCAGCTCTGCACGGGTGCGCGACTTTCCGGTCGAACGCATCCAGCATCTTCGTGATGATGGAGCCCAGATCGCTCCCTCGCTCCACAAGGTAGGTGTCGGGGAAGAGATATCCCTCCAGACTGTCCCCGTCAAGGAAAGCATATTTAGCGAACTCGGAACCCTGGTCTATCGAAAGACTCACGAACGAATCCCTGTTCACAAGCTGTCTGCCGGCGAGAAGATCGGCTATCTGGCGCACAGTGAAGCCTTCCGGAATGGTGACCCACGAATCGAGAGTATCTCCGTTCACCAGGTGGTGAATGATCTCTGAGAGGCTCATTGCACGGCTGAACTCATAAACTCCAGGTTTGAGCTTGCTGCTCACACCGCTCACTCTGCAGGTGAGCGAAAACACAAATGAGCTGCGAATCAGGCCCTTGTCCTGCAGAGCGGAGGCTATGCGGCTTGCCGGCGTGCCCTCCGCGATCACCACTCGCATCCGGGTACGCTCACTCGACACCGGACGCGAGCCCATCACCAGCACCCACGCGACGGCGGCAAGCACAAGCGCAAAGACGACAATATAGCGTTTCGTAGCAGTGATTATTCTCTTCATTACTTAATCGTTCTCGATACGGACGACACACCCGTCCCGGTCAGGCCGCTTCGTGGGCTGCCAAAGGAACAAAACCCGGCGTACCTGTCGGGGCGGATTTGCAATCCCGCTCACTCCATCTACATGTGTTGCCACTGGCTCGGGCATCAGAGATGCCCAAATTGTCTTTGCGGGCCAGATTACAAATCTGCCCGAACACGGAGACACCGCAAGTTCAGCTTTACCGAGCACTAGGAACCGCCGCGCTCCCTCAGATAACTCTCCAATATGACGGCTGCCGCCATCTTATCAATCACTTCCCGCCGCGCTGCGCGGGACACGTCCTGCTCCACCAGCGCTTCCTGAGCTTCAAGGGTACTGAATCGCTCGTCCCACATTTCCACCGGAATCCTGATCCTCCGGGTGAGCCGCTCGGCAAACTCCCGCACTTTCCTCGCCTGCGGTCCTTCTTCGCTTTCCGCCGTCAGAGGCAGCCCTACGACCACCAGCGAAGCTTCCAATTCGCCAAGAAGCTCCTCGACAGCCCGAATATCGGCCTTCACACTCCGGCCGCGTGTGATCGTGGCAACCGGGTTTGCCGTGATTCCCATTTCATCGGACGCGGCGACCCCTACCCTGGCATCACCTACATCAAGCGCCACGACTCTGCTCAATCTTGCCTCTCCCAGCGTCAACGTCAAGTGTTTCCAACAAACAGTATAACAGGATAGCGATCATCATGGACAATATTATTCCGGCCATTACGACGCCGGAATCGTTGAAGAGATAACCGGCGACCGCACCGACCACAACGGCCTTCAGGCCGGCAATCATGCACGGGTCCTTGATAAACAACTGCTTCACCTTGCCCTGAATACCGTAAAACCACAGCGCCAAAAACGGAGTAAACGCGAGAAAAGCCTTTACGGCGGTCCCGGAACCCGTCAGGGTGATGTTCAGCAGCACTTTTCTGAGCACGATTGCAACCAAATAGCGGTTGCCAAGCTTGCTTACCATATACGTGACCCGTCCCGCGTGCGAGCCTGACATTCCCGCGATCCGCCACTCGACCACCGCCAAGCCAACAACCAGCGCCGCTCCGAGAGCCAGGACCGCGGCTACGTGCCGGGCGCCAAAGCTGCTGCGCCAGACAGCCAGACCGATCAGTCCGAACGTCACAACCGCCGCGACCGTTGCGCCGTAGTTTGCGCCCAGTCTGCCCCCGCCAAGGATGACGATCAGCCCAATCCCCAGCGCAGGCGTTACCCACACACGTGCTCGCTGGCTCGAAAACAGCGCGACCATAGCAGCCATTACAATGACAGCGCCCGCATACTCATTGCCCACCCCGTAGAAACGGTAGCCGGCAAGTTGGTAAGAACTCGGCAAAGCAAACTTGCAGAGGTTGCATCCGGTGAACGCGTCAACGGCAACCGCGATAACCGTCAGCGCAAACACAACCCGCACAGGCACGGCAAATGAGATTGTTTTATGCTTGAGAACGGAGCCTGCCCCGAAGCCGACTGCCAGGATCACCGCAACCGCCGCGGTCGTTCCCCCGATGTAACCGGCGTTTCCGGCCGGCATAAGAACAGCCAGGAGCATTGAAAGGCATGCGCTGACTCCGACCATCAGCCCCGCGCGCATCACCATTAACGCCCACCTTGGCACACGCAAAGAGAATGCCAGCACCACAGCCGCCACGGTCAGCGGAATCAGCCCGCAGATGGTAAAGAACCACAGAATCGGCTCTATCAGAGTTTTGTTCGCCTTCACCCTCGCATCCATGTCCCGAAGCGCACCGATTGCATCCTTTGCGGGGACTTCGCGAGCCGGTTGGCCGACCATTTCACCCATATTAGACGCGCCCATCAGGTGCAGGAGAGTGGGCGCAAAATCGATCGCCGCTATCAATCCAGGGGTGCGCGTGCTGGCGGACGCAAGCAGCCCCGGGCTTCCGGTAGGATAAATAACAATCGGGGTCAACTGGTTCCACGACGGGCTGTACGGCGGACTGAACGACACAAGAGCGATTCGGGCATCCTTCAACTCCGGAGCGGCCATCAATTCGCCCAGCATCCTGTCGAGATCGTGCAGAATAATCGCCTTGCGCGCCGCGTAGGCTTTGTCGGTCAACTCGGTCTTGTAATCATCCAGACGGACGCTGTCGCCGAAATCGACAACCACCAAATCCGCGAGGCCGGCGCTCGATTTCACCTCGCGGGTCAGCCGCGACACGTCCGAAAACAGACCGCTGGGACTTTGGAGGACGCCGTGCGTGACGGGCGCGGCATTGAGCCTGCCTACATCAATAAAGCCGCGCGAGTCCGCGGCGAGCACGGCAACCGAACGATCGATTGCATCGGGATAAGCATCGGCGTTGCCGAGGGCGCAGGTGTGTCCCCCGGCTCTTCTCACCCCGTCGCCCAGCGCGCCGACACGAAGCCGGTCGATACCGGCCTGAGCGTTGGTCCGAAACACCTGGCCCAACCCCGGGAACACCGCTGAACCACAACCGGCCCGGCAGCCGGTCCTGGTGTAGTAAACATCCGCTCCGTTTACGCTGCCAAAGACGGGCTCGTTGGCGTCGTAGCACTCGCCCATACCTACCGCGCCCCGGCAGCTCATGCCGGCCCCGGCAGTGAGTATTACCGATAACTCCGTTTTCGGCCCCGCACAGTTCGGGCTGATAAACGCCATGCTTCCCCCGGCGATCATTTTGTGGACCGAACGAAGTGACGGGTCGGCGAAATCCGAGAGAAGCAGCCGGTTCGCGACAACGACAACCATCTTCCCGGGTCTTTGCATCCGCGCTGCCTTGGTTGATGCCGCCCCAGCCGTCAGCACCAGCACACATGCCAGCACAAAGATCATTTTTTTGACGGCAGACAGCCGATTGCCGCCGGCCTGTTGGGAATTACTAATTTGCACTTACGCCCCAGCCTGAGTTTTGATAATCTCCGCAGCCTTTGCAAGGGCCTCGTCTACCTTGGATGCGTCCCGCCCGCCGGCCTGCGCGAACTCGGGCTTGCCGCCGCCGCCGCCGCCCGCGACCTTCGCGACTTCGCGAAGCAGATTGCCGGCATGAAAGCCTTTGGATACCAGGTCGGGAGTAACCTTGCTCAGAAACACGACCTTGCCGTCCGAGACTCCTGCCAGCACAACTACTCCGGAGCGCAGCTTATCGGCAACGGTATCGACCAGCTTCTGCAGAGCCGGGACATCGGCGGTCGGCATTTTCGCCGAGACAAATCTCACGCCGGCCACATCCAGGGCGGATTCCGCAAGCTCGCCGGCGCTCTCGGCCGCGCTCTGCGACTTGAGCCGATCGACCTCCTTCTGAGCCTCGCGAGCACTCTGAACGGCCCTGTGAGCGGCGGAGACTACCTCGGAAATGCTGGAACCAAGCGCATCCGCTGCCGCTCTAATCTGGTCCTCGAGTTCGTGGACATAGCTGATCGCGGCTTCGCCGGTCACAGCTTCGACCCTGCGCAGTCCCGCGCCCACGCTGGATTCACTGGTGAGCTTGAACAGACCCACCTGCGAACTGCGCGACAAATGCGTTCCACCGCAGAGCTCAGTCGACACGTCACCCATCTTCACCACGCGAACGACATCACCGTATTTTTCGCCGAAGAGCGCCATCGCTCCCATCTTCCTGGCCTCGCCAACGCTCGTAACCTCGGTGACACCCGGCAGATCGGCGAGGATCATCGAATTGACCTCGTCCTCGATGGCGCGCAGTTCTTCCGGGGTAACCGCCTGGAAGTGCGAGAAGTCGAACCGGAGTCTGTCGGGCTCCACGACGGAGCCTTTCTGCAGCGCATGCTCGCCGAGAACCTTGTGAAGAGCGGCGTGAAGCAGATGTGTGGCAGTATGATTTCGAGCGACGGCCAACCGGCGGCCTGAGTCGACCTCACATTTTACCTGGTCGCCCACCGAAATACACCCCGAGGCAACCACCCCGACGTGCAGAAAGTAGTGCGAGGCCTTGACAGTATCCGCGACATCGACGGCTGCGCCTTCGCTGGTTATCCGGCCCCTGTCTCCGACCTGCCCACCGGTTTCGGCGTAGAACGGCGTTTCATCCAGCACGATCTCGACCTTGTCGCCCTTGTTCGCGGTCGACACGAGCTCACCGCCCTTGATAATCGCCTGCACCACAGCCTGGCCTGTCAACTGCTCGTAACCCGTGAAGGTCGACGGCTCAATCGTCTTTTCCAGATCGAGAAGCACCGAGCCCACCCCGGTAACCATAACGCTGCCAAAATCGCTGGCTTCCTTGGCGCGCCTGCGCTGCTCTTCCATCGCGGCCTCAAAGCCCCCCATATCGACATCGATCCCCTTCTGAACGGCGATCTCGCGGGTTAGCTCCAGCGGGAAGCCGTAAGTGTCGTAAAGGGTAAACGCGACCTCGCCATCGAGTTTCTTCCCGGGCGTGGTCGCGGCAATGGCTATCTGGTCCTCCAGCCGCTGCAGCCCGCTCTGAAGCGTGGAACGGAATTTGTCCTCTTCGCTGCCTATGACTTTCTCGATGTAGCCCTGGCGGTCCGCGACCTCGTGGTAAACGTCGCCCATTATCTGAACGACCGTGCCCACAATAGACGCCATAAACGGCTTATCCAGGCCAAGCGATCTTCCCTTGACGACCGAGTTCCTGATCAACCTCCTCAGGACATATCCCCTGCCGATATTCGACGGCATAACCCCGTCCGCAATCACAAACACGGCGCTGCGGATGTGATCGGCGATAACTCGAACTGCCCGGCTGGTCGCCTCGTCCGAGCCGTACTTAGCGCCCGAAAGCGCTTCGATGCGCTCAATGATGGGCATGAACAGGTCCGTTTCATAGTTCGTCGGCGCGCCATTCGGTCCCGCAACCGTGCGTTCGAGACCCATACCCGTGTCGATGTTCTTCGATGGAAGAGGTTTCAAAGTGCCGTCTTCCTGCCGGTCGAACTGCGTGAAAACCAGGTTCCAAATCTCGACGAACCGGCTGCTGTCGTGCGCAATCGACCATGCCGGGTCCTCTGGGAGGCCCAGTTCGGGGCTCACATCCAGGAATATCTCGTTGCACGGACCGCAGACCCCGTTCGGGCCTTTGCTTGGGGCGTTGGCGGGCCAGTAGTTCTTGTCCTCGCCAAGCCACACAATCCTGCCCGCCGGGAACTTGACTTCATTGACCCAGATATCGTAGGCTTCGTCATCGTCCAGATAAACGCTGGTCCACAGGTGCTCGGAGTCGAGGCCGATAACTTCAGTCAGAAACTCCCACGCCCAGGTGATCGCCTCGCGCTTGAAGTAGTCCCCGAAGCTGAAGTTGCCCAGCATTTCGAAGAACGTATGATGGACTGCGTCGCCGACCTCGTCTATGTCGTCGGTGCGCATGCACTTCTGCGACGTAGTGATCCTTGTGCACGGAGGCACGCGCTCGCCCACAAAGTAGGGCTTGAACTGCACCATCCCCGCGGAGGTATAAAGCAAGCTCGGGTCATTGGGCACAAGCGAATCGCTGGCGTGAATCAGGTGCCCCTTGCTCTCGAAGAATTTCAGATATTTGGTTCTAAGTTCGCTGCTAAGCATGAGCTAAACGCCCCATCTTTTTCTTGAGTTTTGGACTATCGTGTTTGGGGCGGATTGCGGTCCGCGCCGAACATCTTCCTGGGGAGGATTTCCGAATCCTCACCCCATCACTTCACCCGGACTCCCCATGCCCGAACGCTACCATTGTAGCCTGGCGATGAACTCGCCCTGAAACATCTGGCCTGTCCGCTCGAAGCCAAGGCTCGCAAACAAAGCGGCCGCAACAGTGTTCTGGGGCTTGTAGCCGACATACACCTCGTCAGCACCCGGTATTTGCTTGATCCTGTGGATGACTTCGACCACCGCGGCCTTACCGTAACCTCTGCCCTGGTGGTTTTGGTCTATCATCAGTCGATAGATCCAGTATTGGCCATCATCAGGGTCAAGTCCATACATAATAAAGCCGACTACCTCAGCATCGTGATAGATAGCCAGCGGCGTGAAGGACGGCTCTATTCTCGATTCCGCAATGGAATAGAGATTGGGAGCGACCAGACCGCCCTGTTTTGTGCTCAGTCGAAGATTAGCGCACTGCTCCCAATTGTCTTTGGTTATATCTGTCAGCACAATTCCGGCCAACGTGTTTGTTCCTCTCATCCTGCTTACTGCAATCTCGACACTATCAGAAACTGCGAGTTGTGACTCGTGCCTCGCATGCGTTCAAAACTCACTATAAACTTTGCGCCGTTAACTGCGCTTTGTGCAGCCGCGTCTGCGCAAGGACTGGGCTAACGCGTCCTCGCGGGCGGCAATGAACAGCTCGATAGTCTCCTGATCCGAGATGCCCGTAGTCGCCCCTAATGCTGTTACGCAGAATGCGCCGGTAGCGTTAGCGAACTTACCCGCCTGCTCCATGGACCATCCGTTGACGAGCCCGGTGAGGAACCCCGCCGCAAACGCATCCCCCGCGCCGAGTGCGTCGATGGCATCCACCTTGTATATCGGAATTCTCAGAGCCACATCCGCATTGCGTATATAACACCCGTCGGTTCCCATTTTAAGCGCGACAGTCTTCACGCCCTTGTCCAACAGGACCCGTGCCACGTCCTCAGGCGAGTGCTGCCGGGTCACCATTCGCGCTTCCTCTATGCTCGGAACCGCATAGTCCACATACTGCAGGCACGGCTCCAGGAGCTTCATCCAGTTGCCTCGAGAGTCCCAGGCGGTATCGAGCGAGGTAATCACGCCCATCTCTTTCGCCCTTTTGAGAACCCGCGCGGTCGGCTCGCCGTCCATAGCCGGCATTAGAAATGCGCCTGCCACGTGCAGTATCTTCGATTTTCGGACTAGCTCGAAGTCGATATCATCTTCGGTAAGAGCGGCGTTTGCTCCCAGGTAATGAATGAAGCTGCGCTCTCCGTCCGCATGGACCATCACCATTGTAGCGGACGTGGCAACCTCAGCATCCTGCACGACACCCGAGCAGTCGACACCGTTTTTGGTAAGTGAGCCGACCATGAAATCGCCGAAGCCGTCGCGGCCCACCTTGCCTATCACGGCGGTATTTATGCCGATCTTCGCAAGCCCGACCCCGGTGCTGTGCGCGCAGCCGCCGCCGTGCAGCTCCATCCTCTCCACGAGCGTCAGCTTGCCCCGGTCCGGCATCACGTCGACCGGCTTGCCGACCACATCGGCCACCAGAATCCCCAAGCACGTTACATCAGCCATCTCTTCACTCCCAGGGCCAAGGCATCGCTACGGGCAAACCCAGTGCGGCCTGGAACCGCAGCATGCTGAGCTCCGTTGAAGCATACGAGGGTTATGCCCGAAGGCTTAGCGCTCAGCTTCGTTCCCCCTGTCGCGCTTCCGCCAGGCATCCGGCAATGCCCATCCGCTATCTTCCACAGTCTCGGGCTCATCCTCGATCATCTCATACTTGATAAAAAGCTCGCGCAGCGCGTGGGTGAGAAGAAATGCGGCAGCCCCCAAAAACAGGACCGCCATACCGATCAACCCGGGGAGAACGCACAAGACAGCAAGGGCGATTATAACAATAAAGAGGCACGCTGTAAAGCCGGGGTTGTCGGCGGCCAGCAGGTATGACTTGCGCAGTATAACGCCTGGTTTCGTCCCCGATTCCATCTTGAGCTGAGCGGCCAAAAGCGGCAAATGGTACAGAGCCATCATCAACCATGCCAGCGTAACGTAAAAGCACAGTATCCCAATCACGGCGCAGACAGGATTGCGGCTTTCCCCGAACATCCGCCCAAAGAAGAGCGTATCCCCAACCACAACGACACCGATCAGAAAATCTACAGCGAACAAAGCGGTGGCCGGCCCAAGGAGG
Source organism: uncultured bacterium (assembly GCA_963775535.1). Classification (GTDB taxonomy): domain Bacteria; phylum Armatimonadota; class UBA5829; order UBA5829; family UBA5829; genus CAVZJH01. The sequence continues at coordinate 38,966 of CAVZJH010000037.1, read as the reverse complement.
AGCCTGATCCCCTTCCATGTATCAGCGGCGGATGGATGCTCAAAGAACACAGCCTTGTTCGCGTAGTAAAATACCCCAACAGCGCACAGATAAGCTCCGAGAGCGGCAGGCAGCAGCAGGACAGCGCCTACAATCCCGAGCGAGCCGCCCGCTGACTTCCATAACAACCCCGCCGCCCCTGAAAGCAGCACTGTGCATAAGAACGCAATGAATGTCACAACCACCACGTAACCCAGGTGGTCATAGGCGTCCCTGAGCCCCCTCCGAAGGGCGCGCGGCAGCCTCGCCCGGCGCGAGGTTCCCCGATCGTTTCTCATACCTCTATTATACAGGATATGCAAGGGCTTTGGTCCGGAATCCGAATTCAAAAAACTGCTTGACTGCTTCGGCCTGCTGCCATATAATTTGGGGGTATACAGTGGTAGGTAGTGGTAGATTTGGGTAGCATTCACCCATAGGAGTATCGAAATGCCAAGGCGCCAGGAACCCATTAAGCCAATCAGCGAGATATGTGTCGACTCGCAGCCCGTCGGAATCCAGGCTGTATATCTCGTCGAGACTCGATCCGAGCAGGAAGCCCGGGAAATCGGCACGCTGTTTGCCGAGATGGAATCGCAGGTGCAGGTACGGCGGCTCTGCTCGGGAAAACTCGTCAGCTACGCAGTGCAGACTCACAGGTCGGACTCCTCTATCCTCGACGAGATAGAGGATTTTCTGAAGACCAACTACGCATTCGTAGTGACGCAGCGATCCTTCGACGAGATCATTTACCGCATCGTCAGGGAGCTGTGCCAGGACACGGGGAGTGATCTCCTGCCGATGCCGCGCTGCAACATCTGCGGAAAACCCGAGCCGTTCGCAAATACCGCGATCAATCTAACCGGTGAGGATGGCAGCGTGCTTCTGTGCCGAAGTTACTGCGCAAGATGCACTGCCGAAGCCGCCGCGCCGAACAACAAAGACTTTATTCGTTCACTGCTGGCAGCCGACGAGCACGACTTTAGAAAGCTGGAACAGGCTGATCTTGTCAGGCGGCCTTCACGCCGGCGACCGATCCGCTTCCGGATCAAAGCTGCAAACTGAGGCCGCTGCTGAGGAGCTTTCTTGTTTTCAGGAGCTTATGAACACACAATCGATGACAAAGGACGCACGGTCATCCCTGCCCGCTTCCGGCAGAAGCTGGGAGAAAGATTTGTGGTGACGAGGGGCCTGCACGGCTGTCTCTGGATCTTCTCGGAGCGGATATGGCCGCAAGTCCAGCAGACGCTGACTCCTAAGTCATTTCTTGACGAACGCGGGCTGAAGCTGGAGCGCTACTTTCTTGGGGCCGCGTATGAGTGCACGCCGGACAGACAAGGGCGTGTGGCCATCCCTCAACTGCTGATGGATCATGCGGGAATGCAGACAGGAGAGAGCATCTGGATAGTCGGCCTTAGCGACAAGGTGGAAGTCTGGAGCAAATCTCGATGGGAAAACTTCAACGCCGGTCTGACTGACAAGATTATTGCGGAACTGGGCAGGGACGCCCAGCAACCGCAATAATAAGAGAAAGAGAAGCAGTAAGCAGGACCGGCGAGAGCAAGGAAGCTCCCGCCGTTCTTGTGTTTTCCGTGTTTGGGGGCACATGCATCCCCGGGCTTATGTAACAGCCTCGTCGTAATCCCTGCCGCTCTTGATGTGGTGGTAGACATACAACGCGATCATTACCACAATAACGACGCCGATAGCGGTGTCAGCCCCGTGGAAATAGCGCTTTAGTCCGGTCTCCCACCTGCTGCCGAGGAGCTTTCCAAGGCAGGCGAGGCCGAGACACCAGGGAAGCGAGCCAACAAATGTATAAAGTATGAACCGCCAAAACCGCATGCCGGATATTCCAGCCGGAAACGATATAAACGCGCGGACAATCGGAAGCATGCGACTGAAGAAAATCGTGGCGTCGCCGTATCTCTTGAACCACCCATCCGCCTTATCCAGGTCCTTACGCCGCACGAGGACATACTTGCCATACTTTTCTATGAACGGCCTGCCGCCGTACCTGCCCGCCCAGTATGCCACAACCGAACCCAGGACGCAGCCGGCTGCGCCCGCTATACCCATCATCCAGATATTAAAATTGGCGGGGTCCTTATAGACGAGATAGCCGCCAAATGCCATTATTATTTCGCTCGGCAGGGGAATACACGCGCACCCGATCCCCATCATCACGACAATTCCCCAGTATCCAAAAGAATAGACAGGGGCGATAACCCAGACAGAAACTGCGTGGACTATTGATCCCACAAGGCCCTCCTGCTCCCAATCGGTTCGTTCGTTTATAAACCGCGTCCAAATTATTATACCATTAGCAGAGCTTTCCCGCGCACTACGCGAGTATTCTATCGGCTGCAATCTGGTAAAATATTGAGCGAGGAGCAAAAGACATGATACTTACCGAACCCGAAATCCGCGTGCTTGGCTGCCTGGTTGAAAAGGAGATCACCACGCCGGAGTACTATCCCCTTTCGCTTAATGCGCTTATGAACGCCTGCAATCAGAAAACGAACCGCGAACCGGTGGTATCATATGATGAATACACCGTGGCTGCGACGACAGACCAACTGCTGGACAAGCGGCTCGTCTTAAAAGCAGGCGGACGGGACTCGCGCGTGCAGAAATACGACAACTACTTCGCCGACACGTTCCACCTGTCTCCGGCGGAGGTGGCTGTAATGTGCGTGCTGATGCTTCGCGGTCCGCAGACCTCGGGCGAGATCCGAGGCCGCTCCGAGCGTCTTCATACATTCAAAGAGCTTTCGGAAGTTGACGAAGTGCTGGATGGACTCGCCGCGCGGGAGACCGACCCACTCGTCGTAAGATTGCCAAGACAGCCCGGCCGCAAAGAATCACGCTACGCGCACTTGCTCGCGGGTGAACCGACGGTCGACATGGCCGATGCCGGCTCCGGCCACGAAGCTTCCTGCGCGGAGATCGGAAGAGTTGAGCAGTTGGAAAAGGAAGTGGAGTCACTTCGAGAAGAGATGCAGCACCTCCAGCAGCAGTTCTCCGACTTCAAGAAGCAGTTCGAGTGATCTTTGCACATTATCGTTTCGCATGATGTCCATATTGTTCTGGGTGATTATCCAACCGATATGTTGGGCATGTCCATACACAGTGCCATTATCGGAGGAATATCTATGGATAAGATACAAGCAGTGGTTGTCGATCCATCAGTTTTGGGACATTTTGCCTTGAAGGAAGTAGACCGCCCCGACCCTTTGCCGAATGAAGCGCTGGTGAAGGTCGCGGCGGTATCGCTCAACCTCGGCGAGATCAGATACGCGCAGTCGCAGGAACTCGGCAGCCGGATCGGTTGGGATTTGGCAGGAACCATCGAGCAGACGGCGGCGGACGGCTCGGGCCCAAAGCAGGGCGCAAGAGTCGTAGGTTTTATGCGGACCGGCGCGTGGGCGCAGTTGGTGGCCGTGCCGACGCAGGCTCTGGCCGAGCTTCCTGAACGTGTGTCGTTCGAGGAAGCGGCGACGCTCCCTGTGGCCGGGCTCACCGCCCTGTATGTCATCGAACACGGAAAGCGCATTCTCGGTCGAAATGTGCTCGTGACCGGCGCAAACGGCGGGGTCGGCCTGTTCGCGTGTCAGATCGGCAAGCTCTACGGCGCGCGCGTAGTTGCCTTGATCCGGAAGGAGCAGTATCGCCCATTGGTGGAATCCACCGGCGCGGACGATGTTGTGGTGAGCGAAGACGGCGGCGCGGCGTGCGATTTCGGACCGTACCGGCTGATCGCGGAATCGGTCGGCGGAAAGGTGCTGGGCAACTGCCTGAGCATGCTCTCCTCCGACGGCGTCTGCGTCACCTACGGAGCCTCAGCCGAAGCCGAGGCGACGTTCAATATCTGGTCGTTCATGCGGACCGGACGCGCCAGCCTGTATGGCTTCCTGTTATTCAATGAAATGTGCATCGAGACGCCGTCGATGGGACTCGCCCGGCTCGTCAGGATGGTCGCGGACGACTGGCTGCGGACCTATATCACCGTAGAAGAGCCGTGGGAAAAGGTCGGCCAGGTGGCGCAGGACCTGTGGGACCGAAAGATCCCGGGCAAAGCGGTGCTGCACGTGTCTTAGGGCGGATTATCCTGGGGTTTCATCCTCGGACTCCTGTCAAGGAGAAGATCAAATGGAATTCAGCGAACTCATAAGCAAGCGCTACAGCGTCAGAGCCTACAGACCTGACCTGGTGGAAGACGAGAAACTCGAAAAGGTTTTGGAAGCGGCGAGACTTGCGCCCACCGCGTGTAACAACCAGCCTTTTTGGTTTGTAGTCGTGCACACCGAAGGCAGAAAAGATGACCTCAAACGAATATACAAAGCCGTCTGGTTCTCGGACGCGCCCATCGTAATCTGCGGCTGCGCGGTAACATCCGAGGGCTGGGTGCGGTCATACGACGGCAAAAACCACTGCGATTTGGATGTGGCCATTGCCATGGACCACCTCATTCTGGCCGCGACGGAACTCGGCCTGGGGACCTGCTGGATCGCTGCATTCGACCCCGCCGCGGCAAAGGAGGTCCTGGGGCTGCCGGAGGGAGTAGAGCCGGTCATATTCACCCCGCTCGGCTACCCGGCGGATGCGCCTCGGGAAAAGTCACGCAAGGCATTGTCCGAAATAGTGCGGCGGGAGAAGTTTTGACGCTCGGCAACAGGAGGGTTATGCCAGCGTGGTTGACGTCGGTTTCTATGCTAAGGCTTATATTTCTCTCCTGGTGCTGGTAAATCCGTTGGAGGGAATTCCGATTTTCCTCAGCGGCACCGAGGATGCGGATGCCGGCCTGCGAAGGATCACCGCCAGGCGCTCCAGCACGGCTGTTTCGATTATCCTTCTCGTGTCAATGTTCCTCGGCAATGCGATCCTGAGACTCTTCAGCATCAGCATCGGCGCATTCCAGATCGGGGGCGGCGTCATACTCTTCCTGATTGCGCTGCAGATGGTGTTCAGTGCGACCCGGCCCACAACTGCGCCGGCCGAAGCGCCGCCAGGCTTCGCCATCGTTCCTTTGGCAATTCCGCTTCTGGCCGGGCCGGGAGCTATCGCGGGCGCAATTCTCTATGGAACGCGCGCTCATTCAATGGTGGATGTCGGCGCCCTGGCAGGTGTCATCCTGCTCGTGGGAGCCTCGACCTATGCGTCACTGCGGGGGGCATCGGCGCTGGCCGCGCGCCTCAAGGAAACCGGAATAAGCATCGCGACAAGCGTGATGGGGCTCATAATCGCGGCGATAGCGGTCGAAATGATAGCGAACGGAATCGCATCGCTGTTTGGCGTGAGGGTGCTCGGAGGTTAGGTTTCAGGGCTTTGCCCTCGAGCTCCCACCAGAGGCTCCGCCTCCGGACTCCGCTGGAGCCGCAGGCCCCAGACCCTGACTCGCTTCGCGTCTATGCTCACCGGTAGGGGTGAGCATAGACGTGAAGCGCAATGTGGGGGGTCCAGGGGCCACTCGGCTCCTGGCGGGTTCAAGGGCAGCGCCCTTGGTAGGGGTTTGGGGGCGAAGCCCCAGATATTGACAGCCAACCCGCTGCGACCCATAATAACGTAGAGATCACATTGGAGAGGATGTTCGGCAATGGCAGTAGTTGGAGAGAAGCTTCCGCGGAGCATGAAGGCGGTCGTGACGCATCGACCAGGGGATTACCGGCTGGAGGAAGCCCCGGTGCCGCAGGCAGGTCCAGGGGAAATGGTCGTGAAAATACTCGCCGCCGGTATCTGTGCGGGTGACGCGAAATGCTTTGATGGAGCGCCGTATTTTGGGGCGATGGAACCACAAAATTGTACTCCGATCCGCCGGTGATCGCCGGCCACGAGTTCGCGTGCCGGGTGGTTCAGTTGGGTGAAGGCGCCGGCGAGAAATATGGCCTCAGTATTGGTGACCTCGCGGTCTCCGAGCAGATTGTCCCGTGCTGGGAGTGCAAGTTCTGCAAGACCGGGCGCTACTGGATGTGCATGGCCAGCAATGTTTACGGATTCCGCAAGAACCTGCCGGGATCGATGGCCGAGTATATGAAGCTGCCGGCAGGGTCTCTCAATTATAAAGTGCCGGAGGGCATGACAGCGCGCCAGGCTGCGGTGGTCGAGCCTCTCGCGTGCGCCATCCACGCAGTACAGCGAGCGAAGATCGAGATGGGTGACGTGGTGGTTATAGCGGGGGCCGGAACGCTCGGCCTTGGTATGGTTGCAACCGCGCGGCTTCTCAGCCCCGGGCTCCTCGTCTCCGTGGACGCGCGCGACCATCGTCTGGACGTGGCAAGGCAATTAGGCGCTGACCTCACGATCAATGTTTCCAAAGAAGACGCAGTGGCCAAAATCCTCGATCTGACCGATGGCTACGGCTGCGATGTCTATATCGAGGCTGCCGGCAACCCCGACGCCGTTATACAGGGGCTGCGCATGATCCGCAAGCTGGGAAGGTTTGTTGAGTTTAGCGTGATGCCGTCGGCTTCAACGGTGGATTGGTCCATTATCGGCGATATGAAGGAACTGGACATTTTCGGCGCACACCTTTCTCCTTACACCTATCCCCTGGCGCTCGACGACATCAACCGCGGCCTGATCGATGTGGACCCGATTGTTACCCACGAACTGCCGCTGGAGCAGTTCAAAACTGGATTCGAGATGATGCACTCGGTTGAAGAGTCTATTAAGGTTTTGCTGAAACCGTAGGATGTCTGAACACGATTTAGGAGATTAAGGGATGAACAGAGTGGATGGTGCATGATCGCATCTCCCTCGTAAATACAAACCCATCCTGCCAATCCTAGAATCCCTAAAATCGTGTTCAGACATTCAAGCCTATCTGTGCCTTCCCGACCTTATGATCGACATGATCAGCCAGATGCCGAAGATGGTCGCCACTACGTAGCCGAGTATGCCGAGTGTCGGGAGGCCGAACCAGGATTTTGTGCCTTTGCCCGCGGCGACTATTACCGACGAGCCTATGATGCTCCCGCTGACAATCAAGGCGATGGATATGCGGTTTGCTGAGTTGCGCCAGGTGCTTGAGGCCTCTTCCAATCCCAGGTGTTTGAACTCAATGCGCACCGTCCCCTCCACCGCCTTTCGCATGAGCCGCTCCAGGTTGTCGGGCAAGGCAAAGAGGAAGTTGCGGCTGGTGACCAGCGCATGGTAGAACTCGGTCAGCGTGTTGGCAGACCTCAGTTCGCTTTTCATGGCCCTGTCGACATAGCTTCGCGCAATCTCGGTGAAGTTGTAGTCGGGATCAAGCTGCCTGCATATTCCGTCGATATTCGCGAGCACTTTCCCCATCACGGTAAAGGCGACCGGCAGTCTGACTTTGTTCTGGGCCAACACGTTCATCACCTTCATCAACAACTGGCCCATATTCACCGCGCGGGCAGGCATATCGTAGTAGGTTCGCATGACTTTGTCGAGGTCCCGTGTGAGGCGCTTGACGTCGACCTCGTCCTGGGTTATGCCTAAACGAAGTATCTCGTCTGCAAGCACGCGGTTGTCCTGCTGCTCGAACGCCATCAGCATTCTGACCGCCCCCGCCCTGTTCTCGAGGTCCAGATGGCCCACCTGCCCGCAATCCAGCAGTTGAATCTCGCCGTCCTGACTGACAAGTATGTTTCCGGGATGAGGGTCGGCGTGGAAAAACCCGTCGACGAATATCTGCTCGAGAAACCCGGACGTCAGCCTGCGGGCGACTGATTTCAGATCCGACATCGGGAGCAGGCTCAAGGCAAAATCGGTGATCTTGGTGCCCTGCATTTCTTCGAGAGTGAGAATCCTGCGGGTGGTGAGGTTCCAGTAGACGGTCGGCACCCTGATGTTCCATTCTCTTCCCGACATAGCCTGCCTGAGGCGGTCGGTATTTCTTCCCTCGCGGGTGTAGTCCAGTTCCTCGCGGATAACGGTCGCGAACTTCATCCACAATATCGAGCAGTCCCAGTGTGTGAGCCTTTTCGAAGTGCTGCTCTACGAACTGGGCGCGCTTGTAGATGATCTCGATATCGGTCTCGATCAGTTCTCCGATGTTTGGGCGCTGGACTTTTACAATCACCGGCGTGCCATCGTGAAGCTCTGCTCGATGGACCTGGGCAAGCGAGGCCGCGGCAACGGGGATCTCATAAAACTTCGAGAAAAGAACCGATACCGGGACGTCAAACTCGGACTCCAAAACCTTGCGTATCTCAGCAAACGGCAGCGTGGGCGCGGTATCCTGAAGCTTGGCCAGTTCGGAGAGGTACGCCTCCGGCACAACGTCCGGACGCGTGGAAAGCAACTGGCCCAACTTAATAAACGTTGGGCCGAGTTCCTCGAGCATTTCCCTGAGGTGAACGGGCACGTGTTCTTTAGGAAGCACTCCCGAATGCTTATGAAGATACTCGGGAAAGCCGAACCTGCTAATCATCCAGCCCCAGCCGTGCTTGGCCAGGACCCTGGCTATCTCTTTGTACCGGCGGAAGTGTCGCCTGCTCTTGTCGAGCATCAGCCCTCGTCCACCGAAATTGAGGCGCCGGCCTCGGAATCCATCCCGCAGACCCCGCAACTCGTTTCATCAGCGGGCTTCAGCAGGTTCTTCAGCTCGTCCACCCGATCCTCAAGCAGGGCAATTCTGCGCTCCAGAACATCGATCTCCTGCTCGAGCTCGCTTACTCTATCAGCCTCAGCAGCCCCGGCCTGGTGAAGCATTTTGGAAACCTGGTCGCGCATCCATTCCTGGAGCGACTTGTTTTCCTCGTCCGCCTTTTTGGTCATATCATCGACGAATTGATTGGCTTCATCTGAGGTCATCTCTCCGCGCTTGACCATTTCATCCGCGAACTGCTTCATCTTTTCGCCGCTGTATATGGCTGTGCCAACGCCGAACGCAACGGATTTTTTTATGAGGTCGAACATATCCAATTTGTTTTCCTCCCATGGTAGATCGCGATAGTCGCTGCCGGCAAGAACGCGCGTTTATTTACGCCCTGCGATTCAGAGTTCCCTTCGCCAATAAACCCTGGCGATCTTCGCGTCCTCGGAAAATTTGTATTCGATAGTCCCGCTGTATGCCTTGTGGAGAGCTTTACCCATCCTCTGCGCCAGCTTTTCGTTCGTCGTCGTGATCTCTATGTCATTGCCGGTAGAGACAACTCCCATCACTCGCTCCAGTGGATTAATAGCCTGAACCTTGTCGGCTTCGTTGCGAATGAGGTTCATTATCTCGTCTTTGTGCTCTATGACGAAATTCCCCATCATCTTCAGGACACCGCTCGGAACCCGGTCCTGCTGCTTACGGCACGCGGGGCACATGATCGACTTCGGTTCGCCTTCTTGCACGATCTCGGGCTTCTTGGGCAGCAGGGTCTTTGGATACCACCGACCCGCCATATGCACATCTCCGCAGCGTTTACACATGCAGGTACTCGCCAATTTGCTCGTCTTCAATATAGGGGTCGCCAAACGATTCGATGTTGCGCCGGGTATGTACCGGTCCTTTGTTGGCGCGAGGAACATTCTCTTTGTTGTTCAATAATCGCACCCCCTTTCGTGATTAAGAGGCCACGTTGGGGTTACCCGCCTCAAAACGCCAGGTTCATTACATGGTTACCCCGAACCACAAACGGGCTAAACACTGCAGAGGCTGTTTTTTACGACCTGGCGGAAGCGATGAGGGACCATCCCACGAGCGCGGATGCGCACAGGAGGAATGGAATGAACGCAAATCTGAGAGGCAGGAACACGAGAGACAGCGCTATGAGACCAGCACCGCCTATGAGGATCAGATAAGGCCGGGCGCCGGCGGCCTTTCCGCCGGCCAGCCAGCGGCTGAATGATGTATCGAACGGCAGGTCGGAACCGCACCTCGCGCATCTGCGAGCGTCCTGAGAATTCTCGGTGTTGCACCATCTGCAAATGGGGGCCGACGAGTCGCGCCTATGGCGCTGCTTGATCCACAGATCGAGCTTGTGCCTGCACTCCATGCCCGCGCCCATATCCACAGCCGTTTGAAGTTCGTCTATAGCACGGTCGAGTTCGCCGAGGTTGTAAATCGCTTCAGCCAGATACTCCCTGGCGCCAAGGTTCCTGGGGTCATTCTCGATCGCCTTGACATAGTTCTTGCAGCACTTCCGGTAGTATGAGCGCACACTCCCTGCCTGGTAGGAGTAGATCATATAGATCACGGCTCCCACAAGCGGAACCGCCGCCAGGAGGAACATCAACAGCGTTTGCGCCGCGAACAGGCCGAAAACGAGCCCACAGAAGACGACCGCAACCACGAGCGCATCCGATGCCTCGAAGATGCCCTCCGACCACCAGTGCATCACCAGGAACACAAAGCAGACAGAAAGTGACCATACCAATCAGGGGCAAGAAAGTCTCCAGGTTTTGGGTGCTGGGTGATGGGGCTGGCGAATGGTCTCATCTGCCGCCACACTGTGCCCCTTTGTCTTCAAATACATCCGCCATTTCCGGTGCAACCGATACCAGATATCCGAGACTTACGCTCTTCGACTCGGCCAGTAGGCGTTTGACCTCGTCTCTATCGTGTCTATTACGCCAGCACGATAGCAAGAAAAGAGCGGTGCCATAATCATTGAGCGGGCGGTCTCGGTAATCAAGCCAAAGGCGAAATAGACGTTCGGCGGCAGCGGACTTGCCTGCCTTAGCTAATTCGCAAGCCGCGTTATGCAATCCGACCGCCAGCGCATTCGCTGGGGGCCTGTCTTCAATGAAAGAAAGCCAACTCCCAAAAAGAGGTCGTTCTTTAAACTCTACTAACTTTGCGTCTCCTATTCGCTCAAGCCAACCGACGAGCACCCGCTCGAGATGTGCCCCCGTTTCTTCCAAGCGACCTGCCTGCCCGGTGACGCTGCAGAACTGGACTAATATTGTTTGTACGTCACGCTTGCAAAAGCTTGGTTTGGCCACTCGTTATCTTCTTCAAGAATATCTGCCAATTCTTGTATCGCCGATTCAGCGCAAGCAATCTCCCCAAGGGCCAAATAAGAATGTGAGTTGGCTCTGTGCGCTTCAAAACGCGCGCCTCGGTTATCTGCAATACGAGGAGCATTGTTGTTAGCAAACTGGTAGTATCCCCACCAGAATTCCAGAAACCCGCCGTGGACCAACGTCATAGCCTGGGTTCCGTCACAAACCACCCAGTGCGCCCGCTCCGGAAAGCTGCTCTTGACCAAGTCAAAGAACCGTGATTGGTACCTGTGCTGAGTCATCGGGTCTCTTGCCAGCGCATATCGGTCGCATAAGTTCCAAAGAGCCCATCCTGCATCGTCCGGACTCAGATCTCCATACTCCCAGACGTCTACCAACAGCTCGACGGTTCGCTCGGACTGGATGTCTTCGTCCATTAGCTTAGTGAACTCTCTCTTGACTTTGTCAAGATCGATTTGCATCGCCCACCGCCTATTTTATCAGCGAAATATCTAACTTGATATTCGCGCTGGGGACCGAGCCCTCCTGCTGCGAAGATGATTTATTGTCCGTTGAAGTACCTGGAATCGGCGGCCGGGGACAAGTATGTCACTACGCATTCAACGTGCGACTTGATCAGCTTGCCGTCCGTCAGTGAGAAGGCGCTTTCGGCAGTGGCTTTCATGGTCGTGTTCGCGCTTCCGGCATCCCCTTTGAAGTCCCGACTGATCTGCTGATGGACGAGAGCGGCTGTCACACCGTCAATCTCCTGCGTGCCCTTGATGGTATTGATAAAATCATACGATTCGCCCGCGCTCGGAATCTTGACCTTGGCGTTCCACGAATCGCCGACAGCGTGGGGCTGGTCCGCTCCCTGGAGGAAGAAGAGCATTGTCATATTGCCGTAGTTTATCCCAGGAAGTTTCTGAGTGAGCTGCGAGTCCGAGGCGCCGAATATATCGCTGATCCGCCAGTTCTTGTCGAGGAGCGCGGTGAGCTGTGGATACAGGTTCGGAGCGACGTCCAGCTTCTGGCCCTGCGAAGTAACCTGCCCCTCAAGCATATTAATATCAAGCGGCATCATGCCATCGGTTTCCCGCTTCCCGAACTTCTGCTGGAGCTTGAATGCGAACGTAACGTCCAGGTCCAGCGGGTCCTTAACGTCGGGCACGAGCATCTTGCCGGTTATTGCCGCGTCAATCTTATAAGTGCGCACTTCTCCGGGCTCGGCGTTCGTCGTAATGGCTATTTTGTCGGTGGCCGGCTCAGGCGCTGTCGAGGAATCGGCCGCCCGAACCGCCGAACTCCCGCAGATCACCAGTAATGGGAGAAACAGCCCTAACGTTAGTCTGATGTGTCTCATAGTCGCCTCCATTCGCTCATGTACGCCAGTTGAGGACATGATAGTTCCAAGCAGGGAAGCGGTCAAGCGGGGCATGGGCGCATCCTACGCAAACCCAAGACCGTCCTTGTCGAAGGCCTGCCGTATTCTCGCGTTCATTGCCATCAGCACTTCGTCCTGGTAAGCGGGAGCAATGATCCCCTGCAGGCGTATCGTAGTGCTTGCTGCGCTCACTTGCGCCAGGCCCTCGCACTTGTATGGCTCGATAATCCGACCCGGCATTTCCCCGGCAAGCGCCACCCCGACCTCATTGAGCACCCTCATTGATTTCTCCAGATCGCCGTTGGTCGGCACGGCAACATCCAGCGACGCCACTAGCTTTCCACGCGAATGGTTGCAGACCTGAGCGATATCGCCGTTAGCGATGATGCAGAGCTTGCCATTTCTTTCGCGGATCTTCGTGATTCTCACGCCGAGGTCCTCAACAATCCCGCTGAGGGCGCCGACGGTAACGTAGTCCCCTACTCCATACTGATCCTCAATGAGGATAAAAATGCCCGCGATAACATCCCGCACCAGCCTCTGCGCGCCGAACCTGATCGCCAGGCCGGCCACACTGACGCTGGTTATGAGAGGAATGATGTTGAAGCCCATGGCTTCCGCGACCATAATCGCTGCAACGAGCCCAAGTCCAAAGCCGACCGCGCTCTTCAAAATACTCCGAACGGCCCTGACCCTGGCTTTTCGCCCCTGGTGCGAGGTATCGTCAGTCTTGGAGAGCAGTGAGCCCGCCAGGCGGCTTATGAGTTTGAAGAGCGCGAGTCGAATCAAAAAGTAAGCCACAACGATCACAATCACCCTTGTGGCGGCCGTAATCGACTGGTCGCCGTGTTTATTCCACAGACCGGCCCAGAAGTTCACGCTTACAGAATCTTGAAAGTCCACGAGGAAATCCCCCTATATGCAAACGGAGCCGGGAGATGTCATATCGCCTCCCGACTCCGGATATTTCAACGAGACCTTCCGGCCCGTTTTCTCACAAAACAGCAAGCCGCGGACTTGCTCGCGCGGACGCTGCTACCGTCTCCTCAGGAACGCGGGAATGTCCAACTCGCCCTCAGGCACAAGGGACGGCTCAGCAACCGGGAAGGCCGGTCTGGGCCCCTTCTCCTCGCCAACAGCGGCAGCGACCTTGGCTTCGATCGGCTGCGGTCTCTCCAGCGCATCGAACCCGGTGGCAAGGACTGTTATCCTGACCTCGGAGTGCATCGCTTCATCGACAACGGTCCCGAAGATAACGTTCACGCTCTCAGCATCGCACGCCTTGTAAACGATATCCGCCGCCTCGTAGACCTCGGAAAGCGTAAGGTCCGGGCCGCCGGTGATATTGATCAGGACCCCTCTCGCGCCATCGATTGTGGTTTCCAGGAGCGGCTCGCACAAGCCATTTCAGCAGCCTGCACAGCCTTCCGCTCACCGCTCGCAACTCCGATACCCATGACAGCGGTGCCCGGTTCTCCATTATGGTTTTGACGTCGGCAAAGTCGACATTGATCATGCCCGGAATGGTGATAATGTCGGAAATGCCCTGAACGCCCTGTTTCACAACATTGTCCGCGACCCTGAACGCGTCGCTCAGAGTGGCTTTCTTCTCCACAACGCTCAACAGCCGATCGTTGGGGATAACTATAAGGGTATCGACTCTTTCCTTGAGCTCCCTGACGCCGGAATCAGCGACTTTCGCTCGCCTCGGACCCTCGAAGCCGAACGGCCGGGTCACGACCGCTACCGTCAGCGCGCCGATCTCCTTTGACATTTCCGCAATTACGGGAGCAGCACCGGTCCCGGTGCCTCCACCCATACCCGCGGCAATAAAGACCATATCAGCGCCTTCGAGGAGCCTTCGGATCTCTGGGCGGCTCTCTTCAGCGGCAGCCTTGCCCATCTCAGGATTGCCACCCGCGCCCAAACCTCGAGTGAGATTGGAGCCCAACTGGAGTTTACTCCTGGCGCTGGAAAGTTCCAACACCTGGGTATCGGTGTTCATCACCACATAATCGACGCCTGAGACACCCGCTTCAATCATGCGGCCGATAGCGTTCATGCCGCCGCCGCCGACACCAATCACCTTTATCTTTGCGTAGTATTCCTGCTCTCCATTCCCCATTTGACCCAGCTCCTCTCAAGGTATCTAGTTTACAAATCTATAAGGCTGGTTCGGTGCTGGGCATCGGCTGATGCCCGGCACTGTCGCGTTGAAAACCCAGCCAATTCTATGCGAATTTGCTCTTCAGCTTCTTGAAGGCGTCCACTGAATCCCTGCTTCAGGGTGGCGCCTCTTTCCTGATCCCGCATTTCAACGCAGTGTCTTGCCGCAAACAGCGCAAGGCCGACACCAGTCGTGTAGATCGGCTCTGCACAGTATCGTTCAGACCACCCACATCGCGTGGCAGTCCCAGTCTGATGGGCATTCCCAGCACCCTCTCAGCAAGATCCGAGAGTGCCCGGAAGCAGTGCCGCTCCACCGGTGAGCACCGCCCCCGCGGGCAGACTGTCGAGGTAACCCGATTTCATTATCTCCATCCGCACCATCTGCAGAATTTCCAGCATCCTGGGCTCGATGATCCTTACGAGAATCTCGCGCGGCAATTCCCGAGTCGCGTCCGCGCCGAGGCTTGCATACTCGAATATGTCATCGTCAAGGACCATATCCAGAGTCGCGCAGCCGGCTGCGATCTTTGTTCTCTCCGCTTCTTCCTGGGAGGCGCGCAGACCAACTGCTATGTCAGAGGTTACGTGATTGCCGCCGACGGGAAGAATCGCCGTGTAGAAGATCTCTCCGCCCGTGAAAACGGCCACGTCGGTGGTGCCGCCGCCGATGTCTATCAGCACCGCTCCCAAATCTTTCTCAGCGGGAATGACAGCGGACTCGCTGGTTGCTATCGGTTCCAAAATGGTTGTCTCGACGACCAGCCCCGCGCGCTGAACGCACTTGACCACGTTATCGAGGAACGTGCTGGAACCGGTAACAATATGAGTCTCGACTTCCAGCCTGCTTCCGGACATTCCAACGGGGTCCTTGACCCCTTCCTGCCCATCCACCATAAACCCACGCGCAATGGCATGGATGATCTCGCGTTCGGGCGGCAGAACGATAACCTTCGAAGCTTCGATTACGCGCTCGACATCTCCGGAGGTAATCTCTTTGTCGGAACACGTAATCGCAACTACTCCCCGGCTGTTGAGCGACGATATATGCTCACCGGTAATGCCGACAACGACCGAGCGTATGGAGACGCTTCCGGCCATCCGCTGCGCCTTGTCGACGGCGCCTCGAATGCCTTCCGTGGTAGCGTCAAGGTCGACAACGACACCCTTGCGCAGCCCGTTGGAAGGCACCAGCCCCACGCCGATGATGTCCACCGAAGCGTCGTCCAGGTCCACCTCAGCCAGCACGCAGCAGGTCTTAGTTGTTCCGATATCCAGTCCGGCTATGTAATCTTTTCGGCTCAATCGTTCTCTCCACAGTCTAAACGTCGCCCACTTACTACAGCAGGCCATGACTGAGATAACGCAGCATGCCGAGCCCCGTCGAAGCACGCGATGAAGTCCAGCCGCACCCTTCGACATAGCTCAGGATGCTGCGTTGGCGTCTCTCCGAAACCAACAATAGAGGCTGCTTATGACTCGAGTTTCCGGCGCATGCTCGTCTGCGTCAACAGGTAACGGCGTATGAGCGACAGGTTAAGGAATATTCTTCCGCCCAGCACGACCACAGCCGCCAGGAAAACGTCCACCCCAATCTGATCACCCAGATAGGCGAGCCCTGCCGCCAAAAGGGTATTCACGGCAAAGCCGGACAAAAATATATCGTCGTGGAACTTGCCTTCGACCCCGGCCCTAATCCCGCCGAAGATCGAATCAAGCCCGGCCAGCGTGGCCAGCCCCAGATAGGGGGCCCAATAGGTTGGCACCCTTATATCCTTAAGCCAGTATATCTGGAATCCAAGCATCAATCCTAAAAGAGGCAGCCAGATCATTTGTTTCCTCGACAACGATTCACTATTGCTGTCCGGCTAATGCTTTGCCACGTTAAACCGGGTGCTCCCCGTAAACGCAGGCACAGTCACGTCCGGTTCCTTCTCGATCTTTATCATATCCAGCGTAAAGAGGCCCTCGATGTCCAGGGCGCCTCCCTGCAGGTCCAGCGCGCTCTGCAGCACATCCGGTTTCCCGATTGCCGCAATCCTGTATGGCGGCGCAAGACGTTCCGAGTTCACAAGCACCGTGGAGCCTACGCATCTGATGGAAGAATTCGCCACCAGCCGCTGATCGTTGATCGCTATGGCCTCTGCGCCGGCGGAGAACAATTCGTTCACCACGCTCCTGAGATCAGAATCGTGGACCATATATTGCATTATAACTTCCTTGTTGGACTCCATCGGGTCCAGCTTGGGAGAGTCTTTAACGGTCACCACTATTCCCGGACCGTGCAGCGAGACCGCGCCCGCCTGCAGCTTCTCATCTTCCAGCGCCTGCTGCAGCCCTTTGCTGCTGCTCAGCCCCGACGCCTGATCTCTGGCGAGGTCCTCGTAGTGCGCTTTGTAGTATGCAACGTCTTTCTGGAGCTTTTCGTTCTCTTCCTTAATGTTCCGAAATTCGGTTCTAAGAGCGGGCCACCTGTTCGGAATGCCTTCGGATGCCGCCTGCCTCTGTGTTTTCAAAGACAGCGCAAGCAGCATGCCAAGCACAATGCATAATGCGGTCACTTGAAAAAGCCACGACCTTCCCCTGACGGGCGGCCCAATATTGGTTGACATCCGGTCCACACACCTGCCGCTCGGGCTGCACTGTCTTCTCCGTTTTCAGCACGGATGGTGCGGCCTTATGACGCGGCTCCTGCAATCGTTTTTGGTTTCCAAACGGCGGCGCTTGGGCAGCTCAGGTCAATATAGGCTGCTTCCCTCGCAATTGACGGCCTGTAGACCAAAGTGCGTCGCAGCATTGACACTTTTTGCGCGATGTCCTCCGGCTGACCAAGAATGACGCTGCATCCACCCTCCATATTTAAGCATATATCACCAACTGGGTTAACCGAAATTTTGCTTACTTGCAATCTCTGCCTGCGTACGGAGCTCAATACTTCCAATGCCCCGCGAACGCTCTGGGAGTCGCTCTTTACTCCCGGCCTTATGGGACCGGGCCTGGCTACTTCAATGAGCATTAGCCCGTTAACCGGACCATCACCTTGTGGAACATCAGCCCATCGGCCTGCACGAGGCAGTAGTCCCTGGTATCGGTAATTACCGCGTCCGCTTTTCTCTCTTAGCTCAATCCACACCTTGTTCGGGAACGACCTGCCCACTTTGACCTGAGCGACCTCGTCGAGACGGCGAATACGAGCGATGATGGGAGATTTGCGAAGCAGGAAAATGTTTCGTCCCAGCGCGAGATGGCCCGCGTTCCGAACCGCCGTCTTATCGGCGAGGCTGACGCCGGTTATGTTGACTTCCTTGATGGCAAGCGCCGGAGCCTGACACGAAAACGAGACCGCACACGCGATCAGCACGGATGTCCCGAACAGCCCCAACAGCAATTTGTAGTTGGGCTTTTTGCGGTTCCTCGGCACTTTATGCACGCTGCGCACCGGGCGCCGAACCTTCGTGGTTCGCGATGACGTATGGCTCACCTGTCCGTCCCCTCCCTTGAGAATAACGCAGTTATTTTCATTCCCTTCGTGCTGAGCACGACAGCGCTGCGCAGCAGTCGCGAAAGTGCCATGCACGATTCTTGAGAATAACGCTAGTCCTCTAAAGCAAACTCTATCAGCATATCCAGGAGCTTCTCGAAAGCGATGCCCGCGGCGGCGGCGGCCCTCGGCAGAAGACTCGTGGGAGTCATACCGGGAATGGTATTGACCTCCAGGAGATACATGCCCTGGGCACTCGATATAATATCCGCTCGCGACAATCCCCGGCAGCCGAGCGAGCGGTGAGCGGCCAGCGCTATTTCCTGCGCCTTTGCGGTCGCTTCATCGCCTATTCGGGCGGGAACGATCTCCTCGGTCGCGCCCGGGGTATATCTTCGCCTCATAGTCGTAGAAGCCCTTGGCGGGAACTATCTCGACTACGGGAAGCGCCAATGGATCATCGTTACCCAGAACGCCCACAGTCAGCTCGGTCCCGTGAATAAACTTCTCCACGACTATCCGTTCGTCGTATGTGGCTGCCTGCTCTACTGCTTTATTCAACTCCGACGGCTCATTCACCTTCGTCATTCCAATAGTTGATCCCTGGCGGCTGGGTTTTACGATAACAGGGTAGCCCATCTCCCCCACGGACGCCGCCACCCCATCACGGTCCCATCCGCTGCTAGTAACGAAGTCAACTGATGGGGCCACCAGTATACCGTCCGCGGCAAGCACCTTCTTGGCCATGGATTTGTCCATAGCCAAAGCGCTGGCGAGCACTCCCGAACCCGTGTACGGAATGCCCAGAAGTTCGAGCATTCCCTGGATTGTCCCGTCCTCGCCGTATTTGCCGTGCAGGGCAATGAGCGCGACATCCGGTCGAAGTCCTGTCTGCGTGCCGGCAACCTGATCGACTGAAGCGAGCTTGTTCGAGCCCACAAGCTCTTCACGCGCTGCCGCAACGGCTTCGACCTCACTCCCGGCGCCCTTCAGGTGATTTCTGCTGCTTCCCGGCAGAAGAGCGGCATCCACACCGATAACTTCGTATTTTTCACGGTCCAGCGCTCCGAGAATCTGCCTGCCGGTGGATAACGATATGTCCCGTTCGCTTGAGAGCCCGCCCATCAAAACCGCGATTCTGATCTTTCGTCCCTGCTCTACCATTCTCCTATCAGTCTAACCTCGTATTCAAGTTCGATTCCGTGCGCCTCGCGCACCAGCTTCCGAACCCTTTCAGCAAGGCTGAAGAGGTCGGAGGCGGTCGCGTTGTCCACGTTCAATATGAAATTGGCATGAATGTCCCGAAACTATGGCCCCACCCTCGCGCATGTCCTTGCAGCCGGCGGCTTCAATGAGCTTGCCGGCGCTCGAGTCGGGCGGGTTCTCTGAAGAAGCATCCCGCGCTCTTACCCTTGGGCTGGGTCTGCTCTGTGCCTGCGCACGCTTTCCAAATGCTCCTGGATCGCCTTGCCGTCGCCGGGGCGCATCGCAAAGGCGGCGTAGGTAATGATCATCGATCGATCGCTCTGAAAACGGCTGTTGCGGTAGGTGAAACCACACTCCTCTTTGGAAAGCGTCTTCTTTTCGCCGCAACGGTGACCACCGACACGCTCTCGGCGACTTCATCGATGTAACCGCGGTGGGTTCCGGCATTCATCACTATTGCTCCGCCGACGCTTCCGGGCACGGTGCCCACGCCTTCGAGACCGGCCAGATTCGTGCCTGCCCGCCACGTCCGCGACCTTTGCTATCATCGCCGCTGAGCCGGACCTGATGAGCTGTCCATTTACGGTAATGCTGAAAAACTCTTCGCCCAGGCTGATCACTACCCCGCGTATGCCTTTGTCCGAGATCAGCAGGTTTGTGCCGTCACCGAGGATCATCCAGGGCAGGCCGTTTGCCGCGATGTGTTTCATAAGCTCCGAGAGTTCGTCTTCACTGGGAACCTCTACTATACAGATCGGCGGGCCCACCCACGCCCAGGGTGGTGCGACCGGCCATCGGCTCGTTCTTAACCACACGCCCGCTCATGATGCGGCGAAGCTCATCAGCGTGACTCATTGGCCTTTTCCCTTTCGGATAGCACTTGGACGCAAGCTCCTCGCCAACCAAGCGGATGTCGCCGGCGCCCATAATCAGCACCAGGTCTCCGGCCTTCACCCGCGCCCTGATCTCGGCGGCGATTGTCGATTTGTCCGCCGCATAAGCTGCGCTGACGCACCCATTCATTCCCATGCATTCGACGATAGCTTCGGCGCTGACACCCGCAATCGGCTGCTCGCGCGCGGCATATATGGATGTGACAATTACTCCGTCCGCAATCTCCAGGGCCTGGGCAAACTCCTTGACGAACGCCTGCGTCCGCGTATACGTGTGCGGCTGAAACGCTGCTATCAGACGCCGACCGGCGTACGCTGCTCGCGCGGCGCTGAGAGTGGCCGCGATCTCCGCGGGATGGTGAGCGTAGTCGTCGACCACCAGGACCTGGCCATCGTCATACAACACCTCCCAGCGCCTGCCTGCGCCTCGGAACTCGCGCAGCGCAGCGCGAATGTCCGGAGATTCCACTCCCAGTTGGAACGCAACCTCTGCCGCGGCCAGGGAATCCATCACGTTCTGCATACCGGGAACACCGAGGGTGACGCGGCCAAAGCGCTCGCCATCACGAACCAGGGTATAGGCGGCGTTCGGTCCGAAGATGTCGATATCTTCCGCAAAGATATCGCAGTCCGCGGTTGTCCCGAACCACGACGTTCGTGGGCCGCAGTTTTCAAGGACACGGCGTATTCTTGTGTCGCCACGGTATGCGATCACACTGCCGCCGGAATCTACCTGGCTCACGAACTGCCGAAACGCACTCTCGATCTGCTCGATGCTCTTGTAGTAATCCAGGTGATCCGCGTCGATGTTCGTTATGACGGCCATCGAAGGATGAAGATGCAGGAACGATCCGAATGCCTCGCAGGCCTCAGTCACCACGACGGAGCTTCGGCCCAGCCTGGCGTTCCCGCCGAGCGAGCCGAGATCGCCGCCTATTAGCACCGTGGCATCCATTTCCACCTGGTCCAGGATAGCGGAGATCATCGCGGTGGTCGTGGTCTTTCCGTGCGTCCCCGACACGGCAACCCGCTTCGGGAACGGCTCCATCAGCCTGCCGAGCATTGCAGGGCGCTCGATGAGCGATATACCACGGCGGTGTGCCTCCTGCATTTCGGGGTTGTCCTGAGGGATCGCTGCTGAATAGACCACAGCGTCGGCCCCGTCGACGCCGTTCGCGCAGTGACCCAGGGATATCTTTATGCCCATGGCCTGCAGCCGCCTTACGGCATCGTTTTCCTGGCGATCCGAACCGGTGACCACATCGCCGCGCTCGTGCAGAATCTGAGCGATGGCGCTCATCCCGCTTCCACCGATTCCGATTAAGTGATAGTGCATTTGTTTCTCCGAAAAGGAAGTCATCAGTACCGGCCGGCAATCTGAACTCTCCCGGGCAGGGATACGGAAATCCCAACCAGCAGTAACCGTTTGCTAACGACCGGTTACCGAAAACTAAAAACTACTTCCGCCACATTCTTCGCCGCGTCGGGTTTGCCGAGCGACGCGCTCGCGGAGGCCATAGCGGCAAGCTTTTCAGGCGACGAGCGCAGGTTCCGAATAGTCTCCGCCAGCATCTGGGCCGTGGTGGATTTCTCCTCCATCAGAACAGCCGCCCCGCGCTCCACCAGATATTCGGCGTTCAGCTTCTGGTGGTCGGCATAAGCATACGGATATGGGACCAGCATGCTCGGCAGCCGCGCCGCCGTGATCTCCGCAATGGTGGACGCTCCGCTTCTGCCGATCACAAGATCCGCGCTCGCCATGGCAACCGGCATTTCCAGGTAGCCCCGAACGTGATACGAGGGCGATGAGACATCGGCACTGGCACGAAATTCCTCCAGATTGCGTTCACCTACCTGATGCAGAAATTGAATGCTGCCGTCGTCTACCATCGGCCATATTTCGACTGCCCAGTCATTAAGCTTCCTGGCGCCCTGACTTCCGCCAACCACAAGGATGGTAAACTTCTCCTCGTCAAGGCCGAGCCTGCGCCTGCATCGGGCTTAGCCGGAAGGGCTGCGAAGTCGCTGCGGATCGGCATCCCGGTGATAACGGTCTTGCCGCCTGGAAAGAAACGAGCCGAACTATCGACACTGACGCATACCTTATCTACGAAGCGCGAGAGCCATAAGTTCGTCCTGCCCGCGACTGCGTTCTGCTCGTGGATCACTGTCTTTATGCCAAGCCTTTTGGCCGCCAGTATGATCGAAGCCGTCGTGTAGCCGCCGGTGCCCACAACCACGTCCGGTTGGAAGCGCCTGAGTATTCGCCGAGCCGACATACCCCGGCCACCAGTCTACTTAACGCAGCGAAATTGCGAATGGATACGGATCTTGTGAGCGGAGAACTCGGAATTGCCTGAAACGGCAGCCCCGCCTGGGCAACCAGTCCCTTTTCAGGCCCGTGAGAGCTGCCGACGAACAGAATGTCGACGCGTGGGTCACCTTCACGAAGCGCCTGTCCGATACTGATGGCGGGATAGATGTGCCCACCCGTTCCTCCGCCCGCAAGAACTACTTTCATCGCTCCTGATCGTCCATGTCGACATTGGTCTGTCTGGAAACCGACAAAAGGACCCCGACGCCCATAAGAAGCATCACGAGAGACGATCCGCCGTAACTCATAAACGGAAGCGGGAGTCCTGTCGCCGGGACAGAATTCGTTACAACGGCAAGGTTCAGCAGGGCCTGCGAGCTGACCATAGCGGTTACTCCGATGGCGAGCAGCGTGCCGTAGTTACTCTTGCAGCGCCGCGCGATGTCCAGGCCACGGTAGGCGAAGAAAACAAATCCTCCCAAAAGCGCGATGCCGCCGGCCAATCCGGTCTCTTCCGCAAGGGTGGCAAAAATATAATCCGTGGAAGCTGCCGGGATGTAGGTCTTGACACGTCCTTCGCACAGTCCGACGCCGGTAACTCCCCCCGTGCCGAGCGCGATCAGGGAGTGGACAACCTGGTAACCCTTATCGTAGCGCGTTCCCCATGGTCCGTGAACGCGCCGATCCTGGTTTTGGAGTATGCCTGGCCGAATATGAGCACCATCGCCATTGCCAGTCCACATAACCCGGCGGCAACCAGATAGCGTTTTTTCGCACCGGCGCCGTAGAACATCGCAAAAACAATGAGGCACAACAGAACAGCCATTCCGAGGTCTCGCTCCAGGACAATCAACCCCGCAACGCCCAGAGTGAGCATGAATGGCCGCACCCATCTCCGCGTTTTTTTCGAAAAAGCTTTTGCTCCCGCAAGCGCGTTCGCGAGATACAACACAATCGCCAGCTTTGCAAGCTCCGCGGGCTGCATCGACAGAGGACCGAGCCTGAACCAGCTCCGCGCGCCGTGCGACTTGCTCCCCAGGTGCGGAATCAACACAACTATAAGCATGGGGATCACGCACGTCAGAAACGGCAGTGTAAACTTGCGGAAGGTGGCCAGCGGAACTGCCGATATGCAGAACATCAGAAACAGACCGAGACAGGCATAGGCCAACTGCCTCTTGGCAAAGTACCAGGTGTCGAAGCCATACGTGCGGATGTCGCCGCTTTTGGCATAGCTGGCGTCAAAGACCAGCAGGACCCCTACCGCAACCAGGAACAACGTGATGCCGAGCAGGTAGGCGTCGGGCGCTTCAAGCTTCACACGCTTCCTCATCGACCGGCACGCCCCTCTCTCTCGTAGTCTCTTACCTCGTCCTTAAAAATACGGCCGCGTTCCTCGAACGAGCTGAACATATCAAAACTCGCGCATCCGGGGGTAAGCACGACAACATCGCCCGGCTCGGCGAGCGAACGGGCTATCTCGACCGCCTCACGCATCGACTCGGCTTTGGAAATAGCCGTAAATCCTGCCCTGCGAGCGGCATCGGCGATAAGGCCGGCATCCGCGCCGATCAGGATGACGCGCTTTGCCTTTCTCTTGAACGCCTGTCCCAGCTCAGTGTAGTCAGAACCCTTGTCCTTGCCGCCCGCGATTATTATCTGGGGCTCGTCTATCGCCTCGACCGAGCGCACCGCCGCGTCCACATTGGTGCACATCGAGTTGTTGATATACTCGACCCCGTCGATCTGCGCGACCGGCTCCAGCCTGTGCTCGATGGCAGTGAACTCTCTAACCGCCCTGGCGATGCTCTGGGCTCTCACACCGAACGCGACGGCCGCGCAGGCCGCAGCGAGAACGTTCTCCACGTTGTGCTCACCGCGCAGCCCTATGTCGGAGCGCTTGCAAACTACGGTCTCAACGCCGGACAACCTGACCACAAGATCGTCCCCGCGCACAAAGCCGCCTTCTTCGACCGGCGACTTGCGGGCGAAGCGCAGGACGCGGCCACCGAGAGTTGGACCAAGCGACGCTGTGAACGGATTTTCCGCGTTGATGATCGAAAAATCATCGGCCTTCTGATTCTCAAAGATTCGGGCCTTGAGCCGGCGTATTCTTCGACGCTGGAGTGACGGTCCATGTGGTCGCTGGTCACGTTCAAAAGCGCCGCGATCTTCGGGCGGAACGAGCGTATCCACTCCAACTGAAAAGTGCTTATCTCCGCCACGATCACACTCTCCGGCGAGGCCTTGTACGCCGCCGTAACGAGCGGAAGTCTGATGTCCCCGGCAACAACGTTTCCGGCGATGTAGGTGTCCCTGCCGTCCGCCATCATCATGCGGCCGATGAGCACGGTGGTGGTGGTCTTTCCATTCGTGCCGGTTACAGCAATTACAGGCGCTTTGGAAAGCCTGTAGGCAAGTTCGATCTCCGAGATGACCTCGATCCCGCGCGACTCGGCCTCAGCGAACACGCTCAGGCCGCGAGGAACACCGGGGCTGGGTCCCACCAGGTCCACATCCGAAAGGTCGATCTTGTCCGTTCCCGCGCGAGCCTCGACTCCCAGACGATGCGCTGCCTCAAGTTGCTCTGCAAGCTCGGATTCGCTCTTGCGGTCGTAGAGCACGACACGCGCGCCGAGGCCGTTCATCACCTCGGCAACCGCCATGCCAGTCCGCGCCATCCCTATAATCGCTATCGACTTGCCTTTGTAATCGAGCATTACCACAGTCCCCATGCCGCGCCGGCGAACGCTATCAGCGCGGCGATGACACCAGCGATCCAGAACCTTACTACGATTGCCTGCTCCGGCCATCCGCTGAGCTCGAAATGGTGATGAATCGGGCTCTTCTTGAACACGCGCCTGCCTTCGCCGGTCGCGATTCGGGTAATCTTGAACACCGCCCACTGCAGAGCCGTTGAAAGCCCGTCGAGGACAAAGACCAGACCCACGACAATCATAAGAAACTCGCGGTGGGTCAGTATGGCTATCGCGGGCAGCCCCGCTCCCAGAGCAAGCGCGCCCGTGTCGCCCATGAACACTTTCGCGGGGTTGGCGTTGAACCACAAAAACGCGATACACGCCCCGGCAATCGCCATCGACAGCGCAAGCAGCGTCGCGGACTGGAACCCCAGATGTGGCGGGATCAGCAGGACGGTCAGCACAAACGCGGTGCCCGCAATCGCCGTCAACCCCGAGACCAGGCCGTCCAGGCCATCGGTTATATTAACGAAGTTGGCCATCCCAACGATGAAGATGACCGCAAAAATCCAGTAGGTAATGCCCCCGAGAAGCGGCACGGGACCGAAGCTCAGGACAGGAAGGAAACCGCCCGGCCTGTGAGAAGAGATCCATATCACAAACGCAATCGCCAGCAGAATTTGAACCATCGCCTTGGGCCTGCTCGCGATGCCGCGCACATCGGCCACGGGATGGATCGTCAGGTAATCGTCCGCCATTCCCAGCAGACCGAACGCGACCATGAGCAGCAGCACGGCCAAAAGGTCCTGCACCATCACGTCGCTTCCACCCACACCGCCAAAACCGGACTTGGAGGTGAATATCAGGGCGGTGACCAGCGCTCCCGCAAGCACCCCGGCAAGGATAATGAGACCGCCCATAGTGGGTGTGCCCGCTTTGGGACGATGCGACTCGGGACCGTCGGCGCTGATGGTCTGGCCGACGTTGCGCCGCCTCAAGGCCGAGATCACGCCCGGGGCGAAGAGCATCGACATTATAAACGCCGCCGCAAACGGCAGCACAACCAGTAAAACCTCGGTCGGTATCATTTCACGCTGCAAGTAACCCCTCCACAACCCGTTCCATTTTCACCGCCCTGGAACCCTTGACTAGCACAACGTCGCGCTCGCGCAGTTTTTCGGGAAGTTCTCGCGCGGCCTGCCAGCTATCGTCATATTCACTCACCAGCGCGACGGGCATCCCGGCATCGATTGCGCCGCGAGCGATCAGCTTGCCCAACTGCCCGACGGTAAGCAGCATATCGACGCCGGCTTCCTTTGCCGCGCGGCCCAGTTCCAAGTGCGCATCCAGGGCGTGATCGCCGAGTTCGAGCATATCTCCGAGAACGGCAATCTTGCGTTCGCCCTCCATCATCGCGAGGGTTTTGAGCGCGCTGTGCATACTTGCAGGGCTGGCGTTATAGGTATCATCTATTATAACCACCCCACCCCGGGTAGGCACCACGTTCGAGCGCTTTTCGGGCGGAGTGTAGTTCGCGAGCGCCTCGCTGATCTGTTCGTAAGTAATCCCCAGGAGTTCTCCGACGGCGACAGCGGAAAGCGCATCCTTGATATTGTGCTCGCCGGGAACAGGAATCCGAACCGAGAACGATCCACCGGCTGTTTGGACCTCGAAGTTGCAGCAGCCCTTGGAATCCAGCCCCACGGACATCGCCCGCACATCCGCCTGGGGGCTCTCGCCAAATGAGACCACGCGGCAGTTGGCGCGGCGCTTGAGATAATCAAAATAGCCATCGTCCGCGTTCAGAACGGCTGCGCCATCGGCAGGAAGGTGGTCTAAGAGCTCGCCTTTCGCATCCGCGATCGCATCCATGCTTCCCAGAAGCTCGATATGCGACATGTGGATGTTTGTGATGACGCCGATCGAAGGCCGGGCGATCCTCGCGAGATAGTCGATCTGCCCCGGTCCCCGCATCGCCATTTCAACGACTGCGGTCTTGTGCCTGGGAGCAAGTTCCAGCAGGGTAAGAGGCGCGCCGATCTCGTTGTTAAAATTGCCCGCGCTCTTCAGAACCGGTCCCCTGGCGGCGGCCACGGCGGCAATCATCTCCTTGGTGGTGGTCTTGCCGACGCTCCCGGTCACCGCGACCATAGTCGGAGTGAACTTCGAGCGGTAGTAGCCGGCAATATCGCCGAGGGCCAGCAAGGTATCGTCGACGCGAATAGCCAGGCGGCGGGCTTCGACCTTTCGGGAAACAACCACTCCCGCGGCGCCTTTTGCGAGCGCATCCGCAAGGAACTTGTGGCCGTCGGAGCTTTCGCCCGTAAGCGCGATAAAAAGATCACCCGGCTCAATGGTCCGGAGTGTCCGTGCTGACACCGGTGATCTTTGTATCGGTATCGCCTGCAAGCAGCTCACCGCGGCAGGCCTGTAAAACTTCGCTCGCTTTGATCGGCTGCATCTACTTCATCATCTCCCCAAGGATTTCTCTTGCCACTTCTCTGTCATCGAAATGGATGGTGCGGTCGGCAAAGATCTGATAGTCTTCGTGCCCCTTGCCGGCGATCACGACAACGTCACCGGCCCCGGCACGTCCAACAGCGTCCCGAATGGCCTCTTCGCGATCCACTATCACGGTAACTTTGGACTTCCGAGCCTGAGGTATGCCCGCCAGTATCTCATCGATGATAGACGCCCGGTTCCTCAGTTCGCGGATTATCGGAGGTGACCACTACCTCGTCAGCAAGTTCAACGCCGATACCGCCCATAATCGGGCGCTTGCCCCTGTCGCGGTCACCACCGCAGCCGAACAGCGCGATCAGTCGATTGCGGGTGAGGCTCTTCGCGGTCCGGAGCACGTTTTCGAGTTCATCGGGCGTGTGGGCATAGTCCACCAGCACGCCGAAGTCCTGCCCGCACTCGACCGACTCAAAACGGCCGGGCACGCTCCGGGCGGTGCTGAGCCCGGCGGCAATCGATTCCAGGTCCAAACCCAGGGCAATCGCCGCCCCCGCGGCCGAGAGCGCATTGCTGACGTTGAACGCGCCGCCGATTCCGAGCTTCACCGGGACCGTTCGTCCATCGTAGGTCATCTCGAAAGCGACTGACTTCTCGGTAACCACCGCGCTGCCTGCCCTTAGGTCGGCGCCCGGACCCTGTCCGAACGTGATAACTTTACCTCCGGAAGCCGCGCGCACCGTCTCCGCCGCCGCATCGTCCGCGTTAATCACCGCAAAGAACGCCTTATCGGACATCCGGGGATGGTCCCGGAAAAGAGTAAGTTTAGCGTCGAGGTAGGCTTCCTCGGTCTTGTGAAAATCCAAATGGTCGCGCGCGATATTGGTAAAGACGCCGCAGTCGAACTCGCAGCCCAGCGTCCGGCCCTGGAAGAGCCCGTGTGAGCTGGTCTCCATCGCGACTACTTTAACATCCTGGTCCGCCATGTATCGCAGAACGCGCTGGATGTCCGCGGATTCGGGCGTTGTGTGCTGGGTAACCAGGCGCTCATCGCCGATCCGCGCGCCAAGGGTGCCGATCAGGGCAGTTTTTTGACCAACGGCGTTAAATATCGCGTGTATCAGATGCGTGACCGTGGTCTTTCCGCTTGTGCCGGTAACCCCTACCAACTTAAAGCGTCTGCTGGGAAAACCGAACAGGGGTGCGGCGATCTCGCCCATCGCAATGCGGCCGTTCGGAACGAGAACGCAGGGAACGTCCTTTCCGATTGCGCCGCCGATTTCACGCTCGGCCACAATCGCCGCGGCGCCGGCTTCGAGAGCCTGAATAATATAGTCGTGGCCGTCGAACGATCCGCCTTTCATCGCAACGAAGACAAATCCCGGCTTCACCTGGCGGCTGTCGTAGGCGACTCCCACGACCTCTGCATCCGCGGCGTTGACCACCCGAGCACTATTCATCTGATTGATGAGTTCTGAGAATAACATGTCGATCTATTATAACTCTCCCGCGCAGCCAGTGATACCGGGAAGGCCAAAACCCAACACCCAAAAAAAGATGGGGCTGTGTTACACAGTACAAGAACCGCCCAGATATCTTGTCCGGTATACCCACACAACCCCATTTGTTCGTGTGACCGACCAATCGGCTGATCGGCCACCGCCTCTACGCAACAGCGAAGAGATAAGTTGCTGGAGCTGCAGAGGGAGAATCCAGTTCGCCCAAGATCCTTCAACTCCCCTATACCTACAGCCCCAAATCGGAATTCGTTCTTTTGATGCCTCGGATGCGAAGCGCCGAAGCCTACCTGATAGATGCCAGTGTCTTGTGTTCGCTCTCCTGTTTCGGCTTCGCATTCGGTTCGACCGGAAAATCAGCAGGCTCCCTCAAATACCACAGAGTCTTCTCGCCGATCTCCTTGAACGCAGGCGCCGCCACGGTCGCGCCCCAGTGCGAGCCTTTCGGACGATTTACCACAACCGCTATCACAATTCTCGGGTGATAAGCCGGCGCAAAACCCATAAACGACGCAACGTATGCTCCCGACTCATATCCACCTTTGCTTATCCCGACTTGTGCGCTTCCGGTCTTGCCGGCTGCTATTCGGCCCGGAATCTTTGCAGGCTTGCCGGTGCCCTCAAGCATGCAGCTCACCAGAAGCTTAGTCATCATGAGAGCCGCCTTCGGCGAAACTACACGCCTGATCTTCTTGATCTTGAACGGCACGGCTACCGAACCATCGGGGTTGTGCACTTCGCGAACAATCTGCGGCATCACCCTAACCCCTCCATTGGCGATGGTCGCGTATACGCCCGCCATCTGCAGCGCCGTAACGTCAATTCCCTGCCCGAAGCCTATATCTGCAAGCTTGATCGGACGCCAATCCTCGGGGGGAAGCATACTTCCCACTGCCTCGCATCCAAAGCCGGCATTGACCCTGTCCAATAGCCCGAACGCCTTTTCGTAACCGTAAAGCTTCTTAGCTCCCATTCGACAGGCAATATGAGCGGCGCCGATGTTGCAGGATTGCTGGATCAGCCTGAACATATCCACCGCGCCGTGACCGTGCTGAAACGGGGCATGCAGAGTGCATCGTATCCGACCCTTGTTTATAGTCTCTACCCCGGTGCAGTGAGCCACGACTTCGTAAGGGCTGAAGCCTTCGTTCAATGCCCCCGAAACCGTTACTATTTTCAATGTACTGCCGGGCTGATACAGTATCGGCAACAGCTCTGTTTCTCCAGACGCCCGGCCCCGCAGAGCGTGGTTTGTTCGGGTCAAAGCTCGGATAGTTCGCCAGAGCTAGAATCTCCCCCGTGTGCGGGTCCATCACAATTGCATAAGCGCTTTCGGGATGATACTTTTGGGCCGTCTCCGCCAGCGCCTGCTCGGCAATATGCTGGATGGTTTCGTCGATGGTCAGGTAGACATCCTTGCCGTCCAGTGGTTCTTTCTCCACGTGGCGGGTTTCGGGTATTATCCTGCGGCGAGCATCCAGTTCACCGCGGACCAGGCCATCTCTACCGGTGAGGACCTTGTTCAGGACCGCCTCGCCGCCCTCCAGACCTTTACCGTAAAAGTCCGTAAACCCGATTATTTGCGCGGCAAGCGAACCTGCGGGATAAACTCTTTTGTTGTCGTTTTGAATCCCTATGCCCGGCAGTTCATCGCGCAGCTTCTCGACCTGCTCGCCAACCCTGGGATCCACTTTGCACGCCAACCAGATTATGGTGCTCTTGCTCCGGAATGCATCTCCGAGAACTCCGGCTTCCTGGCCCGTCAACTCGGCGACCCGGTCAGCGGTCTTCCAGGGGTCCTTCACTTCACGCTTGTTGGCGTAAATGGAAGATGTCTCGATGCTGCAGGCTAGAGCGCGGCCGTTTCTGTCGTATATGCTCCCGCGAGCAGCGGGCACAACCATATCCCGAATCCGTATCCGGTCGGCCCACTTCGTAAACTCTTTCCTGTGGTAGAACTGAATATATATCAGCCGTCCGGCGATCCCCGCGTAAAGCAGCGTAAAGATCGCAAACAGCCAGATCGTTCTTTTCCTGATGAGTCCTTTCCGTCCTGAGGCCACGCTTTCACCCTCGGGCAAACAATTCAGAGTCCCCGATCCTTCATATGCTTCGGATGCGAGAATCGAAGCCCCACGCTTCGATACAGCCCTGCTTCGTCGGGCCACTCAGGCTTACACATTAAAATCCGGCAGCCAGTATGAGGCAGCATGCTGAGCGCCGTCGAAGCACACGGTCGACGCATTACAACTCTACTAAATCTATCCGCGCCCTTCGACGCGGTTTACTTCTCCGCGCTTGCAACATCCTGGGTCTTGCCCAGATAATCGTACTTAGTCGCGTAAACCATGCCGGCTTTCGCAGCAGCCAACGTGACCTCCTGCGGCCCGGAGCGAGAGGTGAGCATCAACTTCAAACGCTCATTCTTGATCTTTTCCTGCTTATACATGGTCATCAGCCTGGTTCGGCTGTAGGCCGTCGTCGTAAGGTTGGCGTAGACGTTCATGTAGCCGAACGCGAAGGCCAGGGTAAGCATAGGAATAAGAAGCTTGAGGGTCCGCCGCACATCGGTCAATGCCCGCCGCCTCATCGACTTCCGAACCGACGCCTGTTGGCGGGGAACAGCTTCACGCTGGATCGTGGCGGAACGCGCAGCTACAGCAGCCATTTTCTCTCTCCTCCATGACATCTATTGCAACTCCGAGGTGCACCTGCCAGCACACTATCGGGATGCCCAAACCAATGCACCTAACTGACTCTCTGCGCGCATCGAAGCTTTGAGCTCCGGCTGCGCGGGTTATCCCGGATTTCCTCGGGAGAGGGAGTGACCGGTTTTCTGGTCAGTATTTTCAGAATCTCTCTTGCGCCGCATCGGCACTCCGGAAGCCTCGGCGGGCACTCGCAGCGCCCGGAAAACTTCCGAAAAAGCTGTTTGACTATCCTGTCTTCCAAAGAGTGAAAGCTGATAACGCAGATCCTGCCGCCGATCCTAAGAGCATCAATGGCGGATGCAACCCCCACTTCTACGGCATCAAGCTCTCGATTGACCTCGATCCTGATGGCCTGGAATGTCCTGGTTGCCGGATGAATATCCTGCCCGTGATATTTCCTCCCAACAGCGGATACAATTACGTTAACCAGTTCGCCCGTGGTTTTGATCGGTGCACGCTGCCTTCGCTCAACTATCGATCTGGCGAGGCGTCGGGAATATCGCTCTTCGCCATAGTTATAGATCAGGTCTGCCAGATCGGCTTCACTGTACCGATTTACGACGTCCGCGGCGCTCGGTTCACCTTCCGACGGGCTCATTCGCATGTCAAGCGGCTCGTCGCGCATAAAACTGAACCCGCGCTGCGAATCCAACTGATGCGAAGATACTCCCAGGTCAAAAACAGCGCCATCGAGCTCGCCTATGCCCGCGCTGCCCAAGATGGCGCCTATGTCCCGGAAATTGCCCTGGACAAGTGTCGCCCTATCCTCATGATCTTTCAGGCGCTCCCGCGCATATTCCAGCGCATCGGGATCGCGGTCGACGCCTATCAAACGGCCAGTTGGCCCGATTCGTTCGAGTAGTTCGGCGGAATGCCCTCCGCCGCCAAGTGTCGCATCAAGAAAAACGCCGCCCTCCCGCGGGTCGAGCAGCGCAATGGTCTCGCTAATCAGAACCGGCCTGTGATACTCTCGCATCCTCTTCTCCGAGCGCCCTTCCACCCGGTGGCTGAAGCAGCGCTGCGCCGGACTCGATGAGATCCTCGACCTTGTCGTTCTTCGCCTTGTACTCTTCAAGGGCCGCCGGAGACCAAAGCTCCACGAAGTTGCCGCAGCCGCAGATTACGACGTCATCTTCGATGCCCGCATATCTCCTGTGCTCAGGCGTCAACTGCACTCTGAACTGACCGTCCGCGCTCGCAGTCACCATCCCGCCGTAGAAATGCCGATGCAGCCGCGCAAGATCCGGGTTCAGCAGCAGATCGAGCGGACTTCCAAGGCTATTGAGCTGGCTTTCCAGCTTGTTCTTCCAGTCGATCGTAAAGACGCATAGACACCCCAGCCCATTCGTGATTATGAACTCTTCACCGAGCTCATAACGGAACTTCTTGGGCATTACAAACCTGCCCGCCGAATCCAAACTATGGCCGTAAGTCCCACCAAACATGGCTGCTGTATCCTCTGCATTTCATGCCAACGAGACTCACTAAATACTCCAGCAAGCCTCCCCAAGTAGCCACTAATAATCCAATTAGTCACCACTGACTAGATGAGTGTAGCAGGCAAGTGGGCTCGTGTCAAGGGGGTTAACGGAATTTCATTTGTAATTTTCTTGCAGGCCGCCTTTAAGCAAGCGATAGCAAGAAAGTAGATTGTATGACGAACACCTGTTCGGTCAGAACAAGAGCACCTGAGGTAAGAACAAGAAATGAAGACGCCGCCTCCGGGCGGAAGCGGCGTCTTGCTTAATTGAGGTTTATATGTGACGTAGACGGAGGCTAATGCGCCTTGGATTGCAGTTCCTTCAAGGTCTGCTTCAAAGCATCGGTCTGCTTTCCATACCCGGCCCAGTCACCGTTCTTCAAGGCCTGCTGAGCCTGGCTGTACTGGGACACGGCCTGGTTCGCCAACCGGGTAACTTCCGCGCTCGGCGCAATGGGAACTCCCGGAACCACCGATGGTTTGGCATGCGCTCCGGCTGGGGCAGGTGGCGCCGGTTTAGCTGCTTGGGTGCCCATCGGCGCTGAGGTGTTTACCTGCGATCCGACCACATTAGAAAGTGCCTCGTCCAGCGTCGGCGCCATTGAAATGTTGTCCCCCAATACCGCTATCACACGCTTGATCTCAGGCAGTTGAGTTTGCCCGGAGATGAGGTATATCGGCATCACATACAAAAGCGAGGACTCTATTGGAATGACCATCAGATCACCGGTTCCGACCGTTGAACCCTGCTGGTTCCACAAACTGAGCTGCTGCGAGATAACAGTATCCTGGCTCGCCAGTCCGGCCACCTGCTGCGGTCCGTACACATTTCTGTCCCCGGGGAACTTAAAGACCACCAGCCTGCCGTAATCCGAGGGGTCGCACTTCGCGCACATCCAGGCGACCATATTCTTCCTGCCGCCCGCGCGGATAAAGGGAGTCATCAGGATGAACTCCTCGGTTGCTCCGTTGGGAAGCCTCATTATGATGTAATACGGCTGCATCCGTTCGCCCTGCTCCGCCTGACTGCCGACGACATTCGGCCGGTTCGGAATCTCCCAGAGATCGGCATTGTTGTAGAAGCCGTTGGGATCGTCCTTACTGTAATGCCAGCGCGTGTAAAGGCCGGTCTGGATCGAGAACAGGTCCTCGGGATAGCGAATATGTTCGTACATCTCCCGCGGCATTTGGGAGATCGGCTTGAAAATGCCGGGGAACATTCTGGAGTAGGTCTCGATTATCGGGTCCCTGATCGGCTTCTGGATCATGTAAGCATCTACCTTGCCGGTATACGCGTCCACCACAACCTTGACCGAGTTCCTGATGTAGTTGATATCAAAATCGCCGGCTGGAGTATACTTGGAATACGGGTAGGCATCGGTCACGGTGTAACCGTCCCGAATCCAGTATAGCTTGCCGCCGATAGTTACCAGATAAGGATCATTGTCGAACTGCAGGAATGGCAGCAGCTGCTCGATTCTGTTCTGGATGTCCCTGTTGAACAGGATCTTGCTTTCCGGTCTTATGTTCTCGTTGAGCAAAATGTTGATGTCGGAAAACTTGAGAGCGAACAACAGCCTCCGGAAAAACCCGCCGACCCCTACCCCATTGGAGCCCTCGTATGAAGTCGTGTGCCCGGGATAGTCGAACTCCGGCGAGTTAGTCTTGGTGAAGACGTAGTTGTTGGTCAACTCGCCGAAGTAGGTCTGCACCTGGCGCGTCGAAATGTCCACCGTTGTAACCGGCGGAATGTCTTTTACAAAGAATGTGGGCAACCCGTCGCTGGTCACTTCATTCACCGGGCTCATCACGAACCCATAGCCGTGAGTATACTGCAGGTGCTGGTTAACCCAGGTCTGCGACGAGAGCCGGGACTGGTCCACTTCTCTTGCCGCGAGCCAAACCTGTCTGTACTTTCGCTCGCCTGTCTTGGGATCCGTCAGCCAGTAGCGGTCCACATCGAGATCCTGAAAATGGTAATATGACTGGAGGGTCTGGCTCTGATTGTAGTCTGCTTGCAGGTGATCCTTATCCCAGAGCCTTATGTTTTGAATGGTAGCAATGTTCGCGCTGATCTGGTCGGGAGTCAGGGAGGAATCCGCCGCGAACTGTCGCGAAACGGTCTCGCTCAAGCCGTAAGCCTGCTGGGTGGCCTCTATGGCGCGGGTGATGTACCGGCCTCTGCTTGTCCCTTTCATTGGGAACGACGCTGAACTGCTCGATCAGGCTCGGGTAAGCAGCCCCGACCACGATCGACGCGCCTATAAGCAGCACAAGCCCGGCCAGCGCATGGTTGATGCCTCTGCGGAAAATGTTGAACAGGACCAAAATCCCGCCGATGATTGCCACTACCAGAAGTATCCACAGCGCGGGCAGATTTGCGTGCGCCTCCGTGTAGCCGGCGCCGTCGAACAGGCTGCCGCGCGTGAAGAGCAGGTTATACATCGCCAGCCTGTAACCCCACGCTTTCAGGAAGAACATCGCGGCCACCAAAACCGCCAGGTGGGTCTTCACTCCAGGCGCGAACTGCGGTCGATTGCCAAAGAGTTCGATGCCCTCATCAGCATAATGCAAAGCAGCCGCGGCTATGGCAGCCACCGCTAGAGCAAAGAACAGCCAGCCGTAAACATAGCTGATGAGCGGCAGCTTAAAGACATAGAAACCGATATCCTTATGGAACGTGGGGTCGCTTACCCCGAAAGGGGTCGCGTTGAAGTACTTCAGCCACGACTCCCAGTGGGTCGCCGCCTCCAACCCCACCATCGCCGATACAACGATGCTGCCCCCGAACAACACCAGTCCGATCACGCTTCGCGCGAGCCTTCCCAGACGCTCGACCAACTGATGTTCCAAGCCCATCGGAGAGGGCGGCGGGGCGATTCTGCGCGCGTCCACAAATTGCTGTAGATGATAACGAAGAACAACAGGCCGAACAGCACGCCGACCTCGATTTTGGTCACAAGCATCTTCGAGAAGACGACGCCATAACCCAAATCCTTAAACCACAGCCAATCGGAGTATAAACCAACTATGGCCCCGCCGAATATGATCAGCAGGACAATAACCGCAACCACGATCGACCAAAGATACTTTCTCATCCCAAACCACGCTCCTTGTGCTCAGCCGCGTTATACCGGCATAACCCCACCGGCGGGTTAATACTACCATTTACCCATTCTTTCAGCAAGCAAGCACCGGATGGGGCAATTGTCAGACTTGGGGACTGTCCGAGGGTTTCCCCTCGGGCTCCCACGCAGAGACGCCGTCTCTGGACTCTGCTGGGGCCGCGGGCCCCAGACCCCTAACTCGCTTCGCGGATGTCCACCTCAGCAAAGGTGGACATCCGCGAAGCGAGTCGGGAAGGTCCAGGAAACACAGTTTCCTGGCAGGTTCCAAGGGCAGCGCCCTTGGTAGGGGTTCGGGGGCGAAGCCCCTGAATGCCCCCACGCCTGACAACCCCCCATTTCCGTTGACACTGCTGAGTATGGATGTTACACTTGCAATGCCTGCATTAGGCTGGCGTTTCGCTGGAAAGGAATCTCTCGATTGTCTAATAACCGTTCGCACGGAAGTTTGATGCTGGTTTTCCACTCGCATCTGCCTTATGTACTCTGCCACGGGAGGTCCCCGCACGGCACGGATTGGCTTTCCGAAGCCGCAGCCGAGTGCTATGTACCCCTCCTGGACACGCTCTATGACCTGGTGGATAAGGGCATCTCGCCCAAGATCACCATCGGCATAACTCCTGTCCTCACGGAAATGCTGGCCGATCCCGTGTTCGTTTACGAGTTCACGACCTACCTCCAGGACAAGATGCTGGCGGCGGAAAGGAACGAAGCTGAGTTCCGCTCCGGCAGCGATGCCCGGATGGCGGAGACCGCCGCGTTCTGGCGCGAGCATTATGCCAAGGCATTCCGCAACTTCCGGGTCAAATATGGCAAGTCGATCACAGGGGCGTTCAAGCAGCTTCAGGACGCGGGACACATCGAGCTGATCGCAAGTTCGGCCACGCACGGCTACTCTCCGCTGCTTTCTCAGGACACCAGCATTCAGGCTCAGGTAAAGCAAGGGGTCCGAACTTATCGCAGGCACTACGGCGCCGATCCCAGGGGATACTGGCTGCCGGAATGCGCATACCGCCCGCGCTACAGTTGGGCATATCCGGTTGCGCCCGACGGCGATGAACACCATCCTTATTTAAGGAAGGGCGTGGAGGAGTTCCTTGGAGAGAACGGGCTGAGATACTTCATGGTGGAATCTCACCTGTTCAGGGGAGCATACTCCGGAGCGAGCAGCGACACCTGTGGCGGGGCCGCAGAGGATGAAACGATCAGGGGCGTTTATGCGGACCGTTTTCCGGCGCTCAAGCGGCTGTGGCTGGACTTCACCAGGCAGGCTCCCGTGTCTCAATTCGACCGCAGCATCTATCAGGCGCATTATATCGCGGGCAGGGGCGAGGCGGCCGATCCGGTCGCGGTCTTTGCCAGAGACCCAAGGACCGGCTACCAGGTCTGGAGCTCGAACACCGGCTACCCGGGGGATAAGTGGTATCTGGAGTTCCACAGGAAGCACGTGCCGGGAGGGCTCAAGTATCACAGGGTCACCGGCCCCGGAATTGAACTTGGCGATAAGCTTCCTTACGAGCCGGATCAGGCCCAGGAGATGGTCCGGTCTCACGCGGAGCACTTCGTTGGGTTGGTACGGATGTTCTCAGGGAAGAGAGCGCGAATATAGGCGAGAGCGCAGTGATATGCTCGCCTTTCGATACCGAACTTTTCGGACACTGGTGGTTTGAGGGAATCGACTGGCTGAAGGCGGTGATCCGGCTGGCGTCGGCGGACCCTGAAGTAAACCTCGCGACCGGCAGCGAGTGCCTGGAGAAGCACGCGTCCTCAACACCGATCCAGCTTCGTGAAGGTTCCTGGGGCGAGGGCGGATTCCATTATGTGTGGCTGAACCAGGAAAATGAGTGGACCTGGAAACTGGTTTACGAAGCCGAAGACAGGATGAGACAGCTCGCGCAGATACCCGAGCCCGACGAACTGCTGTCGAGACTGATCAAGCAGGCTGCAAGAGAACTTTTCCTGCTGCAATCCTCCGACTGGCAGTTCAACATCACAACCTCCACATCCACCGATTATGCCGAGCTGCGGCTGAACTGGCATTACGCAAGCTTCCAAAGGCTTGCCGACCTGGCTGATAGAGCGGTCGCCGGGGAAGAACTGACGCCGGACGAGATCGACGAACTCGCCTACCGCGAGGAACGGGACTCCCTGTTCCCGGACATCGATCCCAGTTGGTTTGTGAAGCTGGAGCACCCGCCGCTGCCTTAGGCGGGACAGTGTTCTTTCGCAGGAAGAATGCGAGAGGCATCATCCGAGAGAGTTCAGTTC
This sequence comes from uncultured bacterium, assembly GCA_963775535.1. GTDB lineage: Bacteria > Armatimonadota > UBA5829 > UBA5829 > UBA5829 > CAVZJH01. The sequence continues at coordinate 342 of CAVZJH010000037.1, read as the reverse complement.
TGCGGGAATGGCAAAAAAGCGCGCGATCCGGCTGTCAGAAAACTTTCTAGAAAAACTTGCCCTAAAAGTAATGAATTTGCGGGGTGGTTGTGTAATTAGTCCTTGTGAGTGGACTAGATGAGCTGACAAGAGAAGAAATGGCGGCGCTGGTGATCAAGCTACACGAGACGGCGCAAGTTCAGCAGAAGGGGATTGCTGAACTGAGGGCTGTAGTGGAGCACCAGGCACAGCGGATAGTGGAGCTTGAGGAGGAAGTAGCGCGACTGCGCGGAGGTCGTCCGGGCGTTGACCTTTGCATCAAGCCCAGCGTTGCCAAGAAGGAGAAGGGGCCTCGAAAGAAGT
>CAVZJH010000036.1:0-23742 GCA_963775535.1 uncultured bacterium | reverse complement strand
AAGTTTCGTACCGACCCCGTAAACGCATGAACGCACCGGCTGCGTCAGTCGATAACGATCTCTTTGCCCGTTTCGCTGGAGCGGTAGATGGCATCCAGGATCTTGATCACATCCAGCGCCTGCTCGGCGGTAACCGGAGGCTCCGTGTCGTTACGGATGGCCTCGTAGAAACCTTTGATCTCCTCTTCGTAGGAGATTTCACCGGTCACGTACGCGGGAGTCTTGTCAATGAGAGTGCCGGACTCTTCGGCAAAAATTCCGGCACCCGGGCCGGTTTCCGCTCCGCCCTTGGTTCCCATCAGGGTCGAGCAGAACTTGTCCTCCCCGATGTTCGCGGCAAAGCTGGACTCGATGGCAATGCTGGCGCCGTTCGCGAGGCGAACGAAACCGACGCCGAGGTCTTCCACAGTATACTTGGTGTGGTCCCAGCTTCCCAGCATGCCCACGTGGCCGGGGGTGTTGCCAATCTTCTGGGTGTCATCCCGAAGGCGCAACCGGCTTTGGATGCCCCATCAGGTAAAGGGTCAGGTCCAGAATATGGACCGCGAGGTCGATCAGCGGGCCGCCGCCCTGTTTCTCTTTGTCGGTGAAACCGCCCCAGCCCGGGATTCCTCTTCTTCGCAGCGCCTGGACCCGCGCATAGTAGATATCCCCGAGTTCCCCCGCATCCACGTATCTCTTCACGATCTGATGCTTCGGGTCGAAGCGCAAATGTCTCACGACCATCAGTTTTTTGCCGCTGGCCTTCGCCGCCGCGAGCATCTGCTTGCCTTCGGCGGGTGTGCGGCCGATCGGCTTTTCAACAATTACGTGCTTGCCCGCGTTCAAAGCATCCACGGTCGGATCAACGTGCATATAGTTGGCGTAAGCACATGAATGGAGTCGAGTTCGTCCATCTCCAGCATCTTTTTGTAGTCGGTGAAGATGTGCGGCACGTCGTATTGCGATGCCGCCTCTTTTGCTTTCTCCTCCACTATGTCACAGACCGCGAGTATCTTTACATCCGGCTGCTTCTTGAGCGCCGGCAGATGCGCGAGATTGGCGTACTAACCCGCACCCATTACGCCTACATTCATCGTCTTCAAAACAGATCATCCTTTCTTGGTTGGTGTTCCAACTACTTAGTTCAGAGTTTCGGACAGGAAATACCTTCCTGAAAAACTGTTAAGTTGAATGTTGTTTGCCTTTATCCCTTCACGACTCCCAGAGGACGCATCCGGGCGACCACCCTTGCGATGCCCGCGCCTTCGCAGGCGCGAACGACATCCGCCACGTCTTTGTAAGCATACGAAGCTTCCTCCGAGAGCGTGTCCCGGCCCCTTGCTTTTACAAGGATTCCAGGCCCTAGCTAACTCTTCCTGCACGTCCTTTCCTCGCATCTTCTTGATGGCTTCGTGCCTGCTCATCACGCGTCCCGCGCCGTGGCAGGTCGACCCCCAGGTTGCTTCCATCGCCGTCTGCTGGTCCCAACCAGCAGGAACGAATAACCTGCCCATATCACCCGGCACGAAGCACCGGCTGCCCAACCTCCCTGTACTGCCAGGGTATATCCGGATTGCCGGGTCCGAAGGCGCGCGTGGCTCCTTTTCGGTGCACGCAGAGCTTCGTGGGTGTGCCGTCTATCCGAATGCTCCTCGATCTTCGCCATGTTATGGCGACGTCATACACCTGGTTAAGTCCGAGCTTGTGAGCTTCCCGCCCATTACTCTTTCAAAACTTTCCCGCACCCAGTGCACAATCGCCTGCCTGTTCGCCCAAGCGAAGTTTCCCGCGCACGTCATTGCGCCGAGGTAGTCCTGGCCCTCCGGTGAAGTTACCGGTGCACAGGCAAGCTGGCGGTCCGGAAGCTCGATGCCGTAACGCCGGACGGCTTTTGCATGCCGTTAATCGAGTCCTGGCAAACCTGGTGGCCGAAGCCGCGGCTGCCGGTGTGGATCATAACCGTGATCTGGCCCGGCGCAGTGATGCCAAAGGCGGCGGCCGCAGTGGAGTCGTAAATCTTATCCACAGTCTGGATTTCGAGGAAGTGGTTCCCCGCGCCGAGCGTGCCGAGCTGCGGGCCGACCCCGCTTGACGGCTTCCTTGCTCACGTTCTCCGGCGCCGCGTTGGGCATGGCGCCGTGCTCTTCGCTCACCTCGATATCCTCGGGCCAGCCGATGCCGGCGCTCAACCATCCACCTGGCGCCCTTGAGCATGACCTGCTTTATTCGTGCTCATCGACCCGAATCTTGCCTTCCTCACCGACGCCCTGGGAATATTCAGATAAAACTGGTCGATAATATCCCGGAGCGGCCTTAATATCGTTTTGAGTGAGGTCACTGCGAAGAAGTCTTACACCGCAGTTTATGTCGAAACCAACGCCGCCCGGGGAAACGACCCCATCCGAACAGCTAGTCGCCGCCACCCCGCCGATGGGGAAACCGTAGCCCCAGTGAATATCCGGCATGGCCATGGAAGCGCCGACTATCCCCGGCAAAAACGCCACGTTAGCGACCTGTTCGAGTGACTCGTCCTTTTTGATCTGAGCGAGCATGCTCTCGGTTGTGTAGACAATGCCCTCGGTCCTTATCCCGATTTATAGGACTTTGGGATGCGCCAGCGGAAGTCGTCTATTCTCTGTATCGGTCCCGACCACTCAGCCATTTTGCTTCCACCTCTTGCCATCAGGCGATGAACAATTCACACTTTGCCTCATTCCCATATGGACAACCACGGAACCGCGCGCACCGTGCAATATTATAGGGGTATAGAGAGCAAGCCGCAAGGATGTGAAAGGCAGGGAGAGTGTTCAGTTATGCGGGACGGATCACCCGTTTGCCCTGAGTGTCCGCGTGAAAACGACGGCATCAGATCCAGTGATTCCGAGCCAAGCCGAAAGGAATCTGCTTCGAAATGACAGCATTGCCGATGTTCCGGCGCCTCCGTGCGCCGGAATCCCTTCGGGGGTTTCCCAACCCCGACATGCCATGCAAACATCGAAGCCAGTTGTCTGAGTTACGCCTGTGGGGTCTGCGGGTTATGAAACCCTGGGGAATGGGTCCGCTAAGGAGACGCCTGACCATCAAATCTCCAAGCCGGCATCGGCCGCAGTAAGATGAAACCAAACCTGTCCTATTTCCAGTTCGCGCTTCCGTGTTCCGCCAGCACGCGGCTGTAAACGGACTCGGTCTGCTCGGCGATGCGATCCCAACTGAAGATCGTCGTGGCCTTTTCATACGCGGCTTTGGTCTACGCTTTACCTGGAGCGGGCTCTCTTGAGCGCTTCCAGTATTCCCCACGCAAGCGAGCCGGAGTTATCCGCCCAGGTTTGTATTCCGTTTATGTCGTGGTCACTACTTCCCTTAGACCGCACACATCAGAGACCACCACCGGCACCATTGCGGCCATCGCTTCCAGAGCGACAATGCCGAAGGGTTCATAAAGGCTGGGATAGACCGCGACGTCCGAAACCCTGTAAAGCTGCAGGAGCGTTCGGTCGTCCACGAAACCGGTAAAGAATATCCTGTCGCTGATGCCGAGGCCCGCGGCCTGGTCCTTGAGCCAGGTCCTGTCCCCACCTCCCGCTATGACGAGTTTTGCCCTGGGATAATCATGCAGGACCTTTTTGAAGGCGTCTATGAGCACGTGGGCGCCCTTCTCACGAACGTTTCTGCCGACGTGGAAGATTATCTTCTCCTCGGGCGCCGCGTAGCCTGCCCGGAATGCGGTCTTGTCGGGAAACGGGAAGTTGAACTTGCCCGCGTCTACGCCGTTGGGGACTACATCCAGCTTATCCAGCGGAGTGGAGAGCACCTGGTTCACTTCGGTCTTCATGAACTCGGCTGCAGACGATGATCCGCCAGGCTTCATAGGAAAGCTCCCATTCGAGGTGGCTGATGTGGCGCTGGTATCCGTGTGGATGCCGTAGTTGCGGCCGTGTTCAGTCGCATTAACTGTCGCGACAATGGGGAGCTTGTGTTTGTATTTGAGAGCTTCAGCGGCGAACTTCGAGAGCCAGTCGTGAGCGTGCACCACAACGTCGCCGGTGCCGAACTTTTTGATGAGTTCCTCCGCCTTTTCCTGGGTGTGGTGATTGAGGCTCCTTATCCAGGGCAGAAAGTCCGTCATTTCTCCGTCCACAGGAACCCTGTGGACGAACACCGAGTCGATCTCTTCTTCATCGGGGGCGTTCTTGGCCTGGCAGGTGATTACGTGGATTTTGAGGTCCCGCCCGGCGAGAGCGCCGGCGAGTTCCTCAACGTGTCTGGAAATACCACCCACTATATTCGGCGGATATTCCCAGGAAAGCATCAGTATTCGCATGGTGTTGCAGTTACTCCGCAGTAATGCTCATCCGTGGAAAACACGCTGGAGGTGCATAGATGAGTTTGTATTGAGATTATCGTCAGTTGAGCGCGAAATATCTACGCTGGAGCGGCAAAAATTTCCGCTCACTTTTAGTCTTGGGTTTTATCCTGCCGCTTCAGCTCCGAGAGGCGTTTGCTGGTGATAATAGCCCGGCGGATTTTCTCCGCAAGCTCCTGGGAGGGCGAGATCGATGCTAACCTTGAGGCTGTGTCCACATCCTCCTGGGCCACTTGGACCGTATCGAGTGTTTCGCTGACAGTCGGAAGCGGCTCTTTCTGCGTCCGGGCCTCGAGAGCCTGCTTAAAGCCTCTGGCGGAAAACCTGATGTCGATGATGATCTGCTTGCCCAAAGATTTGTTGAGCCTTTTTATGATGTCCTGCTTGTGCAGCGATAGCTCGTTGGCCCACATACTGCTCTTGCAGCAGACGAACAGCGCTCCGTCGCGGACTTTCTCGGCAACGCTCGATGCCGCGATCTGCGGACCGACGGTCTCTTTCCATCTCATAATCGCCTGCTGCTCAAGCACCTTCTGGCGAAAACCCATGTGATCCAGCGAGGCGTGTAGCATCCCGCCCAGCCGAAAAAGAGATCCCCTTCTGAAAGATTGTCGATTCATCTGAGAGTCACCGTTCCCGCTATGACCTCGAACACAGCGCTCTTGTCTACGAGTTCTTTGTCGAGCTCTTCGAGATGCGTCGTGGTAACAAGCGTCTGGCATGTGTTTGACGTCAGCTCGAACACCCTTGCTCGCCTTATCTCGTCAAGTTCCGCCGTCACATCGTCCAGCAGGACCACGGGGTTCTCGCCCACCGAATCCCGTATCAACTCGATCTCCGCCAGCTTCATAGCCACCGCAACGGACCTCTGCTGGCCCTGCGAGGCATAATCTCTGGCCGACAGTCCGTTCACACTGAGGACGAATCGTCCCTGTGGGGGCCTGTGGTAGTGGTTCCACGCACGACGTCCAACTCGCGCCTTCCATGCAGTATTTCCGCATACCGGCCAGCAATATCCTCCTGGGTCGCGCATCCCGCGATCTCCAGGCTTGTTTTGTAGGTTATGGAAAGCTCCTCAGATTCCTGCGTGAGCATGCGCGGTAGACTCTGGCGGCGGCGGCGGCAAGAAATCCAGTGAACTCTACGCGCCTGTCTATCACCTCGGCCCCGTACACCGCCAATTGTTCGTCCCACACCTCAAGCGCGCCGGTCCTTTCGCGGCCAAGTTTCAGCTCGCGCAGGAGATTGTTTCGCTGGTCCAGCACGCGTTTGTATCTGCCAAGGGAATAAACTGTACCGAGGACTGATCTGGGCTATTTCCAGGTTCAAAAAGCGCCGGCGCAGAGAAGGCTCGCCTCTTACCATATCGATGTCGGCGCTGCTGAATATGACCGCGTTAAGCTGTCCCGCGATATCCCCGATCTTCGGATGCCTGACGGTGTTGATCTTTATGATCTTCTTTTCAGCCCTGTCCAGTATGACTTCGAGGGTAATATCGTTACTGGCCCGCCGGTTCACCTCGGCGTAAACGCGTGCTGTTGTTTCTCCAAGCCTGATGAGATCCATATCTTTTGAGGTCCGGTGGGATTTACTGGTAGCCAGTAAATAGACGGCCTCCAGCAGCGCACTCTTTCCCTGGGCATTGAGCCCAAAGAGCACGTTCAATCCCTCGGAAGGCCGGAACTCCACTTTCTCATAGTTCCTAAAGTTTGTCAGGCTCAGCAAGCCTATATTCATAAAGCCTCATCGGGCAAGCCGGGTGCATGAATTCCCATGTTTACCTAATTATATTTAATATAGTAGTAGTAATAGTAGGGCTTGTGGACGCTGTGGAAAACCTCTTCAGCCGCGCTTAACTCGCGCTCGGGCCGGCCTGTGGAAATAACAAGGTCAACAATAACAGCCGCGCCATGAGACTCTGGACAAAACAGGGGCTTACCAACAGTCGAGTAATCCACAAAACAGCCAACAGAACTATCCACAGGTTTTCCCCGCAGTGGATCAACAGGTTTTCCCGTCCTGGATCAGGCGAGTAATCTCGTCGACAAGCGAAGCGAAGCTCTTGTCCCGGGAGATCTTTTCCTCAACCTTCTTGCAGGCGTGAATCACCGTGGAATGGTCTTTTCCTCCAAATGCTCGTCCGATGGCGGGCAGTGAATAGTCTGTAAGGTGCCGGGTAAGATACATCGCGATCTGACGGGGCATTACGATATCAGCGCCCCGGCACTTGCCCTTGATGTCCGAAAGCTCAACGTTGAATCGCCCGGCTACCGCCTTCTGTACTTTCTGCGGGTCGATAACGGGAACGGCTTCTCCTCCGAAATAATTGCCCAGGACTTCTTCAGCGAGCGTGGGCGTAACGGAAGTCTTCATGAGCGACGCGTAAGCGTGCAGCTTTATGAGAGCGCCTTCGAGCTGCCGGATATTGGACCTGATGAGCTTTGCTATGTAAAGAATGACCTCGTTAGGCAGAGCCATGTCTTCGGACTGCGCCTTGGCCTGCAGGATCGCCATACGCGTTTCGAGGTCGGGAGGCGCGATATCAGCGAGCAGACCGCACTCAAACCTCGACAGCAGCCTTCTGTCGAGTTCCAGGTCTTTGGGAGCGCGATCGCTGGAGAGAACAATCTGCTTCCCCATGTCATAGATTGCGTTGTAGGTGTGGAAGAACTCCTGCTCCGTGCTTTCCTTCCCTATCAAAAACTGAATGTCGTCCACGAGCCAGATGTCTATGTTTCGATATTTCCGCCTGAACTCAGCCGTCTTATGCTCCCTGAGCGCGCTGACGTAGTGGTAAGTGAATGTCTCCCCCGAAACATAAGCGACGCGCAGTCCCTGGTGCATGGCCAGGAGAACAGTCCTATAGCCTGCATCAGGTGTGTCTTTCCCAGTCCGGCTCCGCCGTAGATAAACAGAGGATTATATGTCTTGCCCGGCTCCTCGGCAACGGAAGCCGCGCACGCATGAGCCAGCCGGTTTGTTGGACCCACTACGAAGTTATCGAACGTGTAGCGCCCGTTGAGCGGTTGGGAAATGGACTCCTCCGCCTGCCGGGATGGCTGTTTGGGTTTCCTGGGAAGCTTATCGGCCATTATGACCGGCTCGTCCTGATCCAGCAGGTCCACTACTATCTTCGGAGTAAAGCCGAGGTGCGAGGTAAGTATATCCTGGATTACGCCGACATGTTCTTTGCTTTCGAGCCAGTGCTTGGCGAACCGGCTGGTGGTGCCGATGCGAACAATGCCGTCATCTATGGATATCGGATGCGCGGTTTTTATCCAGCTTTCGAATGACGGTTTATTTACCTGATCCGCCAAAACATCCAGCGCGCGCTGCCAAGCGTCCTGGAGTGCCAGATAAGCGTCATCTTCACCAAGTTGAAGCTGCTCTTTTGACAAATCGCCCACCCATTCACGAAAGTAGAAGAAATAACCTGATATCGTTGCTTGTAAGGCCATTGGCCTCGCCTCGGCATAAGGGGACCGAAGCTGTGCAGAATGCGAAGATTATAGCACTCGACCGAGCATCGAATCAACACCCGCGGGCGGTAAAATCGAACTCCCGCAATTATAGAGTCGAGACGCCGGGTGCAGAAACAACCCTGGCTCGCGATCACTACGATTGTATTCTTCAGCGGTGGTATCCAAAGTCCCTTCTATCCCCTGCATTATATTGTAGCCCAGGCTCCAATCAGACAAGCGCCGTTTGCCTCCGAGAGGTTTAGCAAGCGGCCGCTAAGGGAACACAAAAAGGTCAGTTGCCAGGCAAGACGCAGGGCGGCGTGGAGCCAGACTCAACCGTGGGCAGTCATCTCTATTGGAAGTGTCAAGGAGGGAATGCCGATGCAAGGCAAGGTTGGGTTTGTTCTGCTTGTGACTGTTCTCCTGTCGGCTGCGGTTGCGCCGGCCTTTTCGGGTCAAGTAAATGGCCAGGTTACCCGAGTTGTAGATGACCTGGTAGCCGCGACTTTCCCTGTGCCTGTCCACCCACGTTCGGTAATGGTCATCCTCTCCGGCAATGGCGATTCCGTTGCCGGAATGGGCGTCTCCGAGATGTGCAGGGGTAATGGTCCCTATGAAGTGACCGGCCGGATTATGACTGTGATGGATCCGTTGGCCCTCACGGCGGGGAAGACTGTCTACGTTAACGCCATCAATACTGATCCCGCGCCAAGCGTCATAACACCAACTCACGTGGCGCCATATAAAGGCGGACCGGTGGATCAGGATTTGAAGTTGTGCCATTACGCCACAGGTCAGACAGTCGGCTATGGGAGCCCTTGGCGTCGGTTACGACCGAACAATCAAGCTGTCCCGAAGCCTGGGATTTGAACTGGACGGCGGGCTTTCGGGAGTGGGCGATGTTAAGACCAATGACGCGAAAAACGTTGGTCTGGATCAGTTGACGAAAAGCGCCGACGCCCGCCTGAAAGTCGATTTCGGGCCCTGGTTCGGAACATACACGGCTTATCGCTGGAGCGAGGCGCAAGGCGACAGCGAAAACTTGCAGGCACTTCAGAACGAACTCCAGGGGAAAACCTTTGTGGCCGCTTCTCAGGCTGCCGCGGGAACGGTGATTACCCAGGGATTGGAATACGGCTTGACACTTCGCCCGGCTAAAAGACTGACCCTTTCGGCGGGTTACATACCGAGTCTAAGGGCTGACTACGGTTCATTCGGCGTTCGTTCCGAGCCGGGGTATAGCGCGGAGCTGCGCTTTACCGCCGGCCGCGGCGCGGTCAGGCTGAGGGGGATTACCTCCGATGGCTATTGGCTGGGGGATCTGGGGATCACAATATATTAAGGCCGCTTTATTGTGGTCTTAGGGAAATATAGCTCATTTTGAGCGTGAAACCAGCCAAACGGTTTCAAAATGACCTGCCTATATTGTCATTTCGAAAGCAGTGAGAAATCTGCTTTTTAAGACGTCTGATTCAAAGCAGATTCCTTGGCTTCGCTCGGAATGACTGGATTTGATGCCGTCGTTTTCACGCGAATCGTGTCGCACCGAAGGCACGTTTGGTAAATGCCATCTCATCATGATAATACGGGTTGGAATGAAATGTGCGGAAGGGGTTGGGGCTGCGTTGTCCCCTACCCCTTCGCCCACCCTGGGACGAGCGCGCTTCTCAAGGTTCTGTCGATGGCGATTCGCAAATCACCACCCGGAAGAAACTCCTCATTTCATTCATAAGCGCGGGAGCGGAAAGCTTTGTGCACGATTCCTCCGAAAACAAGCTGTATTCCGAGTGGGTTCAATCTTGCAGGCTTTGCCCCGATAGTCCTGAGTGGCTCGACGAAGGAGGGCTGTATCGAATTACGGTCTGCTACAGCACCGCGTTGTCACCCTCACTCTCCCGCCTGCGGACCCACCGGACGGCGAGCATGTGCAGGAAACCTTTCAAGCTTATTTTTCCCGAAGTCTCAGTCTTGACAGGACCAGCCACGGCCAATAGAATAGCTGTAGCTTTGATGATTCTTGATATTAGCGTTACTGTGCGTAATCATTACTCACACCACACATCTACGGAGGAGTGTATTGTTACTGGAAGGACAGGTCGCGCTCATAACCGGAGCGGGGCGAGCCGGCAAGGGGATAGGCAGGTCCATCGCCTTGAGGCTGGCTAAGGAAGGCGCGAGAATAGCGATCGCCGATTTCATTATCGAGGCCGCTGAAGCAGTGGCAAAGGAAGTCGAAGAGATGGGCGGCGAGGCGTTCGCAGTTGGTGGAAGCGTTTCCAGCTTCGAAGACGTAGACAAGATTGTGGCGGCCACCGTTGACAGGTTCTCAAAGATCGATATATTGGTCAACAACGCAGGCATCACACGTGACAATCTCCTGGTTCGCATGAGCGAAGCGGAGTGGGATATGGTGCTGGACACAAACCTCAAGGGTGTGTTCAACTGCACCAGGGCTGTAGCCAAGTTGATGATGCGTGCGCGCAGCGGCAAGATCGTAAATATGGCAAGCGTGATGGGCATAGTTGGAAACGCGGGCCAGGCGAATTATTCCGCGTCCAAGGGTGGAGTCATCGCCCTGACCAAGACGACCGCGAAGGAACTCGGCTCTCGCGGAGTCAATGTTAACGCGGTCGCCCCCGGCTTTATCCAGACCGTTATGACGGAAGAGATGCCGGAGGACGCAAAGGCGAGTATTGCGGACAATATTCCGCTCAGGCGTTTGGGAACGGCGGATGATGTTGCTGAAGTAGTGCTTTTCCTGTGCTCGGAAGCGTCGAGCTATGTTACCGGACAAGTGATCGCCGTAGACGGCGGGATGGTTATGTGAGTTCGAAGGAATCTCGGATGAAACCTCTCGCATTCTTCCTGCGGAAGAACGCTGTCGGTTTCACCGCGAAGGGATGAAAATGCCTGCGGCATTTTCAGAGGAGGTAGAAAGTTGTCGACGACATTGGATAGAGTGAAGAGCGTCGTGGCCGACAGGCTTAATGTGAGTGCGGATCAGGTTACCGAGAGTGCATCCTTTCAGGACGATCTGGGCGCGGATTCTCTTGGTGTAGTGGACCTGGTGATGGGCCTGGAGGATGAGTTCGGCATTCAGATTCCGGATGACGACGTAGAAAAGATGAAGACGGTCAGTGAGGCGGTCCAGTATATCGACGAAAAGAATGCCGAATAGTCGGCGCCGGCAGATATTAAACTGGTTTCCTGAACCGTAATGCGCCGGAACACTCTCGCGACTGCTGTGCAGCGCGGTCATGTTCAGTACAAATGGATTAAAATAGCAAAGGGCGCTATTTTCGAAGGAATCTCGGATAAACCCTCTCGCATTCTTCCTGCGGAAGAACGCTGTCGGTTTCACCGCGAAGGGATGAAAACAGCATTCGGCTATTTTCGAAGGAGGTGGAGCGTTGTCTACTACTCTGGACAGAGTTAAAAAAGTTGTGGTTGATAGGTTGAAAGTCAGCGATGATCAGGTTACAGACACTGCGTCTTTTATAGACGATCTGGGTGCTGATTCCCTGGATGTCGTTGATCTGGTAATCGGGTTCGAGGACGAGTTCGAGATTCAGATCCCGGACGAGGATGCTGAGAAAATCCAGACCGTGAAACAGGCGGTGGATTATATCGATCAGAAAATGGCTGAATGATCGAGGCGGTATCTCGGCAGCAAGCAGCATTTTACCGACCTTAGCGGTCGAGAATTTCAGAGGTTCAAGAGCGGTCGCCTTCAGTGGAGCTTTTGAACCTCCAACCCTTTTGAGGAGTTAATGCAAGAACGACGAGTTGTCATTACAGGCCTTGGGGCCATTACTCCACTGGGAAACACCATAGAGGAGTTTTGGGAGTCGATCAAGGCGTGCCGGAACGGAATCGGGCCGATAACCAATTTCGATGCCTCGCGGCACAGCACGAAGATCGCTGCTGAAGTCCAGGGCTTCGATCCCAATGAGCACATCGATCCCAAAATGGTGCGCAGGCTCGACACTTTCACCCAGTTTGCTGTCGCCGCCGCAATGATGGCTTACAGGGACAGCGGGCTGGAGATCGACGAGGAAACAGGACTGCGAACAGGGGTGCTGGTCGGTTCGGGTATTGGCGGGGTCGAAACGTGGGAAAGTCAGGACCTGAACCTGCTGACCTCCGGTCCCAAGAGAGTCAGCCCGTTCTTTGTGCCTATGCTCATTGCAAATATGGCCAGCGGTGTAATAGCGATATTGACCGAATCCAAGGGGCCGAATATGGCTGTGGTTACCGCGTGCGCGACCGCCAGCCATTCGTTGGGCGAGGCGTGGCACATGATTAAGCGCGGCGATGCGGATGCCATGTTCGCCGGCGGCGCGGAAGCAGCCATCAGACCGTTGTCGTGCGCGGGCTTCTGCACGATGAAGGCGATGTCCACGCGCAACGACGACCCGGAGCACGCGAGCCGGCCTTTCGACAAGGGCAGAGACGGTTTCGTGATGGGCGAAGGCGCCGGAGTGCTGCTGTTGGAAGAGTTGGAACAGGCAAAAGCGCGTTCAGCGAAAATCTATGCGGAGTTGATAGGCTATGGCCTATCGGCTGACGCCTATGACATGGTCGCCACTAATAACCAGGGCGCCTCGCGGAGCATGACGGGAGCGCTCAACAGCGCGAAGATAGATCCTTCGTGCATCGATTACATCAATGCGCACGGAACGTCGACTCCGCTTGGCGACGTGGAAGAGACCAAGGCAATAAAGAAGGCGCTGGGCAGCCACGCCTATAAGGTCGCTGTGAGCTCGACCAAGTCTATGACCGGCCACCTTCTGGGCGCGGCCGGAGCTGTGGAGAGCATAGCCTGCATCAAGGCGATGAACGAGGGCGTTCTTCCGCCCACCAGAAACCTGTTTGAAGCCGACGAGGAGTGTGATCTGGACTATGTGCCGAACGAGGCGCGCGAGGCCAGGGTCGATTACGCAATGAACAACTCCTTCGGTTTCGGCGGTCAGAACGCAACGCTAATATTCAAGAAATTTCAGTGATCTCTCGATAGTCTGCCTGATCCCAGAGGTTCGGCTATCTCACCATCCAGTTCACGGAGTGACAATGGCGGCAATATCACAAAGATCTCAGAGAATCAGTCCGTCGGCTACGCTGGCCATAAACGCAAAGGCGAAGCAAATGCAGGCGGATGGGGTAGATGTCATCAACTTCGGCGCGGGTGAGCCGGATTTTGATACGCCCCAGCATATCAAGGACGCAGCGATCAAATCTTTGGAGTCGGGGTTCACCAAGTATACTCCGACCTCCGGCACTCCCGATCTGAAGAAAGCGATTTGCGAGAAGCTCAAACGTGAGAACGGCCTTGAGTATGTGCCATCGCAGGTCATAGTGTCGCTTGGGGCAAAGCACTCGATCTATAATGCCGTGCTTGCGACCGTGAACCCCGGCGAAGAGGTGATCATCCCCGCCCCTTACTGGGTCAGCTATCCCGAGATAGTCAAGATGGCCGAGGGGAAAGCCGTATATCCGGTTGCGGACGATTCCACCAACTTTACCGTGCCGATAGATGTTCTACGCGCCGCAGTGACGCCCAGGACCCGGATGCTGATCCTGAACAGCCCATCGAACCCCACGGGAGGAGTTTACGACAGAAAGCAGATGGAGCAGATTGCCGAACTGGCCGTGGAAAAGGGCTTTTACGTGCTTTCGGACGAGATTTACGAGAAAGTGATCTACGATGGCCGCGAGCACGTGAGCATCGCGTCGCTCGGTCCCGAGATAAAGAAGCTGACCATTACCGTGAACGGTTTCTCGAAGGCGTTTTCCATGACCGGTTGGCGGCTGGGCTACGCGGCTGCCGAAAAGGACATCGTGGACGCGATGGAAGCCATCCAGAGCCACAGCGCCTCGAATTTGGTATCGTTCACTCAGCCCGCTGCGGTGGCGGCTTTACACGGACCGCAGGATGTGGTCGAGAGGATGGTCGCGGAGTTCGACGGGCGCCGAAAATACATTGTGGGTCGCCTGAACGGCATAGAGGGGATCACCTGCGCGATGCCCGGCGGCGCGTTCTATGTTTTTCCGAACGTGTCCGCTCTCTACGGGCGGACTTATAACGGCAAGCCGATAGCCGGGTCCGACGATTTTGCGGCTTATGCGTTGGATACGGTGGGCGTTGCTCTTGTTCCAGGCAACGACTTCGGGGCGGATAATTACGTGCGTCTTTCGTATGCGACCTCGATGGAATGCATCGAAAAGGGTATGGACAGGCTGGCGGAAGCCGTCGCGAAGCTGGGCTGCTGAAGATTCGGGAATGTCAGAAGGCAAGGTGTGAGATGCGGAGCACCGAAGAACTCAAGGAACGCCTGGGGAAAGCTCGCGAGATCGAAGACATACTTGATCGGCGGCTGCAGGTGCTCGCGATTATCACCGAATACCTGTCACCGAAAGGGGTAAGGCCTGTCTTGGTCGGCGGCGCGGCCGTGGAGTTGTACACGGTCGGGGGCTATGCGACCAGTGACTTGGACGTAATAGTGAATTCATCGACGGCGATGGCTGAGGCCATGCGCGACTTGGGCTTTGACAAGTCCGGCCGCTTTTGGGTTAGAGATGACATAGAGATCGTTCTGGAGACGCCGACCGGCCCGCTTGCCGGAGATCCGAACCGAGTGGTCGAGATAGACGTCGGGGGAATGGTGGTGTATGTGATAGGGGTAGAAGATCTTGTCATCGACCGGTTGAATGCCTTTGTTCACTGGGGTTCCAGCGAAGACGGAAGATGGGCCGCGAGGCTGCTTTCTGCCCAGGATGCGGATCTGGACTGGGATTACCTCAGGCGCCGAGCGCATGAAGAGAAAGTCGACCAAGCGCTGGCTGATATTCGCGAAAGCCTGGCGGGCTCCAACGATGAGAAAGATTAGCTACGAGAAGCTCAAGGAGTGCAGGAGCGAACGTGTGCGCGCGCTGCTGGCGGTGGAAAACACCTTTCAGGGCCGGGCAGCAGGCAGGCGTTTCCGCGACCCTGAAAAAGAGAAGCTTCTCGCCGAACAGGACAGAGCGCGGATGCGCAGATACATAGAATCGGGCAAGTTGGAGGTTACAGGTCCGCGCAAGTGGAAGTGGCGAATTGATATTGGCAAATCCCCGTAGCTCTGAGACTTTTTGACCCTATGAACCTTGACCAAAAGACTCTTCAACAGATAGCTCGCACGCTGCAGGTGGACATACACGACTACACGCTCCTGCAGCAATCCCTCACGCACAAGTCCTACCTGGGAGAATCGGCCCAGGCACAGTCCAACGAACGCCTGGAGTTCTTGGGTGATTCGGTGCTGGGACTTGTCGTCGCGGAATACCTCCACACCAGATTTCCGGACAGGGCCGAGGGTGATATGGCAAAGGCAAAGGCTGTCGCGGTGAGCGAGCCTGTACTGGCCGAAAGCGCGAAAGACCTCGGGATGCCCGAGATGATTTTGATGAGCGCGGGCGAGGAAGCGAGCGGCGGAAGGAAGCGGCTTTCGATACTGGCTGATTCGTTTGAGGCCCTGGTCGCGGTGATATATCTGGACTGCGGGCTTGAGGCGGCACGGCAGTTCATACTCCGGGCGCTGGAATCCATACTCGTCGATATCGAGCGTAAGGAACACATCCGGGATTACAAGACGCTGCTCCAGGAACATACCCAGGGTTTGTATAAAAGGGCGCCGCAATATGTAGTCACCAATGAAACCGGCGCCGATCACGATAAGACGTTCTGGATAGAGGCCCGTCTCGACGATGCGTTGCTTGGCAGCGGGGTAGGAAAGAGCAAGAAACAGGCCGAGCAGGCTGCCGCTCTGCAGGCGCTCGAAAAGATAGTTAAGACACAATCGCAGATGCCGGAGGAGAAGACACATTAGCCCCTACAGCGCTGAAATAGGAGTCTTTGGCGGCTCCGGGTTCTACTCATTGATGGATGGAGTCGAGGAGGTCAAGGTCGAAACCCCTTACGGGGCGCCGAGCGACCTGATCGCGCTTGGAACCGTCGCCGGCAGAAAGGTAGCCTTCCTCCCCAGGCACGGCAAGCGTCACCAGTATCCTCCGCACAAGATACCCTATCGCGCGAATGTCAGCGCTATGAAGCAGCTAGGGGTTACACGCATCATCGGGCCCAACTGCGTCGGCAGCCTGCAACCGCATATCAAGCCTGGCGATTTTGTGGTATGCGATCAGTTCGTCGATCGCACCAGCGGCCGCGAGGATACCTTCTACGATGGTCCGATTGCAACACATGTTTCCTCGGCGGATACCTACTGTGAAAAGCTCCGCAAGCTCGCGGTGGAGATAGGCAGGGAGCAGGGAATTACCATGCACGATGGCGGGACTACGGTCTGCGTGCAGGGCCCAAGGTTCTCGAGCCGCGCCGAAAGCTCGTGGTTCACGAAGATGGGCTGGGATGTGGTGAACATGACCCAGTATCCGGAGAACATCCTCGCGCTGGAGCAGGAGATCTGCTACGTGAACATTGCCTTGATCACGGATTATGACGTTGGGGTTGTAGCGGATGGCGGCGCTGAGCCGGTGACGGCGGACGAGGTAGTGAAGGTACTCGCCGCAAACAACGAGCGCGTCAAGAGTATGATCCTCGAGATGGTCAAGCGAATGCCCGGGACCCGCGACTGCTTCTGTTCGCATGCTTGGAGCACGCGAGGATGGGGTGATTCGTGGACCTCACTGGAGTTCAGATCCGAGACACAGCGGCTCCGCCTGGTTCCCATTTCAATGGACTACGTGGAGGACATCTTCGCGGAGTTCACCTATGAGGTCACCAGGTTTATGTATCCTCGGCCGGCCAAAGAAATCAGTGAAACCAAAGCGTTCGTATCCGGAGCCTCGCGAATCTCCAAGAACAAAGCCACTTAACGATGGTGATCCTCGACAGGGAGACGGGCCGGTTCCTCGGCTGTGCCGGTCTGCACGAACTTGAGGCCGCCAGACCCGAGCTCGGCGTTTGGCTGAAGAAGTCTGCTCACGGCAACGGCTTTGGCCGCGAGGGAGAGATTGTTACATCCGGTGACGAGTTTGACGCGGTTAACGCTCGGAAACTCTGCCCGGTTAGATTCATAAGGTGATGTATGCAGCGAACGGTAGACTACCGAAACAACAAAGTGCTGATGATCGACCAGACTCTTATCCCGGACGAGTTGGTGGTTTTGGAGCTTGAGACCTGCGAGGCGGTTGCGGACGCAATCACCACGATGAAGGTCCGCGGAGCCCCGGCTATCGGTGTAACGGCTGCGCTGGGGGTCGCGCTTGCCGCCGGGAGTTGTTCGGCTCAGGACCCCGGGACGCTTCTTGACGCGCTCGGACGCGCCTCGCGGATGCTGAGGGGCACCCGGCCCACGGCGGTTAACCTGTTTTGGGGAATCGACCGGATGATGGATGCCGCGCGCACGGGCATGGAATCGGGCTTGAGCGCGGGTGAAATAAAAAACGCGCTCAGTGAACTAGCCTCTTCTATGCTCGATGAAGATGAGGAAGTCTAACCGGCTGATCGGGAAACACGGAGCCCAGCTATTGCCGGATCAGGGAATTGTCCTGACCCACTGCAACGCGGGCGCGCTCGCGTGTGTCTCTTACGGTACGGCACTCGGGGTCATTCGTGGGGCGATCGAGGCAGGCAAGAAGATCCACGTGTACGCGGACGAGACCCGTCCCCGGCTGCAGGGAATGAAGCTCACGTGTTTCGAGCTTGTTCGAGACCATATACCGGTCACTGTCATCTCCGACAACATGGCGGGATCGTTCATGCGCAAGGGGGTGATCGACTGCGTAGTGGTCGGCGCGGACCGCATTGCGGCAAACGGCGACGTTGCCAACAAGATAGGCACTTACGGCGTAGCCGTCCTCGCGCACCACCACCGCATTCCGTTTTATGTTGCCGCTCCCACCTCCACTATAGATTTCTCGCTCGCATCCGGTGACGATATTCCCATCGAGGAGCGTTCTCACGAAGAAGTGACCCACATCGGCGGCAAGCGCATCTGCCCGGTAGGGGTCGAAGTCGTAAACCCGAGCTTCGATGTTACGCCCGCGGACCTGGTCACGGCGATTATTACGGAGAAGGGGATTGCCCGCGCGCCGTATAAGCAGGCTCTGAGATAGTTTCGAGGGTTTCACCCTTGGATCCCGCCAGGAAACTGAGTCTCCTGGACCTTCCGACTCGCGAAGCGAGACAGGGGTCTGGGGCCTGCGGCCCCAGCAGAGTCCGGAGACGGCGGTCTCCGGTAGGGGTTCGGGGGCGAAGCCCCTGAGCATATTCTGCTGGAGGTCGTGACTCATGCTAAAGGAAGAGACCGTTAAAGAACTGATCCGCGATATACCTGATTTCCCCTCGGATGGAGTTATGTTCCGCGACATAACGCCCATTTTGCAGAACCCGTCGGCGTTCCACGAGGTGGTGTGTGCGATGGCGGAGTGCGTGCGCGGCATGAAGCCGGATGTCATTGTCGGCATAGAGAGCCGCGGGTTCAATGTTCGGCGCGCCCATTGCCCTGGAACTGGGTGTGGGATTCGTTCCGGTGCGAAAGATAGGGAAGCTGCCCGCGGAAACGATCAAGGCGGAATATTCACTCAAGTACGGGACCAATGCCGTAGAGATCCACCGCGACGCTATCGAACCTGGAATGCGCGTGGCGGTAGTTGACGATCTGCTGGCAACCGGCGGCACCGCGAAAGCGGCAATTCAGTTGGTCGAGGAACTGGGCGGCAAGGTTGCGGGATTGAGTTTTTTGATTGAGCTGACGTTCCTGAGCGGCCGCCAGATGCTGCAGGGTTACGACGTCTGCACGATCGTAACGTACTAGTAGTCGCCCCTGAGCATTTGGAGCAACCACGAATGGCATGGTCGAGGACTTTTTTGCCATGGAAGATGCGGCGCGAATAGGCTGGTACGACGAGACCGATGCCAGCCGAAAACAAGTGGATTTCATTGTCCAGGCGATGGCGCTTCACCCCGGAGCACGGGTATTGGATTTGTGCTGCGGCCAGGGGCGGCATCTGATCGACCTAGTGCGCCGCGGCTTCGATGTGGTCGGCGTCGACTACTCGGAGTATATGCTGGATAAGTGCAGGGAGGCGGCTGCCAGGGAAGGCATTGAGCCGCAGCTCATGCGGGTAGATATGCGCGGGATCGCGTTCAATGCCGAGTTCGACGCGGTGATCAACGTGTTTACTTCGTTCGGCTACCTGGAATCGGACGAGGAAGACCAGCGGGTGCTCTACGCCGTCGCCCGCGCGCTGAAGCCGGGCGGAAGGTTCTTTATCGACCTCATCAACCGCGACCAGTTCCTTGAACACTTCACCGAGCGATTCTGGAAAGAAAACGACCGGGGCGATTTCATCCTCTTCGCAAGCCAGTTCGATGCTGATACGGGCCGCAATTACGAGCGGCAGGTCACCATCCTCGCGGACGGACGCAGGACCGAAATGAGCCTGTCACTGAGAATCTACACATACTTCGAGATCAGCGCCATGCTCGGGCATGCCGGTTTTGAGGTTAAATCAGTCTACGGCGGCCCGGATACTTCCCCGTTCACGCCCGAGTCCCGGCGGATGATCCTGGTGGCGAGAAAGACGCAGTGACTTCAGGGGCAAGCCCTCGGCGGCGGAGCCAAAATGAACGGCACCAGGCACATAATCGGGATAGACATTTCTACCCAGACAATCTCCGCGATTTTGATCGGGGTCAGGGAGCGCCGTGGCGCGGCTTCGGAGCTCGTGATATCGAGCGAGTGGATGGCGTCGAGGCCGTGCAGCGATGATATAGACCGCAAGTCACCCGAGACCTGGGTTCGGCTCGTCAGGGACTGTGTGGACGACCTCAGGAAACAGACCCGCGAGACCGGGCTTGTCCAGGCCATGGGCGTCAGCACTACATTCCCCGGCACGTTTCCCATTTTACGAGATCGCTCGATCGATCCTCTTTTCGTCGTCTGTATGACAACACGGACGATTTAGGAACAGGTGAAGGCGGCTGCGAAGAAGCTTTGGCCCTCGCGGAGTCGGACACGCTGAACCGGATGGGACCCGGGAACACGGCTATCGGGCTCGCGCACCTTGTAAGGACGTGCGGGCTGGACTTGAACAACGTGGCTGCGGTAGTTCCCGGAAATACTGCTTTTGCACACGCGCTGCTGCGCTCCAGCGGGGGTAATTTTGCCCGGATGATCTGTTCACCGACTTTACCCAGGCGATAATCGGCGGGCTGTACGGGGCACGGACCTTTGAGCGGGCGCCGTTCGGTGTTCGGCATCTGATGAACGTGATTCTTCCTGAGCTTGACGCGGACCGGCTGAGAGGACTCCTGCCCGCGTGGAGCCCTCGTGGAGGAACGTGATTCCCGAAGCAGCGCTGGAGGGTGTGCGAATGCTGCTCGGACTGCCGAAGTTGAGATTTGTTACAATCGGCGCGGGTGACTCTCCACTCGGCGCGCTCGCGCTTTTTTCGGGCAGCGATACCGTGCTGAACATCCGCGGGTCGAGCGATTCGCCGATGATCAGCGTGGACACGCCCAGGCCTCGACCCACTTCCCGGGAGACCGTGCTGCACTATCCAATGCCGACAATCATTTCCCCGAGCGATGTCCCATGGTGCGCTGTAGCTCCAATGCTGCGAAGCGGCAGGGTGTGGGACTGGGTGCGCCGCCTGCGTTTTGATACCCTTGACGCGAACGCGGACGTCGAGCTTGAGAGACTCGCGACGGAGGCATTAAAGCGCAGACTGCGGGCACGGGCAGGGTCGCTTGAGCGCCGTCCGCTGATGTTCAGGACTGCGCTCGGTGGAGAGCGCGCTCCGGACTGGGACCCCGGGGCGACAGGCACAATCGAGGGTTTGGTCGAATCGCATGGAATTGGCGATGTCGCGCTTGCAGCGTTGGAAGGAATGTCGAGAGCACTGCACGGGTGCCTGCTGCAGATGGAGTCCCGCTGCGGGGCCAAACCAGCTCGTCTGCTCCTTGCAGGCGGACCCGCGCGCAACCGGCTGTGGAACTGGGTTACGCAAGTCTTTACGGGCAAAGAAACCGTGGCGACTGCGTTTTCTGACGCGTCTTTACTGGGCGCGGCGATGCTGGGATACGGCGCTTCTTACGATGGGGCCGAAGTGGACGGGGCTATTTCTCATCGGCTCAAGCTGCTTTCGGAGATGGCGTTGTGCCACCCTCTTATCTCCCCCGCTCCCGTCGAAGCGCCCGACGAAGAGCTGGCGGCGATGGAGCGTGACTATATGGAGTGTGCAAAGGGGTTTTGACCGTTCTCAAACTGGGTGGCGATTTCAGAATCGCCACTCAGGAAAGAAAATCAATGCCCCTGCTTATTTGCAGGTCGAACTCGCATTGCCGACGTAGCTGAACCGATCAGGGCTATTGCCGCGGAGACGAAAAACGCGGACTTTAGCCCTGCAAAGAACGCCAGATGCTGCAGATGCAAGCTGGACGCTTCCATGCCCGCCGGGAGGGTTCGCTTCTCGACGGTGGTTATAACCGCGCCGGCGAAAGCGATCCCGCAGACCATTCCAAGGTTTCTTACCAGGCCGATTGTGCCCGATGCGATCCCCAGGTCCTCGTGCTTGACCGAGCCCATAACGGAGCTCGAATTCGGAGATACGAACATTCCCGTGCCGAAGCTGGTCAGCACCAGTCTCCACGCAACATCCAACGCGCCGGAGTCCGGGGTAAGGCTCCGCATCGAAAGAATTCCGATGGACGCGATCAGGAGCCCGGCGGAGGTAAGGACGCGCGAGCCGATCCTGTCCGAAAGGGCTCCGGCAATTGGAGCAACGAAGGCGAGAGTCAGTGGTCCCGAGGCAAGCACGACGCCAACTTTTTCGGGACTGAAGCTCAACAGGTTCTGGAGGTAGAACGGCATGAAAACCGAGATGGGCATCGACCCCGCATAACTTGCCCAGCCCGCCGCAGCGCCGATGCTGAACTCCCTGTTTTGGAACAGCCTTAGATCCGGCATGGGTTCCGCGGTCCGTTTTTCGACCGCGACGAACGTGGCGCCGAAAACAACGGCAGCGGCGAACAGCAGAACTGTGCGCAGCGAGGTCCAGCCGAAATCGTTTCCGAATGTGAGGCCCATCAGCAGCGCAGTGAGCATGAGAGTCGTCAGTGTTGCTCCTAAAGTATCGAGCTTTCTCTTTTGACGGTTGTCGAAGCCATGGACACGCGTGCCGAAGAGGTAGAGAAGAATCACTCCCGCAGGCACATTGACGAAGAACATCCATCGCCAACTGAAGTACTCGGTGATGAGCCGCCGAGCATCGGCCCGGTGATCAGACCAAGCGCAACCGAGGAGCCGATAAGGCCAGAGGGCTTTGCCTCGCTCCCTCGGAGGGAAAGCCTGGGTTATAAGAGCAGGCCCGGCTGACATCGTCATCGCTGATCCGACGCCCTGCACCATCCTCGCCAGGATCAGCGTAAGGCTGGATACCGAGAACCCGCACGCGAGCGATCCAAGCACAAACAGCGCTATTCCATATATGTAGAGCCGCTTGCGGCCAATGATGTCTCCGACCTTGCCGAAGGTCAACAGGAGTATCGTGATGACAAAGGTATATGCGAGAACGAACCATTGGGTGGTGGTGACGGTTGTCCTGAAGACTGACGCGAGAGTCTGGCATGGCGACTGTTACAATGCTGATGTCCAAGGTGCCCATGAATGTGCCGATGCAGGCCAGGACAAGCAGGAACCACCTCTCGGTGCGCTCGCAGGAGTTGTTGGCGGGAATGTCGTTCATCGATATAATGATAGCTCTTTTTCAGGCAGGTTAAAAGTGCTTTGCCCGGACCCGTTCCGCAGAGCTTGTTGGAATGTTCCGAAAACATACTCCGCAGGTGGAACAGATGAGTGTTTCCAGGCGTCATACCAGTAGCAATACCGGTCCCGCCTACCGGGGAGTGAACGTAAGATGGCGAATAGTCCTTGCACAGCCTGTTCGTGGTCGATGCCCCGTTTTACGGATCGCGCAGCTTTTGTTTCCGCAATATCCCGTCTGTCGGCCGTCAAGAGCAAGAAGGACGAGGAACAGCAGCAGAAGTCTGTGAAAGGCTCACGAAGGGCAGCCTGAAAGGGCGCTCCGATTTGTCGGATGGCAGGGAGAGGTGGAGCAGCCTCTCCCTTTTTTTATGGGTCCCTGTGTTGTATTAGTTTATCTTAAGGAGCTCCACCTCGAAATGAAGCCTGGAGTTCGCGGGAATCGTGCCCATTTCCTCGTCCCCATATCCGAGATCCGGCGGAATCTTTAGCTTGCGCACCCCACCTGCTTTCATTCCGGTAGCACTTCGTCCCAACCCTTTATCACCTGGCCGGCGCCTATGGTGAATGTCAATGGCTCTCTACCAGGCTTGCGTGAGCTGTCGAAAACGGTGCCGTTATCGAGCCAGCCTTTATATTGGACGGTCACTAGTTGCGGAAGCCTTTGCCTCGCGGCCTGTTCCGATCTTTGTTTCCTTGTATTCCAGGCCCGAGGGCAGTCTCACCCACTTGCCCACGACGGCTGCAGCCGCTTTGCTTGGAGCCGGGCCGGGTGTCAGTCCCGGCCCCGGAACCCCGTCCCGGCGATGGTGGCCGCGGAGCCGGTTTTTCCGGTGGGTTCTGCACCTTGGTCACCGTGCTCTGCTGGGCCTTGCCACAGCCCGCGAGGACAACGCCGGCGGCCAGCGCTATAACTAATCGATATCTCATCCAACGCGTACTGCCTTTTTTAATGGGTAATGGTTGCATGTTCAGCGTGCCTGCATACCTACGTCAAGCTCAGCAATTGGCGGGCTCACGGGCTTTGCCCCCAAACCCCCTAAATGGCCGTAAATCCGACACACGGATCAAACAATGGTTCGTTTGCCAACCCCTTCCGCGCGCT
The DNA here is from genome assembly GCA_963775535.1 of uncultured bacterium. Classification (GTDB taxonomy): domain Bacteria; phylum Armatimonadota; class UBA5829; order UBA5829; family UBA5829; genus CAVZJH01. The sequence continues at coordinate 69 of CAVZJH010000036.1, read as the reverse complement.
GGTATAATCTTGCCAGGGACAATTTCCAAGGGGATCAGAAATGATAAGAGTTGGTGTGATCGGCGCATC
>CAVZJH010000035.1:0-5041 GCA_963775535.1 uncultured bacterium | reverse complement strand
AAATCCCAGAATGCCGTTGCTCGGAGATGAAGAGGGCGCAGGGGAGTTCGAGATAAGACGCTCGTCAACTGTGGTTTGGGGCGGAGCAGTTGTCCCGGGGCGCAGGGCCGCTATGCGGTCTTGAGTGGCGGGCGACGCCATGGCGACCACTACCGGCGGCCGAACCTTCCTGACAGCGGGTTTTGCAACCACAGCTCCTGTTGTCCGCGGGGCCGGTCGTGCCCTGAGCGTCGGCCCAACGCGCTTGTGCAGGGGTCGCCCCGGCTCCGGTAGTGCGACAGGTAATGTAGTCGGGAGACCTCCCGGTCCGGCGGGGTATGACGTGCCTTACTAATGCCATCTGCGATTTTGCGGGCAGATGAGGCCGCATTATGCTGCTTGCGACTACCGCCATCAAAACGGCCGCTGCGGCAGCCGAAGCGATTCGCAAAGCCCAGCTTCGCGCGGTAGGATGTCGTCTGACAGGCCGGCTGGTTATGCGAGCGTTTACTTTTGCCCAGAGATCCGGCGCCGGTTCTGTCGCGAAGTTATCCGAGCGTGTGAGCGCCTGCCCGACGGACTGAATTGCGCGCAGGTCGGCGGCGCAGTTCTTGCACACCTCAAGATGTCGTTTCACCCGCGCGCGCATCCGGGCGTCGAGTCCGCCCTCGGAGTATGGAACCAGCAGTTTTGTGTATCTGAAGCACATCATCAGCACTTACCCTCACCGGCAAGCCAACCGAGCCGCCCCTGCAGCTTCTTGCAGGCATAATGCAGCCTCGACCATACCGTGCCGACAGAACATTGCATTATCTCGGCAATCTCCTCGCAGGTGCAATTCCGGAGGTAATGGAGCACAACGACCGCCCGGTGGTATTCAGGCAGAGTCTCTATCGCTTCGCGCAGGGCCGCACTCTTCGCGCGGTTTTCCAGGCGGATATCCGGCCTGTCGGCGTCCGATGACACCAGCACCTCGCTCAATCCTGCGGCGGGGTCATCAATCGATGCAGCGTGCCTGGTTTTTCTCTTTTTCATGGCCTTGATCGTCACATTCACGGCTATCCTGCAGACCCAGGTGGAGAATGACGAATCACCTCTGAACGATGGCACTGGACTTGTATGCCAGGTACGAACACATCCTGAACGATATCGTCCACCTCGTCCCGGTCGCTTATCATTCGAGAGACGACGCCATAGACGCGGCATTGATACCGGCGCACGAGGTCGCCGAACGCATCTGTGTTACCATTCCGGCTCATGGCCACCAGTGTGGCGTCCGTGTTTTCTCCGGTAATCGTGTCCGAAGATCTCCTGCCGACTACGGCTGTCGTCTTATCATCGCGGCATTTGGTTTCATCTGCGATTCCTTACATGATACTTAGACCCTCTTGAGCCGCCCAGCTTCAATCAGGACTTCACAATTTTTCGCATTGATGGGTGTAGTCTGACGAGCACCCCATCGATTGTGGTTTAATGCTGCGGTGGGCTGTGGATTCCCTTCTTTGCACAAAGCCCGCAGGCGAAACGCCTGCGGGCTGAGACAATACCACAATTTCACTAAGGCTGTTGTGAGGGAACTACTTCTTCTTGCTGGTCGCTTTCTTGCCGTCGGGAGCGGGAATGATTCTGATAGTCTTTATTACGTCGCCGACCTCGATCTTCTTGACAACATCCAATCCCTGTGTCACGCGTCCGAAAACCGCATATTTCATATCCAGCGCAGGAGTAGCGTCAAGGGTGATGTAGAACTGGCAGGAAGCGCTGTCCGGATCCTGTCTTCGTGCCATCGCGACCACTCCCGCGGCATCGTGCTTGAGCTTTGGCGAGACCTCTAGCTTGATGGTCTTGTCAGATCCGCCACTTCCGTCGCCGTTGGGGTCGCCGCCCTGGATAACAAAGCCAGGCACCACGCGGTGGAACTTCAGGCCATCGTAAATTTGCGATTCGCAAGGTCGATGAAGTTCTTAGTGGTGATAGGAGCGTCCTTCTCATAGAGCGCGAACTCGATTGTTCCTTTGTTGGTCTTGATGACAGCCCAGCGGCCGGTTACCGGCTTCGCATTCTTCGCAGGGGCCGCAAAAGATGCCGTCATCGAAAGCAGGACAAGCGTGACAAGAATTGTGAGAAGCTTCATTCATTAACCTCTTCGTCTAATCGATTCCGCGTGATGCGGATCAAAATGTAGTGTTCACTCTGGACCATCCCACAGAGTTCTTCAGTTGTCAACCCGCCTCGGGGCACAAGAAAAGATTCGCTTCTACAAGCTGTACACTACTCCCAAATCTCTTCCGGCCTCGCCGGCGATTGATGCCCGGATTTCAACGTATGGAGCAATGCTGGAGTGAAGCAGTTTTGGCCTCAGCAGTTCGTCGACCTGGAACACGCCCGCGTAGTTGTTCATGTGAATGTCCACGTGAACGGGTTTCTCCTTGCCTGCGAGTAAATCGACGCTCTCTATCGCCTGAGCGGAAACAGAATGGATGTTGACTTTTCCCGCCTCGAACGGAATGCGTGAACGGCCCTGCGTCAGATCTAAGGCGTCACCTACTTTGACCGCCCCAGCTTCGATTGTCAAACAAAGCTCCTCCATTTGATGGGCAATAATGCAGTGCAGTATTTCCGAGGCCATCACGGTTCTTTCCGCGCTCTTGTAGAGTGGACTCAGGAGGGACTTCAGCAGGTCCCAGGCAAGGGCGACTCCGTAGATCTCGTGGTTCTCTCTCTGGACCGACATCCCGATATCGTGCAGCAGCGCTCCACAGACCACAATCACTCCCGCGTCGTCGACTTCAAGCCCGTGATTAGTCACCACGCTGGGTTTGATGCCGCCCCGAACAAGGAGTCGAAGTATCTTGTAAGCGGCGTTTGCCACTATCTGGACGTGGACCGGACCGTGATCGCTCATGCCGGAACGGTCTACGGCATTGATGTTGGCGCATTTCCACAACTGCAGGAGTTCCTCATTGGAGTTAACCAGTTCGATAAGGCTCTCAAGTTTCTGGTTGCCCTTCGGCGGAACATTGATTTTCGGATGGTCTGATGACACGTTCTTATACCTCTGTCATTGGCGCAAGCCCGGTTATCCGTGCTTGAAAGAAGCGGCGTTCGATCGACCTTAGATCGTCAGAGAAAGCATACCAAATATGAGAGATGAAAGTCGATAGTCGGCGCCGAAGCTGTGGCAGTGTCCACGCCGTCGGTCGCCCAAGGATTTGTCCGAGAACTCGCGCGAACCCGCTTGCGCTCACGTGAATCGGGGAAGACTGCAAATAAAGTGAAAGCTAGGTGTATTACTCGGAGGTGAAGGCAATGAGAACACTACTCAGTTTATTAATAGTATTGACAGTCGCGACATTTGTCGCGCCTGAAGGCGCGGCGGGCGCTGCAAGTTCCAGCAATGTTTGCGGTACTGGTGACGCGTCGTCCGCACAGTGGAGAGCCAGTGCGCTGTTGAACTACTGGGTGAACGGCAATACCCGTGATGTGCTGGGCAGTGGCTACGGATTAGAAGTGGAACGCAGCTTTGGCAACCTTTGGGTCGGGGATCTGTCGGGCATGGTCAGTTATCGGCGTTTCTCACACGATAACGGTGGCTTTGGCAACTCGATGAACTACTATTCGTTCGGCGTGAAGTGGCGAACTGGCCCGGGGGCAGCACCGGGTCGCGACGGATTCTTCTACGGCGTCGGTTTGGCTGTTTCGGTTATCACGGACAGCATCAACGCAACGAGCGATAAAGACGCTGGTCTCGACGGAATCGCGCTTGGCGGCATCAACTTCGCAAAAACATGGTATGTGGAACTCAGTTATCGGACTCCACCGGATGCCAAGGCGACCGATACCAATAATCTTGCACTGGCGCTCGGTTACAGGTTCTAGTTGTCTCCCAGTTGAGGGTTAAGCCTCCGGGCTCTCCCTCGACCGGGTAGGAGTTCCTAAGCGATATTCACTCCGATGTACCTGACATCCAGCGGCAGCAAATCGATTTCCGGAGCATCCTTGGTCTTGCAAGAGCCGATAGGGATCGTATAATCGAGGTTGGTCCAATCCGTGAGCACATGCATTTGGGTTTCCGACAATTCGAGCCCGGGCTCATCGAAGCGGCAGCTTCACTGTCTGCTCGTTTTGGGTCGGATTGATCAGTACTATAAACCCGGAGCCGTCGAGAATGTGCCCTGAGCCGTCCGGGTGCTTGCCGTCAGGGAATCCGAGCACGTGCTGGTATACTCCAAAGTAATTCTCGAAGCGCTTCCTGAACGCGAACAGCCTTTTCAAAAAGTCGATGAACTCGGGTTTCGCCTGCTTCAGGTCAAGACTGCCTCCGGCCTGTGCCAGTCCGTTGCCGATCATGCTCATTTCCGCGTGAATCAGTTCTTTGAAAGGACGCTTGGTAAGGTTGTCACTGCCTGCGCAGTGCCAGTTGACCCCGTACCAACTGCCCCAGATGGCCTTGTAAGGATGCTCAAATGCCATCTGGTATATCTGCTGCCGTTGAACGAGTTCCGACTGGACCGTCGGGAATGAGTAGGTGTCCGATACTTGTTCGCAGTCCACTGCGCACAGCCGGTGATTGTTGAAAGGCAGGCTGAAGTTTACCACGATGAGGTCTTCGCGCGCTTCGTGCGCGTCTTCGCACAGCTCAGCAAGGCGTTTCCAAGCGTTTACTTCCAGTTCGCCTTGATCGACGTGATCGTGATTTCTGGCCGTGCATGCAGGAATATTCCAGTCCGCGCCGTCCCAGAAAATAATCCGGGCGTTGCTCTCAGTAACGAGTTCGGAGAATCGCTTTTTCACATGGTTGAAATAGTCAGTCATAACGCAGATCGCGCTTGCGCCGGACCTGCCCGAGACTTTATTCGGAACAAGGTATTCCGGATGTTCTTCTTCGATCCTGGATTTCCAGTAGCTCGCGCTGAACGGATTTACCCAGAACGCCATATCCAGCCCGGCGGTGTCCTTCGCCAGCCGGGCTATCTCGGAGATCTCCCTTCGGGAACTTCTCCGCGTCCGCCTTGAGCGGGTAGCCGGCCTCCCACCCCAGATCGAGGTGCAAAACATCATA